>CAUDXH010000046.1 GCA_958453305.1 uncultured Bacteroides sp. | reverse complement strand
GGGATGTGCAGGAAAAAGAGAACGGCTCTGCCTCCTACATGGAAGAGGAGTTCGGGCATAAGCCTACTGATGAGGAAATCCACACATTGGTTATGTCCTGGTATAACAGCCAGACTGATGCGGCTATCCTATCCGGATTCGCCTATAATGGTGCCCATGTATGGCTTTCTGTGGAGAACCAGTACAACTATAAGGCAGCATACGATTTGGCCGTTCAGACGGGCGGAGAAACCCTGCCAGTGACGTTTAAGTTTGGTTCGGATGAACAACCGGAATACCATACTTTTACTCAGTTAGAAGAACTGAAAGATTTCTATACAAAAGCAGTAGGATTCATTCAGACAGTTCTGGCTGAAGGCTGGGAAAAAAAGGACAAGTTCAATTTGGAATTATATCGGATTGAGTGATTGACAATCCCTTCGGGGGAGGGATAAAAAAAGCCCCCGGCCTGTTAATATAGACGCCAATCATTTATTAACACAAAACGCCACGAGAGTGCGCGACCGGGGGCAATGCCCTCTGCCGCACTCTCGTGGCGTTTTTACGCATTAAATAAATGATTGGCATTGCAAAAGTACAAAAATGATTGGATATGACATTGTTTGAAGCACTTAAATTTAACAGAGAACCGCTTGAAATGCTTATAAGTTTGGGCGGCAAGCAGGATGACCTTCGATTCATAGACTTATATACGGAGTATGAGGTCATGAAAAAACAAGGTGAAAAGACCACTTATGCAGTGGCGTTTTTGGCAAATAAATATTCGGTAAGCGAACGTAAGGTGTATGATGTTATCAAACGGTTTGGAAAGCACTGCACGCTCGGTGCAGTGTGATTGATGTGCCGGGGATGCCTTGTGTTGTCCGGTAGAGCTACCTTTGTACAACCAAAAATAAAGCTCATGAATAAGTATTACCAGACATTAGACAAGATACTCCAAACGGGCAAAATCCAGACCAATAGGAAAGGGCGTATCAAGTATCTATTAAACGAAAGGCTCATGCTAACCCCCGCTGATTTACTTGACATATTTGAAAGCCACGGGATAGCCAGGAAAAAGCTGAAAGAGGAATTGAAACTGTTTATGCAAGGAGTCCGGGATGTGGAAAAATACAAAGAGGCAGGGATTACCTGGTGGGATTATTGCGGCCATACCCTTGTAAACAGCTATCCAACTTACTTTGAAAAGCTTCCACCCCTCATAACCAGGATTAACCGGGAAAAGCGCAACAGCAAGAATTATGTCCTGTTTCTTGGAGAAACCGGGGTGGAAAGCAACCAGGCACCCTGCCTGAGTCTTGTGCAGTTCCAAATTGATGAGGGAGAATTGGTGCTATCTGCATATCAGCGTAGTTCTGATGCGAACCTTGGGCTTCCGGCTGATATTTATCATCTTTATCTGATGGCAAGGCAGGTGGAGCTTCCCCTGAAGTCCATAACCCTTGACCTTGGAAATGTGCATATATATGAAAATAACATTGACCGGACTCTGGAACTGTTATCCGGAGTTGAAAACATTAAATTTGACTTGAACGTATGAAGAATATGAATTTATCTGCACCACTGCCATTTGTAGGCCAAAAAAGAATGTTTGCTAAAGAGTTTATTAAAGTTTTGGAACAGTTCCCTGAAGATACCGTGTTTGTGGACTTGTTTGGCGGTTCCGGACTTCTTTCGCATATAGCCAAAAGAAGCAAGCCCGATGCTACTGTTGTCTACAATGACTTCGACAACTACCGGTTCAGACTGAAAAATATCCCACAGACAAATAAACTGCTTGCCGATATTAGGGAGCTGGTGGGTAATTCGATACCCAAACATAAACCAATTAAAGGGGAACTTAGAGAACGCATTTTTAAACGTATCGAGGAAGAAGAACTAAATGTTGGGTACGTGGATTTTATAACCTTATCATCCTCACTTATGTTCTCCATGAAGTATAAATTGTCTGTAGCCGAAATGCGCAAGGAAGTCCTTTATAACAACATTCGCAAGACCGGTTATCCGGAGTCTTCTGACTACTTAAAAGGGCTTGAAATTGTATCATGCGACTACAAAGCAGTATTCAACCAATATAAGGATGTTCCCGGAGTCGTCTTTTTAATTGATCCGCCTTATCTTTCCACTGATGTTGGTACGTACAATATGTATTGGCGCTTGTCTGATTATTTGGATGTTTTAAAGATACTCGAAAAGCATTCCTTCGTTTATTTCACATCCAATAAATCCTCCATACTTGAACTGTGTGAATGGATTGGAGCAAACAAAACCATTGGCAATCCTTTTGAGGGTTGTACAAAAAAGGAATTCAATGCCCACATGAATTATTCTGCCGAATATACAGACATGATGCTGTATAAGAAACAGGAAAAATTAGTTCATAAAACAGCTGCTTAGCACTGAACAAAGATACAATTTTTCAAGTAGAAGGCCAAACTTTTGAGCCTTATTTTAATGCCGTTATAAAGCCATTTTTTATGAAATTATAAAGCCGAAACAGAGGTCATTACAAAACTTTTGTTTCGGCTTTTTGAGTGTTGCGCGCTTTCCTTTTTTGAACGCTTCGTTTTGTCCTTTTCCCTGAAAATCGAACGCTTCGTTTCGGATTCTGCGGAAATTTGGATTTGCGGATTATAA
>CAUDXH010000045.1 GCA_958453305.1 uncultured Bacteroides sp. | reverse complement strand
ATGATTTCCATTTGTTGCCTTACGCTTTCTTCGTGGATGGCTTCGAATACTTTTTTAATGAATTCTGAATCCATGCCGCACAATGAACCTTGTGCACCGCGCTTGTCCAGAATCTCATTGTAACGACCTGTCTGTAGAATGGTCATATCATGTTCTTTCTTGAATGTACCGATTTCACGGCAGACACGCATACGTTTTGCCAATACTTCGATAATCTCATTGTCGCAATCATCGATTTGGTTACGCAGTTCACCCAGGTTTTCAGTTGTTTGGGTTTCTTTGCGGATGACCAGCAGATTTAGGATGTAGTCCAGCACATCGGGAGTGACTTGTTGGGCGGCATCGCTCCATGCACAGTCGGGATTGCAGTGTGATTCTACGATTAAGCCGTCAAAACCTAAGTCCATCGCCTGCTGGCAGAGGGGAGCTACCAACTCGCGCTTGCCACCGATATGGCTGGGGTCACAGAAAATAGGCAGTTCGGGAATGCGGCGGCGCAATTCGATAGGGATATGCCATTGGGGTAGGTTACGGTAAATCTTTTTATCATAAGAAGAGAATCCGCGATGGATAGCACCCAGTTGCTTCAAACCTGCATTGTTGATGCGCTCGAAAGCTCCAATCCACAATTCAAGGTCAGGGTTGACAGGGTTTTTAATCAATATAGGAATATCCACACCTTTCAGTGCATCGGCAATTTCCTGCACGGCAAACGGATTGGCAGTGGTGCGTGCGCCAATCCAAAGCACATCAATACCTGCCTTTAAACATTCGTAAACGTGTTTGGCAGTAGCTACTTCGGTGGCAACATACATACCGGTTTCCTGTTTCACACGTTTCAGCCATGCCAGGCCATCTACACCGATGCCTTCGAAACCTCCCGGTTTGGTACGCGGTTTCCAGATGCCGGCACGGAAAATCTTAATGCCTTTATTGGCCAGCATAGTGGCTGTATCCATTACTTGTTCTTCGGTTTCGGCACTACATGGGCCGGCGATAATCATCGGGCGTTTCTTTTCAATTCCCGGAAGTTCGATGGGTTTTAAATCTAATTCCATAATCTGATATTTTGTTTTGTTACATTATCTTTTTAATTCTTTCCAGTGCTTCTGCCAGCTTTTCTTCTTTGGCACAGAGGGAAATACGGATATAGCGTTTGCCGTTGCTGCCGAAGATAAAGCCCGGAGTAATGAACACACGTGCTTCGTGCAACACTTTTTCGGTCAGTTCTTCCACGTCATTGTAAGATTCGGGAATGCGTCCCCAAAGGAACATACCTACCTGATTGGGATCAAAGCTACAACCGAGTACTTTCATAATCTCTTCTGCCAGTTGGCGGCGACGGCTATATACATTGACGTTCGCTTCTTCGTGCCATTCCACACTGTTGTTGTAAGCTTGTGCGGCGGCCAGTTGCATGGGGCGGAAAGTTCCTGAGTCAATATTACTCTTTATTTTCAATATCCATTGTATAAACTGCGCATTGGTGGCGAGCATTCCCACACGCCAGCCGGGCATGTTGTGGCTCTTGCTCATAGAGTTGAACTCGATGCAGCATTCTTTGGCTCCGGGCACATTAAGAATACTCAGTGGTTTCTTGTTCAGGATAAAGCTGTATGGGTTGTCGTTTACAATCACAATATTATGGCGGCGTGCAAAGTTTACCAGCTTTTCATACAGTTCCATCGTGGCGTTCGCTCCGGTCGGCATATTGGGATAGTTGGTCCACATAATCTTGACGCGGCTCAAGTCCATCTTCTCCAGTTCATCAAAATCGGGTTGCCAATGGTTGTCTTCGCGCAGGTTGTAGTTCACAATCTCACTGCCCAATATTTTATTTAAAG
Organism: uncultured Bacteroides sp.; assembly: GCA_958453305.1. Taxonomy (GTDB): domain Bacteria; phylum Bacteroidota; class Bacteroidia; order Bacteroidales; family Bacteroidaceae; genus Phocaeicola. The sequence continues at coordinate 1,375 of CAUDXH010000045.1, read as the reverse complement.
AGGTGTAGGTAGGATACCCCGGATTGGGAACCAATACCTGATCACCCGGATTGACCAATGCCAGCGTCACATGCAGGATACCTTCTTTGGAACCGATGAGCGGCTGGATTTCGGTTGCCGGATCAAGCTCTACATGATACCAACGCTTGTACCAGTCGGCCATGGCTTTGCGTAATTCAGGAATGCCGACAGTAGGTTGGTATCCGTGCGCATCAGGACGCTTTGCCTGTTCGCACAACACATTGACGGTTTCTTCCGAAGGAGGCATGTCAGGGCTTCCGATACCCAAACTGATTACATTTTTACCTTCGGCATTCATTTGTGCCACTTCTTTCAGTTTACGGCTGAAGTAGTATTCGCTAACATTCGCCAGACGGTCTGCCGGCTGAATATTATATGGTTGATGTTCCTTCTGCATATTCTCCTAATATTTTAAGTTCTTTTGTCAATGGTGAAACGGCGTCGATAGACTGCTTGTATCTTAAATAATCATTGAAAATTACGTCTACATAGAACAGATATTCCCATTCGCGGCCTATAATCGGTAATGATTGAATCTTGGTCAGATTTATTTTATAGAAAGAAAAGATAGAGAGCACTTGCGACAGGCTTCCTTCGTTGTGGGGGAGGGAGAAGACGATGTTGGCCTTGTTTACTTTCGAACGTTCACGTAAGTCATCGGCTTTCCATGGGTCGGCCACTACAAGGAAACGCGTGAAGTTGTGTTTGTTTGTTTCGATGCCTTCTTCCAATACTTTCATTCCGTACAAATCGGCGGCGTATCTGGAGCAGATAGCGGCGTGTCCTTTCAGATTTTCCCGTTTGATGGCTTCCGCACTTCCTGCCGTATCTTCCGTTTCTACTATTTTCAGTTTGGGATGTTGTATCAGGAATTCACGGCATTGTGCCAAGGCAACAGGGTGGGAGTTGACTTCTGTCAGTGTTTCCCAATTGTCGTCCGGCAAGCACATGAAGCTGTGTTTGATGCGTAGTTTGTGTTCGCCGACAATGGTCATGCCGCTTTCGCGCAGTAACTCATAGTTGTGCAGCAAACTGCCTGCAATGGTGTTCTCGATAGCGAGCATACCAATTACATTGCTATCCTGCTTTATGTTCGCAAAGACTTCTTCGAACGTGGAACAGCAGATTAGTTCGATCTCTTCTCCGGGGAAGAACTTGTGGGCGGCAATGTCGTGATACGAGCCCGGTACACCTTGTATTGCTATCTTTTTCATTCGTATATATATTATAAAAAAATCCCGCTTCTGCCGGAAGCGGGATTTCGTTGTTATTATCGCATTGTTTTAATCATTGTTTAACGTACACATACAAACTCCCGCTTCACTTTGTTGCTAAAGTAAAAGTAATAAAAGAA
>CAUDXH010000044.1 GCA_958453305.1 uncultured Bacteroides sp. | reverse complement strand
AGAACAGTCATTCCGATGAAGGGGAGGGTGGGAAAGAATACTGCGTGAACGCAAAAACACAGTATGTCATCTTAAAACAATATCTTTAAAAAGTTTTTCAGAAGAAATGCTTACCAATATCCTAATAATTATTACTTTTGATAACATAATACAACGATATGGAAAAGAAAAAGATTACAATAGAGGTAGAACCAGCTACAGCCGTAGCTACCGTCGGTTTATTGCGTGGGATATTTCCCAGTATCATCGAACAACTGGAAAGGCAAGCCGCAACAAACGGCAGCCCCTTAAAATTCAATAAAGTAGAAAATATGCAAGAAGTATTGGATGAGATTTATGAAAAGTGCATTGCCGAAACGAACCTCCGGGAGTTTGCCCAGGCGCACTTAAATAGTGACGGATTACCTAACTGATACAGAAATACGGAATCTGCCAGCCATCCTTATTCCAAATAACAAATGGTACAGAATTACACACCTGTCATGTGGGATGACAAAGCATTTGCCTTTGTCCCCTACGAAGCATTCAGTGATTTGCCACATTATCCCAAAGAAAAATGTGAGCAAATTTGCAAAGAGCTGAACAGCCTTATAAGACTATGTACTTATAGGCCGAAAAAGGAAGATATTTATTTTCATCCGGTAAGTTATGTACGTCGTTCCGGAGGTTTCATAGTTACGGATAATCAGGCATCCTTTGAGAAATGCCCCTATCCTGCTTGCGCAGACCGTCATAGCTGCCAAAAAATATGTGATTTGATGAACCGTATCATTGAAGAGTCTTAATTATATAAAATACCATGGAACATCCAAACTCCAAATGCAGAATAGCACAAGCTGAATATTTAAGTCGGCTACCTGAAGAAGAACGGGAAAATAAGGCCAGAGATATTAGAATCGGAAACGCCAGCTATATTTACCACCAACAAGCGGTTCCAATCCAAGAAAACAGATTGATAATGTATTATAAAGAGTGGTTGGAAGGTCTTCCTCCCAACATTTCACGCCATATGAGAATGCTTGGATTTGAAGCATGTAAGACAATGATTCCGTTTACGAGATATGTGAACGAAAGAAACGATATTGGTATGCGTGACTGGATGCAAGAGCATCTTTCACCGAGTGACTTCAACTATTGGCAGGAACTTTCGAAAAAAGCAGGTTCGCCAACATTTTAATCCCATCCCGTTCAATACGCTGCCTGAAGAATAAAAGGTGCGTATTAAACGAGAATATTTTTTAGCGTTTAGTCATCTCTTCCCGCACCAGTTCCGTTTCTGTCGGGGAGAGTTTCGGCAATTTGACAGTTGCCGGACTTTCTAACTGGTAAGCCTTCACCTCATTGATAAGCAGCTGCCAGTCAAAAAGAAATTCTTCGGAACAACCATGTTTACGATAAATTTCTTTTGCTGCTTCCAAAATCTCAGGAGCGCAAAAATCGTCTCCCTGAAAGACAACTGCCGGACGATCATTATTGATACAGTCTCTCAATAATCGTAACTGATCTTTCATTGTGTTTACCTATTATGCGTTCTGTTGTTTTACCATTTTCAAAAATTCGTCAGACGGTTTAAATGCCGGTATGTTATGAGCCGGAATAATCATAGTAGTATTCTTAGAGATATTCCGAGCTGTCTTTTGCGCTCTCTTCTTCACTATGAAACTACCGAATCCACGAAGATAGACATTTTCCTCCTTACCCAACGAAGTCTTTACCTCGTTCATGAATCCTTCCAAAACAGCAAGCACCGCTTTGCCGTCGATGCCGGTTCTGGCAGATATTTCCTTTACGATTTCCGATTTAGTCATTTCTTTATAATTTGAAAATTAGCGTGCAAAGATAATTAATCCAATGGATTATTTAAAGTCTGGCATCCGCAGCAAGCCCTGCCTTCGCCCAATGAAGTGTTAAATTGTTGCGTATGGGTCAAGTTCCTTAATCCGCTTACACAAATAATCAAAGCGTTTCTTGGTAAGCGGTGTGAGTGTATCGAGGTTCTTGCCATCGAAATTCTCTCCGAAAATAAGGTCGTCCACTCCTATGCCGTGATTGTAATTCTCGCGCACGCAATCACGCAGAATCCAAAGGTTATGCAGGTTCACCCAGTCGGCTGTAATGTTTCTGATTTTACTGAACAGCAGCGCAGCAGTGTAAAGGTAGTGTCCGCAATGGTTGTAGTCATGCAACACCAGCTTGCCCTGGTAATAGATGTCGAAATCCTTGTTTTCTTCATCTTCCTTTGTATCGCAGTAGAAGAATGGAATGTCTTTCAGACCGTCCCAATTAATATAAGTAGTTGGCTTCATAATATCTTTTTTGAATACGCTACATAACCTGTTATTTGCACACTTTCCATTATTCACAGAACATTTGATGAAACACTTCCTTCAGTCTTTTTATCTCACTGAAATTCAAATCTCCAATCTTTCTTTTCAGCTGGCTTTTGTCCACCGTGCGAATCTGATCCGTGGCTATCTCCCCATCACGCCCGGCTACAGAACACAGAACCCGGTAAGGATAGTTCCTTATGGTGGAGGTTATCGGAGCAATGACTACTATTGTAAGGTACATATTCAAATCTGAAGGAGTTACAACAACACATGGCCGTGTCTTTGCCATTTCACCCCCACGGGTAGGGTCTAACTCTACCCAATACACTCCATACTGTTCTACCATGTCCAATCCTCAAACTTTTCATCCTCAAACACATCAGGGATAAGCAACTCATCATCCCCATTCTCATGGGCACGTTTGGCAGCTTCCGCCCATCCCTGCCGTGGTTGTGCCTTTATCACAATATTGTTCCCGTCCAAAGAAATGCTCACAGCCGATTTCAAGGACAAACGCAACTGTTTCAATATCTCGGAAGGAAGTATTATCCCCTTGCTGTTTCCAATCTGAATAATGTTTGTTACCATAATGTTATAACTTTAAAATTGATTATCACAACACAAATATAGACAAAGTTATAACAATACCAAAAGAAAAGCCAACTTTTTTCCATTTTCACCGATAACCCGGCCAACGGCTGCACTCGTCGGGAGGCTAGTGCCCCCCTTGCCGTGCGGCGCTCCCCGACCTATGATTCTTATCATGTCTTGTGTCCTTTTCTCCGCTTCTAACAAACAAATCTGCATAAAATATAGATTTGCGTTTCCATTTGAATTTTAGTTATTTGATACCCTAACTATGAATAGCAAACAGATAACTGATTTTTAAAACAGCAGAATGTTTCTGTTTTATTAAAATAAAAAGGGAACAAATTTTTAAGGTAATACTTACGGAAAAAACAGACTTTATAACGTTTCTTTTTCGTACATTTGCAACAATATAATAAAAGCGAAACATATAATGGAGAAGCAAGGAGAAATCATACTATACCAACCGGATGAAGCTGTAAGGT
>CAUDXH010000043.1 GCA_958453305.1 uncultured Bacteroides sp. | reverse complement strand
ACTTTGGAAAGAGGTGGAACAGAATCCGGTATTGTTTCTGGAGCGGATAAATTATGAAAAGCTGGTAGCGCTGGCACATGATGAGAACTTTGTCTATAAAATGGATGCCGTCTATTCCGCCTTCAAAAAATACATCGATGTGGAACCGGACCACCAGCGCCCGTCAATAGCTTATTTCAGCATGGAATACGGCTTGGATGAAGTTCTTAAGATATATTCCGGTGGTTTGGGAATGTTGGCGGGGGATTACCTGAAAGAGGCGTCGGACAGCAATGTGGACCTTTGTGCCATAGGACTTTTGTACCGTTACGGTTATTTTGACCAGTCGCTTTCCATGGACGGCCAGCAGACAGTCAATTATAAAGCGCAGAATTTCGGGCAGCTCCCGATTGAAAAGGTAATGCAACCGGATGGGAAACAACTGGTAATCCACGTCCCCTATGCCGACAGTTTTGTGGTACATGCCAATGTTTGGAAAGCCAGTGTGGGGCGTATTCCCCTTTATCTGCTGGATACGGACAATGAACTCAACAGCGAGTTTGACCGCCCTATCACTCACCATCTGTATGGAGGTGACTGGGAGAATCGGCTAAAACAGGAAATTCTGCTTGGCATAGGCGGGATGATGACGCTGAAAGCTTTGGGTATAACGAAGGATGTATATCACTGTAATGAGGGGCATGCCGCATTGATCAATATCCAGCGGCTTTGTGATTACATAAATGGCGGCTTGAATTTTGGGCAGGCCATGGAGCTGGTACGTGCTTCCTCACTTTATACCGTACATACTCCCGTACCCGCTGGTCATGATTATTTTGACGAAGGGCTTTTCAATAAATATATGAAGGGATATCCTGGCAAGTTGGGTATAACCTGGGATAACCTGATGGATCTCGGGCGTCACAATCCGGGAGACAAGGAGGAACGTTTCTGCATGTCTGTCTTCGCCTGCAAGACCTGCCAGGAGGTAAACGGCGTCAGCAAGTTACATAAATCGGTATCCCAGCAAATGTTTGCGCCGATCTGGAAGGGATACTTCCCGGAAGAGAACCATGTGGGTTATGTAACCAACGGGGTACATCTGCCTACCTGGTGTGCGGCAGAATGGAAAAAGCTTTTCAAGGACAATTTTGATGAGAACTTTTTCTGTGACCAGTCCAATCAGAAAATCTGGGAGGCTGTCTATGGCATCCCAGATGAAGAGATATGGAATACCCGGTTAAAACAGAAAGCAAAATTGCTGGACTATATCAAAAGCAAATGCAGCAAGGACTGGCTCAGGAGTCAGGTTGATCCGGCATTGAGCGTTTCCATTTTTGAGAGATTCAATCCCGATGCCCTTCTAATAGGTTTCGGACGCCGTTTTGCTACATATAAGAGGGCTCATCTTCTGTTCACGGATATAGACCGACTTGCTAGGATCGTGAATAATCCGAAATATCCGGTACAGTTCATCTTTGCAGGCAAAGCCCATCCCAATGACGGTGCCGGGCAGGGACTGATCAAGCAAATCGTGGAAATATCCCGGCGCCCGGAATTTTTAGGTAAAATCATATTCTTGGAGAATTACGACATGGACCTGGCGCGCCATCTTATCTCGGGTGTGGATATCTGGATGAATACCCCTACGCGGTTGGCAGAAGCTTCGGGTACGTCGGGCGAGAAGGCATTGATGAACGGTGTGCTTAATTTCTCCGTGCTGGACGGTTGGTGGTATGAAGGATACCGCAAGGATGCCGGATGGGCACTGACCGATAAAAGTACTTATCAGAATGAACAGTACCAAAACCAGCTGGATGCCGAAGCCATCTATTATTTGTTGGAGCATGACATCCTGCCACTATATTACGAGCATGGGGGGAAGAACTATTCGGAAAACTGGGTCAAGTATATCAAGAACTCAATCGCACAAATCGCTCCCCATTTTACCATGAAAAGACAGTTGGACGACTACTATGACAGGTTCTATAACAAGCTGTCAGAGCATTTCCATATTCTGGCAGCCGACAACTTTGCGAAGGCGAAAATGATGGCTGACTGGAAAGCAAACGTCCGGAGCAGATGGGATGCCATAGAAATCAAATCCATAGAGGCTGGGAATGGGCTGAATGCCACGGTTGAAGCCGGAAAGGAATATGAGGTGACGGTTGTCGTTGATGAGAAAGGCCTGGATGACGCAATCGGAATAGAATCGGTCATTATCAGGCATGAAGGCGGTCAGGATCACATATATGAGGTAATTCCCCTTTCGTCAGTTTCCAAGAATGGGAATTTATATACCTTTAAGGCGACATCCGGCATTTTCAACGCCGGAAGCTTCAAGCAGGCCTTCCGTATGTATCCCAAGAATGCTTTGTTACCTCACCGGCAAGATTTCTGTTATGTACGATGGTTTTAATGAACAGTAAAAGGATATGCAAAAACAACGTATGAGCGGGCAAAATCAAAAAACAGATAAACGGATAGCATGGCCGATCATCATCATGAACTTCACGGGAGTGTATGACTACGAGGCGTTTGCCCGGAACAATAAGTTTATATGGCTGGACTGTCGTCATCTTTATGGTACAGAGGGCTACTGTGACAGGGATGGTACTTTGGCTTTGAAGCGGATGATTGCTGATTATCCGGCGGAGGGAGTCCATTTCATCGATTCAGGCAATTATCATTATTTGACTAAATTCTGGACAGACAAACTCGAAACTCCGTTTTCGCTGATTGTGTTCGACCACCATCCCGATATGCAGCCACCGTTGTTTGACAACATACTTTCTTGCGGAAGTTGGGTAAAGGATATATTGGACCATAACAACAACTGCAAGAAAGTAATTATCGTAGGTGCTTCAGACAAACTGATACAGGCTGTGCCGAAAGGATATGAAAGACAAGTCCGGTTTTACAGTGAAACTACGCTCATGCACGAAGAGGGTTGGCAGGACTTTTCTTCCGGACATATCAACGGACCGGTTTACATTTCCATAGACAAGGATGTCTTGAATCCGGCTTCGGCAGCAACAAACTGGGATCAAGGTTCTCTCAGCTTATGGGAATTGGAGAAACTGCTGGCTGTTATTCTTCAGAAAGAACAGGTAGTGGGCATTGACATCTGTGGGGAATGCTCCACAACACTCAATCTTTTTGAAGAAAAACGGGAAACCATCATGGATAGCCGGGCAAACAAAGAATTGCTCAGACTTATCCGGTCATCCTCCGGCCTTCAATAGAATTAGTTTTTTCTTGTTATTATAATTTATCATATAAAAATAATTTAGCTTTATGAAAACAATTGTTCGAAGAATTGGGCTTGTTGCACACGATGCAATGAAAAAAGACATGATAGAGTGGGTTCTCTGGAACTCGGAACGTCTGATAGGACATAAATTCTATTGTACGGGTACAACCGGTACACTAATTAAAAAAGCCCTTGAAGAAAAACATCCTGAAATCAAATGGGATATCACAATCCTGAAATCTGGTCCTTTAGGAGGTGACCAGCAAATTGGTTCGCGGATCGTAGAAGGAGAAATAGACTATCTGTTCTTTTTTACAGATCCGATGACACTACAGCCGCACGATACGGATGTGAAAGCATTGACCAGACTGGCTGGAGTTGAAAATATTGTTTTCTGCTGTAACCGTTCGACTGCGGACCACATTATTACGAGTCCTTTATTCACTGACCCAACTTACGAACGTATTCATCCGGATTATACCAATTACACGCAGCGTTTTGAAAACAAGGGAATCATATCTGAAGCAGTGGAGCAAGTGAAAAAGCGGAGGAATAAAAGTGAGAATAACATTTCCAAATGAACTGTAATAAGTAGTAGAATATTTATAAGGCTATCTAAGAAACAAGTTGTTTACATCTTTCAGAA
>CAUDXH010000042.1 GCA_958453305.1 uncultured Bacteroides sp. | reverse complement strand
AGCATCTGACTGTTAATCAGAGGGTCGTTGGTTCAAGTCCAACCTGAAGAGCTGACAAAAATACTTTAAATATTCTTCAGTAGCTCAGTCGGTTAGAGCATCTGACTGTTAATCAGAGGGTCGTTGGTTCAAGTCCAACCTGAAGAGCTGAAAAGATAAAGAGTTCGTTCCTATTTTTAGAAACGAACTTTTTTTATGAACTTAACCCACAAAACATGGACCATTCAAACCCGCGAACGTATCACATAATAGTATTAACCCCTTCTTCCGAAAGGTAAATTCGCGCTTTGACTACCACAAGCGTGTCTCACCTGCCGAAAGAAACTAAACAAGGAGTACACGCCATGAGAAAATATCTTTTTTGTGAATCCGGCTTTATAGAGAAAAATCAATGGATGCCCAACTGCTGGGTAAATGTGGAATGCCCAACTGAAGATGATTTTAAATTTCTGCAAGACGAGCTGAAAGTTCCCACATCCTTTCTTAACGACATTGCTGATATTGACGAGCGCCCCCGTACCGACACAGAAGGAAACTGGCTGCTCACCATTTTGCGTATCCCCCTCCAAATAGAAGACGGGAAAATCCCTTATACCACTGTACCTATCGGCATTATTACCAATAATGAAATCATCGTATCCGTATGTTACCATTCTACCGAGATGATTCCCGATTTCATTGAGCATACCCGACGCAAAGAAACCAATGTACGCAACAAATATGAACTGATTCTCCGGCTGATTTATTCATCTGCCGTATGGTTCCTTAAATACCTGAAGCAAATAAACAATGAGGTCAATGCAGCCGAAAAAGAACTGGAGAAAAGTATCCGTAACGAAGACTTGCTCCACTTGATGAACCTGCAAAAAAGCCTAGTTTATTTCAACACCTCCATCCGTGGAAACGAAGTAATGATTGGAAAGCTGCAAAACATCTTCAATGAAAAAGACTACCAAAACAATGAACTGACAGAAGATGTACTCATCGAACTGAAGCAGGCACATAACCAGGTGAACATCTACAGCGATATTCTTACGGGAACCATGGATGCCTTTGCCTCGATCATATCAAACAATGTCAATACCATCATGAAGCGTATGACAAGCCTTTCCATCGTCTTAATGGTTCCTACCCTCATTGCCAGCTTCTATGGAATGAACGTAGACATCCATTTAGATGAATTTCCTCATGCCTTTATGCTTATCGTATGTCTTTCCATCCTGCTTTCAGCGTTGGCTTTCCTTATTTTCCGGAAAATAAAATGGTTTTAATGACATGAAGTACGGAGTATCTGGAAAAACCTTGCTTATGACTGCAGGAATGGTTTGGCTCATTGCCGGAGGCAATATCCTGCGGATTGGTGTAATGTACTGGATGGACAGTGAACAATACTGGCTGCTCAAACTTGGTGAGACCTCTCTGGTCTTTCTATTGTTCTTCGGAGTTATTTTTCACCGCCTTTACCGAAAACATACGCACCGCATTGCACAGAAGTCAAACAATAACTGCCCTTTTGCTTTCTTTGATGCTAAGGGATGGATTATTATGGCAGTCATGATTACATTCGGCATAGCAGCACGCCACCTGCAGCTCTTTCCCGTGGAATTCATTGCTGTTTTCTATACCGGGCTGTCCTTGGCTCTCATAGCTACCGGCATACGTTTTATCCGGAAATGGAGAGACCTGAACTCCGCTCAAGAATAATACATCAAAAAAGTCCTGTTTAAAATCAACAGATTTTCTGCTGTTAATTTTAAACAGGACTTCTCCTATATATTGATGCCGACCGGTTAGTTAACGATTGCCCAGCAATACGGTCTGAATCGCATCATTCAAGGCGTTTTTCGGCATCGCTCCCTGTGCCATCTGAGGCGCTCCTTCCAAGGGAACAAACAAGATAGAAGGCACACTGCGGATACCGAACAAAGCAGCCAGCTCTTCTTCTTCCTCTACATTCACCTTGTAAATGTCCACCTGACCTTCGTACTCGCCTGCCAGTTCATCCAGTACCGGAGCCAGCATCTTACACGGACCGCACCAAGTAGCATAAAAATCAATGATAGCCGGACGGGCACCTAAAAACTTCCATTCATTCGGGTTCGCTTCATAGTTCGCTACTTTAGTTAAAAACTCTGACTTAGTTAAATTTACTGCTTTCATAATTCTTCTATTTTTTATTATTTCTATTCTCATTTATAGTATAGGGCTCTACAAACTTTTTGTAAACAGCCTTTGACTCAGTAGATGTACCACATCCACCTGCAGCACAACATGACCAGTTCAAGAGGGCCAGCACCACCAGTAAGACTCCCATCATGACGGTGAAATAATCACTGCTGTACAATCCGAAAAAGACAAAGCCGGCTCCTATCATCAGCCGTATCAGTCTGGCTATATCCCAATTTTTCATAATCACGTCCATCTCTTGTTCTCTTAGGTTTCTGATGCAAAAATACCCTTGTTTTCAAGGATATACAACAGATTTCATTTATCTTTGTATAGATTCAATCTATTATATCATGAACTTGCAACAGATGGAATATATTGTGGCGTTAGACAAATACCGCCATTTTGTACTCGCAGCAGAAGCATGCGGAGTAACCCAACCCACCCTCAGTGCCATGATTCAGAAGCTGGAAGAAGAGCTGGATGTAAAAATATTCAACCGAGACCGAAAAAACATCACTCCCACAAGCATTGGGGAAAAAATAATCAGACAAGCCAAAATAGCACTCAATGAAACCCAGAAAATAAAAGAGGTGGTGGTTGATGAAACCCAGAACATGAGCGGAAACCTACGGATAGGAATCCTGCCTACCATTGCTCCCTACCTTGTTCCTGATTTCATCTTTCATTTCCGGAAAACTTATCCCAATGTCAGCCTGTTTATCGACGAAAAAGCAAACAAAGCGCTGATACAGGAACTGAAATACGGAAATCTGGACCTTGCCATTACCACACCCCCCGAAGACATGGAAAACATGATGGAAATTCCTATTTATATTGAAAAGTTTGTGGCTTACTTTTCAAAGAAATGCCAGAAAGCCCAACAAGCCATCGCAAACGGCAACCTGCCCGCTGAACACATGTGGATTTTAAAAGAAGGGCACTGTGTGCCTAACGGTTCGCTCAACTTCTGTAAAGACAAGCATACCGGAAATCATATTTACGAGGCAGGAAGTATTGATACGCTTGTTAAAATAGTAGACCGCAACGGAGGATACACCATTATACCCGAACTGCATATCAACACGCTGACTGATACACAAAAACAAAATATTCTTCCACTTTATGTCAATCCACCTGCCCAACGATGTGTTTCCATCTTACTAAAAGATGACTTTATCCGAGAAAGAATGGTAAATGCCGTTCTTGATACACTCAAATTAATCATTCCTCCCTACATGATGGAGGAACGATTAAGCAAATATCAGATAAAACTGCGGAGATAACAATGAGAAAACTATAAAAAAAGATTCTTCTTTTTTGGGAAAACATCTTTTATTTTTGAACAAATGTTCATATCTTTGCAAGCGTAAATCAAAAAAAAACGACTCATGTCACCGCGTCCTAAAAGCATACGAAAAGTAAGAGGAATCCCCATGGCTGTGGGCTTTACCCCGATGAACCGGAAAAAAACGCAAAGCACCGTCGTACTCTATATTGAAGAATATGAAGCTATTCATCTATGCGATTATGATGGCAATACACAGGCTGAAGCAGCAGAAAGCATGGGAATATCCCGCCCTACCTTGACACGTATTTACGCTTCTGCCAGAAAAAAACTGGCTGATGCATTAATCAACCAGAAAAATCTGGTTATCGAGGGAGGAACCTCATATATGGATGCACAGTGGTTTAGATGTGAACAGTGCGGAATGATTTTAAACAACATCATCCCCCATGCAAAACAAAGAGCTGTAATCTGTCCCACATGTAAAACCGCTTGTACATGGATTGATGAAACAGAGATTATTCAAACAAATTATGCAGATATGAAAAAGATAGCACTACCAACAAGAAATGGTGAAATCGATGACCATTTCGGACATTGTGAGTTTTATACCATCATCACAGTGAATGAAGAAAACCAAATCGTAATGACCGAAACGATTCCATCTCCACAAGGCTGCGGATGCAAATCAAACATTGCCTCCAAGCTACAAGCTGACGGAGTTACTGTCATGCTTGCCGGAAACATGGGAGCAGGAGCTTTGAACAAGTTGTCTTCTTGTGGCATTGAAGTGATAAGAGGATGTAAGGGAAATGTTACCGAAGTGGTAAACGCTTACTTGAACGGAGCGATACACGATTCAGGAGAAGGCTGCCATCACCATCACGATGGAGACCATCAGTGCCAACATTAAATAGACCACAGCCACTAAATATTATAATAATACAACGAAAAACCATATCAAACTCAGGCATTATGAGATGATATGGTTTTTTCTATTGGGCACTATAAAATATTTTGTGTAAATGGAAATACGGGATTCAGAAATGAGTCTCG
>CAUDXH010000041.1 GCA_958453305.1 uncultured Bacteroides sp. | reverse complement strand
TGCTCAGGTACTTAAAAAAAATATTTTATAATAGTGTTGCGGAATTAAGGTTATCAGAAAAACTGCCACGTATCGAAGTGGTAGATGCTTTGCGGGGATTTGCTGTGATGGCAATTCTCTTGGTACATAACTTGGAACACTTTATCTTTCCGGTTTATCCTACAGGAGATCCCGGATGGTTGAATATTCTGAATGACGGAGTCTTTAACATTACTTTTTCTCTGTTTGCCGGGAAAGCTTATGCTATTTTTGCTTTGCTGTTCGGATTTACATTCTATATTCAGTCGGCTAATCAGCAACGGAAAGGGAAGGATTTTGGCTATCGTTTTCTTTGGCGTCTTGTCTTATTAGCCGTTTTTGCTACTGTCAATGCTGCTTTTTTCCCGGCAGGAGATGTCCTATTACTGTTTGTTGTAGTGGGTGTCGTATTATTTGTGGTGCGCAAATGGAGTGATTGTGCCATTCTTGTTACAGCTATTGTATTTTTACTGCAACCTGTTGAATGGTATCATTATATAGTAAGTTTGTACGACCCGTCGCATACGTTGCCCGATTTGGGGGTAGGAGCAATGTATCAGGAAGTGGCGGCTTATACGAAAGAGGGGAATTTGGGAGAGTTCTTATGGAAGAACATCACTTACGGTCAAAAAGCGAGTTTGTATTGGGCATTGGGTGCCGGACGTTTCTGGCAGACTGCCGGTTTGTTCCTGATGGGACTGTATATCGGCCGTAAGCAGCTTTTTGTTTCTTCCGAAACCAATACACGTTTCTGGGTGAAGGCACTTATTATTTCTGCCATCGCATTTGCTCCGTTGTTCCAGTTGAAAGAGTTGGTGATGGCAAGTGACAGCTTACTTGTTCGGGGAACAGTAGGGACGGCTTTCGATATGTGGCAGAAGTTTGCATTCACGGTAGTGTTGGTTGCATCTTTTGTGTTGCTTTATCAAAAGGAAGGCTTCAAGAAGTTTGTATCCAATCTTCGCTTTTATGGAAAAATGAGTCTGAGCAATTATATCGGACAGTCTATTGCCGGTGCTGTCATTTATTTCCCGTTCGGACTGTATCTCGCTCCTTACTGTGGCTATGCGCTTAGTCTGATAATCGGGTTTGTGCTCTTCTTGTTGCAGGTCTGTTTCTGTAAATGGTGGTTGAAGAGTCACAAGCAAGGACCGTTGGAAGGTATTTGGCATAAATGGACATGGTTGGGGGCAGATAAGTGATTGGTTACTGAAAATAAAACACGCATATCGAACAACGAAAGAATATTTACGTATGAAAAACCAAATTGTATTATTAGGCTTGTTGGCTTTATGTACTCACTCTCAGATGAGTGCGGCATCCCCTCAAAAAAGTATTTATCATAAAGGCTGGATTGACTTTAATAAGAATGGAGTGATGGATATTTATGAAGATCCCAAGGCTCCGTTGGAAGACCGTGTGCAGGATTTGTTGAGTCAAATGACTCTTGATGAGAAAACCTGTCAGATGGCCACGCTTTACGGTTCGGGGCGTATTTTGAAAGATGCGTTGCCTCAAGAAAACTGGAAAACCGAAATATGGAAAGACGGCATTGGAAATATTGATGAAGAGCATAACGGTCTCGGCAAGTTTCGTTCAGAGTATGCCTTTCCCTACACCAGGCATGTAGATACGAAGCATGCTATCCAGCGGTGGTTTATTGAAGAAACTCGTTTGGGTATTCCGGTTGACTTTACAAACGAGGGTATACGTGGTTTGTGTCACGACCGTGCCACTTATTTCCCTGCCCAGTGTGGACAAGGTGCCACTTGGAACAAAGAACTGATTGCGCGTATTGCCGAAGTGGAGGCACGTGAAGCAGATGCTTTGGGCTATACCAATATTTATTCTCCCATTTTGGATATTTCGCAAGATCCCCGCTGGGGACGTTGTGTGGAAACGTATGGTGAAGATCCTTATCTGGTGGGACAACTAGGTAAACAAATGGTAACTACCCTTCAAAAGCATAATTTGGTTGCCACTCCCAAACATTTTGCTGTTTACAGTATTCCTGTGGGCGGACGCGATGGGCAAACGCGTACCGATCCCCACGTAGCACCGCGTGAAATGAGAACGCTCTATCTGGAGCCTTTCCGGGTAGCTTTCCAAGATGCAGGGGCTTTGGGCGTGATGAGCTCTTATAATGATTATGATGGTGAACCGATTAGCGGAAGCTATCATTTTCTGACCGAAATCTTGCGTCAGGAATGGGGATTCAAGGGGTATGTGGTTTCTGACAGTGAGGCGGTGGAGTTTGTTGCAGGCAAACATAAGGTGGCTGATACATACGAAGACGGTATTGCGCAGTGTGTCAATGCCGGTTTGAATGTGCGTACTAATTTTACTGCTCCCGACGAGTTTATAATTCCTTTGCGTAAGGCAATTGCCGATGGAAAGATTTCTTTTGATACGGTGGACAAGCGTGTGGCGGAGGTTCTTCGGGTGAAGTTTTGGCTGGGATTATTCGACAACCCGTATCGCGGTGATGGAAAATTGGCCGAGAAGATAGTACATAGCAAAGAACATCAGGCGGTGGCACTCGATGCAGCGCGTCAGTCATTGGTCTTGCTTAAGAATGAGAAAGAGATGCTGCCTTTATCCAAATCGATTCGGAAGGTGGCTGTTATCGGTCCGAATGCCGAAGAGAAGAAGCAACTTATCTGCCGTTACGGACCTGCCAATGCACCGATAAAGACAGTTTTTCAGGGAATAAAGGAAATGCTTCCCGATGCAGAGGTGGTTTATCGGAAGGGTTGTGATATTATAGACCCGCATTTCCCGGAAAGTGAAATTCTTGATTTCCCGAAGACGGAAGAAGAAAGCAGGCTGATGGATGAGGCGGTTGCCGCTGCGCAAAATGCAGAAGTTGCCATTATGGTGCTGGGCGGTAATGAACTGACGGTAAGGGAAGACCGTTCTCGCACCAGTTTGGAGCTGTCTGGCCGTCAGGAAGAGTTGTTGAAAGCTGTGATGGGCACAGGCACGCCGGTAGTGTTGGTGTTGCTTGACGGTCGTGCGGCAACCATTAATTATGCAGCGGCTAATGTTCCGGCGATATTACATGCCTGGTTTCCCGGTGAGTTTTGCGGGCAGGCAGTGGCTGAGGCTTTGTTTGGAGATTACAATCCGGGTGGAAGACTGGCTGTGACTTTTCCGAAATCAGTAGGACAAATACCATTTGCCTTTCCTTTTAAACCGGGATCGGATGTCCCTGCAAGTACTTCGGTTTATGGTGCACTTTATCCTTTCGGATATGGTTTGAGCTATACTTCTTTTGTTTATAGTGATTTGCAAATAACTCCCAAGGAACAAGGGGTACAGGGTGAAGTAAATATAAGTTGCAGAGTGAAGAATACGGGAAAGGTAAAAGGAGATGAAGTGGTACAACTTTATTTGCGTGATGAAGTGAGCAGTGTTACGACTTACACAAAAGTGTTGCGTGGGTTTGAGCGTATTTCTTTGGAGCCGGGAGAGGAAAAAATCGTTCGTTTTAAACTTCGTCCGCAGGATTTAGGGCTTTGGGATAAGAATATGAACTTTTGTGTAGAGCCGGGAAGTTTCAAAGTAATGGTTGGGGCTTCATCGGCGGATATCCGTTTGGAGGGAAGCTTTGAGATTATATAGGCATTATTTAAAAAGTCTTTGTCGCAGTCTGATAGGGATGTATCAAAGCTAACCCGATCTATCAAATCATCAACTGTAGGGCAGGGTTTGCCTGTCCGAACCAACGGTCACGATCTTGGGAGTAATACACAAACAAGCTATTTTGGGCGAGCGAATCTCGCCCTTACTAACAAAATGACAGCATTATCAGTGTTTAGACACAATCCCAAGGGTAAAGGTTTATCGTGAAGTGGAATCTGAAAGACTCGACGGCGAACATTTGATGAGAAGCCGGCAGATATCATAGTAGCGGAGGAAGGAAATATTGCTTCTTCCTTCCTCCTTTCATCTACCGCTGAAATGTCCTGTTGGTAGGGCTCCGGTAGTGAATGGACATCTTGTTACCACCCCTGCAGCCTCCTTTCATCTGTAAAATTTCTTCCGGCAGGAGAAATGCTGAAGGCTGGTTTAAAAGTAGCTTGGGAAGCACGGCTGAAAGGTGAATGAGGGGATGCTCTGTCAGTGTTAAACGATTGATTGATAATGCGTTTTGGTTAATATGTAAGGATGAACGGAAAAGAAGGAATGACCGACTTGGTGAGGGTGGTTCCATCTTCCCTTACATAAAAACATACCGAGCTTTTTAAAAAAGATGGTGATGTTTTTAAGAAACATCAAGGTCTTTTTTGAAAACATCAAGGTCTTTTTTGGGCTCAGTAGATTTTTAGCGGGGATTATTTTTTATACTCGTGAAGTATTGCTTACTTCGCATTATGAAAAACGATTATTTGAACATGCTAGCCAGCCTCGTGTTGCCGGCTCAGATATTAGATTACTTTCTCATCTCTGGAGTCGAACAAACCTCTCAAGAGATTCATATCAGTCTGGATGAAAAGATGAATTCCAAGTTAAGCAATGACGTACATTTTGAATCCAAAGGTTTTATGCAGCATGGGAGTGTGTCAAAACTAAACCGTGCTATCCCATCGTCAGCTGTAGGGGCGAGGTTCGCTCGCCCGAAAACAGTTTGCTTTGTGTCTTCGGGCAGGCGAACCCTGCCCCTAGGAACGAAACGACAGCATTATCCACATTTTGACACATCCCCCTGTTTGTAAAGTGTGTACGTACGCATCAGACTACACATACGGTGGCATCAGGCCACACGTATATACGCATCAGGTCACACGTATATACGTATCGAGCTACACGTACGTACGCATGAGCCTGCACGTATATATGTCATTGTGTCAG
>CAUDXH010000040.1 GCA_958453305.1 uncultured Bacteroides sp. | reverse complement strand
TTCAAAGGCACATATTCCAGTTCTTCCAACACATTCTTGTATGCCGGACGAATAATGCGTTTTCCTTCAAAATTCAGCTCCTCATTGCGGTGTGCGCACCACCCCACGATACGAGCCATCGCAAACAAAGGTGTAAATATTTCCTGTGGCAGACCAATCATTTCATATACGAAACCTGAATAGAAATCGATATTGCTGGACACCGTCTTGCCGTTATTCTTAATCTTTCCGAACATAGCAATGGCACGTTCCTCCAACAATTCCAGGAAGGCAAATTCTTCTTCCTTACCTTTTTCTTTTGCCAAATCACGAGCCAATTCTTTCAACAAGATGGCCCGAGGATCGGATATCGTATAGACCGCATGGCCGATACCATAAATCAGACCGGACTTATCATACGCTTCCTTATTCAACATACGGGTAAAGTAAGTATCAATTTCGTCCACATTGGTCCAATCCTTGATATTTTCCTGCAAATGATGGAACATATCCGCCACCTGGATATTTGCCCCTCCATGAAGCGGACCTTTCAACGAGCCGATACCTGCGGCTATGGCCGAATAAGTATCCGTACGGCTGGACGAAACTACACGGACGGTAAAAGTAGAGTTATTACCACCTCCGTGTTCAGCCTGAAGTACCAACAGCAAATCAAGCGTACGCGCATCCAGTTCCGTATAATCCTTTTTCAACATATACAGGAAGTTTTCTGCGATAGACAGTTTTTCACGCGGATGACGGATATGCAACGAACGACCATACGTGGCATGGCGCAACATGTTATAAGCGTATGCAATAATGGTCGGGAACTTGGATATCAAGTCAATACTCTGACGCATCAGGTTATCACGCGAAGTATCATCCGCCTGCGGGTCAAAACGGTACATTTCAAGCACGCTACGGGCCAGAATGTTCATAATGTTATTTCCCTCCAACTCAATGATATTCATTTTGGTCTTCTGTTCCAACGGAGTATTGTCATTAATCAACTCACAGAAAGACGCCAACTCTTCCTTGTCAGGCAAATGACCGGACAATAACAGATAAGCCACCTCCTCGAATCCAAAACGCTTCTCTTTAATAATGCTATGTGCCAAATCTTCCAAATCATACCCACGATAGAAAAGTTTGCCGGGAATCGGCTTCAATCCTCCGCCGGGAATACGTTCATACCCTACTACATTGCCTATCTTGGTCAACCCTACCAAAACACCGGTGCCATCTTCGTTACGCAATCCGCGCTTTACATCAAACTTCTTGAACAATTCGTTCTCAATCCGGGTCGCATTCTTCATTTCCTCGGAGAGTTTGTAAATGATATATTCTTTCTTCATATCCGTGAATTTTTAGGAGTTTATTCTTTCTATTATTTCTTTTGTAAATGCCGACGTGCCAAGCGAGACACCTCCGGGCATAAAACGGGCAAGGTCATGTGTGGCACGTCCCTCGCCAAAACTGGATTCCAAGGCATTCACTATCAGCTCCGCCGCCTTATTCCAGCCAAAATGTTCCAACATCATGACAGCCGAGAGGATTAATGAACAAGGATTCACCACATCCTTTCCGGCAATATTGGGAGCCGTACCGTGAGTCGCTTCAAAAATGGCATGACCGGTATTGTAATTGATGTTCGCTCCGGGAGCAATTCCGATGCCGCCTACCATGGCAGCCAACTGATCCGAGATGTAATCTCCGTTCAAATTCAAGGTAGCCACCACCGAATATTCTTCGGGAATCAATAACGTATTCTGCAAGAATGCATCGGCTATGCAGTCTTTTATCACCAACTTGCCTGACGCAATGGCATCTCCGAATTCACGTTCCGCCAGTTCATATCCCCATTTCTTGAAGCCGCCTTCAGTAAACTTCATGATATTTCCTTTATGCACCAACGTCACTGACGGCAAGCCATGCTCCAAAGCATATTTACATGCCGCACGTACCAGACGTTCCGTTCCTTCTTTGGACACCGGTTTCACGCCAAACGAAGAACTTTCGGGAAAGCGCACTTTAGCCACTCCCATTTCATCATGCAGAAAACGATAAAACTTCTCAGCTTCCGGCGTGCCTGCTTCCCATTCTATACCTGCATAAATATCTTCCGTATTTTCGCGGAAAATATGCATATCCACCTTCTGAGGCTCTTTCACCGGAGATACCACTCCACGGAACCAGCGTACGGGGCGCAGACACACATACAGATCCAGCGTCTGGCGCAAAGCCACATTCAAGGAACGGATACCACCTCCTACCGGAGTAGTCAACGGACCTTTTATACCCACACCATATTTCTTGAAAGCCTCCATCGTCTCATCCGGCAACCAGGAACCTGTTTCGTTGAAAGCACGTTCACCTGCCAGCACTTCCATCCATTCTATTTCATGTTCATTGCCGTATGCCTTTTTCACGGCTGCATTCACTATGGCTTGCATGGAGGGAGTGATTTCTACTCCCACTCCGTCTCCTGTAATATAAGGTACTGTCTTTTTCATCTTTTATCTTGCATTTAAAGCAGAGCCGGCACGGAACCAACCTATCTGCTGTTCATTATAAGTATGCTGTACTTCAAAACCATCCTGAGTGCCATCTTCATGGTGTAAAGTCACAGTCAGATTTCTTCCGGGAGCAAAGTCCGCCAATCCGCTGACGGTAATCAAATCATGTTCTTGAATCTTGTCATAGTCCGCTTTGTCTATAAAAGTCACCGCCAACATTCCCTGCTTCTTCAGATTCGTTTCATGGATGCGGGCAAAACTCTTTGCCAAAATAACCTTTACATTCAGAAAACGAGGCTCCATAGCGGCATGTTCACGACTGGAACCTTCTCCATAATTTTCCTCCGCAACTACCATAGACCCGATGCCTTGCGCTTTATACTGCTTAGCCGCGCCCGATACACTCTCATAGGTATTTGTCAATCGGTTCCACACCTTGTTCGTTTCACCATTGAAAGCATTCACCGCCCCCATCAGCATATTATCCGAAATATTTTCCAGATGACCACGGAAACGCAGCCACGGGCCTGCCATCGAAATATGGTCTGTGGTACATTTACCTTGAGCCTTAATCAGTAAAGGCATATCCGTAAAATCCTTTCCATCCCATGCCGGAAACGGAGCCAATAACTGCAAACGCTGTGATTCGGGATTCACCTTAATTTCTACCTGTGCACCGGCAGGAGCCAAATAACCGGGATTACCTTGAGTGAAACCTGCCGACGGCAATTCATCTCCCTCTGGAACGCTCAATTTCACCTTCTCGCCTTCTTGATTTATCAACGTATCTTTCAACGGATTGAAACATAAATCACCGGCAATAGTCAGAGCCAATACCAATTCAGGAGAAGCCACAAATGCATGTGTATTCGGATTACCATCGGCACGTTTGGCAAAATTACGGTTGAAAGAAGTGACAATCGAGTTTTTGCGGACAGGATCATCGGTATGGCGTTTCCACTGTCCGATGCACGGACCGCAAGCATTCGCCATAATAGTAGCCCCAATCTTTTGGAAAGCATCAATCATCCCGTCACGCTCGGCGGTAGCTCGAATCTGTTCAGAACCCGGATTGACAATCAAAGGAGCAGCCACAGCCAAATGTTTTTCAGCTACCTGACGGGCAATGGAAGCAGCCCGACTTAAATCCTGATAAGATGAATTGGTACATGAACCTATCAGCCCGACTTCCATCTTACGCGGATAACCATTAACCAATACCTTTTCGGCAAACTCTGAAATAGGTGTTGCGGCATCCGGTGTAAACGGCCCATTGATATAAGGTTCCAACTCGGACAAATTAATTTCAATCACACGGTCGTAGAAAGCAGAAGGATTGGCAACAACCTCAGCATCGGCACGTAAATCATTTGCCACTTTTCCGGCCATCTCTGCTACAGACTCTCTTCCGGTAGCTTTCAGATACACAGCCATCCGGTCGTCATAGGGGAACAAGGATGTGGTAGCCCCCACCTCTGCACCCATATTGCAGATAGTAGCCTTACCGGTTGCCGAAAGTGAAGCTGTCCCTTCTCCAAAATATTCTATAATGGCATTCGTTCCACCTTTCACGGTCAGAATACCGGCCAATTTCAGAATCACATCCTTTGGCGAAGCCCATCCATTCAAGCTTCCGGTCAAATGAACTCCAATCAGTTTCGGCATCTTTAACTCCCATTCCATACCGGTCATTACATCCACAGCATCGGCACCACCGACTCCGATTGCCACCATTCCCAATCCTCCGGCATTGGGGGTATGAGAATCCGTCCCTACCATCATTCCCCCGGGAAAAGCATAGTTTTCGAGTACCACCTGATGAATGATTCCTGCTCCCGGTTTCCAAAACCCGATACCGAAACGCGAAGAAACATCTCGTAAGAAATCGTATACCTCACGGTTGGTTTCCGTAGCCGTTGCAATATCCGGGCCCGCTCCTTTATATGCCTGAATCAAATGGTCACAATGCACAGTAGAAGGTACGGCAGCGGAATCCTTTCCTGCATTGATAAATTGCAACAATGCCATTTGCGCCGTCGCGTCTTGCATAGCCACGCGGTCGGGACGGAAATTCACATAGTCCTCGCCACGTTCATAATTCTTCAGTTGAGCATCATCATAAAGATGTGTATACAGAATTTTCTCAGCCAATGTCAGCGGACGCTGCAACACGGCTCTTACCCGACCTATCTTCTTTTCGAAAGAAGCATAAAAGGCCTTTAACATGTCCAAGTCATATACCATACCTTTTACTATTTATAATTATTACAGTTTTAAATCTATTTTATTTTTGGCAATATAGGAATAATATTTGAATTCTTGTGTTATCTATAATACGTTTAACAAAATAAAACATAAAGTCCTACCTAAAGGATTATTATTATCTTTGCAATTCTTATAGAAAAAAGCATCATTATGAACCAACATATACCCCTTTCTAATATAATTAACAAACTACAACGCAAAGAGTTGTTACTAAAATTAGAATATGATTACGAAAAAGAGACTTTCAGGCAACAGACTGAAGCAATGGGCATCGGGCGCAAAGTGAAACGGGGTATGTGCTGGTATCCTATATCGGCAGGCAGAAGCTATTATAACTCATTGAATCAATTGGTTGTAGAAGTTGAAAGGCAAGAAGACAAAGACATAGAACATGTATTTGAATTCGGCCGTCCGGTATGCTTTTTTACGCAAAATGCATCAGGCCAATTACATTATTTCAATTTTACGGCAACTGTCAACTACGTGGACGAAGACCGAATGGTAATCGTTCTCCCCTCGGCAGATGCATTGCTCAGCATACAGGCAACCGAGCTACAATTGGGAGTACAGCTTTATTTTGATGAAACCAGTTACCGGTTGATGTTCGAAGCGTTGGGACAAGTCCTCAAGGCAAAAGGGAATCGTCTGGCAGAGTTACGTGAGATTTTTCATGGCAGCCAAAAGGCGGAAACTTTCAGTTTCGGCTTCACCCGTTTCCCTTGGTTAAACAATACGCAGGAGGAAGCAGTAAATAAAGTGATGCATGCCAAAGATGTTGCTATAGTCCACGGTCCGCCCGGAACCGGTAAGACTACCACATTGGTAGAAGCCATTTACGAGACCCTTCACCGGGAAAATCAAGTGATGGTTTGCGCACAAAGCAATATGGCTGTAGACTGGATTAGCGAGAAACTGGTGGACCGGGGTGTTCCCGTTCTCCGTATTGGTAATCCCACCCGCGTCAATGACAAAATGCTTGCTTTTACCTATGAACGCCGTTTTGAAAGCCATCCCGATTATCCGCAATTATGGAGTATCCGAAAAGCAATACGCGAGCTCTACGGACGTTCGCGCAAAGGAGCGGAACGTGAGAATATCCGACAGAAAATAAACTCACTGAAAGACCGTGCCACCGAACTGGAAATTCGCATCAACGAAGCATTGTTCGGCGAAGCACGTGTGATAGCCTGCACACTGGTAAGTTCCGCCAACAGAATATTGACAGGACGCAAATTCAGTACCTTATTCATAGACGAAGCCGCACAAGCTCTAGAACCTGCCTGCTGGATTGCCATCCGCAAAGCAGACCGTGTCATTCTGGCCGGTGATTATTGCCAGCTTCCTCCTACCATTAAATGCATGGAAGCAGCTCGTGGAGGATTAGACCGGACACTGATGCAGGAGATTGCAGACAACAAACCCGACACTGTATCCTTGTTAAAGGTACAATATAGAATGAATGACGAAATTATGCGTTTCTCTTCAGAATGGTTCTATCAGGGTGAACTGAAATCAGCTCCCGAAGTAAAATATCGGAGTATATTGGACTATGACACACCGATAGAATGGATAAATACGGAAGGAATGGAATGCAACGAAGAGTTTGTGGGTGAAAGCTTCGGCCGTATCAATAAAGAGGAGGCGGCACTCTCCATTTCCCAACTTACCAACTATATCAATAAAATAGGTAAAGACCGTTTTCTGGAAGAACGGATTGATGTGGGACTGATTTCTCCTTATAAAGCACAAGTACAATATCTCCGTCAACTGATAAAACGAGATGCTTTCTTCAAGCCTTACCGACACCTTATCACCATCAATACGGTAGATGGTTTTCAGGGACAGGAACGAGACGTTATCCTCATCAGTTTAGTACGTGCAAATGAAGAGGGACAGATTGGTTTTCTAAATGACTTGCGACGAATGAATGTAGCAATTACACGTGCACGCATGAAACTTATTATATTGGGAGATGCCTCTACGCTGACTAAGCATCCGTTCTATAAGAAGTTATATGAATATAT
>CAUDXH010000039.1 GCA_958453305.1 uncultured Bacteroides sp. | reverse complement strand
TCCTTGGTCCCTGTAATCCTGCAGGCACCTGCGGCTGATCTTCAACATCCCGGAACTACCATTTTCATCAGAGGTTGTCCCTAGTGCAATTTCAGGAATAGACACAGCTGCAAATTCTAAAGGCAAACGCTTGTTGTTGTGGTCGTACTCATAAACAGTGCCTGTAAGTTTTACTTTGTAATTGTTTTGCGATTTGATAGGGAGGGCAATTCCTATGCAAATAAGTATAAACAAGTATATAATATTACACCCCAAAATACCTTTTTTCATAAGTAACATCATATTTATTAATAATGCAAAATTATATGTAAATTTTAAATTAAAACAAACCATTGTGTGTAACAAAACTAAAATTATTAAAAATACATGTTGTTTTTGTTGGTGCCGTTGCATAATCTCACAGACCTCAACCGTCTGTTGTCTAACAATATAGCAACTGCATTATATTTAGGAAAATCCAATATATATTAGTACTTTATTTAAGTTCCATACATAGTAATACGGATCTTGAGTGATTAAAAGCAAACTGCAAATCTAAATAAAAAACGGGATGGTTGTAGTTCTGATATGCTATATCTTAATACAACGCAGATAAATACTTATATTTTCATTGATAGATCTAACTAAGTTAAAAAACGGATTTTCTCCAAAATTCTTCTGATAGCTCCGTTCCAGCCTCATATTTATCGCACTTTACAGAAGCCCCAGTTCAAATATAAGGAAACTGTATCTCTCTTCGATAAAAGATCTATTTTAGGATGCAAAATTAGATATTACAAAAGATTATAAAAATACCATTTTTTGGGTATAAAAACGCATCTAATACCTATATATAGGTATTAAATATCATTGGCAATGTATGTTCCATTTCATTAAGCAAACAATTTTTTGTATAAAATACAAATAGTACTTTTTTACCCACTTAAAAAGTGCAAGAATGTATAAAAGTCCATGTGTCAGCTATAATAGGGGCATGAATAGGCATCCGTTCCATACCTGTCCCTATTTGAATCGGTCACCCCACAGTGACCGGACATTACTCACCCAATTCGGATTCTCATTACAGTAGGCAACGAAAATCTGTATCAAGTTCCAAAGCCCGAGAATCATTCCATTAAACCTGGCAGGAATTGTGACAACATGTCTGCTTGAAACAGCTACTATTATGGTATCATGCTGTATTGTTATGCTATATACCATGTTCTAAGTCAAAACTCTTTTTTTTTAGAATTGAAGGTTTAAGGCTCCATCCGAAAGTCAATATCACTTTCTCAAAATTCTTTTCTACAGCACCCTTTGTATAAGTTAGGATGTCTTTCTCTAGAAAATTTTTGAAATCAGATGAACTCATGTCTCTAAAAATGTTTATATATTCTTTTTTAAGAAATTCATTTATGGCATGTGCCGATATCTTTTTTTGCGTGCACTTTTCTATAACATATAAGTTGCTTGGTACCGGTACCATCGTGTCCAGCCCCATGAAGATATTACAGTCTACCATAAGAGTATAAGCGCCGCTCTCGGCAAGAGGTGCGGAAATGCAGTAATTGGCTTGCTCAAGCAGAGAATCCACCAGTTCTTTTGTGGAAGAACTGATACTATTGGCCAATTGTTCATATCCTCTTAGATTCAGTTGGGATATGGTCTTTTCGATAGCCGGGATGAATTTCATTCCTGGACCCAGGTTCAAATCAAATCTTTTGTAATAGACAAGAAGCTCATTCCAATCTTTGTACCGTGAAGGTTTGATGATATTTACATTGTCTATACCATGTTGTTTAAGATACTCGCCGGAGGAAAATGCATCTTCTTTGAAGGTCTGTGTGTTTCCATCCGGGAAACTTAAATAGATGGTCTTATATGTGTCTCCAGTGTTGGTCCTTGCAAAAGCTTTACATTCCTCACCTTTGAGATAATATGCTGTGGTGATGTCAAAACCATTACCGCTGGCATCATTGTCATAGCAACAATTCCACTTTACCTTATCAGATGGGAATATACGGCTTATATTCTCTATTTGGGATTTGGTGACATATCCCCCCGTGCTTATGAATGCGCATGTGGTTTCTTTAGTATAATGGTTTATTTCGTAGAAACTCATTGCGTCAATAGCGGATTCAAAGAGATATATGTCTGTAACCTTGTCAAAAGGAACAAAATTGGCCATCCAACAGCTTTGTGCCTTGTCACCACCCGTGGCAAAGGCTTTATAATTGGTATTGGTCTCTGCAAAATAGTTCCTCATTTCAAAGTTAAGGATTTCCATCTGGGAGGGTTTGCGGAATGGAAAGCCGATATGATTGTTTTTTCCTACCTGGTAGATGAACAGTCTATTGGCGAAATCCTCCACAGTCTGTGGAGAGAGCTTCCTTTGGACGGTCAAATATGGATTATCCTTTTTGATAGGACGAGGATTCCAATAATTCAAATTGGATTCAATATCATTTGGATTCAGTCCCAGCAGAGGATTGTTTACCGTTTCGGTATCTTCATTGGTGATCTGTTGAGTAGGCATTGGTACACCATCAATGACGAAGAGAGGCTGGGTTCCTCCTGTGACGGAGTTGACACCTCTGATTCTGAAAGTCATTCCGCTTGACAATGAACCGTCTGTGGGGATAATCTGTACTCCGCTGATTTTGCCTTGTAGTGCTTGCAACGTCTGCGTAGAACTACTGTTTACAATATCTTTTATATTCACAGAAGCAACGGCGGTTGCAATATCACTTTTTCGCTGGCTACCATAGCCTACAACAACCACCTCATCCATCTCTGTGACTGAAGGGTCTAGAATGATATCAAATCTTCGGTTCTTTCCGATAGTGATAGTTTTGGGCTTATATCCCAGATAACTGATGACCAGTTTTTCAGAAGGAAGTACTTTTATCGTGAACTTTCCTTCTAAATCGGTGATTACTGCATTGGTGGTACCTTCGATATTTATCGTGGCACCGATAAGAGGTTCACTCTTCTCATCCAACACTTGCCCTGAAATAGTTACTTGCTGTGCTAATGCTACAGTGAAATGTAGTATTAGAAACAATGTGCTTAATAGTACTTTTCTCTTCATAGTGCAGATATTAAAGTTTATAATAAGGATTAATACAATTAGATTTAAAATGGTAGTGCAAATAAAGCGAATTATAATATCCATGTTTTGACCTATTGTACTTTTCTCTTGACCAAATTACAGACTTTTTCTTCAAAGGTAATCGCTTTCTATTAATTTCATTTATCACCGCGTAAAATTATTCGATTGGACTTTTTATAGTGAGTATTATCATGGGGAGTATTAAAAAAGATTGGATATGAAAAATAGTATGTTAAATCATTCTGTTTTCTCAAATATGCAGTGGGGTGTGAGCGCAAGGAAAAATATCTGTAGAAATTGATAATAATGTATTTTATTCAAACTTTCCATTTATCCAAACTCTATCAGTTATCTGCACTTAAATCAGGCTTTGATATTTCAAGAGTTTGGATAAATGATTAAGGATTCAGTCTGCATTAATACCGAACATAGCAGTCAGTGAACGATTGATACCTTACGTTCGCATCGTGCGAAGTCTATTCCTTTCCACACGGTTTTGCGTCCGGCTGAAGATGCACACTCGGCTTGCGCCTTGTTCCTTTGCTGTTTCTTTATACTTGAAGTTCTACAATTCGTTTCACAAAGAATTACCCTGTGGAAGTCTGCCCGCTTTCGCGTAGGGTGACGTTGAAACCTTTATCCAGGGCATTACACCATGGCATTCGCTTTCTCCACAATCCTTTACCCGCACCTCATTCGGCCGCTCTTACAATTGGCCACCCATCGGTTATTGGCTGACGGGAGAGATACGGGCTTACCAAGTTTCGCACAAATAACTGACGACCGACTTAGACTCCGCCTATCCACCAGCAGTGCGACATCCGTGTAGCACGATGTAACAGCGTACTATCCTGACTGCTTGCCTTTTGGAATGGCCCATAAATATCCGTGAGCTAATTCATAGTCACGATGGTACGGCGATTCACTTAGGTTACTCATATCAGTCAGCTTTGACATTCTTCGCCTATGATGCTTAGGTTGGAACGTCGTTGTCAAGAGGGCTTCGCACCCGACCGTTGCCAGTCACGTACGCCTCTTCAGGCTACTATTGATGGAACAATAGGTTCAGACACGATGCTGAACAATTACTTGTGTGACCTCTTGGCGCACATTACACTACTAAGGTAATGCTTTTATAGGAGAAGTCACATCTGTAAAAAACTTATTATCATGCAATTATCTTACTTTATCTTAGGCTAAAAGCCCTTATTCAAGGTGTCTGTATCCTATCATCCGCTACCGCTCGGTATCGGATTCCTCCAGACCGATGGCATGGCATATCTCCTCCACCAGTTCAGGAAGGCCGGAGTCTTTCTCCTGACGGGGATCGGGTGGAAACAGCGTGGAACGAAAGACACCCTTACAGACAGGGTCCGCCTCCTTGTTGTAGCGGAGGGTGTTCGGAATGTGTGAGGACAGCAGCCGCAGCCCCATCCTGTGGATGACCCGGTTCCAGGCATCATACAAATTCTTCCGTCCCCTTCTATCCACCATGTTCCAGAACAGCCGGATTCCTTTCAAGTTGCAGTTCCCCTTGGCGATCAGCTCCTCTTCCAGCACCTTGGTAAACTGCAGGGAACTCTGCATGACGATATTGTCCGCCTTGAGCGGGACAAAGATATAGTCCATCGCGGCAACGGTATGAACCACCCCCTCGCTGCGGAGCGTTCCGGGAAGGTCGAAGAGCACGATATCGAAAGTCTCCCCTTTTTCGTCCATATAACGCCGCAGGTCTTCCACCCCCTTTTCCGGGTCGCTTTTGATGACCGGATAGGCAGGTTTCCGGATTCTCTCGTACTGCCGGTACAGGTTCACCTTCAGGTCGTCATTTTTCATGACACTCTCCATGTCCCTCTCACGCATCAGGGCGATGCTGTGCTGCGGGGAGTCACAGTCCACAACCGCCACACGCACGTCTTTGCGGTAATGCAGGACACTGGCCAGCAGTACCGTAAAGACGGATTTTCCCACGCCACCCTTCTGGCTGGCGATGGCAACCAACAACTCTTTTTCTTTTTTCATCATACTTCTTTTTCATTAAAAGTTAAACACTATTGTTTCAGAAACAAAAATAATGCTCCCATCGGGGGAGATCCCCTGTCATGGGGGACGAGCCTTTATGACCGGGCCGGGCAGGGACTCCTCCAGAATCATGTCCGTCGTTTCCCTGTATTCTTCCAGATGCCGCGAGACAAGGTGGTTGATGAACCCCTCCAGAGTGACCTTTCCGTTTCTCGAGGCTCCCGCCAGGATGGACAGTTTCCGGTGCAGGGCGGCGGGAATATGCAGCGACCGACGCTGCACGCCCGCAATGCCATGCAGGTATTCCTCCCCGTAGACGGACGGTTGCATGGGGCCATTTTTCCTTGCGGGACGTATAATGTCGTTACCGGACGTTCCACGTCTCTTCCGGGGACAGGCAGGCGCTTCCCCCATGATCTCACGGATGCGGTCCGCGTCCATCCCGCCAAGACCAATCCGCTCTTTTACGTTCTTTCCTGTCATGATATGCCTTCTTGGACAATGACAACGTTTTATCGGCGAGGTGTTCCTCCCGGCTGTCCGTCCTCATCCCAGGGACGGTAGACCTCACCGAGCAGGGAGGCGATGTCCTCCCTGTGTTCCTCCATATGGAGTTCCAACAACCGGATGATAAAACCGGAGATGCTGCCGCAGCCGGCGGCCCTGACCAGCATGGCGATCCGGCGGTGCAGTCTCCCATCAATGTAGGCGGTCTTCCACTCAGCGGCTCTGGGAGCGGGAACCAGAAACCTCCTCTTGTATTCCTCCGGACCTGTCACTTTCCCTGCCCGGACCTGACTTCCATGACTTGGTATCTCCACCACTGGTTCCAGGGATGGGGAAACGGGAGCTGACAGAAGGTTCCCCGTGAGTCCGACCCTCTCGAGAACGATATCGGAAAGCCGGTTCTTTTCCTTTTCTGAATCCATATTTTAAAATCTTAAATTATTAAATTACACAACTGGTATTGTCTCGGAATACAAAATAAAGGAAGAAGAGAACAGGATGAAACCACCTGTCACTTATAGTCATCCAAAGTCAGTTATTGTCATGATACACATGACGGGGGGGACGGAGATGCCGTTCCGTTCGGACGGTTCTTCCTATGCGGAGGCGACATCAGAGGCCCGTAGTGGTGTGGAAAAGCGAGCGGGATTCCGTTTCCTTGTCCACCGTTCCTTTTTAATCCTTATGGGCAGGCGTGAGAGCGCGCATCCGTCCGGATACGGATTCTTAAATTATCGGTCTATGGGAGTGTAAAAGTATTAATCCGTTAATGGAGAATTATGAAGGAAGACCATAAGGTGTACACGGCTACATTCTCCATTTGCAGAAGTGTAGAAGTAGTAATCCATTAATGAAGATAATGCAGAAAAACCATAAACCATATACGGCTCACTGCCGCTCTCCATTTGTAGATGTGTAGAAGTAACAATCCATTAATGGACAATAGGGCATGTAAAGGGCAGATTTCCCGTATATTCGCCTCCTTATTCCCGAATTATGGACGTAAGTCATATGATTATGGAGAGATATCCACCCTTTTATGGGGAGAGCAGCCGGCAAACACCTGATGGAAATGCCTCGTAAATCACAGGAGAATAGCCATACAATGGGCTAATACACAATAATTATTGGATAAATGTGGTCCGCTCCTGCGGACAGCAAGTTGTGTTTTCGTTTAACGAAAACAGGACGGTTTAACGGAGAATAC
>CAUDXH010000038.1 GCA_958453305.1 uncultured Bacteroides sp. | reverse complement strand
GCCTTTCAGTTGCATGGTTACGGTTTTGGTTTCACCCGGATTGAGTTCGATTTTTTCGAAATTACGCAAACGGATGTTATCGGGAGTACTGCTTGCAACCAAATCTTTTGAATAAAGCAGTACACTTTCTTTTCCGGATACCCTTCCAGTATTGGTAACATCGACGCTGACTGTCAGCACGTCATCAGCTGTAAATGAAGCTTTATTGACTTTTAGATTTGAGTAGCTGTAAGTTGTATAACTCAGACCGAATCCGAATTCCCACTGTACATCCATTACCGAGTCGTAGTTGTAATTTCCGCCCATCTGTCCCATGTTTTCGCAAGGCTTATAGTCGTAGTTTGCCAATGCGTTGATATATTTAGGGTAGGTGAAAGGCATCTTTCCGCTGAAGTTGGCATCGCCGGCAAGCAGGTTAGCAAGTGCATCGCCACCATAGTTGCTGGGCAGCATTACGTTGATTACGGCTTTTGCTAGTGGAACAATATCGTTGATGATACGCGGACGACCTTGATTCAATATCAGAATGACAGGCTTTCCAGTTGCAGCAAGGGCTTTTACCAGATTGCGCTGGTTTTCCGACATGGTCAGGTTGGTCAGATTACCCGGAGTTTCGCAGTAAGAGTTTTCTCCGATGCAGGCAATAATCACATCGACACGACTGGCTGCGGCAACTGATTTTTCGATTTCCGGCTGGTTTTCTTCCCACCAGTTATCGTTTTTGTAAGGAGCGTAAGTCACGCCCGGTTCGTAGATGATGTTCTCCTTACCATACTTGTTGCATAGAGATTCGTAGATTGTGTTGTTAGCACCGGCACATTGGTCAGCTAGATGTCCTTGCCAGCTGTATGACCATCCTCCGTTCAGGCAACGCATGGAGTTGGCATTCGGACCGGCAAGCAGGATTTTTGTTCCTTTGGCAAGCGGCAGGATATTGCCTTCATTCTTTAGCAGCACTTCTGATTCTTCAGCGGCCTGTAAAGCAACACGGGCAAACTCTTCAGAACCGAATTTGTTGTATTTCTTGATATCCCAATATGGATTTTCGAACAGTCCCAGACGGTATTTCAGACGTAATACGCGGGCTACGGCATCGTCGATGCGGCTCATGGGGACTTCACCTTCCTGTACTAGTTCTTTCAAGTAGTCGCAGAAGCTTACTTCGTAGGGAACCATCGACATGTCGATTCCGGCATTGATGGCAATCTTGACAGCTTCTTTCTTGGTTGCTGCAATGTGGTCGCGTGTACACAGATTGTTGATATCTGCCCAGTCGGTCACAATCATACCGTCCCAGTTCAAATCTTCCTTCAGCCATTCGGTCAGCAATTCACGGTTAGCATGGAAAGGTACGCCATTGTCTACACCTGAGTTAACCATTACACTCAGTGCTCCCTGACGGATAGCTGCAAGGAACGGGGCGAAGTGCTTTTCGCGCATATCGCTGCGTGAAATAGAAGAAGGTGTACGGTCCTTACCCGAAACAGGAACACCATATCCCATGTAATGTTTCATGCAGGCTGCCACATTATATTCGCCGATATGATTCGGATCACTTCCCTGAAAACCTCTGATAGAAGCCTTACCCATTTCTGCGTTTACGTAACAGTCTTCACCGTAGTTCTCCCACATACGCGACCAGCGTGGATCACGTCCCAAGTCGACTACTGGAGCATAGGTCCAGGGGATACAGCCGGCTTTAGTTTCGTATGCCGAAATGGCTGCTGCCTTTTCTGTCAGTTCACGGTTGAAAGCTGCTCCCATATTGATGCCTTGCGGGAACATGGTTCCATCGAGTGTATAGGTAGTTCCGTGAATCTGGTCGACACCATAGATACAAGGTATGCCGATTTCTTTCATGGACAAATCCTGAATCTGTTTGATTGCTTCAGCCCATTTTTCCTTTTTCTGTGCGATACTCAGTGGAACATTCAACAATGAACCTACCTTATATTTACCAATTACAGTGTCGAGCATGGCAGGATTCAGTGTAAATCCGTTTTTCTTGCTAGCTTCGAAGTCACTCACTACGTCGATGGTGATTTCACACATCTGGCCGATTTTTTCTTCGAGTGTCATTTTCTTCAGCCATTCCTGAATATGTGCCTCGATAACCGGATCGGAAGGAATAGCCGGAGCCGGCTTTTGTCCTCCTGCTGTCAGGCAGACACCAGTACATAACACAGATGCCAGTGCCAGTTTCTTGAAGTTTTTCATGGTCAATTATTTTTTAGTTGTTATAGTTTGTTTATCAGTTATTTGAATATGAACGTAATACATTCTCCTTGTTTTACAGTGAACGGAATGAAAGAGACTGTGCGACAGGTTGTATCGTTGAGGAGTACTTTTTTGACTCCTTGAGGCCATTTCATCTTCAGATTGTTCTGCCATCCTCCGGTGATGGTTGCCTGTACCGGCTTTCCATCTTTCCATACAAGATTGACTATGGCGCCTCCTCTTACTTTTAGTCCGTAAAAACTTCCGTCTTTCCAGGATTCAGGCAGGGCGGGAAGCAGGTGGATGAAGCCATCCTGACTTTGCAACAGCATTTCGCTGATACCTGAAGTTCCTCCCCAGTTGCCATCCATTTGAAAGGGTGGGTGTGAGCAAAAGAGATTAGGGAATGTTCCACTTCCGTGTTGTGTGGGGTTCTGAGCCGTATATGCTGGGTAAAGCAGGCTGCGGAACAGCTTATATGCACGGTTGCCGTCGCCCAGTCGTGCCCAGAAGTTGATTTTCCATGCGCGACTCCATCCTGTACCTTCGTCCCCTCGTCGGTTTAAGGTTTTCCGGCAGGCTTCTGCCAGCTCGGGAGTTTTAAGAACTGAAATCTGATTTCCCGGATGCAGACCATATAGGTGAGATACATGACGATGATGAATATCCGTTTCTTCGTAATCTTCCAGCCATTCCATCAGGTATCCTTTCTTGCTTATCTGGTGAGGTGGCAATAACCCGATGGCCTCTTGCAAAGCTTCAGCATAAGCAGTATCTGTATGCAGAATATGTGAAGCTTCTATCACGTTGGTGTAAAGTTCACGTACTAGTTGGATATCCATTGTCGGACCCATACATACACTGATAGGCGTACGGTCTTTTCCCGGTAGATAAAAAGCATTTTCGGGTGAAGAAGTGGGAGCTGTAACGAGCCATCCGTTTTTGGGTTCGCGTACCATGGTAGAGTAGAAAAACTCTGAAGTTCCTTTCATAATCGGGTAAATATCCGCCAGATAGTTCCGGTCGCCACTGAAATGATAATGTTCCCACAAGTGTGCGCAAAGCCATGCTCCTCCGGTATTCGTTGCTCCCCATGACGGGTGTTCTCCGGGAGCGGTATAGTTCCATACATTGGTCATCATGTGGAGTACCCAGCCTTTTGCTTGCGGACCGTAAAAGGCTTTTGCACTTTCTTCTCCGCTGGAAACCAGTCGTTTCACTAAGTCAACCAGTGGTAGATATAGTTCCGATAGATTAGCTTGTTCTACCAGCCAGTGGTTCATTTGTACATTGATGTTCGTATGATAGTCGCCATTCCAGGGAGTTCCCGGCTCGTTAGCCCAAAGTCCTTGCAAGTTGGGAGGTAGGCTTCCCGGACGTGTACTGCTTATCAGCAAATAACGTCCGTAATTATAGTAAAGAGCAGCTAGCGAAGGATCGTCTTGCTGCTGGAATCTTTCAATTCTCTGATCGGTAGTCAAATGTGAAACGGCTTCATTTTCGGGCAGACGGATTCCTGCACGGTTGAACAGAGCCTGGTAACTTAGGATTGCTTCCGATACAGTTTCGCAGAGATTGCTTTTCAATGCATCGTTGAGTATTCGGTCTGCTTCCGTTTCATAAATTTCTCCTGCCAGAAAGGAGGTCTTTGCCGATACTACAATCCATGCTTCGTCCGCATTTTGTACAGTGATAGACTGTTCGTCAGTCGACTGGTTTGTCTGTCTGCCCTTGCATGTTATTCCGGCAATGGCAGCATAACGGACACCTGCTTGCGAGGAACCACTGTCCAGACTGCCGTACAGTTCCAGTTTTCCTTCAGCCAGTTTGCGTACGCTTCCTCTTTCCGGACGGCTCAAATTCATTTTGAAATTGATGAAACCAGGAACGTTTGCTTTCAGGTGTATCAGCATGACATCTTTATCACGTGAAACGACGTATTCGCGCACATAATTTACATTCCCGCGGGAGAAAGTTGTGTATGCGATTCCCTTACTTAAATCCAGCCAGCGGTGGTAATCAGCAGGAACATCCTTTTCATGTACTCCGTACTGATGCTCCAAAAATAAATCGCCCAACATCTGAAAGGCTCCATACGTTCCTCCTTTTTCCGGTTTCTTAGGAACAAAGCTGGTATACATCAGTTCTTGTGCTTCTTTGTTCTTTCCTTCGAACAACAGCCGACGTATTTCGGGCAGGCTTTTGGAAGCGTCGGGATTCAGATAATTGGCTTCCGACCCACTCCACATGCTGATTTCATTCAGAACAATATGTTCTTTGTCGATTCCTCCGTCGGGCATCATACCCAGTCTGCCGTTGCCTAACGGAAGAGTTTCTTCCCACTGTGCAGCAGGTTCGTCGTACCACAATGTCTGGTCACTTCGTCCTGGAGTTGGAGGTGGTTCTTCTCCGGTAATACATTTATACAATGTTTCAGCAATAATAGCAGCTCCGTACTTGTCGGGATGCACTCCGTCGACGTAGAGTTGTGGATAATAAGGAAGCATTGCTGTATGGAGGTCAATCACGGGTAAGCTTCTTTCGGCTGCAACTTCCCGGATGTATGGAATGATTCCGTTTACAATGATACTGTCGTTGATGCCCCATTCTTTACGGTTAGAAGGAATAGGCAGACAAAGGTAGATACGAGGATGTGATGCAAGTGCCTGGAATTTATCGATCAACAGGTTCAGATCGTCCTTGAATGTAGCACGATGCTGCCAGTTATGCGGCTTGGAATCATTGGCTCCAAGTTTGATGGTTACGATATTGGGCAGAAAATCCAGCGCTTCCTGAAAACGTGTAGTTTTCATATAAGGCAAATCTCCTTTCAGGCTCAATGTATGGGCAGTCACGCCAAAGTTGCCTACTTCGTAATTGTTTCCCAGTAATTTCTGAAGGGCAGCCGGATAACTTTCTTCTGAAGGATTCTTCAACAGAAATCCTTCGGTAATGCTGTTACCTACACAAGCTATCTTGATTCTCTTTTCCGTTTGTGCCTGTATGGCAAGAGGAAGGATCAGGAATATTCCTAATATATACAGGTATAGTTTTCTCATGTTTATTCTCCTTTATATTTCATGTATCGGAAGTCTGCATACGCTTTCGATTGTGTGGAAGCAGATACACTATATAGTCCGAGTACGACTCCGGTAAATCCTCCAGCTGTTTCACTGCTGAGGTAACGGGTATTCATTTTTCCCAGCTCATGATAAATACCGTTTTCTGTATAGCCGAAGTAATAGAAGTTTATGTCCGATTTAATATTCAGTTCTATGTTTCCTTTACTGTTTAGTGGCATCTCCTTTTCGATATGTTCCAATTCTCCTAGTTTGTAGCGAAGGACAACCGAACGGCTTTTATCCTTGTTCTGACGGACGAACAAATCGTAGTGTGAGTGGTATTCCATATATACACTGATACCAGCTTCATCATTTGCTTGTGCATCTTTTAATTCCAAAGAAGTAGCGGCTTCCATATTGAAGTGTTCTTGCCGGATAGCGACAAAAGTCGGGCTCTTTTGCTCATTCAAAGAAACCGGAGTTGCTTTCAGACGGAGATTTCCGTTCTTGAATTCATAGTTCTGTATATCAGGATTTTGCAGGTACATCCATTCGGGAGATAATTGTTTGTTATCGAAAGTGATGGTTTCGGGTTTTTGTTTTACTGTCTGAAGTGGAAGAGTAGGAACATTCATGTCCAGCTGGATTGTACCATTTCCGTTTACGACGGGCCATGCATCTTTGTCCCAGCGTACGGGGGCCAGATAAGTTTCACGTCCCAGGGTATGATGGAATCCCGGCATGATACGGTAAGCAAGACAAACCATCCACCATGAACCGTCTGTACCTTCTACCAGATCGGCATGACCTGTACCCTGGATAGGGTTAGTTTCTCCAGCCTGACAAGCATGAGTAAGAATCGGATTTGCCGGATTTCCTACGTACGGTCCGTCAATGTAACGGCTGCGTGCGATGGTGATGCTATGTGCGACTTCTGTTCCTCCTTCTGAAATGAGCAGGTAATACCAGCCGTCTTTCTTATAAATATGTGGTCCTTCTGGATAACGTCCTCCGGTTCCGTTCCATATCTTTTTGGAAGGTGTGAGCTGTTTTCCGGTCATCGGATCTATTTCGCACAGATTGATGTAACCGTCCGGATTACTTACCATGTAGCATTTACCGTTTTCGAAATACAAAGAAGGGTCGATTCCTCCTTGTTCCAGCCATACGGGTTCCGACCATTCTCCTTTGGGATCGGTTGTGTGTACCAGAAAATTACCTTTGCCTGATACATTGGTTGTAATCATGTAGAATACTCCTTCGTGATAACGTATGGTAGGAGCAAAGATACCGCTTCCTCCATTGGCTCCTTTCAGGTTAAGTTGTGATTCCCGTGTCAGGCAATTGCCCATCTGCTCCCAGTTTACCAAATCTTTACTATGGAAGAGAGGTACTCCCGGAAAATATTGAAAACTGCTGTTTACCAGATAATAGTCATCGCCAGCTTTACATACGCTAGGGTCGGGATGAAATCCGGGAATTACCGGGTTTTTATAACCCTGAGCAAATGTTTCGCATAGAGAACAAGCTAAGGCGCAGAGTAAGATACCAATGTTTCGCATAATTCATTAAAGTTAAAAAGTTACTAAGTCTTTACCTGACTTCGATTACAAAGATACATGATTCTGATTTTCTGTATCCGTTCTTTTGTTTCCTGTCACGAGCTAAAATGTTTCCAATAGGGTATTCAAATGTTTTAAACCTGTTTATTTCCCTGTTCTTTTATGATTTAACGTACATAGAAAACATTATTTTTGTTGAATAAAGTAGGTA
>CAUDXH010000037.1 GCA_958453305.1 uncultured Bacteroides sp. | reverse complement strand
CCGGTTTTATTGTTTAACTTTTAATTTTTCGGTAAAAATTTACCGAAGTATTGATTTATATGGAATCAATAAAAAAACGGAGAACGATACGCAAGTATAAGCAAGAAGATATTCCTGCTGATTTGCTGAATGGGTTATTGGAGGAGGCTTTCCGTGCTTCTACAATGGGAAATATGCAACTTTATAGTGTGGTGGTAACTCGGAATGCTGAGATGAAGAAGAAGCTGGCTCCGGCTCATTTTAATCAGCCTATGGTGACTTCAGCTCCGGTGGTACTGACTTTCTGTGCTGACTTTAACCGTTTCTCGGGGTGGTGCCGCCTGCGTAAGGCAGAGCCGGGTTATGCCAATTTTATTTCTTTCCTGAATGCGGCAACCGATGCGTTGCTGGTAACTCAGAATTTCTGTACGTTGGCTGAAGAAGCTGGATTGGGTATCTGCTATTTGGGGACTACCATTTATAATCCGGATCAGATTATTGAAGTTCTTCATTTGCCGAAGCTGGTAATTCCTGTGGCTACCATTACGGTGGGGTATCCGGATGAGTGCCCGCAGCAGCCCGACCGCCTTCCGTTGCGTGGAATAATTCATGAGGAAACGTATCATGATTATACTCCGGAAATGATTGACGATATATTTGCCTATAAAGAATCGCTTCCGGAAAACCGACATTTTGTGGAGATTAATCATACAGAGACCTTGGCTCAGATTTTTACGGA
The DNA here is from genome assembly GCA_958453305.1 of uncultured Bacteroides sp. Classification (GTDB taxonomy): domain Bacteria; phylum Bacteroidota; class Bacteroidia; order Bacteroidales; family Bacteroidaceae; genus Phocaeicola. The sequence continues at coordinate 6,761 of CAUDXH010000037.1, read as the reverse complement.
TATCCGTTATAAGAAATCGGATAATGAGCTGATGTCTGAACGCTTGAAGCAAGTACTGAAAAGTCAAGGCTTTGAAAACGCATAATAAACAGACTGGTCTGTAGTTTTTCAGTATAAACTTATATGTCCTCCAAACACCGAAGTCTTTAAAAGAAAATGCTTCGGTGTTTGATTGGTAATGCCTAAGCGGACGAATTGAAACGTCAAGGCGATTTTTCCCTTATTATAGAAATCCCTATCTGTGCCTATATATATGAGGTACAGATAGGGATTTCTTTTTTTTGTTGTATCCATCGGGCTGACTTTGTTTTTAAATTTCCCAAGTCATTCCGTCGAAGGTCAGGTGGGTGTGTGGCGGAAGATTTTGGTTTACCTGCTCATGCAGACCAATCTGGTGACTCATGTGAATAAAATAAGTTTCCTTGGCTCCGATGCGTCCGGCTTGTTTCAGCGCTTCATCAAGGGATTGGTGTGTCCAGTGTTTCTCAATACGTAACGCATTCATGATGAGGCAGTCAAGTCCTTTCAGAAAGGGATAAGACTCTTCGGGTACAGTGAGCATATCGGTAATCCATGCCATATTTCCGATACGGTATCCCAAGATGGGAAGCTGTCCGTGCATCACCCGGAAAGGAAGAATTTCTACGGAATGCTTTCCGTCGCAGCTGGTAAGATAAAACGGCTCACCCGGCTTTACCCGTTTTAAGGGAATATGAGGAACTCCCGGATAGGGGTGCTTTACGAAGCAATAAGGCATACGGCTCTGCAGGCGGTCGGCCACATAATCTTCCGAGCAGACAGGTATATCACGGAACGGGCAGAAAGGACGCAGGTCGTCTAATCCGCCAACATGATCATAATGCTCATGGGTAATTAACACACCGTCGATGGCCCGGAAGTCGTTTATCCGAATCATCTGTTCCCGAAAGTCAGGACCACAGTCAATGAGAATCCGTACGCCGTTGGTTTCCACCATTCCAGAGCAGCGCAGGCGTTTGTCGTGCGGGTCGGTGCTGGTACAGACTTTACACGTGCAGCCAATTTGAGGGACTCCGATGGAGGTTCCACTGCCTAATATGGTTATTTTCATTGCTAAATAAAGTTTACTTCAGGGTGGATGGTTACTCCGAATTTGTTTTCTACAGAAACGATTATTTGATGAGCCAGATGAATGACTTCTTTTCCGGTTGCTCCGCCCCGGTTGACCAACACGAGTGCCTGCTTGTCGTATACGGCTACAGGTCCTAGGGCTTTACCTTTCCATCCACACTGGTCGATCATCCATCCGGCAGGTATTTTTACGAGGTCTTTTCCTGCCGCATAGTGAGGCATGCCGGGATATTGCTGTTGCAGTGTTTCAAACTGTTTTCGGGGAATGACAGGATTCATGAAAAAGCTGCCTGCGTTTCCTAACGTTTTGGGGTCGGGGAGTTTGGCTTCCCGGATGCGGATGATGATATTCCGCAGACGGGAGAGAGTCAGCATACCTCCTTCCTTTTCCAGTTCAGCCCGGATATTTCCATAGTCAAGGTGGAAAGAAGGCTGTTTGCTTAAGCGGTACACAACATGGGTCACGATATATTCCCCTTTGAGTTCTTGTTTGAAAATACTATTGCGGTATGTATAATGGCATTCAGCATTTGAAAACGTCCGTTTTTCTCCAGTTGCTACACGGATGGTTTCCACCTGAACAATCAAATCTTTCACCTCTACACCATAGGCACCGATGTTTTGTACGGCTGAGGCTCCCACCTCACCCGGAATCAGAGATAAATTCTCGGCTCCGTACCATTCCTGACCGATGGTATACGCCACAAAATCATCCCATGTCTCTCCGGCTCCTACTCTGACCTCTATCCATTTATCTGTTTCATTAACCACTTCATAACCTTTGATGGCTGAGTGTAAGATAACTCCCTTGTAATCGGCAGTAAATAAGAGGTTGCTTCCTCCCCCGATGTGTAAGAGTGAATCCGGTTTGCCGGATTGCATGGTCAAGAAGTCGGTTAAATCTTTAACCGAATCGTATTCAACGAAGAGGGCAGCCTGTACATCCATACCAAAGGTGTTATACGGAAGTAGAGGGTGGTTGGTATATTTTTTTATCATATCACTTAATTAGTCACTTAGGTCTTCAAATTTAGTCAGTTTCCATACTCCTCCTTTGCGCTCGAAATATAAGACGTTGCTGAACCCGTTGCCAAATCCTTTATATTCTACAATTTTATATCTGGAGTCGGCAGCTTCGGGCTGTCCGTAATGCACGTTCGTCAGGCGGGCTTTCATGATAGGAGGCCGGAACGTAAACCATTGTCCTTCATCGAGTGTGGTTTCCAGAATCTGGAACTCGTCTTCAGGGTCGGAAGTAACGAAGGCGAGCGGCCGGTGGAGTCGCTGGCGCTGGAAAACAGAATCTTGTGAAAAGCGTTCATAGAAGGCATAAAAGTTTTCTGTTTCTTTGTTTTTGTCTTTATACGCAGTTTTTATTTTGTTGATTGCTTCCAAAACCCACTGGTTGTTTTTGCGCTCAAAGTAATATCGTTTGATTTTATTTTCAGACAAGTAAATCCAGTCTATCTGTACGCTGCACAGAGCCGTATCTTTTTCCACTTCCATATCTTCTTCCTTATCGAAAATAATGGTATAGGCAGCTTCCTTACTGAAGATAGGATCATATTTCCAGTTGGGCTTTTCAATACGATTCACGTGTTTTTCTTCATAAAGCGGAAGCGGAAAAATAATTCGCGAGCGCTGGAATGCTTCATCAGAAGCAAAATTGTAGAAAAAGTCAGCAAAACTTTCGTCCGCTGCTATGGGAATTTCTTCCTCTTCTGCGTAGCTTATGCTTGTGACGGAATCGGTTTCTACATTTATGGAGTCTATTTGCTCGGTCAGTGCTACAAATGGATCGGCTTTTTTCTTTCCGTCTCCGCAGGAAGCCAGTATGCCCAGCAAACAAAATCCGATGACTAAATTTTTCATTGTTTACTTAAATAATTCGGGACAAAAATACCTCTTTTTTCGTTTGGACATTCAATAAAAATGAGTTTTCTTTTTTATTATATCAAAAAACGGAATATTTCGGTTTAAATCCTTACCTTTGCACCTACGATAAATAATAAAAAAGAAATATGTTAGCGAAAATAGAACAGCTACTTCAGGAGATAGAAGGCGTTACTGCCCAGAATGCAGAAGAATTGGAGGCCTTACGTATTAAATATCTGAGTAAGAAAGGAGCCATTAATGCTTTGATGGCAGATTTCCGTAGCGTGCCGGCTGAACAGAAGAAAGAAGTGGGCATGAAGTTGAATGAATTGAAAAATCGTGCACAGGAACGTATTTCGGCTTTGAAAGAGGCTTTCGAGTGTCAGGACAGTGGTGCGGCTGAGTTAGATCTAACCCGTACGGCTTATCCGATAGACTTGGGAACCCGTCATCCGCTGACCATTGTGCGTAACGAAATCATTAATATCTTCAATCGTCTTGGCTTTACCATTGCTGATGGTCCCGAGGTGGAAGACGACTGGCATGTGTTTTCTTCAATGAATTTTGCAGAAGACCATCCGGCGCGTGATATGCAAGATACGTTCTTCATTGAAAGCCATCCCGATATTATTCTTCGTACACATACTTCATCGGTACAAAGCCGTGTAATGGAAGTGTCTCAGCCTCCTATCCGCGTGATTTGTCCGGGACGCGTGTACCGTAATGAAGCCATCAGTTACCGTGCTCACTGTTTCTTCCATCAGGTAGAAGGGTTGTATATTGACAAGAATGTATCGTTTACTGACCTGAAACAGGTATTGCTACAGTTTGCACAGGAAATGTTTGGTCCGCAGACCAAGATTCGTTTGCGTCCTTCGTACTTCCCGTTTACTGAACCGAGTGCCGAAATGGATATCAGCTGTGATATTTGTGGAGGCGAAGGCTGTCCGTTCTGTAAATATACCGGATGGGTTGAAATTCTGGGTTGCGGTATGGTTGACCCGGCTGTGCTTGAAGCCAATGGTATTGACAGCAAGGTGTATACCGGTTATGCTTTTGGTATGGGAGTAGAACGTATTACTAATTTGAAATATAAGGTGAAAGATTTGCGTATGTTCTCTGAGAACGACACTCGCTTCTTGGAAGAATTTGAGTCTGCAAATTAAATTACTGTATGCTGAATTTCCTTTCATTGCAGGATATGCTCGTGGGTATATAATTTTTGCAATGAAGGGAAATTCTTGTTTTTTTTGTAAACTTTTGGGCTATGGGAAAAGACCGATTGATGACATCGAGCTATTGTTTTATATTGGCTGCGAATTTTCTTCTTTATTTTGGCTTTTGGCTTTTAATACCCGTTTTTCCTTTTTATCTTTCTGAAATTTTCCACGTCTCTAATTCTACTATAGGTATCGTTCTTTCTTGTTATACGGTATCTTCACTGTGTATTCGTCCGTTTTCAGGCTATCTGCTTGATGCGTTTGCGCGGAAGCCTCTTTATCTTTTTGCTTATTTTGTTTTTATGCTGGTCTTTGCCGGCTATATGCTTGCAAGTTTATTGACGGTGTTTATCATTCTGCGGGTGGTGCATGGTTTCTCGTTTGGCATGGTTACTGTAGGCGGAAATACGGTGGTGATTGATATTATGCCGTCTTCTCGCCGTGGTGAGGGGCTGGGCTATTACGGGCTGACCAATAACATTGCCATGTCTATAGGTCCGATGTTCGGACTTTTTCTTCATAGTGGAGGCGCCTCTTATATTACGGTTTTTTCGTATGCTCTTGCATCGTGTGCGTTGGGCTTTTTGTGTGCATGGCTGGTTAAAACACCTTATAAACCCCCTGTTGAGCGTGAGCCGGTTTCGTTTGATCGCTTTATTTTGCTGAAAGGCCTTCCGGCTGGCTTCAGTTTGCTGCTTCTCTCTATACCTTATGGGATGACAACGAATTATGTGGCAATGTATGCCCGTCAGATTGGCATTACAGCCGAAACTGGTTTCTTCTTTACTTTTATGGCTTTAGGCATGGCTGTCAGCCGGCTTTTCAGCGGGCGCCTGGTTGATAAGGGGAGGATTACTCAGGTGATTTCAGCAGGAATCTATTTGGTTTGCTTTTGTTATTTTGGTCTGACGGCTTGTGGATGGCTGGTTGACTGGAATTATCAGGTTACCACAGTTCTTTTCTTTATGATAGCCTTGTTGCTCGGGATAGGATTTGGTACCATGTTTCCTGCTTATAATACGCTTTTTGTTAATTTGGCACCGAACAGTCAGCGCGGTACGGCTACAAGTACTTATCTTACATCGTGGGATGTGGGGATTGGAATTGGAATGTTGGTAGGAGGTTATATTGCCGAAATAGCAACGTTTCGTATGGCTTACTTTTTTGGGGCGGCTTTGACCGTGGTTTCTTTGCTTTATTTTCGTTTAAAGGCTGCACCTCATTTCTTGGAAAATAAGCTGCGATAAGCGTTGCTTAGTTTTTATAGGTGAAAACAAAAATGTGAGACAGACGGTCGTCTATCTTGGTTATTTGTAAGGATATGATGAATGAACGGAAAAAGTCAGGATGCTGCAAAATAAACTGGGGTAAGTAAGCTTCGTATTCTTGAGGGGATTTTGCTACCTTGTCCATGTCGGCTACCATGATGCATGATGCGTTTCGTGATAAGTTTGAAATGCATTCTTCAAATAAGGTGTGTGAAGGTGAAGTGATGGTGCTTGAAATGCAGGAGTCTACCTTGTTGGTTCCAGTAATAAGGAGTAAGCTGTCTTCCGCATATGAGGAAAGGTTGTTTAAAGCAGTAAAGGTAGAAGCGATACATGAATCTGGTTCATGCATTTCTCCGCTTAAGTAAAACACTTCACTGTTCATGTGAATATCAAATTCGCTCCAATGATGGCTGTTGCCTTCTTTTGTGAGTAGCGGAAGAGGAGCGGTGCGTCCGTATAGGGTCATGAAATTGGTTGACTTCGTACGGCGTATAGCTGTAAATACAGGGTCTTGGCGCAGTGAAGTCTTGTCTTTTTGTGCGTCAATAACCTCTTCAATAAGGCGTTTCTGGTAACTGATGGCTAATAGTCCCTCGCTGTTGTAGTATAATACGATGAATTTTGTGGGATTGACGGGATAAATTTCGATGGTTTTATCGCGGTATTTTTCTTTTTTGGGAATAAATTGGCTTCCGGAGGAATTTCTTAATGTTTCAATCAGCAGTTCTTTCCCTTCTTTGCCCATAGAGAAGTAAACTACGGCGTCATCAGGTTTGCCCGGCGAATGGAAACTGACCAGCATGTGATTGGTTTGTCCGTTTAGTCCATGAATATTTGTAGGTGCATATTGATTGAGCCTGTCGAGAATCGTTCCTGTAATTCCTGTCTGGTGGAGGGTGCCTAACTGTGAGGCATAGGCCATTTGAGTAAATTCGTTTAGAAAATAATCAGCATTGTCTGTTTCAAATACGCCTATACAGTTTCCGGGAATAAATGACAAGAAGTCAACGTCATTCTTTTGGTCGTTGATGCTTAATTTGGCAAAGCCGTAAAGACCAATTCCTATGCCGAAAAGAATGACTGAAAGAATAACTCCCAATTTTGTAATTGTGCGTAGCTTCATGTTGAACTCTGTTTGATACAAAGATAGCAAAAACTTTTTAAATAAAACAAAAAAATCCTGCAAACTATTGCAAGATTTTAACAAATAGAATTCAATAAAAAGTTGGAAAGAGGGGTGACTAGTGGGATTCGAACCCACGACATTCAGAACCACAATCTGACG
>CAUDXH010000036.1 GCA_958453305.1 uncultured Bacteroides sp. | reverse complement strand
TTATTTACTGCCAGAGCCGCTTAGGCTTGGCGAATTTTTAACGAACTATTGTATAGTACATGCCTTTGTTGTCTTGATATTTTCTGCTACCAAGCCTCAACCGAAAGAAACCTTCAGCGTTTCATTGTTTTAATGACTGACTTCATTTCTGATGAAACCCGGTATGACTCTATTATTTTTTGCAAAGCTTTGTTATAAGTAAATTTATCTAATTTGCAGTGGTTCAAATAAACCATTGTCTGTTTCTCGAACTTCACAAAACAAACCGATAAAGCCCAGGCAACTGCCATCTTTACATAATATCCCTCATGACGAATGGCATCTAGTTTCAGCAGATAAGCATCTATATAGTCTTCCTCTATAAATACCCCCATTGCCATCACCACACCAAAGCGGACTTCATACTCTCCATCAGCTTGCATCCACCCGCACAGATACTCCCAGAGCCGGGCTTTATGAGTCGAAAGAAATTTCTTGCCGCCCCCGAACTTAAATGTATCGCAAACCGACCAGCTGTTAATCAGTTTTACAAAACGGGTTACACGCTCTAAATATACTTCTACATCATCGTCCGGACAGATACATCCCAAAACCATTCCCTGAAGCATTCGCTCTTCCATATAATAAGATTCGGCTGTCAGGAGATAATGCTCCCAATCTGCCTTTGCTATCCGGAAAGCCAACTTACGCAGTTCGGGAATACGGATTCCCAAAACATGTGGCACTCCCGGTGTCAGCTTTTCGGCAAAAAGTTTATTTCCATGCTCAGCCAATGAGAATAAATGAGTCCGAACCGGCTTGTTATCCAATAAAAAGATTTGCTTCATCTCTCTAAGCTATAAATAAAAAGAGACTGTTTCACTTTTCAGTCAAAACAATCTCTTTGCCTATGTTTAAGACAATCACAATGAACTCTTAAAAATGAACTCCCAGCGTAAATAACACTTGATGACGTTCATTGTTCACTTTCGTAGCCGGTAATTCTATTTCAGATGAACCGAATGCATAAAAGTCGGCCTTATAGAAGTCATATTTATAAGCTACATCGGCATAAAACAGACGTCCTCTATATCCCATACCAAAGGTAACTGCCTGACGCGACTTCAAATATTCGGCATCGGTACGGGTTTCATCGGTAAATGGAATGTTTTTAAATGAGTCTTCATGAATGGGCGATGACTGGAAATTATAGCCGGCACGCATGCTGAAAGCTGAGGTCAGCTTGGTTTCCATACCCACACGGAAAGTATGCACTCCCTTCAACGATTCACTCACGGCTGTCGTTCCGTTCAATTCATATCCATCAACATCTTCCAAATGTGCCGAAGAGTAGTTGGCATACTCATATTCAGCATCCAGTGCCATCATTCCACTGACAACAGTTCCCATACTAACCCCAAAACGCCAAGGAGTAGTCAGACGGTAATCCCATACATAGTCCGGGTTCAGGTAATCAGAAAGGTTTTCTGTATATTGTGTTCCTTCCGGAAAAGAAGTTGCTCCGGCTGTAAGCATAGCCGTATGATATTCGGTTACTGAATACCAGATAGGTGTATGTATAGAAAATCCAATACGGAAGGGGGAATACTCAAACGGACGGATAATAGCCCCTAATTTCACGTCAAATCCGGTTCCTTCCTGCTTATACCAGTTATTAAGCGTAAAATTACCTTTCGCATCTCCGTCTACAATGTTTTCTCCATACGAAGAATAGCGGTTATAATTCAACGAATAAGCTCCCACGGTAACCCCAAAGTAATAGCGGTCTTGTACATTGAACGAAAGATTAAAGTCATACTCTTCCACTCCTCCCTCTTCACGGCTGTAATACTGGTGCCCGTCGGAATTCCAAGGCAAAAAGCCTTTCAGCTTTGCCTCCGGATCATCTAAAAGACTGCCTTCAGCAAGTAAAGGATCCAGCAATCCGGTTCTTGCTCCCATAGAAGACAGATAAGGAGTTCCGTAGAAATAAGAATCAGTGTAAGGGTCACCCAACTTAGAGCCTTTAAATCCTGCGTCCAGCAATTCATTGAAATCGCCTAACGTATTATAGAAAGTTCCTTCACTGTCACCTGCCTGCCAAAGCATATCTGCCATCTGCCAGCTCAGCGAAGCTCCGTCAGAAAAGCCTCCGGCAGATGAGAACTGACGGTTGAAATTAGCACGCTTCCGGTAGTTGAACCCGAAATTCACATAACGCAAATTGGTTTTATTACCTATTTTATTACTCCATACAAAACCTATCTGGTCAAACGAAGCCTTGGTGCGTTTTTCCTTAGAAACCACCCCGCCCAAATCAGCATTCGAATGATTGGCGTTAAAACCGAACGTCAGCGCCACATCGTTGCTCCGGTACAGCCCGATACCGGCAGGATTAGTTGACATGGTCGACAAATCAGCTCCCAAGGCACCCATAGCTCCCCCCATACCCACGAAGCGGGCTGTTCCGTTCAGCTCATTATCCATTAACCGGATTACATCGTATTGACTCTGAGCAGCCGCAACCGATGAAATCCCTGCCATCAAGGCTACGATTCCTATTCTCGTTTTCATACTCTTTTCTCCTTATTCATTTTATGTTTACCGTCTGCGTGAGCTTCCGCCGCCTCCACTGCTGCGCCGTGTACTGCCGCCGCCCATCGAACCGCGGTTATACGAACTTCCGCTACCCGAAGAAAAACTACTCCGGCCGGTGCTCCGCTGCGTGTTATAGCTGTTGCGAGATCTCGACGTATTCTGATTATATGAATTATTGCTACGACGCGTACTGCTCGGACGATTATACGTATTTCCACTGCGGTCAACCGTTGTACTTGGACGTACATATCCGGAGCTGTTTCCCCTTACCGGAGTACGTGTACCCACAGTACCTCTGTTGCCTGAGGTTCCCGACGGACGTACAGAGTTTATCCGATTATTTTCATTCGAACGAACCACTCTGCCAATGCTTGAAGAGGAATTTCGCCGCACACTGGAATTTCCATACTGAGGACGAGAGGAGTTTCCCTGTACTCCTGATGACACATAGTTGCGACGAGAGGAGCCGCTTCCCCGGTAACGGTTTGACCGGTAGTCTGTGTGTCCATAAGAATAATGTCTTCCACCCCATCCGTAATGCGGATAGTGATGACCATAATGATAATAATGGTGATGATGATGCCATGCATGCCCCCAATAGCCTCCATACCAATAGGGAGAATACCAGCTGTTATAATACCACGGTGAATGCCATCCCCAGTTGAAACTCCAGTGAGGACCGGAGAATCCCCATGACCAACGCCAGTCCCACCACATCGGATTAGTATAGGTAGGAAATACGTAAGCATATAATCCGTCATCGTATACATTCCATTGCCATGAGGGGTAGGCTCCATAAACCACATCCCAATAAAGCGGACTGCTTACGGGAATGGCATAGCGCGGGCTGCGGAAACGCACGATACGCATGGCATACTCATAGTCATCTTGCGTACCTTCAAATCCGTTTACCCACTCTCCACGTTCATGAGATGGTTTTTCTTCAACATACAGCGTATTGTCGTCCGCTGAAAACGTATAGTCACGTGAGGTGTAACGACGGTTATATTCATCAACATCACGAGTTCTTCCAGCTGCATCTTTCACCACAACTGCCGATCCCGGAGCAGCATATACTGCTGTATTTGATACCTTCGCCGGAGCCAGACTGACCTTTTCTTTCTTTTCCGTCTTTTTTTCTTTTTTCGGAATGAAATAAAGGTCATCATTACTCTGCGCCATAGCCAGCCAAGGCAGGCAAGCTAACAGCAATGAAGCAAATACTTTACCTTTCATAAGCAACCTTTTTTTATTTAATTACAAAATTAGAAAGTTATTCGTTTCCTGCAAGTATAAATTCTCTATTTCAAGGTTAGTTTTTCCCTATTTTGAGTATATTTGCGAAAATTAATGAATCCCTTCTATTTATGAAATACTTCGAAGTAACTTTTACTGCACAGCCTTGTAATGAAATTATAACCGATGTGCTCTCTGCACTTACTGCAGAAGTCGGATTTGAAAGCTTTGTGGAATGCGAAGGTGGGCTGCAAGCCTATGTTCAGCAAACCTTGTTCGATGAAGAGGCTTTAAAGACCGTGTTGGCTGATTTCCCCATTCCCGACACTGAAATATCATACGTCATCCGTGAACCGGAAGATAAAAACTGGAATGAGGAATGGGAAAAGAATTTTTTCCAACCCATTGTCATCGAAAACCGTTGCGTGATACACAGCACCTTCCATAAAGATTATCCGGAAGCCGAATATGATATTGTCATTAACCCGCAAATGGCGTTCGGAACCGGACATCATGAAACAACCAGCTCGATTTTAGGGGAACTCTTGGATGCCGACTTAAAAGGAAAATCGGTTCTTGATATGGGATGCGGAACCTCTATCCTTGCCATCTTGGCAAGTATGCGTGGAGCCAATCCGGTTACCGCCATTGACATAGACGACTGGTGTGTAAACAATTCACGTGACAACATCAAGCTGAATCATATCGACAACATCACAGTTGAACTGGGAGATGCGTCCTTACTGGCTGACAAAAAGCCTTTTGACGTAATTATTGCCAATATCAACCGCAATATTCTGTTAAACGATATGGCTGCCTATGCCAATTGTATGCATAGTGGTTCTGAAATCTATATGAGTGGATTTTACGTACAAGACATCCAGGCTATCCGAGAAAAAGCAGAAAGCTTAGGTATGGAGTTTGTCCACTACCGGGAGAAAAACAACTGGGCTGCAGTTAAACTGATTATGAAATGAAAAAAATGTCTTGACGCTTTTTCGAAGACGTCAAGACGTTTAAAAAAAACGCTTCGACATCCTCATTAGAATGTCAAAGCGTTTTTTTGGGCCTGTTCTTTATCGAATCTTGCAAAAGAGGGCGGACTGTCATTTCTTCGAGTTCCTCTATACTGCCGTTAAAAACGTTCAAATCGACCTGTTTTCTTATACCCGGCAAGGTACCGGCATCTGTATGCTGCCAGAATTTCCATTCTCCTCTATATTCCACCGAATCAACATAGTAATGAGCAATCCAATAAGGATAAGAGTTAAAAACCGAATCATTCAAATAGCGGGTCTTAAACTTATAGGAGGTATAAAGAATAGGTTTTACATGATAATAACTTTCTATTCTGTCGAGCCATATTTTCAAATCACGGCGCAACTTTTCAATATCCTTCCCTTTCTTCTCTATATCCAATACCGGCGGTAAATCTCCCGGTTCCAACTTTACGGTACGGATAAAGAAATCGGCCTGACGCAAAGCATCTGTCTTGGGATTGTAAAAATGATAAGCCCCCCGGATGAATCCATATTTACGCGCCTGCTCAAAGTTTTCCTGAAAAGCAGAATCATTGAAATCGCCTCCTTCAGAAGCCTTGATAAACACAAAACGCACAGGAAAAGGGGTCTTTTTGACTTGACTCAGCTCTGCCCAATTAATATTTTCCTGATGATGAGAAATGTCAAAGCCATGAACTTTATAACCATAAGGGAGACATACTCCATAAGCTTTCAGCCCCGAACAAGGTTTCCAGCGATACGCATACGGACGGATAAAGAAATAGTAAAAGAAGATAGTAAAAACAACAGCTACTGCCCCCATAGCAACATAATAAAACCATGAAGGAAACTCCTTTTTACCTTGCTCCGGTTTTTTTTCATTGCGTTTCTTTCCTGTTGCCGAAGTTTTCCGGCCGGCAGCCTGCGATTTTGCTCCCGCCCTACGGGGACGGTTCGCTGCCGATATGGGAGGCTGTTTTGCCATAAATTTACTTTAAAAAAGAAAGAGGTTACGTATATAATAATACGGGGTATCGAATTACAAACAAAACAAAGAATCTGGCAATATCCAAACCGACATTTACCAGATTCTTCATAATAGGTAGCATAACATGACCGCTTAAAGAGGTGTATCAGTTTATGCTGATACACCTTTGTTCATCATGATATGACTGAATATTATTTAGATTGTTCCAACTGCAAAGTTTTAGTCGGCTGATCACATACTTCTGTAGGACCGAAGTACTGAATCGGACCCGGATAAACGTATGAAGTTTCTTTTGCCCATGTATCACGAACAGCAGCAAATGCCTTGAACGGAGCTCCATCCAGTCTTACCAACGCTTTCTGGATAACCGGTTTCATTTCACCGTGACGACGTTCCATGTTCATCATCATTGTAATAGGCACACCGCCTGCAATCCATTCTTCAGCCGGAGCAGTAGTGTTACGTACTGATGACATATAACCAGTCTTACCGTTAGCTATCAACATAGAAGCTGTGTAACCCAATGAGTAGCAATAATCTGCATCGAAGTTAGAAGGAGCAGCGCAACGTCCTTCATAACCGAAGAAGTGGTGCTGAGCAGCAAATTTGCCTACAAACTTACCTTCTTCTTTCCACTGAGCCAACTTGGTAGCAACCATTTCAGACAACAGTTTTTCAGTTTCAATCAATGAAACCTGAACGTTTCCGTGCGGGTCACGGTCTAATGAAAGCTGACGAGCTACACCTTCAGGCAATGAAGCATAGATAGCTGAGTTTTCAGCAGACAGCTTGCTGATGATATAATCACGCTGTTTTGAACGTTTGATACTGTTGAATTCTTCACCGTTTGCAGCCAAGAAGTCGTTCAGTTCAGCAATCAGACTCTTCATTGCAGGGATGAATTCGATCAAACCTTCCGGAATCAACACAGTTCCGAAGTTGTTACCAGCAGCAGCACGGTCAGCAACAGCCTGAGCAATGTAAGTAACTACATCGTCCAAAGACATGTTCTTAGCCTCAACTTCTTCTGAGATGATACAAACGTTAGGCTGAGTCTGCAATGCACATTCCAAAGCGATGTGAGAAGCAGAACGGCCCATCAACTTAATGAAGTGCCAGTACTTGCGAGCAGAGTTACAGTCACGTTCAATGTTACCGATTACTTCTGAGTATGTCTTACAAGCAGTATCGAAACCGAATGAAGTTTCAATCATTTCATTCTTCAAGTCACCGTCGATTGTCTTCGGACAGCCGATTACCTGAATGCCATAGTTCTTAGCTGCATAATATTCAGCCAATACACAAGCATTGGTGTTAGAGTCGTCACCACCGATGATAACCAAAGCTTTAATACCTAATTCTTTCAGAATTTCATATCCTTTTTCAAACTGGTCTTCTTTTTCCAATTTGGTACGTCCTGAACCAATGATGTCGAAACCACCTGTGTTACGGTATTCGTCAATGATATCAGCAGTCAGTTCTTTATAGTTATGGTCAACCAAACCGCCAGGACCCAAGATAAATCCGTACAGCTTGTTAGCAGGATTCAATTTCTTGATTCCATCGAACAGACCTGAAATCACGTTATGTCCGCCCGGAGCTTGACCACCAGACAAAATAACGCCCACATTCAACGGAGCGTATTCTTTTTCTTCTCCTTCCACGAATTTAATCAACGGCATGCCGTAGGTGTTAGGGAACAATTTCTGGATAGCTTCTTGGTCAGCAACCGACTGAGTAGCTTCTCCTTCCTGTACCTTTACAGCACCCTTCAGGGCTTTAGGTAATTTTGGCTGATAAGCAGCTCTTGCAATTTGTAATGCACTTTTTGTCATAATTTTACTATTTATATAGGTTGTATAAATAAAAATCCGTTTGGTGCAAATTTCGTATTTTTTTCGGAAATACGAAAGAAACAGCCCAACTTTCTCTATTTATCTGCTCCTCTCTTGATTACAAAGCCACGTTCTCCCACCGGAAAGAGATGAAAAGAATCTGTTCAGTTCCTTTCCTACTCCGGGTTCAGCTCATTCTCTGAGGGGAGTTGCTTCCAGCCTTCTCCATAGGTGTCATATGCATCGGTCACAACAACAAAAGCACGCGGATCAACCTCTTTTATCTTTATCTTCAACCCGTTTACCTCTTTATAACTTACCACTAGAAACAGCATTTCTTTTTCCTTCCCCGTATAAAGACCACTGCTCTTTATACAAGTTCCCGTTCTATCCAAGTCTTCAAGAATGTATTTCCGAAGTTCAGGAAGTCCTTTTTCACTGATTACAAACATGAGTTTGTCGTTCTTTTCCCCGTTAATGACATAAGCAATCACCCGAGATATGACAAAAATAGAAATCAGCGAGTAGAAAGACAGATGCCAGGAAGGAGTTGTATTATCATCTGCACTTCCCAAACCGAAACCAATAACCAACAATCCGAAGCCTAGCACTATGGCATCCACCATCAGAATAGCCGTAGAAAAGCGGATATGACAATATTTCTGCAACAACATGCCCACAATATCGCTTCCTCCGGTAGTGGCCTGACTGCGTATAACGATGCCGGTACCCACCCCGATTACTGTTGCTCCTATAATAGATGTAAGCATCAGATGATCAGACATATCCATCATTCCTCCAAGAAGCAAAGACGGATCTAGACGCTCCAAAGCCTCTTCGGTAGGATAAGCCCAAAGGGATATCAAGTTCATAATCAAAGGGGTCAGAAGCGCAGCTACAATCGTGCGCGCCCCCAGCTTTGCGCCCAACAGCAGTACAGAAAGAATTAACAGGGGAATATCAAACATATACCCGAAAGTACCCACCTGTACCGAAGGAAACAGGTTATGAAGCACAATACTCGCCCCGTAAACTCCACCGGGCACAATGTTATAAGGATTAATGAAAAATACAAATCCCGCTGCCAAAATAGTACAACCCAATACTATCTTCAGCCAAGAAGATAAAACCTGAACCATATGTTTTTCAATTTCTATTTTTATACAGCAAATATACCAATTAATCATTAATCCTACTACAATCCCGAAAAACATTTTATGGAAAAATAAAGGAATATATCAAAGAAAAGCGTATCTTTACCACAAATTAATTCTATTTCTATAACTTCAATAGTTCGTTAAAAATTCGCCAAGCCTAAGCGGCTCTGGCAGTAAATAAAAT
>CAUDXH010000035.1 GCA_958453305.1 uncultured Bacteroides sp. | reverse complement strand
TGACTAGTGGGATTCGAACCCACGACATTCAGAACCACAATCTGACGCTCTAACCAACTGAACTATAGTCACCATGTTGGTCTTATTTTTAAATCGATTGCAAAGGTAGATATTTATTTTGAATATGCAAATTATTTTGTCTATTTTCTTGTGAAAAAATATTCTTTTAGGTCTGGTGTGTATTTCTTCATAAAGCTTCTGGCTGCTTTCAAATACTTGCTTAAGTGATATTTTTCGTTGTTGTTCAGTAAATTAGGGTCAATTGATGCCGGATAAACCTGAAAATTCCGGTTGGAATTTAAGTTGGAACGTGAAGTCCAGATAAAGGCATACTGGCATGATTGCAGTCGGGTTTTGTTTTCTACTTTTCGCAGAACCAGTTTGACGGCCAGTCCGCCGTCGGTTTGCGGGGCACTCATGTTTGAAATGAAGTTTCCCAAGGAATATACTATTACATGCTGGCTGGGCTTAAGCGAGTCGGCGGTAAGCTGGATGGGCTGAATGACGTGAGGGTGTGAACCTATAACGTGGTCTACGCCTAAATGAAGCAGCCACTGTGCCAGTTCTTGTTCTTCTTTTCGAGGGTGTAGCTGGTATTCTATTCCCCAGTGGATGCAGGCGATGATAGCATCCGCTTTCATGAGCCGTGCTTTTAATATGTCTTTTTTGATTTGCTGCTTATCAATATAGTTGACAATGTTGGGAGAGGGGGGATTGATTCCATTGGTACCGTATGTGTAATTCAGCAATGCGATGCGAAATCCTCTTTTTTCTATTAAAAGAGGGTACCGCTGTATACGCTCTTTTTCACTTCTATAAGTTCCGGCATGAGCTATGTGCAGAGAGTCGAGCAGGTTGAGCGTACGTTCCATTCCGTATCTCCCTCGGTCTAAGCAATGGTTGTTTGCTGTAGTAAGTACGTTGAATCCGGCTTGATGAATGGAATATAAAAATTCATCAGGCGCACTGAAGCTCGGATATCCCCTGTATGGCTTTCCTCCGAAGGTAACTTCTAAATTGGCTATAGTTAAATCGTGCTTTCTTAACTCCGGTTTAATCAGTGTAAAGCAGCCGGAGTAATCATACGTTCCCTTTTCTGTTTGCGCAGCCTCAATTTGAGCTCGGTGTTGCATCAAATCGCCGACAAACAGAAGAGAGAGTGTGTCTGCTTTTTGGGCGCCCCCGGGGAGGGTTCCAATGCAGAACAGCAAAAAAGAAATTATCCGAATGCAGTTTCTCCGGACTCCGGAGAAACTGCATTCGGATAAATATGTATGTATTATGGTATGATTCACGCGCTTATTGGTAGATGGCTTTCTTTCCAGCCAGCAGGGTGTTTTTCATTAAAGAAACAATGGTCATAGGACCTACCCCTCCCGGGACCGGAGTAATGTAAGAACATTTAGGAGCAACTTCATCAAACTTGACATCGCCAGTTAACTTGAATCCCGATTTTTTTGTTGCGTCAGGTACTCGTGTGGTACCTACATCGATGATTACAGCTCCTTCTTTAACCATGTCGGCTGTAACAAAATTCGGTTGCCCTAAGGCAGCGATGATGATGTCGGCTTCCTGACATTCTTTTATCAAATTTGTACTGCGGCTATGGCATACGGTGACGGTGGCATCTCCGGGGTAAGCTTTTTGCATCATAAGTGCAGCCATCGGTTTTCCTACGATGTTGCTACGCCCTAAAACCACGCATTTTTTGCCTTGCGTTTGTATGTCATACCGTTTTAATAATTCCAAAATACCGTTTGGCGTTGCTGAAACATAACATGGCAACCCAATAGACATTCTTCCTACATTAATCGGATGGAATCCGTCAACGTCTTTGCGGTAATCAATCGTTTCAATTACTTTTTGTTCAGAAATATGTTTTGGCAGGGGGAGCTGTACGATGAATCCGTCAATATCTTCATTTTGGTTTAACTCACGGACTTTGTTTAAAAGTTCTTCTTCGGTTACATCAGCTTCATAGCGAATCAGGGTTGATTTGAAGCCGCATGCTTCGCACGCTTTTACTTTGGCAGCTACGTATGTTTCGCTTCCTCCATCGTGTCCAACGAGAATGGCTGCCAAATGGGGTTGCTTTCCTCCTTTTGCAAGGATTTCCGCAACTTCGGCTGCGATTTCTTGCTTAACTTGTTCGGCAATTGCTTTTCCGTCAATTAATGTCATAACAGTTGTTTTTTTATGAATCGGTTTCTTGCAAAAATAGAAAAAAAAAGGTTACGGATAGGATTTTTCGTTGTTTTTATCGCTTTTATATCAGAATAAGTATATTCTTCGTGGCGTTGGAGCGGTAATCCGCGAAAAACTATTACCTTTGTACCGTTTTTATATGCTATGCAAAGAAAAAAGATAAACATATTATATGTTCTTGTTTTTACTCTTGTGATGCTTGCTTTTGTGGGGCCTTCTGCATGGGCTCAGGATAAGGTTTTTACAGTGGTTATTGATGCCGGGCATGGAGGGAATGACCCTGGGGCTATCGGAAGAAAGGGTAGAGAGAAGAATATCAATTTGAATGTTGCGCTGAAGTTAGGTAACTTGATACAGCAAAACTGTTCGGATACGAGAGTCGTTTATACGCGGAAAAAAGACGTTTTCGTTCCTTTACATCGTCGTGCGGAAATTGCGAATGAAGCAAAGGCCGATTTGTTTATATCTATTCATACCAACTCACTGGCATCACGTAACAGCAAGGTTAGCGGCACGGAAACCTATACCTTGGGGCTTCACCGTACGGACGAAAATCTGGAGGTGGCAAAAAAAGAGAATGCGGTAATCCTTATAGAAGATGATTATAAGCAACGTTATGCTGGATTTAATCCCAATTCATCGGAAAGTTATATTATTTTTGAATTCTTGCAGGACAAGAACATGGCGCAGAGTGTAAACTTTGCCCGTTTGGTGCAAGGGCAGTTTCGTGCGAATCGTCGTATAGATAAAGGTGTACATCAGGCAGGTTTTCTGGTATTGCGTGAAACATCTATGCCGAGTGTATTGGTCGAACTGGGGTATATTACGAATCAGCAGGAAGAGACTTTCTTGCTTTCAGAAAATGGAAGCTCTGTTTTGGCGCAAAGTATCTATCGTGCTTTTTTAACCTATAAACAGAATAAAGGGCGTGTTATGGCATTGCCGGATGCCGGAGAAAATGATGCGGTCAAAACAGAGCGCACCGTGAAGCCGGAAGTGGAGCGCTCTGAATCTGTCATAGTTTCTTCTTCTTCCGGAAAAACATCCTCTTCAAAGAGTCTTAGCCAACCGGTATTTAAAATACAGATCTTGACTTCAGGAAAATTGCTTCCCAAAAACAGCCGCTTACTGAAAGGTTTGTCTCCTGTATCTTATTACAAAGAAGGGGGGATTATAAAATATACCTATGGCGAAGATACTGACTATAATAAAATATTGCGCCTGAAGCGTACGAGGGTAGATGCGAAATTTAAAGATGCCTTTATTATAGCTTTCCGGAACGGAGAGAAAATGAACGTTAATCAGGCAATTAAAGAATTTAAGAAAAATAGAAAATAAAAAACGATATGAAAAAAGAAGTAAAAATAGGTTTGGCGGGAATCGCGGCACTCTTAATTCTTTTCTTTGGTATTAACTACCTGAAGGGGATTAATATGTTTAAGTCTGAAAGCTATTATTATGCAGAGTTTACCAATGTGAATGGTCTGGCAAAATCCAGTCCCGTATTTGCTAATGGTTTTAAAGTGGGTGTAGTACGTGATATTCAGTATAATTATCAGAAACCGGGACATGTAGTAGTAGGGTTTGAGGTGGATCAAGTGATGCGTTTGCCTAAAAAAAGCAAGGCTGAGCTGGTGACAGAAATGCTGGGAACCGTAAAGATGAACTTGCTGCTGCCCTATGATGGGGAAGTGGAATTTTGTCAGCCGGAAGATACGCTTTATGGAGTAGCCAATGAAGGTCTGTTAGGGGCTGCAGAAAAAGATATATTGCCCAAAGTGGAACAGATGATGCCTAAACTGGATTCGATATTGACTTCCTTGAATCAACTGCTTTCTACCCCTTCTTTAAAAAATACTCTGGATAATGCCGAAAAACTGACGGCTTCATTAAATGAAAGTGCTCGTCACCTGAATCGTTTGATGTCTGATGATATACCGCAACTTACGGGAAATGCTGTGCAGATAACAGAAAATCTCAAGGAAATCAGCGATAACTTGAAAACGGTGGATTATGCAAGTACTTTTGCTCGTGTTGACGCTACTTTGGAAAGCGTACAGGGACTTACTGCTAAGTTAAACCGGAAAGACAACTCTTTAGGTCTGCTTCTGAATGACTCTTCATTATATAATGGTTTAAATGCTACAGCTGCCAATGCGGCCAGCTTGCTGAAGGATTTGCAGGAACATCCTAAACGCTATGTTCATTTCTCTTTGTTTGGCAGAAAGGATAAAAAAGCTGAATAAATAAAATGAGGCTTTTCCGGATAAGCCGATTCTATCTGCTGAAAGAGGATGCTTTAGATGAAGTGAAAAAATATTATATAGAATTTATCTAAATAATAAAGTCGGCTTTTTAATTTTTTAGGAAGGAGTAAATGCTTTGAATATTAGTGATATAGTTATAGAGGAAACTTTATATCCGAGTGATAGGGTATAGTCTAACCGTTTGATAAATAGATTTTTATAAAAGAATGCTTTGATCGTTTTTTATGAAAGTTTTAACATCTTTGTAATAATCTGTAAATCATGGTGTTAAATAAAAAATTAAAAAACAAAGAAAAAAGAGACTTGTTTTTATAGAAATTCATTACGAACTTTGCAAACGTAGAAGTTTCGCTTTATTAATAACAACGTATGTATGATTGAAAATAATCAAGCCGTAACGTTGTGGAATCGTTGTCTCTCTTTTATTAGGGACAATGTGAAAAATGTAACGGCTTTCAAAACCTGGTTTGAGCCTATTGTTCCCTTGAAATACGAAGGGAAGGCATTGACTATTGGTGTTCCCAGTCCTTTCTTCTATGAATATCTGGAAGAGAAGTATGTGGGGTTGCTTCGTGCAGCCATATATAAGGAAATTGGTGAGGGCACTGAGTTGATGTATTCTATCCTCACCGATAAGACAAACCATATAACTGTAAATATAAAAGGGACTGAGCGTTCATCTGCTTTGCCCCAGCCAGCGCCTGTTCATAATGCGAATAAGGCTCCTAATCCTTTGCAGGCACCAGCTCCGCAGGATTTAGATCCGCATCTGAATCCAAATTATAATTTTGAAAACTTTATAAAAGGGAACAGTAATGAGTTTTCAAGAACAGTTGCTGAGACAGTAGCTCAAAATCCGGCACGTACATTTAATCCGTTGTTTATTTATGGTCCTTCGGGTGTAGGAAAGACGCATCTTATCAATGCGATAGGTACGCGTATAAAAGAACTCTATCCCGAAAAGCGCGTGCTTTATGTTTCGGCACATTTATTTCAGGTACAATATACTGATTCGGTACGTACGAATCACTTTAATGATTTTATCAGCTTTTATCAGACGATAGACGTTCTGATTATTGACGATATTCAAGAATTTGCCGGTGTTACAAAAACACAGAATACTTTCTTCCATATATTTAACCATCTGCATCAAAACGGTAAGCAGCTGATTTTAACGTCAGACCGCGCTCCGGTTATGTTGCAAGGTATGGAAGACCGTTTGCTTACCCGTTTTAAATGGGGACTTGTGGCTGAGCTTGAAAAACCGGATGTGGAGTTACGTAAGAATATTCTGCGCAATAAGATACGTCGTGATGGATTGACTATTCCGGAATCGGTCATCAGCTATATCGCTGAAAATGTAAATGAGAGCGTGCGTGAGCTGGAGGGAATTGTCAATTCACTATTGGCTCAGTCTATTTTGCTCAAGCGTGATGTGAATTTGGAATTGGCACAGCGCATTGTTCAAAAAGCGGTACGTTGTGCTGAGGTGAAGCCAGTTACAGTGAACGATATCATTGAGAAAGTGTGTGCACATTATAAGATTGATGCAACTGTGATTCACACTAAGACACGCAAGCGTGAGGTGGTTCAGGTGCGTCAGGTGGCCATGTATCTGGCAAAGAAACATACTGATACATCTTCCTCGAAAATTGGTAAGCTTATTGGCAATAAAGACCATGCAACGGTGCTGCATGCCTGTAAAATCGTAAAAGATCAGGTGGATGTTGATAAGGCATTTAAAGCAGAAATAGAAGAAATTGAAACAGGTTTAAGAGCAAGGTAACTTTAGCTCTTATGTGAAAATAAAAACTAAAAATCCCGACCGCAGATATGCAGCCGGGATTTTTAGTTTAATGATTCTTTTTCTTGGTTTCTTCAGATGTTTTCGGGTTGCTGTGATAGAAGGAGAAGTGCAGGTGTATATTTTCCTGCCTTATCTTCCGGTTGTTGTTATATATTTTTGTTTATTCAGTTTGATTCGTTATTCTGTAACTTATTCCTTTATTCCATCTGCTGATAATTTTTGGCAAGACCTCCTTCACTGGTTTCTTTGTATAATGAAGGTAAATCATGCCCCGTTTGCTTCATGACTTCTACTACTTTGTCGAATGAAACCCGGTGATGTCCATCAGTAAATGCCGAGTACAAATTGGCATCAAGTGCACGGGCAGCAGCATAGGCATTACGTTCGATACAAGGTATTTGAACGAGTCCGCATACGGGGTCGCATGTCATACCCAAGTGGTGCTCCAGTCCCATTTCGGCTGCATATTCAATTTGTGCTGGGCTTCCTCCAAATAATTGGCTGGCGGCTGCTGAAGCCATTGAGCAGGCTACTCCCACTTCGGCCTGACACCCAGCTTCTGCTCCTGAAATGGAAGCATTGTATTTTACAATGTTTCCTACCAGCCCGGCTGTCGCCAAAGCACGAAGAATGCGTGCATCACTGAAATCGCGGCTTTGCTGCAGGTGATAGAGTACAGCCGGAACTACAGCACAAGCCCCACACGTAGGAGCGGTAACGATTTTTCCTCCAGCGGCATTTTCTTCACTCACTGCAAGTGCATAAGCATAAAGCAAGCCCCGTGACTGAAGCGAGTTTTTATATCCTTTCGAGCGGATATAATAAGATGAAGCTTTGCGTCGCAGGTGGAGCGGGCCGGGTAATACTCCTTCAGCATCCAGTCCGCGTTGAATAGCCGCTTTCATGGTTTCCCAAACTTCGGCAAGGTAGTCCCAAATTTCAGTACCTTCACACTGTTCCACATATTCCCAGTAGCTTCTTCCGGTATGTTCGCACCAGTATAAAATCTGGCTCATGGTACTCATGGTATATACTTCGGGTGTTTCTGTCCGGTCATGTCCCTCTTCAGCCAAAGCTCCTCCGCCCACGCTGAATACGGTCCATTCATCGGTGATGTGTTTATTCTCGTCCAGTGATTTAAAAGTCATTCCATTAGGGTGGAACGGGAAGAAAATATGGGGTTTCCAGATGATTTCAACAGGAGCGTGGGGTTGCATCACGTCGAGAATAGCCACATCCGTCATGTGACCTTTTCCGGTGGCTGCAAGGCTACCATATAAGGTGACTTGGAATGATGCAGCTTCCGGATGGAGTGCGAGGAACTGTTCAGCGGCCTTGCGTGGTCCCATGGTGTGGCTGCTTGAAGGACCGGTACCGATGCGGTAAAGTTCTTTTATTGATTTCATGGTGGTGTATATAAGAGGTTATTTTAAATCGACAACTGTAATTCCTGCCCCTCCGAACTGTACGTGTTCATCTTGAAAATGAGCAACGCCCGGTACGGTGGCAAGATATTGGCGTATAAGTGTGCGCAAGATGCCCGTTCCTGTTCCGTGGAGGATACGTACGCGACTTGAACCCACCAGAATGGCATCGTCAATAAAGTAAGTCACAGCTTGTATAGCTTCATCTCCTCGCATGCCTCTCACGTCAATGTCTTGTTTGAAATTCAGGCGTTTTTCATACATCTGCTCTTGCGTTTCGCTGCTCACAAATGTGGCTTTTGCTATAGTGTTGTTGGGCTTGGGAGCTTCAGCACGTTCCAGACGCTCACTTTTGACGTTGGTTTTCATCAGACCAAACATGACTACAGCATTTTTGCCATTTAGTTCCATGATTTGTCCTATGCTGCTTTGTCCTTTGATGCGGACGTATTCTCCCTGTTGTAAGGGTGCCGGTTTAGATGGAGCAATAGGAGTAGAGTCTGTATTTTGCTGCTGTGATTTTTTTTCTTTTTTTCTTTCCTGCTTTTCGCGCAGTTTTTCCATTTTCCGTGCGATTTTTTCTTCCACGGCTGCTTTTTCAATCTGCTCAATCTGCTGGCGGAAATCACTCAATTCCTGTCGGGCAGAACGGGTGCGTTCTTTTTCCGCTTGAGCTTCTTTAATTGAGCGGATGGTATTTTCAATCTTGGCGTTCGATTCACGCAGTAAGCGTTCAGCTTCCTCTTTGGCGTTTTTCAGGATTTCCTTGCGGCTTCGTTCCAGTTCTTCCATTTCACGTTCATAGCGGAGAATGGTATCTTCCATCTGCTTTTCCCGCTTGCGGATGTTCTGCCGCTTGGTCTCCCAATAGCGCTTGTCGCGCACAATATCCTGCAGATACTTGTCGCTTTGAATATATTCGCTTCCCACGATTTCAGATGCATCGGCAATGACGTCCTCTGGAAGTCCGATTTTCCGGGCAATTTCTACGGCAAATGAACTGCCGGGATTTCCAATCTGCAACTGGAACAGCGCGCGCATTTCGTGGCGGTCATACAGCATGGCCCCATTGATAACTCCCTCATGATTCTCGGCAAAATGCTTGAGGTTCTGATAGTGTGTAGTAATCACTCCGAATGTTTTTTTTGCATTGAAACGTTTCAATACTGCTTCGGCAATGGCACCTCCGATTTGCGGTTCTGTACCTCCTCCGAACTCGTCGATGAGGATGAGGCTGGTAGGGTCGCAAAACTTCATCATCATTTTCATGTTGGTAAGGTGAGATGAGTAGGTACTCAAATCATCTTCGATGCTTTGTTCGTCACCGATATCAATAAAGATGTGACTGAATATTCCGGCATGGCTCCGTTCGTTCATCGGGACGAGCAGACCACACTGCAACATGTATTGTAGCAGTCCGACCGTTTTCAAGCATACGGATTTACCTCCGGCATTTGGACCGGATATGAGCAAGATGCGCTGTTGGGGTGTCAGTTCAATGTCAAGTGGAATGACTTTTTTGTCATGTTTGGCAAGTGAAATCTGCAAAAGAGGGTGAATGGCATCAAACCAGTCAATGATTTGCCGGTTTTCAAAAGCCGGTTTAGTTCCCTTGATATCCATACAAAATAGAGCCTTGGCACGGATAAAGTCGATTTCGGCAAGGAATTCATAGGATTGAAGAATTTCAGGGATTTGCGGACGGACCGTAGCTGAAAATTCCGTTAAGATGCGGATGATTTCGCGTCGTTCTTCACCTTCCAGTTCCCGAATACGGTTATTGGCTTCTACCACTTCAGCCGGTTCGATAAATACGGTTTTACCGGTAGCCGATTCGTCGTGGACGATTCCCCGGATTTTACGTTTCATACCCGGAGCAATAGGGATAACCAGACGTCCGTCGCGCATCGTAGGGGTAACATCTTTATCTACATAGCCTTCCGATTGTGCCGAGCGTAAGATGGAATTTAAGCTGCGTGAAATGCTTCCGGTAGTAGCCGAAAGTTCACGGCGGATACGGAGTAGTTCGGCTGAAGCATTATCTTTTATCTTACCGAACTTGTCCAAAATATTGTTGATGCGGGTGATGAGTTGCGGGAATACACAGATGTCGGTAGCCAGTTCACGCAGAGCAGGATAAGGTGAGTCGGTTTCTTCTTCTTCTGTGATTTGTAAAAAGCGGACAATATTATGGATGGTTTCCAAAGAACGGCGCAAGTCGAAAAGTTCAGACTCATCCATATACATACCCTCAATGCGTATCCGCTTAAGCGAGGAGCGCACATCGAAGAAATACTGGTCAGGAAAGGCATCTTCTTCCTGAATAATGCGGATAAATTCATTTACCTCTTCCAGTCGGCGGTTGATGTAAGTGAAATCATCAGAAAACGACATGTCGTTGACAAGTTCTTCTCCTAATGTACTCAGGCATTTTCCAGTGATTAGCTGTCGAATTTGTGAAAAGCCTATTTTTTGCTCAAAGTTTTGAGGATATATCATAGTGTAAAATTACAAAATCCTTTAATAAAATAATGTATCAATCTGTTTTTTCAGGTGCAAAGGTACGAAGATGAAAAAAATAATCAAAAAAAGCGGTCGAATATTTGCAGGTTAAAAAAAAATGCGTACCTTTGCACCGCTTTCGAAAAGAAAGTGTTTCTCAAAAGAAACCTGGAGAGGTGGCAGAGTGGTCGATTGCGGCGGTCTTGAAAACCGTT
>CAUDXH010000034.1 GCA_958453305.1 uncultured Bacteroides sp. | reverse complement strand
ACAAAGGTAGGTTTAGGAAACATGCGTGTCAAGGCGGAAAATAGAATGCTTACTCGAGTCTATATGAAAGATGGCTTTTGTGTGCGGTAACTATGCCTTTAGTGCGAGTCGATAGCTACTGGCTGCTGGCTCACTTTACCGGATCTGCTCAAAAATCACATCTATGCAGGTCGCTGTATCTTTCTGTCTCTTCATAGCCTGTTGTGATTGAAACAGAGAGCAGTGGGGCATGAGGTAAAGAAACTGCTGTATGTCAGTAGCAGGCATCCTTAAATCCGGAACAATGAGCTTCCGGAACAGAGGAAAATCAGCACTATTTTTCTTTTTCCTCAATAAATACTTTGCCGTTCCGTTTCTCTATGCGGGTAAAGCTTCCTTCCGGATTCAGGTTAAAGGGAGTAATCTTTTCAGTACGGTTATCCACTATCATCAACATGCTCTCTTCGGCAAAGCGGGCTATTTGGAATTTAAGGTTAGAATCATCCAGCGTACGGTTCAGCAGCAGACTGTCGTTGATATAAACAGAAATACTGTCGCCGGCAAAACTGGCAGTCAGTTCTATCGTATAATTTCCGGGAAAAACCCGATTTTGTTCAGTCAATTTGTTTTGGTTCCGAAAACTTAAATATAAGAAAAGACATACAATGAAGAAAACCCCGAATGCCAGTATGCCATTGCCAATCATAAATTGCTTATTGCTGTTTATGCTTTTTTTATCCATCACAATCTGTTATTTTAAATGAGTTTAGATGCAAAGTAAGTTATTTTTTCTCTGATTAATAGGTATCATTCTTGTTTTTTCATACATTTGTCGGAAATATAAATGGAATACATCTTGAGTATGTAAGTTTTTGAGGACTTCACTGCTTGATATACTTACAAACTTCAACTAAAGAACTAAATACTTATTATGCAGAAAAACTTAGTAATAGTTGAGTCTCCGGCAAAAGCGAAGACCATTGAAAAGTTTTTGGGAGAAAGCTATAAAGTGCTGTCAAGTTACGGACATATACGTGACTTGCAGAAGTCGGATTTGGGTATTGACATTAAGAACCATTTCAAGCCCTTATATGAGATTCCCGAGGATAAGAAAGCTTTGGTTAAGCAGCTGCAAGGGGAGGCGAAAAAGGCAGATATGGTATGGCTGGCTTCCGATGAAGACCGTGAGGGAGAAGCTATATCCTGGCATTTGTATGAAGTTCTTAATTTGACACCCGAAAAAACAAAGCGTATTGTATTCCATGAAATTACCAAAACGGCCATATTAAGAGCGATAGAAAACCCGCGAGGAATAAATACAGACTTAGTCAATGCACAGCAAGCACGCCGTGTTCTTGACCGTCTGGTTGGTTTTGAGCTGTCGCCTGTATTGTGGAGGAAAATCAAACCTTCTCTTTCTGCAGGTCGCGTTCAGTCGGTTGCCGTCCGCTTGATAGTAGAACGTGAGCGTGAAGTTCATGCATTCGTAAGCGAGCCGTCCTACCGTGTAACTTCCGTGTTTGTTACGGCTGAAGGAGCCGAACTCCGTGCAGAACTGGGAGCTCGTTTTAAGACAAAAGAAGAAGCCTTGGCTTTCCTTGAAAGTTGCAAAAATGCCACATTCACCATTGAAGATGTGGCAACGCGTCCGTTGAAAAAATCGCCGGCTCCTCCTTTTACCACCTCTACACTTCAGCAAGAGGCAGCCCGTAAATTAGGCTACAGTGTGGCGCAGACGATGTCGATTGCCCAGCGTTTATATGAAAGCGGGTTAATCACCTATATGCGTACTGACTCAGTGAATCTTTCTGACTTTGCGTTGGCTGCCAGCCGCGAAGAAATTCAAAAGCTGATGGGCGAGAAATATGTATATACGCGTCACTTTGCCACAAAGACGAAAGGAGCTCAGGAAGCCCATGAAGCCATCCGTCCTACTGATATGACCAATAAAACAATAGAAGGAACTGCACAGGAAAAACGACTTTACGGTTTGATCTGGAAGCGTATGCTTGCCTCACAGATGGCGGATGCTGAATTAGAAAAAACTACGGCGACTATTTCCATCGGTCATGAAACCGCCTCCCTTCTCAGCAGTCCGGCCGAGAAGTTTACCGCTACCGGACAGATGGTGGTATTCGATGGTTTCCTCCGGGTATACAAAGAATCTTATGATGAAGAAGCCGAGCAGGAAGATGAAAGCCGTTTGTTGCCGAATATAACCATAGGGCAGACACTGACCCGTAAAGAAATTACAGCTGTACAACGTTATTCTCAGGCTCCATCCCGCTATACGGAAGCAAGTTTGGTGCGTAAATTAGAGGAATTGGGTATTGGACGTCCTTCAACTTATGCTCCTACTATTTCTACTATCCAAAACCGAGATTATGTGGTGAAAGGCAGTAAGGAAGGAGTAGAACGTCCGTATGAAGTGCTTCAGCTGGTTGGAAACGATGTAACAGAGACCATACGTACAGAAATGACCGGAAGCGAGAAGAGTAAGCTGTTGCCTACTGATGTGGGAATAGTGGTAAATGACTTCTTGATAGAATACTTCCCGACCATAATGGACTATAACTTTACGGCCAAAGTAGAGAAACAGTTTGACGAAGTGGCAGAAGGAGAGTGTACTTGGACCGATATGATGGAAAACTTCTACGAAAACTTCCATCCACTGGTTACTGAAACACTGGAAGCCAAGAATACGAATAAAGCAAAAGGCGAACGTATCCTTGGAACCGATCCGGTAAGCGGGCGTCAGGTTTCAGTTAAAATAGGCCGTTATGGTCCCGTTGCGCAAATCGGCTTGCAGGAAGATGAGGAAAAACCCTTGTTCGCTCCTCTGAGAAAAGAATTTTCATTGGAAACCATCACACTGGAAGAAGCACTTGAACTTTTCAAACTGCCTCGTACGTTAGGTGAATGGGAAGGAAAAGCCATTCATGTAGGAGTGGGCAGATTTGGCCCTTATGTACGTTATGATAACCAGTTCGTTTCTATACCCAAAGATAAAGATCCGTTGGAAGTGACATTTGAAGAAGCTCAGGAATTGATACAGGCCAAACGGGATGCCGACGCTAAAAAGTTAATCCGTGAATTTGCGGAAGAACCTGAACTGAAAGTGCTTAACGGACGTTTCGGCCCTTATATTTCTTACAAGAAATCAAACTATAAGATACCGAAAGATGTAGAAGCACAGGATTTGGATGTAGAAGCATGTATGAAACTTATTGAGCTGCAGGGAAAGAAAGCTGAGCTTCGTAAGCCTAAAGCTGTAAAGAAGAAATGAAACGTATTTTTTTAGTTGGTTATATGGGTTCGGGTAAAACCACTTTAGGGAAAGCTTATGCCCGTATAAACGATTTGGAATTTATTGATTTAGATTGGTATATTGAGGAGCGGATGCATAAGACTATCAGCGAACTGTTTGCCGAGCGAGGTGAAGAAGGCTTTCGTGAATTAGAGCGTAAGATGCTTCATGAAGTAGGTGAGTTTGAGAACGTGATGGTAGCTTGTGGAGGAGGAACTCCTTGTTTTTACGATAATATAGACTATATGAACAGTGTGGGCGATACCGTATTTTTGGATGTATGCCCTGCTGTTTTATTCCGTCGCCTGAAAATAGCGAAATCCAAGCGTCCGCTGTTGGCAGACAAGACAGATGAAGAACTGATGACTTTTATAGTAGAAGCATTGGATAAACGTTTGCCGTATTATAAACGAGCTCGTTTCTGCTTTAATGCAGAAGGGCTGGAAACCAGCCGGCAGATAAGTGCATCTGTGGAACGTTTAAAGAATTTATTGGTTAATTAATCTAATATTCATTCGTTTTTTATGTTGTGAAATGAGAAAATGGCGTATTGAAGATTCAGAAGAACTCTACAACATTACGGGGTGGGGTGTTTCGTACTTTAGTATCAATGACAAAGGTCATGTAGTAGTAACTCCGCGTAAAGACGGTGTAGCAGTCGACTTGAAAGAGTTAGTCGATGAGCTACAGTTGAGAGACGTAACAGCTCCCATGTTGGTGCGTTTCCCGGACATTTTGGATAACCGTATCGAAAAAATTTCGAAGTGCTTTGATCAGGCAGCCGAGGAATACG
The DNA here is from genome assembly GCA_958453305.1 of uncultured Bacteroides sp. GTDB lineage: Bacteria > Bacteroidota > Bacteroidia > Bacteroidales > Bacteroidaceae > Phocaeicola. Next base: position 9,296 of record CAUDXH010000034.1, on the reverse strand, counting down.
GGTACAAGGCGGAAAATTTTATTATTTATCCGATTAAGGTAAACCAGATGCGTCCTGTCGTCGAGGAGATTATCAGCCACGGAAAAAAATTTAATCTGGGACTGGAAGCAGGGTCGAAACCGGAACTTCATGCAGTCATAGCGATTAATACCGATTCGGATTCGCTGATTATCTGTAATGGATATAAAGACGAAAGCTATATTGAATTGGCTTTGCTGGCTCAGAAGATGGGAAAGCGTATTTTCCTGGTAGTGGAAAAGTTGAACGAACTCCGCTTGATAGCAAGAATTGCTAAACAGTTGAACGTACGTCCTAATATCGGAATCCGTATTAAACTGGCCTCTTCAGGCAGCGGTAAATGGGAAGAAAGTGGAGGCGATGCCAGCAAGTTCGGATTAACTTCAAGTGAATTGCTGGAGGCTCTTGATTTTCTTGAAAAGAAGGAAATGCAAGATTGCCTGAAGTTGATTCATTTTCATATCGGAAGTCAGGTGACAAAAATTCGCCGTATCAAAACGGCATTACGTGAAGCCTCACAATTCTATGTTCAGCTTCATCAGTTAGGCTTTCCGGTGGAATTTGTAGATATTGGCGGTGGTTTGGGAGTTGATTATGACGGCACGCGCTCTTCCTATAGTGAAAGCAGTGTGAACTATTCTATTCAGGAATATGTGAACGACTCTATCTCGATTATGGTCGATGCCAGCAACAAGAATAATATTCCCCATCCGAATGTAATCACAGAAAGCGGCCGCTCGCTCACAGCTCATCATTCGGTGCTGATTTTTGAGGTGCTTGAAACAGCTTCTTTGCCGGAAATGGATGAAGATTTTGTGGTGAGTCCTGATGCACACGAACTGGTTCAGGAACTTTATCAGATTTGGGACAGTTTAAATCAGAGCCGTATGCTTGAGGCTTGGCACGATGCACAGCAGATACGTGAAGAATCTCTGGATTTGTTCAGTCATGGTATCGTAGACTTGAAAACCCGTGCACAGATTGAGCGGATGTACTGGTCTGTATGCCGCGAAATTAATCAGATGGCATCTGGGTTGAAACATGCTCCAGATGAATTCCGTAAGCTTGATAAGCTTCTGGCTGATAAGTATTTCTGCAATTTCTCTTTGTTTCAGTCTTTACCTGACTCATGGGCTATTGACCAGATTTTCCCGATTATGCCTATCCAGCGTTTGGACGAGCGTCCTGACCGTACTGCAACCTTGCAGGATATCACTTGCGATTCAGACGGTAAGATTGCGAATTTTGTATCTACCCGAAATGTATCACATGACCTTCCGGTACACTCGGTCAAGGCAAAAGAGTCATACTATATCGGAGTCTTTCTGGTAGGAGCTTATCAGGAAATCTTAGGCGATATGCATAATCTGTTTGGTGATACCAACGCAGTGCATGTGAGTGTGAGTGACAAAGGATATACGATTGATCAGATTATTGATGGTGAAACCGTAGCCGAGGTGCTTGACTATGTACAGTATAGTCCTAAAAAGTTGGTTCGTACATTAGAAACTTGGGTTACAAAATCAGTGAAGGAAGGCAAAATTTCGTTGGAAGAAGGTAAGGAGTTCCTGGCGAATTACCGCTCCGGACTTTATGGATATACTTATCTGGAGTAATAATTAATTAAATGAAGATGGAGAAACTTACGATTATAAAAGTGGGTGGAAAAATCGTAGAAGATGCAGAAAGCCTGAATCACTTGCTTGCTGATTTTTCCGCAATATCCGGTCATAAACTGCTGGTTCATGGCGGAGGTCGTTCTGCAACTAAAATAGCCTCTCAGCTGGGTATAGAAAGCCAAATGGTAAATGGACGTCGAATCACTGATGCCGAAACATTAAAAGTGGTAACAATGGTTTATGGCGGTTTGGTCAATAAAAACATAGTTGCAGGTCTGCAGGCGAAAGGAGTCAATGCAATCGGACTCACAGGTGCAGATATGGATGTCATCCGCTCAGTGAAGCGACCGGTGAAAGATATTGATTACGGCTTTGTAGGCGATGTAAAGCAGGTAAATGCTCCGATGCTGGCCTCTTTGATTCATCAGGGGATCGTTCCGGTTATGGCTCCTTTGACTCACGATGGGGAAGGACATATGCTGAATACCAATGCCGATACCATTGCAGGCGAAACAGCCAAAGCTTTGGCAAGCCTGTTTGATGTTACATTGATATATTGCTTTGAGAAGAAAGGAGTTTTGCGCGACGAAAACGATGACGATAGCGTAATTCCGGTTCTTACTCCAGATTTATTCAGGGAGTATGTGGCAGAAGGAGTGATACAAGGCGGTATGATACCGAAACTGGAAAATTCATTTTCTGCAATAGAGTCCGGAGTATCCCAAGTAATCATAACGCTGGCCTCTGCCATTGATGGAAAATCAGGAACAATCATAAAAAAATAATAAAAAAACGACGGGTGGGTGTAACTTTTAGGAGACTCACCCGTCATTCTTATAGAAGCGATGCAAAATATCAGTTTTCGTGATGATATACTTCCTTTAAAAGACAAGCTGTTCAGGCTTGCGCTCCGTATTACGTTGAATCGTGCCGAGGCGGAAGATGTTGTGCAGGATACACTGATACGCGTATGGAGTAAGCGTGAAGAATGGGTTGGTCTGGAATCAGTTGAGGCCTATTGTATGTCAATAGCACGAAATTTGGCAATAGACCGCAGCCGGAAAGCAGAAAGCAGAAACCTGGAGCTTACACCGGAAACCCAAGAACTGCCGGATATGATGACCCCAGATTATCAGATGGAGCAGAATGAGCAAATTCATCTGATTCATCGGCTGGTCGATCAGCTTCCGGAAAAGCAGCGCACCATCTTGCAGCTTCGCGATATAGAAGGAAAAAGTTATAAAGAGATAGCTGGCATCATGTCTTTGACAGAAGAGCAAGTGAAGATTAATCTTTTCAGGACACGTCAGCGTATCAGATTACAATATAGTGAAATAGATAAATATGGATTATAAGTACATCGAACAACTCTTGGAACGCTATTGGAACTGCAAAACCTCTGTTGAGGAAGAGCAGATTCTGCGGGCTTTCTTCCGTCAGAAAGAACTCCCGGCTCATTTGTTCCGCTATAAGTCCTTATTTGCTTTTGAGGATATGGAAAGCATGGAGGGTTTGGGAGAGAACTTCGATGAACGCATTTTGAGGCAGATTGAGCGTCCGGTGGTAAAGGCACGTCGTTTAACCGTTCGTACACGCTTCATACCCTTGTTTAAGGCAGCAGCCATGCTCTTGCTGATATTTACATTGGGTGGAGTGGTGAAGCACTCGCTGGCAGATTCCGAAGGAGGTATCGTCTATGTATACGATCAGTTTGAACGTCGTTCTGTTGATCCGCAGGTGGCTTATGAAGCCGATACCATAAAAGCCTCTCTGAAAAATGTACCTGTTAATGCAGAAAGGGAAAGAGAAGCTAAGAGATAGAACATTTTCATTTGCTTTTATATATATAGTTAGTACTTATCTTAGAACAGAATATGTGAGGCTGTGAAGTTTCAATTCTCTCAAATTAAATATTACTAACTTAATACTAAAGAAGGGTTACTGCGTGAGGCAGTAGCCCTTCTTGCTTTGTATCATGCTAAAGTTTCTGTTTGGTCGTTACAAATATCGCAGGCTGGTAGATTTCTCCGGTGTGATATGAAAATGTCTAAGCGTTTTGCATCGGATACTTAGGCATTTCCTTTAGAACGACCTGAAGAATTTGTGCCCGTGACTCGGTGGCTTTTCTCCTCCAAATCACGGGCACAGTATTAAAGTTTATAAGAATCGGTGCTTATTTCAGAACTTTATGCAAGCGAGTTAAAAAGTCATCTGCTTCGGTCATGCTGAGGCAGAGTGGGGGAAGCAGACGGATTACATTGGTCCCGCTTACTCCTGTGAATACCTTTTGTTCGAATAACAGGCGCTGGCGGATTTCTTTGATTGGCTGTTCAAATTCCATTCCAATCATCAGTCCACGTCCACGTACTTCTTTGATTCCTTTAAACTTTTTCAGTTCTTCAGATAAATGCGCTCCAACTTTAGCTGCATTATCTACCAGTCTTTCTTTCTTCATAATATCGAGTACGGCGATTGCAGCGGAACAGGCCAAATGATTCCCGCCGAAGGTGGTTCCTAGCTGCCCGTAAACGGGTGTGAATTTAGGACTGATTAGCACTCCGGCCATAGGGAATCCGTTACCGATTCCTTTAGCAACCGTAATGATGTCCGGACGTATGCCGTTATACTGATGGGCAAAGAACTTACCGCTGCGTCCGTAGCCCGACTGGATTTCATCAAGAATCAGCACCGTATTTGTTTCTTTACATGCTTTTTGCAAAGCCTGCATAAACTCAGTGTCGGGTAACTGAATCCCTCCTACACCCTGTATTCCTTCGATGATGACTGCACACACATCCCCTTTAGCAATCTCAGCCTTCATGGCTTCGGTATCATTTAAAGGAAGATAGGTTACATGTCCGTTATCATTGATAGGAGCAATGATTTTAGGATTATTTGTTACTTCCACAGCCAGTGAAGTACGTCCGTGAAAAGCTTTGGCAAATGAGATGATCCGTGTACGTCCATTGTAGAAAGACGCCAGTTTCATTGCGTTTTCATTGGCTTCAGCTCCAGAGTTGATGAGGAACAGCTGGTAATCATCATACCCGGAGATAGCCCCCAGGCGGTCGGCTACTTCTTGCTGTAATTTATTGATTACAGAGTTTGAATAAAATCCAAGGGTAGCCACTTGTTTGCTGATGGCTTCCACATAATGCGGGTGAGCATGTCCGATAGAGATAACGGCATGTCCTCCATAAAGGTCAAGATATTCTTGTCCTTTATCATCCCATACATGGCAACCTTTGCCTCGTACGATGTTTACATCGAACAGAGGATATACATCGAATAGTTTCATAGAATTTGAAGTGAATAAAACTTTAGTTAGAACGCAGATGGTTTCAGCATCAGGCCTACCGTTTCCTCCAAGTTAAACATGAGGTTCATGTTATGTACTGCCTGTCCGCTTGCCCCTTTCAGCAAATTGTCGATACATGAAACAATCAGCAGTTTGTCACCGTGTTTTTCCAGATGAATCAAGCATTTGTTTGTATTGACCACTTGCTTCAAGTCGATATTCTTTTCCACGATGTGAGTAAAAGAATCTTCAGCATAAAATTCTTTATACATTTTGACGATTTCTTCCAATTCTACCTTTGTCTTGACAACTAAAGTGGCAAAGATACCGCGGGCGAAGTCGCCTCGGTAGGGAATGAAATCAATTTCTGCATTAAAGCTGCTCTGAAGTTGCTTTAGCGACTGTTTGATTTCGGGAACATGCTGGTGAGAAAATGGCTTATATACGCTCATGTTGTTGTTACGCCAGCTGAAATGGGTTGTAGCCCCCGGTTTAACTCCAGCTCCGGTGCTTCCGGTAATGGCATTCACCATTACGTCTCCGTTCAGCATCAGGTGTTTGGCCAAAGGTAGTAACCCTAACTGAATGCAAGTGGCAAAACAACCCGGATTAGCCACATGCTTGCTCTTGCAGATGGTACGGCGGTTTAACTCCGGAAGTCCATATACAAAGTCATGTTCGCCACTTTTGATGCGGTAATCCATCGAAAGGTCTATGATTTTCAAGTCTTCCGGGATGTTGTGGCTGTCCATGAACTTTTTAGTATCCCCGTGTGCGGTACAGAAGAACAATACATCAATAGAGTCGAGAGGCAGCTCATCTGTAAACACCAGTTCAGTTTCACCATACAGCCCTTCATGCACGTCGGTGATTTTATTTCCGGCATTGCTTGAACTGTTGATAAACTTGATATCTACATCCGGGTGATTCAAAAGCAGGCGGATGAGTTCGCCTGCGGTATATCCTGCTCCTCCAATAATTCCTACTTTTATCATACGTTTTCCTCGTCTTTATGGTTGGCATAATAAGCACGGAGCGGGGTAGAAAGCACTTTGATGAAGCCTTTTGCATCCTCTGCCGTCCATCCTTTCTGCATTTCTCCGTATTCACCGAATTTATTTTTCACCAAGTCGTCTTCAGAATCAACACCTACGGTAGCAAAAGAGTAGGGGCGAAGTTCCAGAATAGCTGTACCGTTCACGTTGCGCTGCGACTCCTGAAGCATGGCTTCAATGTCGCGCATTACAGGCTCTAAGTACTGGCTTTCATGAAGGAACATACCATACCAGTTGGCAACCTGATCTTTCCAGTACTGCTGCCATTTGCTCAATGTATATTTTTCCAAGAACTTATGTGCGCCGATAATCAGCATCGGGGCAGCAGCTTCAAAACCTACACGTCCTTTGATACCGATAATGGTGTCACCTACGTGCATATCGCGTCCGATACCATAAGCTGCACCGATTTCTTCTACTTTCTGGATGGCTTTGATTTTATCATCGAAAACCTCTCCGTTGACAGCATATAGTTCTCCCTTCTTGAATTCCAGCTTTAACTGCTCACAGCCTGTTTTGGTGACTTGCTTCAAGTAAGCACTTTCCGGAAGGCCCTGAGTGGAATCCAAGATTTCTCCTCCGCAGATAGAAGTACCCCAAATACCCACATTGTATGAGTATTTCAATTTAGTGAAATCAGCTTCAAAACCGTGTTCTTTTAAGTAATTGATTTCATAGTCGCGGCTCAATGCCATGTCACGGGTCAATGTGATGATTTCCACTCCCGGAGCCATAACAAGGAAAGTCATGTCAAAGCGCACCTGGTCATTTCCGGCACCTGTTGAGCCGTGCGCAATGGCGTGTGCACCGATTTCGTTGGCATAGCGTGCGATGGCCAATGCCTGGAAGATTCGTTCAGAGCTTACAGAAATAGGGTAGGTTCCGTTACGCAATACATTACCAAACACCATGTATTTCAGGCTCTTTTCGTAGTATTCCTGCGTTACGTCCAAGGTAATGTATTTCACAGCTCCCAGTTTATACGCATTTTCTTCATTTTGCTTTAACTGTTCGGGGCTGAATCCGCCGGTATTTGCACAGGCGGCATATACTTCATAACCTTTTTCTTTTGCCAGATACATCACGGTAAATGAGGTATCCAAACCGCCGCTGAACGCAACGACAACTTTCTTCTTTTCTTCCATATTCGTATATCTTTTAGAGAAACAGGCTGATAAGCCGGTTCTTTTTATTAGCTGAGTAAGTTTTCTGTTAGAAATTATTTATTTTATCATCTGTATGCAGTGCCGGATCGTAAAGCATGGCAGTGCAGATACAGAATTTGCGTTTTTTCGTCATGAGAATTTCATGGTTGATACATCCTTCACATCCTTTCCAGAACGATTCATCGTCAGTCAGTTCATTGAATGTAACCGGAACGTATCCCAGTTCGGTATTCATTTTCATGACAGCTGCCCCCGAGGTCAGACTGAATATCTTAGCTTTAGGCCAGCGCAGGCGTGCCAAAGTAAATGAAGCGTGCTTGATGCGTTTAGCCAGTCCGCATCCTCTGTATTTAGGATGGACAATTAGTCCGGAAGTAGCCACATACTGCTTGTTCCCCCAAGATTCGATATAAGTAAACCCGGCAAAATCATCGCCGCATAATGCAATAATAGCCTTTCCTTCTTTCATTTTTGTAGCTACATATTCATGTGTACGTTCGGCGATACCTGTTCCGCGAACTTTTGCAGCTTCTCTGATGGTGGTTAATATTGTGTCAACGTAAACCTCGTGTGAGGCGTCGGCTACCATAACATCAATTTGTTTAGTAGTATCCATTTCTTTATGTGTATTGTTTTAGAAGTTTATATTTGGAATAATTTGAGAAAGCGAATGTTTGACACTCTCGTGTGAGCATCCTTCACGGACAATCAGCATGAGGGTATCATCGCCGGCGATAGTACCGATAATTTCATGAAAGTTATGCATGTCAATATCGTAAGCCAGACTGCTGGCATAGCCGGGGCGGGTTTTGATGACCGCTATGTTTCCTGAAAATTCAATGGAGATGAATCCGTTATGGCGTAACATTTCACTGGCACTTTGCGGGTCGGTCATTCGTTTATACATGGTGTTATTAGGCAGTACATAAACATAATTTCCGTTCATACTGGCGGCCTTAGCTACCTTGAGTTGCTTTAAGTCGCGTGATAATGTGGCCTGTGTTAACTGAAATCCCTCCTTCGAAAGCTCCTGTAAAAGTTCATCCTGGCTTCCTATCTCTTTGCTTGAGATAATCATTTTAATGGAATCAAGTCTGTTATTCTTGTTCTTCATTGTATAATTATTCTTTATTGACTGCAAATTTACAGTTATATTTTGAATTTTATGCATAAAAACAAATATTTTTATCCGTATATTCTAAAAGAATGTAAAAAGAACGAATAAATAAACATTTATTGCTTACATTTGCCCTCATAATAATAAAGGAGAGCAGATATGATAGCAGACAACAAAGATCCGATGGGAGCCGCCATCTATGATTATTTCCGTTTTGGAAAAGCCGGAAGACTGCGTGTTTTTTCTTCTCAGTTTGATGAAGATGAAATTCCGGTTGAAACTCTTTTTCGTGTGTATGAAGAAATGCCTTCTGCGGAGCAGACTGCATTGCAGCTGGCTCAAGGCCGTATATTAGATGTTGGTGGCGGAAGCGGATGTCATTCGATGGCTTTACATGAAATGGGAAAAGAGGCATTGGCTATTGATATTTCTCCACTGGCAGTAAAAACCATGCAAGAACGTGGACTGAATGCTCGTCTGCAAGATTTGTTTGACCCTTGTTTCTGTGAACGGTTTGATACGATTCTGATGCTGATGAATGGTTCGGGAATTATAGGAAGGCTGGAGCATATAGGCAATTTTTTTCAACGAATGAAATTGTTGTTGAATCCCGGAGGGTGTATTTTGATGGATTCCTCTGACTTGAAATATCTGTTTGAGGATGAAGACGGAAGTTACCTGATTGATTTGGCGGGTGATTATTACGGAGAAATTGATTTCCGTATGCAGTATAAGCAGATAAAGGGAGAACCCTTTGACTGGCTGTATATTGACTTTGAGACATTGGCATTCTATGCAGCGCAGTATGGATTCAAGGCTGAAAAGATAGAAGAAGGAGAGAATTATGCTTATTTGGCGAGGCTTTCTTTGGCTTGATTCTGCTCGATTGATAAGAAATAAATAAAAAAGTGGGTTTAAATTTTGCAGATTCCGGAAAAGTGTATATCTTTGCACCGCAAATAAGACAAATGCCCAGATGGCGGAATCGGTAGACGCGCTGGTCTCAAACACCAGTGGATTCAC
>CAUDXH010000033.1 GCA_958453305.1 uncultured Bacteroides sp. | reverse complement strand
TTTTATTTACTGCCAGAGCCGCTTAGGCTTGGCGAATTTTTAACGAACTATTGATAACCAACTCCTTATTTTAAAGAATATACCACCGTAGTTACACTCTTTGCATCTAAAATAACTGTATCATCGGCTGAGAGTTTTAACTCATTTAACTTCTTGTCGCCAGAAGTGGTATAAGTAGTAATAGTAGCAACTTCACGTCCCCAGTTTTGATGACTTTCATTTAAGCGGACACCTTTTCCGGAAAGGTTACTATACACCACCACCACTTTATCCTCTTCTGGAGAAATCCATGCTGACCCGAAAAAGCTGCGAGACTCTGCCATCTGCATCGAAACGCGACGGTAACCCGGACGAATAAAAAGGCTATAGTTACCAAGAGTCCAAAGTGTAGGAGTATCTTGGAAAGTGCCTTCCTTATCTAAATTATCAATATTTTCCTTGTCACCGCTCCAACCATCAGGAACAAGAGATATTAATAAGAATCTGTTTTTCTGATTCCAACGTGAAATATCCATTGAAACCCAATAACTCCATGATGTAACACCGGCTACAGTCAAATCATTATGGATGACTTTTGACATATAAAGTGCAATATCCATCTGTGAAGCAGCATCATAACCGACAAACTCAGAAGAGTTATATCCGTCTCCCAACATACTCCACTCACTCTGCCAAACACTGACACCATATTGCTGAGCAGCTTGAGCCACCTTTTTGCGCACATTACGCATGCCATCCCACGTTCCGTCGGTCCAATAGCTATGCCCACAAATCAATTTCTTCACATGCTCTAAATCGCCTACATAAGCAGAAGAACCAGGAGTAAAGAAGTCAGAAAGTACATTGCTACGTGCTGCATCATTCTTTACTTGATAAAGGTATTCCCAGTCTCCAGCCTCCCCTAATAAGATGTCAGTATTGAGACCTTTCATAGTCAACTGAGCATTCAGTTCTCTTGCCAAAGAAGCAACCTCATTATTTGTCCATCCACTTCCTTCTTGATTCGTACCGTCCCAATTATACTGAGGTTCATTTACCGGAGAAATGTGTGAAACAGCATACCCCTCATCCACATAATGACGGGCAACCTCTGCCATATAACGGGCAAAATCATCATAACAATCAGCTTTCAGATTGGTATTTCCCCCATTTGCTGAATATCCTTTACCGTTTAATGTATATTGTACGGGAGGAGTATTACTGAATAAAACAAAACGGTTACATCCCAACTCTTTTGCCCGCTTCATGAAATAACGCTGTCCTTCGCAATGCGTCCAGTCCATTGTTCCATCATCATTCAAATAGGACTCGGCACGCCGTGACGCATCGACCAAACCACTTGCTTCACCCTTTTCCATCGTACCACCCCCTAAGTTTACACGCCACATTGACAAGCCGATTCCCTTAGGTTGTCCGTTTTGTATCTCTGAAGAAAAAAGTAACTCCGAAATCTTATCACGACCTGAAGTCCAATATTTTCCTACATAAGCAGGAGTCCAACAGTCAGAAGCTCCGAATCCTTCCATTATCTGATATTTCTCCCCTAAATTAATAGTCACTGATTTTTCTACGCTTACCTCAGGAGTATCCGGAGTTTCAGGTTTCGGTGTTTCAGGTGCATTATCATCACTACATGCCATTAATGCAATGAGACCAACTGTGTATAAAGACTTTCCTAAAAAATTCATAGTTCAATTATTCTAAAAAATATACCCTCGCCTATCAACCCGATCAAATATCTGTTGATAAAACGAGGGTAAGAAATTCAATTCAAATTAATTCCAGTTCGGATTCTGCTCGATAGAACCATTAGACATGGTCACTTCATACAAAGGTATGGGGAAGACAAGGTCACGGTCTTCACGGAATGACTTACCTTTATCACTGGCTTCACCCTGATTTTCCCATTCCATTTGATCACGAGTAGCAGGGTCTGTATTCCATTTTACAAATGTTCCATTTGCACCCATCAAATTCGAGATAACCGGTTTTCCGTTATCGTCTTTCCAACGACGGATATCGTATAAGCGGTTTTGCTCGAATGCTAATTCCAAACGGCGCTCGTTACGGATTGCCTTGCGAAGTTCATTTCCACTCACGTTGACCGGTGCTAATTTAGCACGTTCACGTACTCTATTCAATGCTGTACGTGCCTGTGCATCGTCATTCAGTTCATTACAAGCCTCCGCATACATCAACAAGACATCGGCATAACGAAGAATACGATGATTCAGAGGACTCTTGTCGGTATTATATACCGCAGGGCGGTCATTTAACGGCAGAAAGTACTTGCGAATAATACGTCCGGATTTATGTACAGAAGGATCTATTATCAAACAATTTGCATCCCAGCCATATTCATCTGTATATCCTTTATATTTTTCCTTACCTAAAGCATCTTGATTATCTTTTACTATCTTAGTAAAATTATCAGTAGTTTCACCTTTAATCTCTGTTGCACCTGATTTAAGAATAGTCCAATCACGGCGTACATCATCCTCTGAATAGGCAGCTTCAAGATTTGCAGTTGGCTGACACCATGCCCATCCGTCTCCCATTGCTGTACCACAAGCACGTGCTCCTGTTACTGTAGAAAGTGAGCCTCCAACCAAAAGTGACTCATCATATTCATACTGCACTTCAAAAAGGCTTTCCTCGCTGTTGTCATAGTCTTTGTCCCAAACCTGTCCGAAATCATCAAGTAAATCATATTCAGAAGTCTGTGCATCATCACCTGTATATCCTGATTCCGGAACCAGTTTCTTCAACACGTCACGTGCTTCATTCCATTTTTCCTGATAAAGATATACTTTTCCTAACAAGCCAAGTGCAGCGCCACTAGTGGCACGCCCCATATCAGCCTCCGCATATTCACTACGCTTAGGCAATACATCAGCAGCAGCTTTCAAGTCTTCTTCTATAAAAGCATATATATCAGCAGAAGAAGAACGCTTTATTCCCTGTATCTGTTCTGGTAGCAAGAATCCAGTAATCAATGGGACGCCCCCAAAGTTACGAACCAATTCAAAATAGAAGTAACCACGCAAGAAGCGAGCTTCAGCCACAAGACGTGCCTGCAAGTCCTTATCTTCCATCTCAGTCTTTTCAATACGATCTATACCGATATTACAACGCAAAATAGCTTTATAACGATATTGCCAAAAGTTTGAAATCGGTCCATTACTTGCCCCGTTACCTTGATAATGTGCTAAAGATATATAATCACTTTGACTTTGCACAGTATTTCCCATCCACGCATCATCACTACACATTTCAGAAAGCAACCATACGGTATTAATGTTCCACCATCCGCCGCAGGTAATATCCTGATAGCATCCGGTTATATAAGCCTTGCAGTCCTCTTCCGACTGAAAGTAAGTATCAAGGTTTTGCTGTCCGCGTACCTCCTCATCAAGGAAGTCCTCACAAGAAGTAAATCCTGCCAATGCGGCAGCCATTGTAAATATTGCAAAGAATCTTTTCATGGTCTGTCAATGATTAAAATTTAAAGTCGATACCAAATAAGAATGTACGTGGATTCGGATAAGCAATGTTATCAATACCCGTCTCAATTACACTACCTTCAGCATTCAGCATTGGGCGTTCTGGGTCCATACCTGAATAACCGGTAATGGTAAACGGATTCTGTGCCGAGAATGAAACGCGCAAATTAGCTCCTCCAACCCATTGTTTAGGTAGGGTATACCCTACTTGAAGCAATTTACAACGCATGTAAGAACCATCTTCCACATAGAAACTTGATACACGGTTATAGTTTAGGTTTTTGTCATTGTATGACAAGCGTGGAATATCATTGCTTGTTCCTTCTCCATCCCATGCTTTTCCAAGTGTACCTTTCCATACATTCTGTCCACCTGCACCAGAATACATACCTTTCGTAGTGTTGAAAATATCATTTCCGATCGTACCATAGAAGTTAGCAGCAAAATCTACATTTTTATAAGTAAAGCCTAAGTTAAGGCCAATCATCAAATCTGGATATGGGTTACCAATAAAGGCTTTATCGCTCGCATCCAACTTGCCATCATGATTTAAGTCCTTAAAACGAATATCACCGGGCTGTGCATTTGGCTGAACCAATGTCCCATGTTCATCTGTATGTGCATACACTTCACTCCAGTTTTGGAAAAGTCCATCGGCAACATAACCATAGAAACGTGAAATCAAAGCCCCATCTTCATTGCTGATAATCTGGTCACTGTTAAATCCACCTGTATAAATCGGTCCATCACCAGAGAACTTTATGGCTTTATTACGAACTGAAGAAAGATTCAACCCTACATTATAAGAGAAATCTTTTCCTGCCTGATCATGCCAGCTCAATCCCAATTCCCATCCGTAAGCCTTCATGCTACCTACATTCATCCATACCGTACTGTTCCAATCAGGATAACCGATGGCAAAGATATTCTGTTTCTTATAAAGCATGTCTTTTGACTTCTTCTGGAAATATTCGAATGTCACCCCCAAACGGTCGTCCAAGAACGACATATCCAATCCTACATTCCAGTCTTCCACTGTCTCCCATTTCAGATTGTTGTTACCAATCTTACTTACAAAATACCCATTGGTCAATGTATTGCCAAAGATATATTGTGTTTGGTCGAGCAAAGTCAATGTTGCGTTATTATCAATATTCTGATTACCTACACGTCCCCATCCTCCACGAAGTTTCAAATCGCTAAAGATATTCTGGTTTTCCATAAATTCCTCACCAGTTACACGCCATGAAGCAGATACAGACGGAAATACAGCATAACGGCTTCCTTTCGGAAAACGAGAAGATCCATCGGCACGTACGGATGCTGAAATATAATAACGGTTAGCATAGTTATACATCACACGTCCAAGGAAAGATACCATTGAGTTATAAGTAGTTTCTCCGTTTGCCACATCAGTTGAAGGATCACCGGCATTTACTTCCTGCATCTGATCCATATTGTTAGGAACATCCTTACGCAAAGCTTTCGTATTATACCATGCATAACGTTCTGCTGTAAAACCTCCCATTACATTCAGGTTATGTTTTTCGGCAAATGTATCGATGTAAGTAACCGTATTTGTCCAGTTCCAGTCCAACCACTCTTGTGATTGACGTGAAATTTCACTTTGATCGGCTTTTTCCAAAGCATCCATTGTAAACTTAGGAGTAAACTTATCAGTACGGCGATAATGAGCATTTGCGCCAAACTGAGTACGCAATGTAAGTTTCTCAATCGGATTTATTTGCAAGTAAGTGTTCATGATAGCACCCAAGTCGCGTGAATAAGAATTCGAACGGGCTATAGATCCTGCAGGATTCCAAGTCTCGTTATTATACGAACGCTGGTAATTGTCGAATTCATTGTCCACCCATTCTTCTTGAGGACGGAAAACCGGAGTACTCGGGTCCATATGCATAGCAGCCGAAAAGACATCAGGGGTATCTTCCCATGATTCCATACGCGGGGCAATATCAACTCCCATCTTCACATACTTGTTAAAAGTATATTCTGTATTCAAACGCACATTAATCTTATCCCAATAACCTACATCAAATTGTGAATTGTTGCGATAATATCCTACACTGAAATTATAAACAAGCTTGTCTGTACCTCCGGCAACACTCAACGCATAGTTCTGAACCAAAGCAGTTTTGTTTACCACAGTGTCCCACCAATCAGTTCCACCGGGGTTAGTTGTTGCTCCGATATCATTCCAGTTTGAAGTAGATCCATCATTAGTATAACGCTTGCTATATACTTCTTTATATTCATCAAGTCCTGCTATATCTGGCTTTGCAATAGTTTGAAAACCTACTGAGGTTGTAAAATTAATACTGGTTCTTCCTGCTTTCCCTTTTTTTGTGGTAATCAAGATAACACCATTCGAAGCACGGGTACCATAAATAGCAGCAGCCGAAGCATCTTTTAACACTTCCATTGACTCAATATCATTACTATTCAAAAAGTTGATATTATCACCAACCGGCATACCATCAACAACATATAACGGGTTACTTCCGTTTACAGTCGTTACACCACGGATTAACACCTTCGGAGCGGTACCCGGACCACCTCCGCTTGAAACTTGCACACCATTTACTTTACCTTGCAATGCATCCATCGCATTACCTGTTACGGTTTGTGTAATTTCTTTTCCTTTCACAGTAGAAATAGAACTAGTCAAGTCGCTCTTCTTTACTGTACCGTAACCAATCACTACAACCTCTTCCAACAACTCTGATGACTCTTTCAATACCACGTTGATAACTTCTTTACCGTTTACCGGAATTTCTTGTGTATCATATCCGATGGTTGAAAATACTAATACTGCATCCGATGATACATTTGTTAACATATAGTCACCGTCTAATCCAGTAATTGTACCATTACCAGTACCTTTGATTTGTACTGTAGCACCAATCATCGGTTCTTTATCAGACGCTGAAGTCACGATACCTTTTACAGTAAGAGTCTGTGCGTAGCCACATAGTGAAAGCAGCAACAGACATACTATTAAAAATTGCTTCTTCATATTATTATGATTATTAGTTTATTATTTTGCAGGAACAATCTTACCTCTACCTAAATGGGCATCAAATTCGAATACATAATTTCCCTCATTAGTAACAACAGGCTTCATCCAATTATCTTGAACAGATGAACCATCTGGCCATTTTTGATTTTCACCTTCCCAATTAGGATTTACATCACCTTTCTTACTAAAATATCCGAATTTCTCTACATCAGTAGAATTATCGCATCTCCATTCTACATGATCCCACCAACCATCAGGGTGATAGTTAGAGATAATAAAATTCATTTCTTCTCCTGAGGCAAGAGACCATTTTCCCTCAGAAGGATAATAGAACAAATGTGGATTATTTACATCTTGTGCGAAACGATGATTTCCTGCATCCTGAGGTGAGCTTCCCCAGCCAATATAAAAATTAATCATTTCGCTTCCATTCTCCCAGCGGTCAAAACAAGGCTGTCCATATTGATATTTTATTGGATCTGTTGCTTCTTCTACAGAATAAGTCTCAACATTATAAGCTCCGCTTTTAGTGTTAAAGGTAATCTTATAATATTTATTAGCTTGTTCCAATACAAGAGGATTCACACCTTCTTTATTAGATGCATAGCTTATCAGATTTTCATCTGTTTGAGAAAGCCCAAAACAAACAGGAGCAAAGTCATTTTTTTGTGGCAAGAAATAAATATTAGTGCCAGCAGACTTATTATAATATTTTGCAGTATATTCAAACTCACCTGTATGTTCAATTACCATTGGAACACCAAAAACATCACTATTTAGTTCTTCAACAGTTTCAACATCTGCAAGATATATTTTCTCAAAATCTTTTAATTCATCTACTGAAAGAACACTATTTACAGCAACCTGATTTCCAACTTTATCTACAACAACAAAACTCATATTGTAGTTCTTAATTTCATTTGGAATTTCAAGTTCTTTAGAAATTGAAAGTTCAGTTTTTCCTTCTGCGTCTACTTTCAAAGAAGAATAGCCTTCTATACCTTCTATATTAATTGTCACATAGTCTAAGGCACGGTCATCTGTTACCGTTAATTTAACTGTGTATTTAGGAGTTACCCCTTCCTTTAATAATAAGGCAACTGATTTTCCCGGTACGTTTACAAACTTCGGAGCTTCAAAATCCCCATCCATGGTAACTAACACATCTTGTGAAGTAGAACGTCCCCCCACATCTGTTACTGTTACTTTAACAGTAAATTGTTCCCCAATTTCATCAGCCAAAATATTAAACTTGTAGCTTAATTCATAAGAGTTTTTGGGTTCTCCATAAATAGTAATTAAATCAATTGTTTTGTTTAAATTAAGATCAGCACATTCCAACTTAATAGAACTAATGCCATCCGCATCGGTTAGAGTTCCTTCAATGGTGAAGTCATGACCAGCTCCACTTTGAATGTGGGTAGTTTTTAAAGCTGCAACAGGTTCTTGTCCATCTACATCTGGATAAGTAACATCGTCACTACAACCCGTTCCACAAAGGACTGCTGAAAAGAGCATCCATAGTGCTAAATTCAAGAAACGTTTATTCATAATGATTGTATTAAATTAAGTAATGTTATGCAAAACTATAAAATTCAATATAATCATATTACTATAAATCGTGCAAAAAGGGTACATAAATCATGCAACCAAAAAAAACACGTTTAAAACATTCAGTTATGCTTTATTACTCAAACTCATACTGCTTTTTATTTATCTTATCATACGCATCACTCAGTCACTAAAATCTCACAGATTTTATCCTGAAAGCTGCGTGCCTGAGCTGTTCTCAATACATTCTGATTAATGATAACAAAAGCATAAATATGACCGGAATGAGACTCCACATACCCAGCCAGCGAACTGATTCCTGTCACCGTTCCCGTCTTTGCCCGTACTTTTCTACATGCCTGACTTTTCTTCATCCGATGCTCTAATGTTCCATCTATTCCAGCTATAGGAAGACCTTCGTAAAAAGAATCATATATATCTGGATGCCGGTAAGCGTACTTCAAATAAGCTAAGACTAAGTCAGGAGATACATAATTATAAAGCGAAACTCCACTTCCATCCACTATTTTATAAGAACGAGACGGATATCCTATGTAATTCTCCATAAATTCGTAGATAGCCTTTTGCCCGTCTTCGCTGCTTATTCCTTCTGATTTTCCCGCGTAATACCCCCCCAAATGATAGAACATAGATTCTGCTGCCAAATTATCACTTTCTTTCAGTGCACGGTTTAATACGGTTTCCAGCGGACGGATACAAAAGCAAAGTGAAGCAGCATCTTCCGGAAGCTTACCAAACGCTAAACTGTCGGAAGGTATTTCAACCCCATTTTTCTGTAAAATATAACGGAAGGTTTGCATAAAATAGCGCTGCGAATTATACAGATTTAAGGTTCGCTTACGAGAAGCAACCACATTGCCGGAAACAAGCAGCGTATTTCCATTTTCCAGCCAGTTGCGCGTTACTTTCAGTTTGCCGGCATGGCTGACTTGAGTAAGTGAGTGGTTTTTTATTTCATAATAATCTGATTCTGGAGAAACAACAATCTTTCCGGGCTCTCCTACGGCTCCGGGAGAAACCATGACATCTACACAACCCCGATTAAGCATCAAGGGGGAAAGATAAGGCTGAAAAGCTTCGGGTGTATCATCCCATGACCACCCGTTCCCCCAATAAACAGAATCCATCAATGATACATCCCCTATCAGTTTTCCCTTAATCTGACGAATGCCTGAAAACTGTATGGTATCAGCAAGCAGTTGCATATCGCTTTCCATAAATTCAGGATCAAATCCTCCAACTACATATAAATCACCTTCCAGAACTCCGTCTGTAATGGTTCCTGTATATGCTAAACGAGTTTTATAGCGATAGTCTTTCCCTAATTGAGCCAAAGCAGTAACTGAGGTAATTACTTTTTCTATCGAAGCCGGACGATATAGTTTCTCTGCCTGATAAGCATAAACCGACTTATCCGCAGTTAGATCATAAATAGCAATACCCGCTTCAGATGTTCTTAAAATGGATTCCGAGGAAAGCAAAGCATCAATCTTTTCTACCAAAGTTTGTGCTCTTGCCACTTCTGTAAAACAAGCCCAACAAAGAAAGAGCCATACAATATGTTTCATTACTCAGTTATCTTTTTGTTCTCAAAAAAAGAAGGGACTAAAACCAATCTGAATTTTAGTCGTTATTCGGCTTTAATCCCTTTTCACAACAGGTTCAACGTCCTTTTATTGTAAACTTCCTACTTGCATTATAACTCTCTGAATATCTCTCCCACTGTAGGATGAGGAAATACATAACGTTTCCAGTCAGAGAACTTCCGTCCGTCTTCTATCATCATTCCTGCTATAACAATGAGTTCTGAAGCCGGATTTCCCAGTATATGAACTCCTAAAATTTGGTCATCGTCATCTACCAGCACTTTGCACAATCCGTTTACCCCTTCATTTTCAGCAACAAAACGTCCTGAATAAGCCATCGGAAGCTTGATTACTTTGTACGAACGACCCGTAGCTTTCAAGATCTCTTCCGTCAAACCTACTGATGCAATTTCAGGATTCGTATATACAACTCCTGGAATAGCCTGATAGCTCATTTTATCTGACTCATTTATAATATGATGAACAGCTACTTCTGCTTCACGAACAGCTGTATGAGCTAAAAGTGAAACGCCATTTAAATCTCCGCATACATAAACTCCTTTTACCGAGGTCTGCATATGCTCATCTATCTTAACTGATTTACGCTCTGTCAATTCTAAATTTAAATTTTCTAATCCAAAACCCTTCACTACTGGTCGCCGTCCTACACTCAACAGCAGTTTTTCAGCTTCTACTTTGCCTGCTCCATCCGCATTTTCATAATGAATGATAGTGCCATGATCTCCTTCTTCGAAAGCCGTAACGCGCGTACGAAGCAAGAAAGTCACACCGCGCTTGGCATATTCGGAACGCAAAAGACCAGCTATTTCACAATCAATGCCTCCTAAAATTTCATCAAGCATTTCAATAACCGTAACCTTTACACCCAAACTGTTGAAAAATGAAGCAAACTCCATGCCGATTACTCCTCCTCCCACAATAGCCAATGAAGAAGGAGTCTCTTTATTGGCTAAAGCATCACGGTGCGTCCAATAGTCTATCTGATCAACTCCTTGAATAGGTGGAATAAATGTTTCACTGCCTGTGCAAACAATCATATAGTCGCATTCGTAACTTTCATCTCCACAAATTACGGTATGCTGATTGGCTATATATGCCTCGCCTGAAACAATTGTAACCTGCTGAGCTGTTAACTTTGCCTTTATTCCTAAAACCAGTTTACGTATCACTTTCGATTTACGACTGATGATTTTACCTAAATCATAAGAAGAATCAGATACGTTTACTGCATACTTGGAAGCATGGCGTGTATAATCGTATACCTTAGCAGAGTAAAGCAAGGTTTTAGTTGGAATACATCCTTCATTCAGACAGACTCCACCCAAGTTGTTTTTTTCAAATAAAACCACACTTAATCCTGCTTTTCCGGCAGCCTCGGCTGCTGTATATCCGGCAGGACCTCCACCGATAATTGCTACTTGATATTTCATTGTATATTAAGATTTGGTTAATTACAGCACAGTTACTCGTCCCGATAATCAGCATGGGGATTTCTTTCTCGGGCACAACGAATGAAACCATCTAAATCGTCTGGATCAAAATTGATAAAACCTCTTGTATAGTGAATGGTTACTCTGCCTTTAAGCCATGAGTTCTTTCGGCGGACAATACGCATTACTCCATATGCCTTGATGCTGCCACTAAATCCGCGCTTCAACCAAATATCTCCATTTTCCTGTACTTGAACACGGGTCATCAACTCATCTATCAATAACAATACAGGAACTACTATTGGTAACAGATTCCAATAGTTCTCTGTTTTTAAAGCAAAAAGAATAATTGCAAGAATCACAATCGTAACTCCCAGCCAAACTTTAAAAGGAGTTCTACGAATTTTAAATTCACGTACCATATCAAATAGATTTTTAAGATTTACATGTTTAGAATAATCGATGGATTTGCCTTCAGCAACACTTTTACAAAATCGTCCGGATTCTTAGGGGAAATCAAGATATAATCCGTTGACGTTTTTTTTCTGTAAGTAATCTTAAGGCGAGATAAAGACAAAGCCGGAGCCGACTCAAAAGAATGGCTCTTCTCTATACTGACAATCTGCTCTAGCGGAATAGAAACGCTTTTCATAAAACGCCCTGTACGGACAGAAAGCGTAGTCTTTTCCATAACTACATATTGTGTATGAATCAGCATCTCTATTTCAAAAATAACAAATAAGGCAAAGAAAAGGGTAAGCAGTATTTCATGAACCCAAAATGTAAAGAACATGAAACAGGAACATAAAGCAATAACCGCCCAGTACCACCAACCTACTTTCGAATGAAAAGTTCTCATCGATTTAAATTTACGTAAATTACCTCGTGAAGATAATAAATTCTATCTGAAAACAAGCGATTGAACGAAAAAAAGACATTACAGCATGCTTTCAAATCAGTTTTTTTGTAGCTTTGTGCCACATACATATACATCACCATGATAAGGAAGTTCGATTTTCTCGTTATCGGTTCAGGAATAGCCGGAATGAGTTTTGCGCTAAAAGTAGCGCAAAAAGGTTCGGTTGCACTTATCTGCAAAGCCGGACTAGAAGAAGCAAACACGTTTTATGCACAAGGAGGAATTGCTTCAGTTACTAATTTAAAGGTGGATAACTTTGAAAAGCATATCCACGATACAATGGTGGCAGGAGACTGGATTAGTGACCCGGCAGCTGTTGAAAAAGTAGTCAGAAATGCTCCTGCTCAAATTGAAGAGCTGATTAAATGGGGAGTGGAATTTGATAAAAATGAACAAGGAGAGTTTGATTTACATAAAGAAGGCGGACACTCTGAGTTTCGAATTCTTCACCATAAAGATAACACAGGAGCTGAAATACAAACCAGCCTGATAGAGGCTGTAAAAAAACATCCTAATATTACGGTATTCAGTAATTTTTATGCTGTTGAAATCATTACACAGCATCATTTAGGAATTATTGTAACTCGCCATACACCCGGAATCAAATGCTTCGGATCCTATGTGTTAAATGAAAAGACAGGCGAAGTAGATACTTTCCTTTCAAAGGTTACCGTGATGGCTACAGGAGGATGTGAAGCTGTATATACTCATACTACCAATCCGTTGGTGGCAACAGGAGATGGCATTGCAATGGTTTACCGTGCTAAAGGAATGGTAAAAGATATGGAATTTATCCAGTTCCATCCAACAGCTCTTTATCACCCGGGAGACCGACCCAGCTTTCTTATTACAGAAGCAATGCGCGGTTATGGAGCTGTCTTAAAAAATCTGGATGGGGAAGAATTTATGCAAAAATATGATCCTCGCCTTTCTCTGGCTCCCCGCGATATCGTTGCTCGTGCAATTGATAACGAAATGAAACAGCGTGGTGAAGATCATGTCTATCTAGATGTAACTCACAAGGATCCGGAAGAAACCAAAAAACACTTCCCTAACATTTATAAAAAATGTCTGAGCTTAGGTATCGATATTACAAAAGATTATATTCCTGTAGCTCCTGCAGCCCATTACCTCTGTGGAGGTATTAAAGTTGACTTAGACGGACAATCCAGCATCAAAAGACTTTATGCTTTAGGAGAATGCTCATGTACTGGCTTACATGGAGGAAACCGTTTAGCCTCAAATTCATTAATTGAAGCCATTGTTTATGCCGATGCTGCTGCGCGTCATGCCATCAGTGTTTTCGACAGATATGATTTCAATGAAGATATTCCAGAGTGGAATGATGATGGTACAATCAGTACAGAAGAACGTATTCTGATTACGCAAAGCATGAAAGAAGTTAATCAGATTATGGAATCATATGTGGGTATTGTAAGAAGTAATATCCGATTGGTACGTGCTTGGAATCGGTTGGATATCCTTTATGAAGAGACAGAACGCTTATTTAAACGAGTAAAGGCATCACGTGAGATTTGTGAGCTACGTAATATGATTAACGTAGGTTATTTAATTACGCGACAAGCTATGGAACGAAAAGAAAGCAGGGGATTACATTATACCATTGACTATCCACACTCAAAAGAAAACAAAAAATAAAGTACCTTATTATTTATATAATATTATATATACATCATGCCGTACAAGCGATTGTACGGCATTTTCTTTCTCTGACGGATAGATGTATCAGATCAAATATAAAAGCCCAGCAAAGCCTATTAGAACAGATGCAGGCAAAGAAACCTTCGTCTAGGAAAGAAGCATCCGCAGGAGCACGGGAGCATAGCGGCAGGTCACCGCCCGTGCAGGGACAAAAAAAAAATCCCCGCCCTTCGCAAGAAGAACGGGGACTCAAGACGGCGACTACC
>CAUDXH010000032.1 GCA_958453305.1 uncultured Bacteroides sp. | reverse complement strand
GTAGTCGCCGTCTTGAGTCCCCGTTCTTCTTGCGAAGGGCGGGGATTTTTTTTGTACCCATAGATAGAAAGAAAAAGGGGAAAAGATTAGATAAAATAAATAATTATTCGTATCTTTGTCGCCCAGTTTATATAGTATATCGTATTGGGACAGTTAAGTACATATAAGGTTGAATTGAGAAATATGCGTGAAAGCTCATGCCAATATGAGTATGCATTAGATAATCAATTCTTTGAAGATATAGAAGCTCCTGAAGTACAAAAAGGAACACTAAACGTTCTTTTGAATGTAAAGAAAGGCTTAGGCGTTTATATTTTGGATTTTCATATAGAAGGTAAAGTAACGGTTTCTTGTGACCGCTGTTTGGATGATATGGAAATTCCGGTGGAAACTGATAATACGTTAAAAGTAAAGCTGGGTCTGGAGTTTTCAGATGGAGATGATTTTGTAATTATCCCCGAAGAAGAAGGCTATATAAATGTTGCGTGGTTTATTTACGAGTTCGTTGCATTAAGTCTGCCAATGAAACATGTACATGCGTTAGGTCAATGTAATGAAGATATGCTCGGAGCATTGAGTCAGCATTTGGCTATATCTTTAACTGAAGACGATAATACAGATGAAGGCGATTTAACAGAGGAGTCGGACGAATTGGATAATGAAAGCCGCATAATAGATTCCCGGTGGAATGAGTTAAAGAAAATATTAGATAATAATTAAATAAAGTTTAAGAAAATGGCACATCCTAAAAGAAGACAGTCAAAGACGAGAACTGCTAAGAGAAGAACTCATGATAAAGCAGTTGCTCCTACGTTAGCTATTTGCCCTAACTGCGGTGAATGGCATGTTTATCACACAGTTTGTGGAGCTTGCGGTTATTATAGAGGTAAATTAGCAATTGAAAAAGAAGCTGCTCTTTAATTAAAGCTTCGATGAACACTTTGTGTGTTTAAAATGAAAGAATAAAGCCGGAGAGCTTTTCGGCTCTCTGGCTTCTTTTTTTTTAATGCGCAATTCAAAACTTGGAATGATGGAAAAAATAAATGCTGTAATTACAGGAGTCGGTGGGTATGTTCCTGACTATGTTTTGACCAACGAAGAGTTGTCAAGAATGGTAGATACCAACGATGAGTGGATTATGACCCGTATTGGAGTAAAGGAAAGACGTATTCTGAATGAAGAGGGCTTAGGTACTTCTTATTTGGCTCGTAAAGCTGCAAAACAGTTAATGCAGAAAACAAATTCAGATCCTGCTTCTGTAGATTGTGTAATTGTTGCTACCACTACTCCTGACTATCATTTCCCTTCTACGGCTTCTATCCTTTGTGATAAGCTGGGATTAAAGAATGCTTATGCATTCGATTTGCAGGCTGCATGCAGCGGTTTCTTGTATGCTATGGAGACTGCTGCTAGTATGATTCAGTCAGGACGTCATAAAAAGATTATCATTGTAGGTGCAGATAAAATGTCTTCAATGGTGAACTACTCAGACCGTGCCACTTGTCCGATTTTTGGTGATGGAGCTGCAGCCTGTATGGTAGAAGCAACCACGGAAGATTTCGGTATCATGGATTCTATTTTGAGAACCGACGGTAAAGGACTTCCTTTCCTGCATATGAAGGCAGGCGGTTCTGTTTGTCCTCCTTCTTATTTCACTGTAGATAACAAGATGCACTATTTGTATCAAGAGGGAAGAACTGTATTTAAGTATGCTGTATCTAATATGTCGGACGTTACTGCTCAGATAGCAGAACGAAACGGGCTGAACAAAGATAATATCGACTGGATTGTTCCTCATCAGGCAAATATGCGTATTATTGATGCTGTTGCTTCACGCTTGGAAGTTCCTTTGGATAAAGTGATGATTAACATTCAGCGTTATGGTAATACCAGTGCCGGAACACTGCCTCTCTGTTTATGGGACTATGAGAAACAGTTGAAGAAAGGCGATAACATCATTTTCACTGCTTTCGGTGCCGGATTTACTTGGGGTGCAGCTTACGTGAAGTGGGGTTATGACGGTAATAAATAATTGAATAGAATTAAATTCACATACGAAAAAACGCATCTCGAACTGATGCGTTTTTTTGTCTGTAAACTAAAATATCAAGATTATGCACAAAGCCGGATTTGTAAATATTGTAGGTAATCCTAATGTGGGAAAGTCTACTTTGATGAATTTGCTGGTAGGTGAACGTATTTCTATCGCAACATTCAAGGCACAGACTACTCGTCATCGTATTATGGGAATTTTAAATACGGATGATATGCAGATTGTCTTCTCTGATACTCCGGGGGTACTTAAACCGAATTATAAGCTTCAGGAGTCTATGCTGAATTTTTCTGAATCGGCATTGGTAGATGCTGACGTGTTGCTGTATGTAACCGATACAGTTGAAAAACCCGACAAGAATGCAGACTTTATGGAGAAGGTCCGTGGCCTGAAAATACCCGTTTTGCTGCTAATCAATAAAATCGACCTGACCAATCAGGAGAATCTTGTGAAGCTTGTTGAGGAGTGGCATGAAATGTTGCCTCAGGCTGAAATTATCCCCATCTCAGCTATGGCAAAATTTAATGTGGATGTCGTTATGAAGCGTATCAAGAGCTTATTGCCCGACTCCCCTCCTTATTTCGGGAAGGACCAGTGGACGGATAAGCCTGCTCGTTTCTTTGTTACAGAGATTATACGCGAAAAGATTCTTCTGTATTACGATAAGGAAATTCCTTATGCAGTAGAGGTTGTGGTTGAACAGTTTAAAGAAGAAGCCAAGAGTATTCACATCAATGCAGTGATTTATGTAGAGCGTGATTCCCAGAAGGGGATTATCATCGGCCGACAGGGAAAAGCGCTGAAAAAAGTGGCTACAGAAGCCAGAAAGACACTGGAGCACTTTTTCCAGAAAACAATCTATCTGGAAACTTTTGTGAAGGTGGATAAAGATTGGAGAAGCTCAGATAAGGAGTTGAAGAATTTTGGCTATCAATTAGATTAATATCGGCTGCGAAGCCGTAAACGAAAAACAATTATGGGAAATTTAGTAGCGATTGTAGGACGTCCCAATGTGGGAAAGTCGACACTGTTTAATCGTCTGACGAAAACGCGTCAGGCTATTGTGAATGAACAGGCCGGAACAACCCGCGACCGCCAGTATGGAAAATGTGAATGGCTGGGAAAAGAATTCTCAGTGGTAGATACCGGAGGATGGGTAGTTAATTCGGACGATATTTTTGAAGAAGAAATCCGCAAGCAGGTTGTATTGGCTATGGATGAAGCTGATGTCATTCTGTTTGTTGTAGATGTTGTGAATGGAGTTACCGACCTTGATATGCAGGTTGCTGCTATTTTGCGTCGTTCTAAAACTCCTGTAATAATGGTGGCAAACAAGACCGACAACAATGACCTGCAGTATGATGCAGCAGAGTTTTATTCATTGGGATTGGGAGATCCTTATTGTATCTCTGCCCTAAGTGGAAGTGGAACCGGTGATTTGCTGGACTTGATTCTTACTAAATTTAAGAAAGAAACCGATGAGATTCTAGATGAAGATATTCCCCGTTTTGCGGTGGTTGGTCGTCCTAATGCCGGCAAATCATCTATTGTCAATGCGTTTATCGGTGAAGACCGGAATATAGTTACCGAGATTGCAGGAACTACCCGTGATTCGATTTATACCCGTTATGATAAATTCGGATTTGATTTTTACCTGGTTGATACAGCTGGAATACGCAAAAAGAACAAGGTAAGTGAGGATTTGGAGTATTATTCAGTAATACGTTCTATCCGTGCTATTGAAAATTCGGATGTGTGTATTCTGATGTTAGACGCTACTCGTGGTATCGAAGGTCAGGATTTGAATATCTTCTCATTGATACAGCGCAACCAGAAAGGTTTAGTGGTTGTTGTAAATAAGTGGGATTTGATACAAGAAAAGACGGCGAAGGTAATGAAAAATTATGAAGAAGCTATCCGAAACCGTT
Source organism: uncultured Bacteroides sp. (assembly GCA_958453305.1). GTDB lineage: Bacteria > Bacteroidota > Bacteroidia > Bacteroidales > Bacteroidaceae > Phocaeicola. The sequence goes on along the minus strand of CAUDXH010000032.1, from coordinate 10,614 downwards.
TTGCTCCGTTTACCGATTTTCCCATCATCTTTACTTCGGCTTTGACTAAACAGCGTATATTTAAGGTCTTGGAGTCGGCTAAGGAAGTGTATCAGGCACGTACGACCCGTATTCCTACGGCTCGTTTGAACGAGGAAATGCTTCCGCTGATTGAGGCATATCCACCTCCTTCAAATAAGGGGAAATATATTAAGATTAAATATGTAACTCAATTGCCGAATACGCAAATTCCTTCCTTCGTATTTTTTGCTAATTTGCCGCAATACGTCAAGGAACCGTATCGCCGTTTCTTAGAGAACAAAATCCGCGAGCGTTGGAAACTGTCAGGAACTCCAGTAAATATATTTATTCGTCAGAAATAACAATTTATGCTAATTGTGGTTTATGGAGGCAGCTCTTCGGAAGTGTATTTCACTTTCAGAAGAGCTGTCTTCTTATAGTGGGTTACGCTTGGCGTGTGAGACTCTTTATGCCTTTTATTTGTATTGAGGTAGCATTTCCGGTGTCGGACATTCATAGTTTGTGATTGGAAGTTTAACCTTCTTCAATTCTTTCAGTTTGAATGAAGGCTTTTCCATGTCTTTTGGAAAGTTCATTTTTGAAAATGTCTGGAAGTAAAGTAAGCAGGCATCTTTCCACCAAATGGCATCATGTACTTGAATATCCAATTTTTTAGCAACTTGTTTGTGTCGTTCTTTGTCGATGTATGGTTTCATTGCATCCCATGTTTTGCAGAATAAACGGACAGAATTGACTCCTTTGTTATAATGATAGCATAATTCGTTCCACATCGTCCGTCCGCTTTTCATGGTATGATTCCAAGGAATATGGTGAAACCATAACAAAAACTCTTCGGGGCAAGTAGCTGGGTTATTCAGTAAGTGAGCTAAAGAGTCCGGGTATTGAGCTACAGCATTACTTCCGGTACGGCTTCGGTTAAAGCCAAGTCCCGTTTTATCTGCCTGATGATAATAACTTGGTAGCCAGTCTGGTCGAGCACCCGGAATTTCACACCAAGGTTCAGGACCGTAATGATGTCCCCAAGCGAATATATGATGCAGTCCGAGTGGCATCATGTAGTCAACAATAGCTTCCCGGCTTTCCAGCATTACCTTTTCCATTGGTTCCACAAATTCTTTCCTTGTAGTAAAGGTTTGTTTCAGCCATTCGTTTGCAATATCCTTAGAACTTAGTTCCGGATTCCAGGCCAGTCGTCCAAATGCATACCAGTTTGCTTGTGCAAAATCATGTCCGCACCAGTTCGTCTCATTACCAATATTGGTTACTCCTGCCACGGCTTGAATTGTATGAGGTTCCACATACTCAAAGAACTCCTTCCACATGGGAGCCAGATAAGCCAAGTGATTAGAATGACCTAAATATTCTTGTGTAATCTGGAATTCAGCCATGAGAGGAGTATGTTTCATTGCTCCAAAAAGCGGGCTATAAGGTTCTCTTGGCTGGAAATCAATCGGACCATTTTTTACTTGTACTATCACATTATCCAAGAAAGCCCCGTCGAGAGGTTTAAATTCCAGATAGGCTTGTTTTGCTCGGTCATGGTCTGTAGGGCTGTAAACGAAAGCACGCCACATTACAATTCCCCCGTAAGGTTTTAGAGCTTCAGCCATCATGTTAGCACCATCGGCATGAGTTCGCTGATAATCACAAGGACCGGGTTGTCCTTCAGAGTTAGCTTTGACCAAAAATCCTCCGAAATCGGGTATAAGACTATAGATTTCCTTTACTTTATTTTTCCACCAAGTTCTTACCTCTTTATTTAGCGGGTCAGCGGTAGACAGTCCTTCTAATTCGATGGGTGAGGCAAAATTGACCGATAAATACACCTTTAAGCCATACGAACGGAACACGTCAGCAAGTGCCTTTACCTTTTCCAAGTATTCAGAGGAAAGAATTTTAGGTGAAGCATTTACATTATTAATTACAGTTCCATTTATACCAACTGACGCATTGGCGCGTGCGTACATCTCGTATCGGGGAGATATTTCTGAAGGCAGATTGTCCCATTCCCAAAGCGACTGTCCGGCATATCCTCGTTCAATAGTTCCATCCAGATTATCCCAGTGATTCAAGATGCGCAAGTCATAGGCAGGACATTCAGAGATGTACAAGTGAGATAAATCAGCTTCAGTGGCCTGTAGCCGAAGTAGGTGATAAGTAGCATAGAGTAGTCCGGTTTCCGAGGTAGCTCCAAGAGTGATTCCTTTTTCCGTACTTCGGATAGTATACCCATCTTTTCCTAATGCTTTATGAGTAGGGTCATTGAAAAATTGTAGTGATACAGGCTTTCCCTTCCAGTTTTGCTCTAATTCGTTTTGAGCAATAGATAAGACAGGTGACTGAACCGAACAGTTTATTGCTGCCATAGCAGTTCTGTCAGCCTGTCTTAGCCAGAGTTTACTACCATCTTCTGCGGAGACCATAAAAGTCCATCCGCAGAAGAGCATGGTTAAAAACAGACTTCGAATCATTCTCCTCCTCCGTCAATGGTAATAATTCGTCCTTCTTCATCGTATTCCAATTCCACCACTTTCAAGCTGCGTAACCATGTTTTTCCATCCGATGGCACACAGTCATGATGAAACAGATACCATTTACCTTTAAATTCGGCAATGGCATGATGCGTAGTCCATCCTACTACCGGCGTAAGAATTACCCCTTGATAGATGAAAGGGCCATAGGGATTATCAGCAATGGCATAGCACAGGAAATGAGTATCCCCGGTAGAGTAAGAGAGGTAATACTTACCCTTGTATTTGTGCATCCATGAAGCTTCAAAGAAGCGGTGCGGGTCGCCGGCAGTAAGAGGTTTTCCCTCTTTGTCCAGTATAATGACAGCGCGCGGTTCTTCTGCAAATTCCATCATGTCATCCCGTAATTTTACGACACGTCCCGGCAAGGCTGGTTCGCTGTCTGCGGGGAGGCAAGGATTTTCAATAGCCTTATTGTCACGGTAACGTTGTAACTGTCCGCCCCAGATACCTCCGAAATACATATACTGATTTCCATCTTCATCGCAGAACACAGCCGGGTCAATACTGTAGCTTCCTTTCATCGGGTTAGCCTCTGGAATAAACGGACCTTCAGGCTTATCGCTGACAGCCACTCCAATGCGGAAGATGTCATTTTGGTCTTTTAATGGGAAATACATGTAGTACTTTCCGTTCTTATATGCCACGTCACAGTCCCACAGCTGACGTCCTGCCCAAGGAATATCTTCCACCTTGAGCACCACTCCATGATCTGTAATTTCCCCGTTCATAACATCATCAGTAGAGAATACATGATAATCTTTCATGTTAAAGTGATCCCCATTGTCATTTTCCGGAATTCCGCTTTCCCAGTCGTGTGAAGGATAAATATAAAGTCTGTCTCCAAATACATGCACGGCAGGGTCTGCCATATAATCACCCGGAACCAAATATCTTGCTTCTTTTTTCATAGTTGTAGTTATTTTTTGTTTTTACTTTCTTCGATTAGTTCAGTTACAAAAGCCTTCGGCTGATAGTTGCGGTCGAATAGCAACGGATAGTCATGGCGTCCTTTCACCGGGAAATCATTCTTCCAAGAATCTCCGTCGGTTACTCCCCATGCCGTTACGCGGGTAACAATATCAGCATGTTTTTCAAATAAGTTGAAGAACTGTTTCATGCGCGCATTCCAGGCCTGCGATACAGAATCGGGTAATGTTTCCGTATAAGGGTTTAAGGATTTTCTGAAAGCTATGGTATCAGTGATATTTGCACTTTGTCTGGCAGTAGGCAATGCACTCATATCCCATTCCGTAATCATAACCTTCACTCCTTCGGCAGCGAAAGCCAGCATACTCTTTTCAAATTCCTCAATTTTCGGATAATCCATACCCATGTGTCCCTGCATACCTACAGCATCAATTCTCAGACCTTTTTCTTTCAGGCTTCTGATTAATTTTACCACCCCGTTGCGGCGTCCTTCGTTATCCATACCGTAGTCATTGTAATAGAGCTCGGCATCCGGATCGGCTTCATGTGCATACTGGAATGCCAGCGGGATAAATTCTTCACCTAAAATCTGATAGAATTTACTTTTTCGGTAAGATCCGTCTTCTATGATAGCTTCGTTTACTACATCCCATCCTTTCAGTTTTCCCTTATAGCGTTTGGCAACCGTATAGATATGGTCTTTCATACGTTGTTTCAGTACCTCAGGCGAAACCTCTTTTCCATTTTCGTCTTGGAAGAACCATTCAGGGCATTGGGAGTGCCATATCAGGCAGTGACCGGTTATGGTGAGTCCGTTGTCTTCTCCGAATTTAACAAACTGGTCAGCTTGGTCAAAAGTATATTTTCCTTCTTCCGGATGTACTTCTTCCATTTTCATACAGTTTTCGGCTACAATGGCATTGAAGTGCTTCTTAACTATATTAACGGCATTGGTATCTCGGCCTGATGACTGGAAAACATTTAAGGCTGTTCCGATAAGAAACTGGTCACCGGCAGCCTCCTTCAGTGAGACCCCGTTTGTGGTTGTCTGCGTGTTGCCACATGATGCAAGAAAGGTTGCAGCAAGAATGGCAGATGCGAAGTGTTTTGTTCTCATATATTACGGTTTTTAAGTTATTAATAATCATTTTTACTTCTGCGTTCAGCTAGTTCAGCCTGCATTTTTTCATTATACTTCTTCGTGATAGGATAGAAGAACAGGGCAATTACCCCTATGAAGAAGGTTATTGCCGGAATCCAGCTTGAAGATAAGAGGATTCCTTCGATGGCCGATTCGCTTTGAGCCATGCCTATACCTGATACATAGCCAAATCCAGACAATAAGAAGCCGAGGATGGCACCCCCTATACCCAGACCAGCCTTGAGAGCAAAGACCACTCCGGCAAAGACAAATCCTGTGGCACGGCGGTAATTGACATACTCCGAATGGTCGGCCACATCGGCTATCATAGCCCACAGTAAAGGTACGGTAGGAGCGTAAGCCAGACTCTTCAGGAAGTTAAGCGCAAACATCAGTTCAATATTATCTTGGGCAGGGAAGTAGAACATCGCTGTAAAGATAGAAGTGAGGGTCAAACATACGATAAACGTATTCTTTTTTCCGTAGCGGTTAGCCAGAAAGTTGGAAAGTAAGATTACACCAAAGAACTGTACCAATGCCCCGAGCATGTTGAAAACTCCGAAACCTACTTCATAGGCTTTGTCGGGAGAACTGACAATCAGTCCGAAGGCATTCAAGATACTGTATCCGATAGTATCTTGCGCTTCAGCCGAAACTAATCCGAGCCGGTCAAGAAAAGCATATAATGCTTCAGCATCAACATAATGTTCAAAATAATAGTTCATGGCGCTTCCCCACATAGCCAGGGTAATAAAGACGAAAAGCGTCAATATAAACATGGACCGCCAGGGAATGCTGCTGAAAATATCTTTAAAGTCTTCCCGGATGTTGTTTTTCTGGTTGACCGGAGGAGTGATACGTTCCTTGGCTGAAAAGAATACGGCAACAAGGAAAATCAGACCTACAGCGGCAAACAGTGAAATCGTACAGAGCCATCCATGAGCTTTATCTCCGTCTTCTGAAAATTTGCTTACCAGAGGAAGGGTAAGACCTTGCACTACAAACTGCCCGATGGTGGAGAATATAAAGCGTACTGACGTAATGCTGGTGCGCTCTTTGATATCAGCCGACATCACTCCGCCTAATGAAGAATAAGGAGTGTTGTTGAATGAATACATGGTCATCAGCAATGTATAAGAAATAGTGGCATATACAGCAACCAGTCCTTTGTCCTCGATTCCCGGATTATAGAAAGCAAGAATATAGAAAACCATGAACGGGAGTGCAGTCCATAACACCCAGGGGCGGTATTTTCCCCACCGCGTATTTGTACGGTCAGAAAGAATACCTACGGTAGGGTCAACAAAGGCATCTACAATGCGTGCCACCAGCATGACTGTTCCGGCAATGGCTCCTTCCAGGCCGAATACGTCAGTATAGAATTTAGTTTGATAAATCATCATCATCTGGAAAACCAGATTTGCAGAACAGTCTCCAAGTCCGTAGCCGATTTTTTCGGTTAAAGACACTTTTTGATTTTGTAGTGTATTCATTTTATTAGTAATTTATTTTTCAGGTTGAGTTTGGTTCGAATGATTTAAAATAGCGTTGACTAAACGTTGTGCTGCTGTTTTCTTGTCGAGTGGATGAATGTCATTCCACTCTCCAGTATCACTGTTTTTAATCAAAACAGCATTGCCGTCTTCTTGGGCTGCTTTGGCCTGCTGTGCACGTAATTCAGCCCATGCCTTGCGCCCGGGATCGTTAGGTGCAAGAAAGTCGGCAAGCTCTATGATGTAGAAAGGAAGCTGATTCGCGTGAAAGGTCTTACGCCAGTCTTTCATCATAGCATTCAGCAAAGAGGCATACTCTTTCCATCGTCCCACATTTGATTCTCCCTGATACCATACAGCCCCTTTGAAAGTATAGTTTTTAAGAGGAGCAATCATTCCGTTATACAATCCTACAGGCATGTTTTGAAATCCTGTACTTTGAGGTAAGTTGGGCATGCGTGTTCCAACCCGGTGTTTCCAGTTTCCTTCTAAGCTGATGCTTTCTGCGCCACAAATCAGTTTATATGGTTTTTCTTTCACAAATGAAGGGTAACCTCCGTTGCTGATAAGCCGGATTGTTACTTGATTTTTTCCGGGTTTAAGCAGATTAGCCGGTATCTTATAGATACGCGGAGGATATTGATAAGATGTTGTTCCTACGAAGGTTCCATTTACATAAACTGAGTCGGCATCGACTATGCATCCTAAACGTAGTACAGCCTCTTTATCCGTCCAAGAAGCCGGGACTTCTATGTTTTTTCTAAACCAGTGAGAACCGTTGATTGGCTGCCATCCGTTAGAACTCCATGTGTGTGAGAACATATCAACAGAATCCCAGCTGCTGTCGTTGTAGTTTTCCGAGAACCATGGTGTTGATTCGTGAAGTCCTTTATCGGTACGGTATAATTCACTAGCCCATGCATAGTGGTGTTTTCTTTCGGTAGTTTGGATGAGTTTGACCAGTTCCTCTGATTCATAGAGAGCCTTTTTGTGTAAGTGCAGCGGAAACTCTTTTAATCCATCTTCGCTGATCCAGGCTTCTACCGGTGTTCCTCCCCAGCTGGCATTTATAATCCCCACAGGTACTTTTGTTTTTTCATACATCAGTTTACTGAAGAAATAGCAGAGGGCGGAATAGCCCATGACGTTTTTCTGAAAAAGAGCTTTCCATTCAGCTGGCTTGATGTTGGTTTCCGGCTGATTAAAATTATAGGCATACGGAATCTTGATGTAACGGATATTTGAGTTTTCATAAGAGCTGATTTCGCTTGCATATTTATCGGTTACGCGAGATACCATTAGTTCCATATTCGATTGACCGGAACATAAAAAGACATCTCCTATTAAGATGTTGTTTATTGTTTGTTCATTAATGGTCATCGTATATGGACCTCCTGCTTTCATAGGTTTGAGTGTAACCTCCCAATAGCCTTTGGCATCTGCCTTGGTTTCATACTTCGCTTTATGAAATTTTATCTTAACCGTTTCTTCGGAGTCGGCATTTCCCCAAAGTTTGATTGGCTGTTCCCGTTGAAGTACCATACCATTGGTTATGAGTGACGGTAATTTAATCTTCGCTTCGCTTGTCAAGGCAAGGCAGGTAAACAGAAGACTTATCCACCATTTGCTTATTGCATGTATTTTCATAGTGTTATGAAATTAATATTTTTTTCTAAGCAAAAGTAGGAAAAGATATAAAGATTGATGTTTTGGGTTGATTCAAAGCCTACTAGCTAGGTTACATGCAGTGTTTCTAGTGTTACATAAGCTTTATGGTATGTTACATTTGTGATATATCGTATCAAAAAAGCCTGTTTGTGTTTGTGGAACTGTTTGTCGTTGAAGAAATAAATTTCTTCTGTTATTTGGCTTGTGTATATCCTTCGGCTTTTAGCAAATCAATGATTCGCTGGCGAAATTCTCCTTGAATCAAAATCTCACCATCTTTCGTACTTCCGCCTACTCCACATTTCGTTTTCAGTAATTTCCCCAAGTTCTTTAGGTCATCTTCTGTTCCTGTGAATCCTTTAATTACCGTAACCGTTTTTCCGCCTCTTCCTTTTTTCTCTATGGAAACACGCAGCTTTTGTTGCTGTTTGGGCAGGGTTTCGGCTTCCGGTTCATCTCCGTTGTCATACTTAAAGTCAGGATTGGTTGAATACACAATGTTCAGTCTTTCTTTCCAGTCATTTGATTTCATAAGCGGTAAGTTTTTAGTGAAGTCTATTTTTTTTCACAAAGTCCGGTTTCAGTATCCGTAAGTATTTCTGGTCTGAATCGCGCTTTGCTTTGTTCCGCGCAAAGGTAACCATTTCTGCGATTATATAAAATTAAACTTCCTCTGTTCGTCAATACAAATAAAACGTTTAATTTTGCATCCGAGAGAAAAATGGTACGCTTATTTCATGATTACACGTGTACATAGTAAAAGTGTGGACAAAATTCCCGAACCCACGTTGCGGAGATTACCGTGGTATCTTTCGAATGCCAAGCTGATGAAAGAGAAAGGGGAAACGTATGTCTCATCTACTCAGATATCAAAGCAAATTAACATCGATGCTTCTCAGATAGCCAAAGACCTGTCTTATGTGGCAGTTTCAGGACGTACACGGGTGGGGTACGAAATAGACTCACTGATTCAGGTGCTCGAAGATTTTCTTGGTTTTACTCAATTACATGAGGCTTATCTTTTCGGGGTAGGTAGCTTGGGAGGAGCTTTGCTGCGTGATTCCGGATTGGCGCACTTTGGCCTGAAAATAGTAGGAGCTTTTGACGTGGATCCGGAGCTGGTAGGTACATCCATCAATGGAATTCCCATTTATCATTCAGATGAGTTTGTGGAGCGGATGAAAAAAGGACATGTGAAAATAGGCGTATTAACCGTCCCCATCAATATAGCTCAGGAAATAACAGACAAGATGGTGGCTGGCGGTATTAAAGCCGTTTGGAACTTTACCCCTTTCCGGATTCGTGTTCCGGAAACGATTGTGGTGCAAAACACTTCGCTCTATGCACACTTGGCCGTGATGTTTAACCGTTTGAACGAAAACTAAAGATATAATATAGCCATGAAGATTATAGCTATTGGCATGAATTACCGTTTGCATTGCCAAGAACTGCATGCCGGTGAGAACTTGCCCGAAGAACCGGTTATTTTTATGAAGCCGGATTCGGCTTTGCTGAAAGACAGCAAGCCTTTTTTTATTCCTGATTTCTGTAAGCAGGTAGATTATGAAACCGAGCTGGTGGTACGCATCAACCGGTTGGGAAAAAATATTTCCGAACGTTTCGCTTCGCGTTATTATGATGCTGTTACCGTGGGAATTGATTTTACCGCGCGCGATTTGCAGCGCAAGTTCCGCACAGAGGGTAAGCCTTGGGAGCTGTGTAAAGGATTTGATAATTCGGCTGCCATTGGTGACTGGGTTCCGGTGGAGCAGTTTGCCGATATACAGGATATCAATTTCCATTTAGATATTGACGGCAAAACCGTGCAGCAGGGAAATACGCGCGATATGCTCTTCCGCATTGATCAGATTATTGCTTACGTAAGCCAGTTTTGCACACTCAAGATAGGAGATTTGCTGTTTACCGGAACGCCGGTAGGAGTAGGACCGGTTCAGATAGACAATCATCTGGAAGGATATTTGGAAAATCAGAAAGTATTAGATTTTTACGTGCGATGAAAATAAGAGTAGGCTTTGGTTTCGATGTCCACCAGTTGGTGGCAGGTCGTGAATTGTGGTTAGGCGGTATTAAGCTGGAACATGAAATGGGCTTGTTGGGGCATTCGGATGCGGATGTGTTGATTCATGCCATTTGCGATGCGTTGCTGGGGGCTGCCAATATGCGTGACATCGGTTATCATTTTCCGGACAATGCCGGAGAGTTTAAGAATATTGACAGCAAGATTCTGTTGGCAAAAACAGTCGACTTGATTGCTTCAAAAGGTTATAGAGTAGGCAATATTGATGCTACGGTTTGTGCGGAGCGTCCGAAACTGAAGGCACGTATACCTGAAATGCAGGAGGTATTGGCTCACGTGATGGGAATTGATGCTGATGATGTTTCCATTAAGGCAACGACCACTGAGAAGTTAGGCTTTACCGGTCGCGAGGAAGGTATAGCGGCTTATGCTACCGTACTGATAGAAAAAGACTGAGAAAAGTATCAATCCGACACGAAAAGCGTGAAAATGCTGACCGTGCCGGATTTTATTTTGTACGCTCGCCTTTTCCGTTAAGCCGTAATATGAATGGGCGAAGTGGATTTTAAAATATTTTGATTCTCAAATGGATACCTTTTAAACGTTTATTTATTTGGCGTGTTCCAAACTTTGGTTTCGCTGCATTGGATATATGTCCATTGGTTACCACATTTCAATTTGAAAACACCTTTTTCCAGACGCCATTTACCGTCGTAACCAACAAATGCCAGATCGCAGCCTTTCAGTTGCATGGTTACGGTTTTGGTTTCACCCGGATTGAGTTCGATTTTT
>CAUDXH010000031.1 GCA_958453305.1 uncultured Bacteroides sp. | reverse complement strand
GAGGCAGCCTTGCTCATCCGTACACTCCGAATCATATCAATAGCAGCCAGTTCGCTACGTTGCTTTATTTTTCTATAAAGGGTAGGCTGACTCATATTCAATTGCTCCGCCAACATTTTTACATTAAAGTTCTCATTCGCCAGATTAGCTTCTATGACATGAATAATTTGCTGTATAAAATCATCCGGAGCATTATTCCCATCCGCTTCCGGTTCACTTTCCTGCTGCTTCAACATCAACGTCTTTGTATATATCCTCTTCAGGCGTTCCCGCTGGAGTATCAGGTTCCGGACTTTTGCCTTCAATACCTCCGGATTGAAGGGTTTCATCATATAATCATCCACACCTATTTTTGAAGCCTGCAACACATCCGCATCCTCAGCCTTTGCCGTCAGCATCAAAATAGGGATATGTGCTGTCCGAGGCTGCTCACGCAATTCCCGGCAACAGGTAAACCCATCTTTTACAGGCATCATTATATCAGAAATAATCAAATCCGGAATTTTACTCATTGCCACATCAACCCCCTCTTCACCGTTTGCCGCCTCATATACGGCATAATCTTTACAGAATAAAGAACAGACATAATGCCGGATTTCCTCATTGTCCTCAATAACAAGAAGAGATGTTTTTTTATTCGAAGGCTTGTCTTCCTGCCCTTCCGCCTGCATTACCGGTAACGGAAGAGCATACTCCTCCATCTCCGGAGCACCAACAATCTCATACCGGTCCTCTGCAAAATGTGCATTTCCCTCAGGAATCAATAATGTGAAAGTGCTACCCTTTCCGAGAGTACTGTCCAAATTCACCGTGCCATGATGAAGATCCATCGTATTTTTAACAATACGCAAGCCTATACCTACCTTATTAGAAAACAAAGGTGTATTTTCTCCGGTAATAAATGATTCAAAAATCCTCCCCCGTAACTCTTCCGGTATTCCTTTACCTGTATCCGATATGATTATACTGCAAAATGAATATCCATCTATCTCGATACGGTTCATCTTAAAAATCACCTTTCCATTCGGAGATGTATACTTAAACGCATTAGATAATAAATTACGGATAGCCGAACTTATTTTTTCCACGTCTATCCATAGCAAAAGTGGCTCATTCAGCGATTCAACCGTAAAGTTAATCCCTTCTGTTTCTGCCAGTTCATGAAAAGGATCGGTTATCTGCTTTGCCAATACCACTATATCGACTTTCGAAATCCGGAGTTTAATCATACCTGCTTCAATCTTCTGCACATAAAGCAAATGATCGACCAATGTCTGCAAAGAGGTTCCATTGCGATACATGGCAGCCAGTTTAGTATAGACGGTGTCTGAAGGGCGGACGGTTCCTAACAACTCCTGCAGGGGAGATAAGATTAAAGTTAAAGGTGTACGCAACTCGTGAGCTGCATTCGTAAAGAAATTCTCGCGTTCCATCCGAATCTGCTTCTCCTTGTCACGCTCTACAGTAGCAGCAAATATCTCATGTTCCAAGCGCAACTCGTGCTCCAACCTCTTTTGCCGTAATTTAATACGCTGCATAACCATATAAACTATTATCCCTCCCAGCACCATCATACAGAAGCGGAAAAAGAAAGTTTCACTCCAATGAGGCAAAATCTCTACTCTCAACGAGGTTATTTTACTGTCTCTTTCATCCGGATAAATATTTTTCACCTCAAAAACATACTCCCCGGCAGGAAGGTTAGCATACGAAACTTTTTCCCCTCCGTTAGTCACAAGCCAATCAGACTGATAAGGACGAAGCCTGTAACTATACTTCTGCTGGCTTTCAGAATAAGAAAGGTTATTGAACGTCAGCGCAAAGTCACGATTCGCATGATTCAACCGGACAAAAGGCGTATAGAAAATACTTTGTGAAAGAATGGTCTGCCCATTGACCTCTCTTCCTATCTCTACAGGTTTATTATTTACCTCCAATCCGGTAATCACGACAGATTCGGAAGTGGTAAACGCTTTAATGTCATCGGGGTTAAAATAAGTAAGATTTTTATTATTTCCCCAAAACAGGACATCCTCCCAATGCAGGACAGAACGGTTACTGCCTGCAATGTAATAATTATAAAACAAATGCTGATGACGGCTATAACGGGAAATACCTGAATTAGAGCCCAACCAGATTTGCCCGTCCGCATCCTCAGTCATGCAACCAATAAAGTTACTGCACAATCCATCCCGGGTAGTATATACATGAGTTATCGCATCCTGTCCGGGAGAGAAAACTGCCAGACCGGCCATGTATCCGACATACAGATTACCATCAGACGAAGCTAATAATGAACGAACGGAATTCTCAGCCATACCATACTTCTTTTCATAGCCGGTCTGCAGTTCTTTTTCATTTATCACTTTACATATACCATAATTCGCAGTGCCCAGCCAAAGCGTATGATCGTCGGTTTCAGCCATAGCACGAATATAAAGAGGAGACAAGTTCTGTAATCCGGATACTTTGAAATGTATCTTCTTACCCCTGTTCGTTTCACGGTCGAATAACCAAAGTCCTTTATGTGTACCAATCCAAAAACGGCCTTTGCTATCAAGAAATAAGGCCCAGACAGATGATTTGTTAAGGTCACCATCTTCCGTGATCAATCGCAATATTTTAAATGAGCGTTCTTTTTTATAATAACAGGTCAATGAACCATCTGAATTCCCAAACCATAAATTCCCTTTCTCATCTTTCAGACTGCACAACACTGTCTGTTGTTTTTTCACATCTTGATCTCCTACTTGAAAGAAGTCTATTTTTTCCGAAGTATCAAACGCTGTTCGGCTCCGCATAATTCCTTTATGGTATGTTGCCAACCAAAGATAATGATCGTCATCCGCTACAATAGAACAAATCTCATTATGCCTGTCCTGATAAAAACAATTATAAAACTGCATACGCAAATCCGACCAGATAACTCCTCCACCATCCGTACCAATCCACAGAATACCATGTGAATCGTAATAAGCCGCAATCATCCTCGTTTCAAGATTGCGGTACATCAAAGAAGAAGTGTTACTATAAACTTCTGTCAATATCTCGTCCTGATTATTTTTATCTATTGTCATCACCGTATATCCATTCCACGTTACGGCCAGATATTTATTCTCATTTAATTTGATAACGCTGAAAACATCTGTATGAGAAAGTCTATCGGATACCGGAGCCACATGATAAGTCAACTGCTTAATTTTCCCGGTTCGTTCATTATAATAAATAACCCCATGAGCAATTGTAGAAATCCATATCCGACCATCATCATACAAAACAGAATTTACAGACAGGCTACCGGTACGCCCCAAGTCAATCACCCGAAAGGAATTCAGGTTTGTCGCATCCAACAAGATAATTCTACCTTTTTCATCAATCAGACAGATACTTTTTTTATCCGAAGAATAAGTGATGGCAACCAAAAGATTATCCTGGTTATTCCAGCCTGTATATTTTTCTTGAACCCGGAGCCGAAGCTCACCCTCTTTTGATGCGCACCGCTTCATTAAATGCAGCTCACTCCCGGAAATCACCCAAACCAACGAATCATTCCTCTGCAACATCCCTCGAGATGGAATACCCTGTCCCGAAGAAGAAACCACAGACAAAAACCGTTCTTTTTTCAAATCAAATGCAGAAAAGACACCATTATCCACAAATGCCAGCACCCCGTCAAAAACCTCCTTTAAGTTTGAAATACTAGGATAACTCCTACTCCTTTCAAAATTTGTAATCCGCCTACCGTCATAACGGCTCAACCCGTTTCGGGTTCCAAACCAAATGAAGCCTTCTTTATCCTTATAAACAGCAGATACGGTATTGTCGGCCAATCCGTTTTGCATATTGAGCAGATGCACATCTTTGCTTAAAAAAGCATAGCACACATCCGGCAGCAATATACATACTCCAATTATAACCAGTGATAAGATTTTAAGGTTCATATTTAATTCATTACCTGTAGCAAAGGAATAAAATAAAAAAGAGATAACAACAAAGATTCACCAAAAAATATAGAGATGCATTAAACATGCATGCTGAATGAAATGAACGTGTATTAAGCCACATCACTGATTAACATACATTTGCAATGTATTAACCTAATGTCTAATTAAAAAACAGAGAAGCATGAAAAAAATCTCAATTCTATTTTTGATATTGCTTTGCAACTGTACATTCCTGTACGCCCAGCAATTCAGCATCACCGGTGTAGTCACGGATAAAAAGCTCAAAGAGCCTATTATCGGTGCCAGTGTCATTGTCAAAGGGACAACCAATGGAACAGTGACAGACCTTGATGGAAATTTCACAATCCAAGCCTCAAAAAGCAGTGTGCTAATTGTTTCCTTTATCGGGTATACCCCCCAAGAATTTACAATCAATGGCAACCAAACTTTTTATCAAATCTCTTTAGCGGAAGATACGCAAACGCTGGACGAAGTTGTGGTAGTAGGCTTTGGTACGCAAAAGAAAGTGAACTTAACAGGAGCAGTTGCTACCGTGGATAAAAAAACACTGGAATCACGTCCTGTCACTTCAGTTTCACAAGCTCTTCAAGGAGTGATGCCAGGATTGAACATTGACATGAATGACAAAGGTGGACGATTAGACTATAATCCCACCATGAATATTCGTGGAACAGGAAATTTGAATACCGGATCCAGTGCCTCACCTTTAGTTTTAATTGATGGAGCCGAAGGAGACATAAACTCGTTAAATCCGCAGGATATCGCTAACATTTCCGTGTTAAAAGATGCTGCCGCATCTGCCATTTACGGTTCACGCGCTCCATTTGGCGTAATCTTGGTTACAACCAAATCGGGAGAAGCAGGAAAAGCCACCATTCAGTATTCAAACAATTTCAGATGGTCACGCCCCACCAACATTCCTGACATGCTCGACTCCTACCGCTTTGCCAAGTATTTCAATGCAGCACAAAAAAATTCAGGAAGCGGCACCACTTTTATTTTCACTGATGATACGATAGACCGCATTCAGAAATACATGGCGGGTGAATACCCATACACCTCAGACCCCAATGGTTCACAAGGAAACAATTTTTTCCCTTTCAACGTCGCTTCCAATGATAATCAAAACTGGCCAAGAAACTTCATTGACAAAACATCTTTCGGACAAGAACATAATCTAAGTATCTCCGGAGGAGGTGAGAAAGTTAAATACTATCTATCGGGAGCTTTCCTTTCTCAAAACGGACAGATGAATTACTCTGACGAAAACAAAAAACGTTATAACATCAGTGGAAAGGTAACAGGACAAGTCACCAAATGGCTAAGTTTAGATTTTAACGCTCGTTTTATACGTTCAGATATAGAAATGCCAACTTTTGTGAAACTCTATGGCGATCGTTTCTTTGCAGAAACGACCAAATTATATCCCATGATGCCTCTCTATGACAACAACGGACACTATACACGTAATCCTAAATTAATGCAATTAACTTCTGGAGGGCGTTCAAACAGCAGTAAAGACACCTACTTCACTTCCGGAGGTTTCCATCTGACTCCATTAAAAGGATTAGGTATTCACGGACAGGCGACTCTACGGACAGAAAGCTACCGCCACCAATATAATGTAAATAAAGTCTATCTCTATACCCGTGACAACCAACCCGTGGAAGAAGCATGGTTAGGAGGAGACCCCGATTTAGCAGCAGGAAAGACATTTGTGCAAAGTCAAACACAGCAAACTTCCATGATGACAACTTCACTATATGCAGATTATGAACATTCCTGGAACAAGCACAATTTCAAAGTTACAGCAGGTATGAATACCGAATATTATTATATCAACGCATTAACCGGCAAACGCTATGATGTCATCAACGAAAATGTTCCCAGTATCAATACGGCCACTGGCACAAGTGATTTGAAAGGTTCCTCAAAAGAATGGGCTACAATGGGATATTTTGCCCGTTTAAATTATGACTACGAAGGACGATACCTATTAGAAGGAAACATTCGTCGCGATGGGACTTCACGCTTCCGCGGTAACCAACGATGGGGCACATTTCCCTCTGTTTCTATAGGTTGGAACATCGCCCGCGAAGCATTCTGGAGTCCGGCAGAAGCATATGTCAACCTGTTAAAACTACGTTTTTCTTACGGTAGCCTAGGCAATCAGAATACAGATAATTATTATCCTACTTATTCTATTCAAAATATAACTGTAGGTAGCGTAGATGCCGGCGGACGCTGGCTGCTTGACTTAGCCAACAAGTCCAATATAGCATCTTCCCCCGGTCTCGTCAGTTCCTTGCTCACATGGGAACGTGTCACCAGCTATAATGCAGGACTTGACTTTGGTGCATTTAACAATCGTCTGAACGGATACGTTGAATACTACATTCGTGATACCAAAGACATGGTAGGACCTGCCGAAGAAATAACTCCATTAGTAGGAGCATCAGCTCCCAAAATGAATAATACCTCTTTACGAACCAAAGGCTGGGAATTACAACTAACTTGGCAGGACAGAATTGGTAAAGTAGGGTATCATGCTTCTTTCAATCTATCTGATGCTCAAACAGAAGTAACAGAATATCCCAATCCTGATAAAACATTTTACACCAAAGATGAAGACGGAAACACCATTGAAAATTATTGGAAAGGGAAAAAATTAGGCGAAATATGGGGATTCAAAACAGTAGGCATAGCAAAAACCGATGAAGAAATGCAATCATGGATAGCCCAACATGACCAAAGCAAATTACCCAATGTAGGAAACAATATTTGGAAAGCCGGTGATATCATGTACGCTAACCTGGATGACAATCCTGCCATAGAAAAAGGTACGTCTGCCACTGATCCGAAAGATTTAACCATTATTGGAAATTACACACCCCGCTTTCGTTTTGGCTTCTCATTAGGAGCTGACTATAAAGGATTTGATATCAATCTAATGTTCCAGGGCGTAGCCAAACGTGACGTTTGGGTAGGAGGCGACGACAGAACCGCTTATTCTAAAGGTATGATTTTCTGGGGTATCAACGGGGGGCAATGGGATTCCACCGGATACGAAGAACACATGGATTACTTCCGTCCTGAAGGAGATGAAATGGGAGCAAATCTCAATGCTTATTATCCGCGCCCCATTATTGGAAGTAAACAAAACCAGCAGGTACAAAGTCGTTACTTGCAGAATGCAGCTTACATCCGCTTGAAAAACATACAAATAGGTTACACGTTGCCTAAAGCATGGATACAAAAAGCTAACCTGGAGAAAGTACGACTATTCTTCTCCGGAGATAATTTATGGACTGGTACCAAGATGAGTAAAAATTTTGATCCAGAACTAATTTACCAAAACGGTATGAGTTATCCGTTAAGCTATACTCTATCATGTGGAATTAATATTACATTATAAACTTTAAATAAATCATAATCATGAAATTAAAATACATCATACTCCCTATAATAGCAACTTCATTCGCTATAAGCTCATGTAACGATTTTCTAGATAGAGAACCATTGACAGACAATGTGAATGAAGGTTTTTTCACAGAACCAAGCCAATTGCAGGCTTATTGTAACAAGAAATACGAACTATTGCCCGATTTCAAAGACACCAATCTTTTTACCAACGATCAAACCAGTGATAACCAAGCAGGAACAGATCCTGTAGATTTCTTTCTACCGCAACGTATCAAAGTTGCCGCCACAGGAAGTTATAATCGGCAAGGACATTTGCGCGACTGTAACCGATTGTTATATTACGCTTTGGAAAATATCCAAAAAGGAGAACTGGAAGATACCCGCGAAACCCAGCAATATATCGGTGAGATTTACTTCTTCAGAGCTTACATCTATTTCGAATATTTGAGGAAATTCGGAGATTTTCCCATTATCAAATCAGAACTTAGCGCAGATGATTATGCCGCCAATGTGGAAGCAAACAAACGTAAGCCACGTAATGAAGTGGCCCGATTTATTCTAGAAGACCTGAACGAAGCCATTGCCCGATTATTACCGCGCAGTAATAATCTGACCAATCACCGTCTGAACAGAGAGTGTGCCTATCTATTTAAATCACGTGTAGCCCTGTATGAAGCAAGTTGGGAAACCTACCATCAAGGAACCGCACGAGTACCAGGTGGTCCGGGCTGGCCGGGCGGTACTTTCAATGGCAACCTTAATACTGAAATAGATTTCTTCCTGACTGAAGCGATGGCATCTGCCAAAGAAGTGGCAGAAGCAATACAAATCTCTGATAAAATAGAAGATTATATGAATATGTTCAATCAATATGATCTTTCTTCCAACAAAGAGGTATTATTATGGCGTATGTATAGTGCGGATGCCAAAGTGAATAGCTTAGTAGAAGGCAATTATCATAGCATATACAATGAAAACGGTGAAGGCTGTGTGGGACAAGGTGGAGGTTATACACGATCCATGGTTGAAACTTTCCTAACTACCAATGGCCTGCCTATTTATGCACCAGAAAATACAGAATACAAAGGCGACAAGAGTATCCCCGATGTAATGGAGAATCGTGATTTACGCCTTGTAGAATCAACATTCAAACCGGGTGATATGGTTTGGAGAGGTGGTAATATGGACCAAGACGGAAGAATGGTCTATGCAAATCTACTACAAGCTTATCAAAACTTAAGCAGAACAGCTACAGGATATTTAGTTCGTAAAGGATGGAGAGACAGTAATGTAGCTCCAGCGGATAATTCACCTTTGGCTTATATGATATTCCGCGCCAGCGAAGCATATCTCAACTATATGGAAGCTGACTATATGAAAAACAAAAATCTAGATGATTATAGCAAAAAATACTGGAGAGCTTTGAGAAAGCGTGCCGGCGTATCAGAAAACTTCCAAAAAACTATCGATGCAACAGATCTAAGTAAAGAAAACGATCTGGCTGTTTGGTCCGGAAGTCAGATGATAGATAAAACTTTATATAATATCCGCCGTGAACGACGTTGCGAATTTATAGCAGAAGGCATGCGTAAAGATGATCTTTTACGCTGGCGTTCACTAGATAAAATGAAAAACTATCAAACAGAAGGATTCAATTGGCAAGAGTATCAAAAAGAGCCTTACTATGTGAAACAATTGGCTGCCGGCTTAGTGGTTAGTAATTCTAAATATTTACGTCCGCATTTTGCCAACGAACTGATCATTACCAACAATGGCTACAACTTTGAAGAAGCGAATTACCTGACCCCTATCTCTTATGACGTATTCCGTCTTTCAACCCCTGAGAAAGGAGGCGATATTTCCACTTCCGTTGTTTATCAAAATCCAGGCTGGCCTGTCGGTGCCAATCAATATGCTCTGCAATAGGTTTAGATAAAATAACTCAAAAAGGGTGTAGTTTAATTCGTTACAATGTATTCTTATTGTACCTTTGAACACACCCTTTACCAATATCATACCGAATTAATATGAAATTTTTAAATAAAAAAACATTTTTCATCTTTCCGTTCTTGACTTCCATCTATTTACAAGCTCAAGAAAAACCTAACCTGGTCTTCATCATGGCAGATCAATGGAGAGGAGATGCTTTAGGTTGTCTCGGAAAAGAACCTGTCAAAACACCTTGCCTGGACCAACTGGCCCGTGAAGGAGTGAATTTCACCAATGCTGTCAGCAGCTATCCCGTATCTTCACCGGCACGAGGCATGTTGATGACAGGCATGTATCCGCATAAGAACAAAGTAACAGGCAATTGCAATTCTGCCAACGCTCCTTATGGAGTAGAACTTCCACAAGATGCACGCTGCTGGAGTGATATACTTAAAGCCAATGGATACCAAACAGGATATATCGGCAAATGGCATCTGGATGCTCCTTATGAACCATACATAGATACTTACAACAACCATGGTGCAGTTGCTTGGAACGAATGGTGTCCAAAAGAACGCCGGCAC
Organism: uncultured Bacteroides sp.; assembly: GCA_958453305.1. Lineage (GTDB taxonomy): Bacteria > Bacteroidota > Bacteroidia > Bacteroidales > Bacteroidaceae > Phocaeicola. Next base: position 4,727 of record CAUDXH010000031.1, on the reverse strand, counting down.
GGTTTTGACTATTGGACCGCTTATGGCACTTACGACTACCATTTAAAACCCATGTACTGGGACACTGACGCTCCCCGGGACAGTTTTTATTATGTCAATCAATGGGGACCGGAGTATGAAGCCGACAAAGCGATTGAGTACCTCAACGGGCATATAGATAAAACGCAGCCATTTGCCTTAGTCGTATCCATGAACCCTCCACACACCGGTTACGAGTTGGTGCCCGACCGATACAAGGAGATGTATAAAAACCTGAATGTAGAGGCATTATGTGCCAACCGTCCCGACATTCCCGCCAAAGGCACTGAAATGGGCGACTATTTCCGCAACAATATCCGCAATTACTATGCCTGCATGACCGGAGTCGATGAAAATATAGGTCGGATAATCAACGAATTGAAACGTTTGGGTTTATTTAAAAATACTATTGTAGTATTCACTTCTGACCACGGCATCTGCATGGGGGCTCATGAACAAGCCGGAAAAGATATCTTTTATGAGGAATCCATGCGAATTCCCGTCCTTATCTCATGGCCGGAAAAAATAAAGCCGAAAACCGACCGAACAACCATGATAGCTTTTGCCGACTTGTATCCGACCCTGCTTTCCATCATGGGCTTTCAGCAACAAATACCGGAAGAAGTACAAACATTCGACCTCGCTTCCGTTCTCCTCTGCGGAAAAGAAAACAACCGCATTGTCCAACCCTATTATTACATACAGTCATCCAATCCGGCAACAGGCTACCGGGGATTACGCACCGCTACACATACGTTTACTATCCATGCAACCGATGGTAAGGTAGATAAGATTATTCTATTCGACAGGAGATCAGACCCTTACCAAATGAATAATATAGCTATGCAGCATCCCAAACTGGTAAACCGATTGAAAAGCCAATTAAAAACATGGCTGCAAAAAACAGAAGATCCATTTTTTAATTATTTATAACCTATGAAGATACTATATACATCCCTTCTCTTCCTTATGAACTGTGTACTGAGTGTTGCACAACCGGAAATCATTGTACCCAAACCGCATCAATTGAAATGGCATGAAGCGGAAATGGGAGCCGTATTTCATTATGACCTCCACGTATTCGACGGCATCCGCTACGGACAAGGCAATAACCGTATCAGCCCCATTGAAGATTATAATATATTTAATCCTACCCAACTGGATACTGACCAATGGATTCAGGCAGCTAAAGCCGCAGGCTGCAAATTCGCCGTACTCACAGCCACGCATGAAACCGGCTTCGGATTGTGGCAAAGTGACGTAAACCCATACTGCCTGAAAGCTGTAAAATGGCGTGATGGCAAAGGAGACATTGTCCGCGACTTTGTCAACTCCTGCCGTAAGTATGGTATCCAGCCGGGCATCTATGTAGGCATCCGGTGGAATTCACTTCTGGGTATCCATAATTTCAAGGTAGCCGGTGACGGAGAATTTGCCGCCAACCGACAGGCGTGGTATAAACGCTTCTGCGAGAAAATGGTGGAAGAACTTTGTACCCGCTATGGAGATTTATATATGATTTGGTTTGATGGCGGAGCCGATGACCCACGAGGTGACGGTCCTGATGTGGAACCCATCGTCAATAAATACCAACCCAACTGCCTGTTCTACCACAACATAGACCGTGCTGATTTCCGCTGGGGAGGTTCAGAAACCGGCACAGTGGGATACCCCTGCTGGTCCACTTTTCCGGCCCCCTGTTCACATCATAAACGTATTGAAAGCCAAAAAGACCAAATAGCCTTATTAAAACAAGGTGATCCCGAAGGCAAATACTGGGTACCAGCTATGGCAGACAGCCCCCTGCGTGGTGCCAACGGCCGCCACGAATGGTTTTGGGAACCCGATGACGAGAATAATATCTATCCATTGACAACGTTGATGGATATGTACGAAAAATCAGTGGGCCGCAACGCTACGTTAATCATCGGGCTGACCCCAAATCCCGATGGGCTATTGCCGGCAGGTGACGAACAGCGTTTAAAAGAATGGGGAGAAGAAATAAACCGGCGCTTTGGTACACCATTGGCGGAAACCCAAGGCCGGAGGCAACGGCTTACGCTGAATCTGAATGAAAAACAACCGGTCAACTACTGCATCATCCAAGAAGACATTGCCAAAGGCGAAAGAATACGCCAATACAAGATAGAAGCGAAAGTCAACGGAAAATGGCAGACAGTGTGCTCCGGCGAGTCTGTGGGACACAAACGCATTGCACACTTCGAACCGGTAGAAACCACCGCCTTGCGCCTCACCGTAACCCAATCCGTTGCCTTACCCGAAATCAGACATTTCAGTGCCTATAACGTAACCCTCAAATAAAAAATCATGAGAGAATATAAAGCAATATTCATTTGTATCCTGATTTGCAATGTATTTGTTTGTCCGAAATCCTTCGGGCAAACAGATTACACATATGAAAAAGGAAAGTCATTCAAGAACACAAACGCTTTGTCAATGACAGATACGATTGATTTAACTTCCATTTCTTCTCCCATATCCTATAAGAAATCCATACCCGGACAAACCCAGACTATTGCCTGTCCGGTACGGTTACCCGGGTACGTCCGAGGTATTTTCTTCAGCCGAGACTCCCGTCCGGGAGATTTTGAATGGCCCAACAATACCAACCGGCTCCTACCTTGGGTGTTCAACGATTTAAAAGAATTAACCGACACCCGCTATCCGGGAATACCTTCCAATGCAGCCCCATCTACGTTGGGAGATGCATTACTGCTGGAACTGACAAACGGAGAATACTTATTTGCCAAAGCTGTTGCCGGCCGTAACAGTTTAAGCTGGCTGCAAGTAAACGATAACGGCTCTGTCACCCTATATGTATCCACCTTAGGAAAAGACTATCTGAAACCGGAAGTCCCTCTTCTACTCATCCGACAAGGAAAAGATATTTATTCAACCATTCGGCAAGCCTATCAAGCGCTGATGAAAAATACAGAAGCCGCCGACTTAAAAAGCCGCACAGCCAAGGAATATTTCGAAGCTTTCCGCTATCTCGGTTGGTGTACATGGGAACATTATCATGATGATATAAACGAATCCAAGGTAATAAACGATATGAAAACGATAGAGGCATCCGGCATTCCTATCCGGTATGTACTGATTGACGACGGTCATCTCGCCCACAAGAACAGGCAACTGACCGGTTTCATACCGGATAAACAACGTTTCCCGTCGGGATGGAAAAAAATCATGTCATACAAAAAAGAAAATAAAATCAAATGGATCGGACTGTGGTACAGCCTTTCGGGATACTGGATGGGATTATCCCCCGAAAACGGATTTCCACAAGTCATCCGACAAGCCCTATACCCACACGCCGGCAGCCTTCTGCCAGGAACGGACAGCACCCGCATCCGTTCCTTCTATCGCTACTACGTCAGCACCTTAAAAGAACAAGGATTCGATTTTCTGAAAGTAGATAACCAAGCTTTTACGCTGCCACTCTACATGGGAGGGCATGAAAGTATCCGCCAGGCAACCGACTGTAACCGAAGCCTGGAAGCCGAGATCCACCGGCAAAATATGGGATTAATGAACTGTATGGCACAGAACATCATCAATACCGACCATACGTCATACAGCAACAGCACCCGTGTCAGCATAGACTATAAGAAATATGATGAGGATATGGCAAAATCACATCTATTCCAGTCTTATACCAATACCCTGCTACTAGGACAAACCGTATGGCCCGACCATGATATGTTTCATTCCTGCGATACCGTTTGCGGCACTTTGATGGCACGTTCCAAGGCCATTTCCGGAGGTCCGGTCTACCTGTCGGACGCCCCCGGGGACTTTATCAAGGAAAACATCTTTCCCTTAATTGACAAACAAGGCAAACTGTTCCGCCCCGAAGCTCCTGCCGTACCTATGCCGGAATCTATACTGACCAATCCATTATGGAGTGGAAAAGCATATCGAGTAGCAGCTCCCTCAGGCAACGGAGCAATGACATTAATCTGTTACAACCTGAATGCTTCCCCCCGACATCAGCAAGTCCAGGCCACTATAAAAAAAGAAGATTATTCTCTTCGGAACAGTTTTGAGAAAATGTCTGCCACCCCCGAAGAACGCGTGCTGCTTTATAATTGGGAATCACAAAAGGCAGAAGAACTATCAGACAGCAGTACATTCGAACTTATCGGATTTACAGACAAACTGTTTCATCTCTGCCCCATACGGAAAGGATGGGCAGTCATTGGCATACAGGAAAAATATCTGTCCCCGGCCACCGTCCAAACTATCTCTTTAACAGAGAACCGCTTGGTGCTGAACGTACTATGTACGGGTACACTAAAAGTATGGATAGAAAAAGCCGGCAAGCAAGAACTGAGAAGTATTTCCATAAATACCCCCCAAAAAATTGTAATTGAAAAATAACTTATAAAACCAGCCGATATGAATAAAAAACTACTTGTATCTTTCGTTCTCGCTTCCTTAACAGGAATCTCGACGCAAGCAAAAGAAAAAATGTCTTCAGAAACAACCCAACAACGTCCCAATATCATCTTATTTATGGTGGACGATATGGGATGGCAAGACACTTCATTACCTTTCTGGACACAGAAAACACATTATAATGAAGCCTACGAAACTCCCAATATGGAACGTTTGGCCCAAAAAGGCATGATGTTTACACAGGCTTATGCCTGCAACATCAGTTCGGCAACCCGATGCAGCCTGAT
>CAUDXH010000030.1 GCA_958453305.1 uncultured Bacteroides sp. | reverse complement strand
TTGCTGTCAGGCAAAGCAAGGGGTTTCGGTCTACCGAAACATAACCTTGCTCTCCCTAATCATACCGTTTACCGTTGGTAATCCTGCCGGACTAAATGCCTCTGCCCCTTTTCTGTTTTGGGGTGGCACGTTGTCCGGTTTCCTGCTTTATTTCCTGCGCTTGGCTGGTACTGTTTTTCTGTTCCTGTTTCCTGCCGCACAGATAGTCGTTCAAGTCCGAATAACCCCTGTAATTGTCCGAGAAGTCACGCACACGGTAGGAATATTCCAAAGCGATAGCCTGTGTTGCCCGAAATCCTGCTTCGTCATTGTCGAGCATGCAGTGGATGCGTTTATACGGGAACAGTACGTCAATGGCTTTCGGCACATTGGCGGTAGAGTTGAGTATGACATAATCCTGCCTGTCAAGGTCGGGCATGGTCGGACAGTTCTTCATCCGGAGTGTGAGGAAAGAAAGATAGTCCATAAAGCCCTCGAATACCAAACATTTCTCTCTCGGCTCTCCCTGCTGCCTTATATGGGTGATGTCTTTCGATGTGCTGCCCTTGAAACGGGGATTGCGAAGCTCGTAACCTCCTGAATCATTCCTGAACGCCAGCGCAAAATAAGGCTTGCCACCGATGCGGTAATACATTTCCTGCACGTATGGGGCTGCCGTTCCGGGGGAAATCCCCCTTTCCTGCAAGTAGCGCATGAGTGCCGGATTCTGTAACGGCTGTATTCTGCGTATCTCTATCGGGCTGGCTGCCTGCCTTTTCGTGTCCCTTTCGGGCAGGTCTTTCCCGTGAAAGGAAAAAGAGGTAGTGTCGTCCTGCTCCAGTCGGCAGATAGCACCGTAGGCGTTGCACCCGTTCTGCTTCATCACAAGGTCGATGAGCGTCCCGCCCTCGCCAGTTCCGTAGTCACACCATAGATTGGCGTTATAATCCACCTTGAAACTCGGCGTGTTGTCCTCCCGTAAGGGGCTGCGGTACATCCCGTAACTTCCTTTTTCCGTGACGGGCTGGATTCCCAAAGAGTTCAGGTAATCCTTGATACTGATATTGTTGGCTTCCTTGTAGGTCATAATCTTTATTTTTTTATTTAACGATAGTAATAATGAAGCAAGAAGCGAGTAAGAAGAAGCACGGGACACTACTACATCTATCTTTTTCTTTTTCAACGGATTGTAGTACATGTAGTAACATAGTAATTATTTATCCTTTAAAAAAGGAATAAATATATTCTATATATTATATTGCCGTTTTTTCTTTTTCCCGGATTTTCCAAAAGTTTGGGATTCTATCTTACTTCATACTACATAATTGGTAAACTATTGTTTATTAAATTGTTATGTATGTATCAAACAATATGTAGAAGCTACTACATTCCGGTTCTACCCGTAATCATCCCCTGTACGGGAAGCCGGAACGGGCTTTATCCTGTACCCATATACCGGATAATGGTTGTTGTTGATGCGCTTCTGTACCCGCTTGAAACCGATTTTCCGCAATGATTCGCCCAGCCTTTTTTCGGATAGCTGGACGGGGGATATATTACGCAGGTATGCGAGTACCTGTGCCGTTGTCATGAAGAACAGGGCTTCTTCCTCCTCTGTCGGCTTCTCAAAGTATTGTGTCAGCATCTCAAACTCGATTGTCTGTACCTCAAATTCCGCATTTGTCAGGTGCAGTTCTTCAATCTCCGCATCATTGAACCAGTAGCGCACGCCCTGACGGTACAGGTACATAATTTCGGAATAGACGTTATCCATGCGGATGCTTTCTGCCGTGGGCTTGTCTATGTGCAGCACCTCGAACGGCAAAAAACGCCTGCTGCCTGTCGGGTCGGTCAGGAACTCGTTGCCGTTCACCGAAGCCATGAAGCTGGCGAGGTGGGGGTATTCCTCTATGTAAATATCATACGGTCTGCGGTACTTCACCGCCGGGGTGGTGATAAGGTTCTTCAATGCGTTCTCGTTCTGCTTGTTGAGTTCCTTTAGCTGGTCGTCAATGTTGATGAACAGGTATTCGGCTATCAGTGTCAGGATGTCTTTGCCCTGCGGGTCTATCTTCCCGGTGAACAGGTAGTTCTTAAGCGGTGTCGGGCAAAGGTTGTCCAGCCACCACGATTTGAACTGCCCCTGCCTGTCCCCGGTCAGCACCAAACAGGTATGGTTCTGACACCCTGTGTCGTTCATCGCGTTGGCTACCACACCGATAAGCCATTTCGTGAAATATTCCTCCCATTTGCCGGGGTTGGCTACCTGTACCGTGTTCAGAAGCCTGCCGATATGCCCGTGTTCGGCAGGATTCAGTAAGGGCAGGGCATTGAAATACTCCTGTATGGGGTGAGCCTTTCTTGCGAAGTCGCTTTCCAGTATCATGCGTATGTTGTCGGTCGAGGTGGCAATGTCAGCCGTTGCGTCCAGCCTGCGCCTGAAAGTGTTCAGGGCGAATTTTGTAACGGGCTGGTACAAGTCCGAAGAACCCGCAGCCCGGTATTCCGTCCGGCTCTTTACGGTGTTGAACCGGAAATCATACAGGACGTTCAACAGGCTTTCGATGCGCTCGTTCTTGGACTGCCAGCCCTCGATATGCCGTGTTTCATCACTTCTTTTCTTTTTCATCGGGAAGTCTGTTAGAAGCCGGGACATACTGCTGCTGCATCCACTTTTTGAGTTCCTCCATGTCGAAACGCAGGGTACGCCCACGCTTGACACACGGTATCATCCCCTTGCTGGCTAAATGATACAGGTAATTGACCGAATACCCGGTTATGCCGCTGGCAACGGATATTTTGACTAACACAGGCTCTTTTCCGTCCTGCCGTTCTTCGGGCTGTGCGCCCGTGACCGGGGCAATCATCTTTTCGATGTTCTCCAGCCGCTTGAAAATTTCTTCGAAAGGATTGTTCATAGGTGCTTGTTTTTTGAATTAGCACCACAAATAAAATAAGAAAAATCGGTAAAAAACAAAGCGTCAGCCGTTTGGAATCGCTTTGCTTCGCTCTGCGCCAAATTAATGTCGGCAAATGGAAAACGGCTTTGTGTTCATTACCTTACTTATTTAGGGAGTGGAGAAAAAACAGGTTTTTTGTTATCGGTTCATTTCTTTCGTGTTGTTGTTGGGTTGGCGGTGGACATTTTCGGACACGTAAGGTCATTTGCGGACAGGAAGAAACAACCTGTCATTCAGCCTTATATATTTGCACCAGTGAAGAAAAACGGAGTATTGACAAGAATAAATATATCGGTTATGGAAATAGTGACGATTGAAAAGAAAACGTTTGAACTATGGAAACAGAGGTTTGAAAATTTTGTGGGTCGTGTGGATGCGCTCTGCGTGCCTTTACGCAGGAAGCGTGACAAGTGGCTGGATAACTGCGAGACTTGCCGTTTGCTGAACGTTTCAGCCCGGACGATGCAGACTTACCGTGATACGGGAAAACTGCCTTATTCGCAGATTAACAATAAGATTTACTACAAGGCTTCGGACGTGGAAGCCTTTCTGCTCGACCAAGTAAGGGACAATTCTAAAAAGTAGGCGTATGGATTTGATAACGAAAGATTCCGAAACCACGCTGGTACTGTTTTCCTCCCTCGACAGGGTGCTGGAAAACGTGGAGTACGTGGTAATGAACTATCGCCCGGTATTGAACGGTGAACACTACCTGACGGGTGATGAGGTGTGCAGGCGGCTTTGCATCAGCAAACGGACGTTGCAGGATTACAGGGACACGGGGCTGCTGGGCTACGTGCAGCTTCCGGGAAAAATCATCTATCGTGAAAGCGAGATTTTAGACCTGCTGGAAAGACATTACAGAAAATGAAATCTTGAAAACATGAAATCTTGTTTTATTGATGTCTTGCTTTCTTGAAATATTGAAGTATTGAAATATAGCTGTCTTGTTTTCTATATTGTTTGATTAAAAGCCAGCAATCACGTTTTCTTGAAAACCGTGTTGCTGGCTTCTTCGTGGTTATACGGATAGCTGTTTCTCAACGGCTTGCATATCCCTTAGTATCGTTTGGTCTAATACTTTCGCATAATGCTGCGTCATTCGGGTGGATGAATGCCCCAGCATTTTAGCCACGTTCGGCAGTGACACGTTGTTAGCCAGTGCGATAACCGAAGCGAAACTGTGCCGGGCTGTGTGCGTGGTCAGGTTCTTTTTAATACAGCACAGGTCGGCAATCTCTTTCAGGTAGCTGTTCATCTTCTGATTGCAGGGAACGGGCAACAAAGTTCCTTTATCCATGCAGTAGGGGTTATCCTTATACTTTTCAAGTATCTGTTTGGGAATGCTCAAAAGCGGGATGTTACAGAGGTTGTTTGTTTTTTCACGGGGTTTCACTATCCACAGGTTGCCGTTGCTGTCCTCTGAAACGTGTTCGGGGCGCAAGTTATACACGTCTATGAATGCCAGCCCGGTATATACGCAGAAGATAAAGACATCCCGTACCAGTTCCAGCCGTTCAATCCTGAACTCTTTCTGCCATATCCGGTTTATCTCGGCTTGGCTTAGGAACTGTTTGTTTACCTCCACCTCGTGAAACTTGATTCCGGCAAACGGGTTCTTTGTCAGCCACTCGTTGGCAATGGCAAGGTTTATCACTTTCTTAAAACATTTCATGTACCGGATAACGGTATTCTGTGCGCAATGCTTCTCCGTCTTTAGGTATAAATCGAATTTGCGTACCAGTTCCCCGTTTACCTCACGCAGTAACATATCATCTACCTTGTAATCCCGTTTAACCAGTTCCATGAGGTATTTAAGGCAATTGTCGTAACGTCTTACGGTGATGTCGGCATAGTCCGTCCCGATTAGCTTCCGGCAGTTGTCGTTGTGTTCCTTGAATACATTATACAATGTCTTGAAAGTCTCGTCCTTTCCCTGATAGCGGTTCACTATGGCACGTGCGGAGATAATCTTTCCCTCCAGTTCCAAGTCTTGGTAAATCTGATAGAATTTCACACGCAGGGCGTCAATGTAATGGTTTAGTTCCACGGAATTGCGGTCTTTGCCTGTCGATTTCTCTTTTTCCTGTGACCAAAGTGGGACTTTTACGCTCCGCTTTAGTTGAAGTTCCACGTATAGGCGGTCATAAGTGACACGCACACGCACGGGTGCTTCCCCGTTTTTTAACAGTTTGCTACGCTTGATGAAGAACAACACGCTGAATCTTTTTCTTTCCATACGGCTCGATTTTTAATGATACAAAGTTAGGAAATCGAACCGAGAACCCTGTTATGTAAAATAGTGCAACGTGCTGTAAAAGAATGAAGTAAATACCTCGCAGTGGAACATTTCGGGCTTTTGAAAACAGTCCCTTGAATAAGGACGTATAGTTTGCTTCAATCCCACTAATTTTGCTTACTCTTGGAAAAGAAAAATCCCCAAACTTCTTTGAAATTCAGGGATTTACATCGTTTTGCCTTCTTAAAAAGTGGTGCCACCAGGAATCGAACCGGGGACACAAGGATTTTCAGTCCTTTGCTCTACCAACTGAGCTATGGCACCATTGTTTCTCGTTTGCGGTTGCAAAGGTAGTGAAACTTTTTTAAACTACAAACTATTTCTAAAAAAAAACACTGATAAAAACATAAGGTGCTTATTATCAGTGTTGTTTAATTAAAATTATTTTTCTTTTAGTGGATTCCAACCTTGCGCTTTCAGCTCAAACTCTTGTCCGTCACGGGTAATCAGGGCACATCCCAGCTCCGGTTTGGTGATGTGACCAATCACTTTTATACCCTCTATAGCCGAAACTCGTTCATGCTCTGTTAAAGGTACAGTAAATAATAGCTCATAGTCCTCACCACCATTTAAAGCACATGTTGTCACATTCATATTCAGCTCTTCCGCCATTACAGCCGTTTGGTAATCAATGGGAATTCTTTCTTCGTAAACGCGACAGCCGGTATCGCTTTGTGAGCATATATGTAGCAGTTCCGAAGAAAGGCCGTCGGAAATATCCATCATAGCGGTGGGCTTGATTCCCGCTTTTGCCAGTTTCTCAATGATATCCTTACGTGCTTCAGGCTTTAACTGACGTTCCAAAATATATTCTTTTCCGGAAAAATCCGGATTTGCTTCTTTTTCTCCTTGGAAAACAGCCTTTTCACGCTCTAGAAGTTGAAGTCCCATATAAGCTCCTCCCAAGTCACCGCTGACACAAATCAAGTCTGTATCTTGTGCGCCGTTGCGATAAACCACTTTGTCCTTGTCCGCTTCACCTATGCAAGTAATACTGATGGCGAGCCCGGTTACGGATGAAGTTGTATCTCCACCCACAATATCTACATGGTGTAGTTCACAAGCCAGTTTTAGCCCATCATAGAACTGTTCTAAATCTTCAATACAAAAGCGTTTGGACAGTGCGATAGAAACTGTGATTTGTTTTGGAGTACCATTCATAGCATAAATGTCCGAGAAGTTTACGATGGCCGATTTATATCCCAAATGTTTCAATGGGGTATAAACCAAATCAAAATGTACCCCTTCCATCAGTAAGTCTGTGGTCACCAATACCTCTTTATCTTTAAATTCCAATACGGCTGCATCGTCTCCCACACCATATTGGGTTTCCGGATTTTTTAACTCGATATCCTTCGTTAGATGTTTAATGAGGCCGAACTCACCTAAGGTCGCTATTTCTGTTCTGTTTATTTCCTGCATGTCCTTAAATTCGATTAATCATTTCACGCATAATGGTAGTCATGCGCGGTTGCGCTTCATCTGCCGCTTTCTGAACCTCTTCGTGTGAAACTTCCACAATTTTTCCCTCCACGCCTAGGTCGGTGATAACCGATACTCCAAACACTTTGATGCCACAATGGTTTGCTACAATAACTTCAGGAACGGTAGACATACCTACGGCGTCAGCTCCAAGAATGTGGAACATCTTGTATTCTGCCGGAGTTTCGAAGGTAGGTCCCTGTGTACCGATATATACTCCTTGTTGTACTTTGATACCTTTTTCTTTAGCGATCTCCAGTGCTTTGTCTATCAGTTCTTTGGAGTAGGCTTCACTCATATCCGGGAAACGGGGGCCGTATTCAATGTTCTTGCCGTGCAACGGGTGTTCGGGAAAAAAGTTGATATGATCTCTGATAATCATCAGATCACCAATTTCAAAGTCTGCATTCGTACCTCCAGCTGCATTGGATACGAACAATGTTTTGATGCCTAATTCACGCATCACCCGTACGGGGAAAGTAACTTCTTTCATGGAGTATCCTTCATAGAAGTGGAAACGTCCTTGCATAGCCATGATGTCTTTATTACCTAATTTGCCGAAAATCAATTTACCGCTATGTCCCTCTACGGTTGAAACAGGGAAATTAGGGATATCTTTGTAACTGATCTCGTATTTATCGGTAATTTCGTGTACCAGGCTTCCTAAGCCGGTACCTAATATAATAGCAGTTTCGGGACTGGTATGCATCTTTTCTCTAAGAAAAGTTGCTGTTTCTTGAATTTTTTCTAACATAGTCGGTTATATTTGAGTTAAACAGTTCTTGTTGGTCTTGTAAAAAGGCTACCTCAATGGGCAGCATATATATATAAGGTTTCAGCATTTCGTCCATCAGTGGATGGGCTGCTAGTCGTACAGAGTCTTTTTCAGTGGTGATAATCATGCGTTTACCTTCCGGAAGTTTCATGAAACGCTTCTTTATCAGTTCCATATCTCTTGCTGTAAAGTCATGGTGGTCACTGAAAGCCAGTGACTCAATGTGCTCATTGTATGGTGATAAATCTTGAATGAGTTTTGCTGGGGAGGCTATGCCTGTCACCAATAGGATATGCTTGTCTTTTTCTATCTCTTTTAATGAAACTGCATTCCCTGCTGTAAACAACGGATGCAGCTTGCCGTATGCTAATGTTGTGAAGTAGAGCTGCTGATAGGGGTAAAGTTCCATTTGCTTGCTTAAGACTCTTAAATCCATAGGGGTGATGTCCTTAGGACATTTAGTGACAATGACAATATGTGCCCGGCTTTTTCCGTTTTCAGGTTCGCGCATTCGTCCGGCAGGCAGCAAGGTGTCTTCGCAAATCAGTCGGTGGTAATCTACTAATAAGATGTTTATTCCGGGCTTTACATATCGGTGCTGGAAAGCATCATCCAAAATAATCACTTCTGTTCCAGGGGCGATGTGACTATTGCATAACTGCTCTATGCCATGACAACGGTCCCGGTCTACTGCCATATAGATATCCGGAAACTTCTGTTTCATTTGGAAAGGTTCGTCACCTATCATCTGTACGGACGTATCCGGTCTGGCAAGTACAAAGCCTTTGGATTTGCGTTTGTAGCCGCGGCTCAGTACGGCTACTTTGTAATCTTTCTGCAATAATCTTATCAGGTATTCTGTATGGGGGGTCTTTCCGGTTCCGCCTACGGTGATGTTGCCTACCGAGATGATCGGGATATCAAACTTACGTTCTTTGTATATTCCCCAGTCAAACAATTTATTACGCAGCCATACACCGGTCCCATAAATCCATGAAACCGGATATAGCCACTTGTTTATCTTGATAAGATTACCTTCCATGTGCAATTTATTGGATATTAGGGTCAAACGGCATACGTGCCTGTATACAGTTGGCGTCTTTTATGTTCTCCAGCGCCTTGAAGCTGTTATAATAGCTTCCCAAATATTCTTTAATTTCGCTGTTTATATAATGTTTTTTCTGATTGCCCAGCAGGCTTGCGAAAATATTTTCTTTTTCAGGATAGCCGATAATACTGTAATTTTCGATACCGGCTTGGGTGGCGGCGGCATTCAATGCTTTGTCTATACCTCCCAGCTCGTCTACCAGACCAAGGTCTTTTGCCATGGCACCGGTCCATACACGGCCTTCAGCAACTTTTTCAATAGCCTCTGTAGACATTTTTCTACCTTCAGCGCAACGGTTTACGAACAGCTTGTATCCTCGGTTGACATAGTTCTGCATTAATTCTTGTTCTGATGCATTTAGCGGGCGGGTGAGAACCGGACCTAGGCTGGCACCCAGATCAGCCATTTTATTAGTTTTCACTACATCAAAATTTAGTCCTAAAGTTTCAGTAAACAGTTTCTCACCTGAATACATCATGCCGAATATGCCGATAGAACCAGTCAGCGTAGTCGGGTCAGCGAAAATACGGTTTGCAGCGCAGGAAATGTAATAGCCTCCTGATGCAGCATAATCTCCCATAGAAACGATTACCGGTTTTTTCTCTTTCAGTCTTACTACTTCACGCCATATTTGATCTGAACCGTATGCGCTGCCACCCGGTGAGTTGACGCGTAATACAACAGCTTTTACGTCATCGTTGTCACGTAATTTGCGCAGGTCTTTACACATCTTTTGTACATCAATACAATCTTCTGTGGAACTGCCGGGAGCATCCAGGATCTCGCCGTATGCATAATATACGGCTATTATATTTCCACTTTTGTCTTTGGGCACATTTTTCTTGACGTTTATTATGTCTTCTATGAAAAGACTGTTTAGTTTGTCGTCTTCGTCACGACCGCTTAATTGTTTCAGATAGGAAATAACCTCATCTTTATACATCAGGGTATCTGCCAGTTTGCATTGAATATATTCTTCTGCCTGACAAAAATCCATATATCGGTCAGCATAAGCATTCAGAGTATCTGTCGGGATGCGTCGTGAGTCGGATACATCTGCAAGAATACGATGCCAGACAGATTCCAGACATTCGGTCATCTGTTTGCGGTTGGCCGGACTCATTTCTGTTGCAATAAACGGTTCCACGGCTGATTTGTAAGTACCCACTCTGAATACCTGTACTTCCAGTCCTAGTTTGGAAACCAGATTTTTGAAGAAAACAGGTTGCATGCCTGCTCCGTGCCATCCAATACTTCCTTGCGGATTGATAATTATTTTATCGGCCACGCTGGAAAGATAATACATCCCCTGTGCATATTGGTCTGCATAAGCAACGATGAATTTGCCGCTTTCTTTGAAATCCAGTAATGCATTGCGTATTTCCTCTAAGGAAGCGTATGATGCTTCCAGATAAGAAGGTTGGATATAAATACCCTTGATTTTGTCATTGTCTTTTGCCTTCTTGATAGAAGCTAGAATGTCATCCAAACCGTATGCTTCAAATTCTTCTCCCAAAAGTTGTTGGAGTGGGTTTTCCTGTACACGTTCGGACAAACTGCCTTTAAAGTCGAGTACGAAGATAGAGTTGTCTTTCACCACCGTTTCAGTATCCGATGAGGCGACTATGCCAACCAGAGTGATAATCCCTAGTATAGTGAACACTACGCCTGCCAGAATGACGCCGATGACGCTGGCAAACGTAAATTTTAGAAAATCTTTCATTGAATGTGTTGTTTTTAATGTTAATAATTAGCTAACAAAAATAGGTTATTGCATTGAAAAAAGCAAAAAAAGTGAACTTCTTTTGTTACCTGTTTGTTCTTCATTTATAATAACCCATAAATACGTTGTTTTATATGACAAAAAGTTTTAAGGAGGCTCTGAAAGCCCGTCGTACATTTTATCGGATCCAAAACAAATCGACATTGTCTGATAAAGAAATAAGAGATTTAATTTGTTTTGCTGTAGAATTTGTCCCCTCAGCTTTCAATTCTCAAACCACTCGTGTTGTGTTATTAACAGGTAAGGCGCATGAAAAGTTGTGGAACATTGTAAAAAATGTCTTGCGTAAGCGAGTTCCGGCTGAGGTATTTGGCAAGACCGAAGAAAAGATTGATGGCTGTTTCGCTTGTGGATATGGTACTATTCTCTATTTTGAAGATATGGCTATCGTTCGCTCTTTGCAGGAAAGTTTCCCCACTTATAAAGATAATTTCCCTATCTGGGCAGAGCAGACCGATGCTATGCATCAGTTGGCAGTCTGGACCATGCTGGAAGATGCAGGAATGGGGGCGTCTTTGCAACATTATAATCCGCTGATTGATGATGAAGTACGTAGAGTTTGGAATTTGTCTGATGACTGGAAATTGATAGCGCAGATGCCATTCGGTGTGCCTGTTGCACAACCGGGCTTTAAGGAAGTGAAGTCATTGGATGAGCGTGTTTTTGAATTTACTGATTAAAATTCATGTCTTATCTTTTGGCTTATTAGGGGAAAATAAGCATCTTTGTGTGCAATAAAAACAAAGATGTGCTATGAAAAAATTATTATCACTTCCCCCTAATCTGGTGGAATGTTTTCATGATATAGAGAAAGCGGACCAGACAGAGTGGTTTTGTACTTCCGATCCTATAGGTAGTAAGCTAGGATCAGGCGGGGGGACTGCATGGCTGTTGGAGGCTTGTTGTCAGAAAGTAGCTCCTGACAGCGATTTTCTTACTTGGCTGGGAAAAGAAAAACGTATTTTACTTCATGCAGGCGGGCAGAGTCGTCGTTTGCCCGGATATGCGCCATCCGGCAAAATTCTTACTCCCATTCCTGTATTCCGGTGGGCCAGAGGACAACGGCTGTCACAAAATCTGCTTTCCCTCCAGCTCCCTTTATATGAACAAATCATGGAGAAAGCTCCGTCTTCTCTTCATACATTGATTGCAAGTGGGGATGTTTATATCCGTGCGGGCCAACCGCTTCAGACTATTCCTGATGCGGATGTGGTGTGTTACGGTTTATGGGTAGATCCTAATCTGGCAAAGAACCATGGTGTTTTTGTTTCTTCACGGGCCACTCCCGATAAGCTTGATTTCATGCTTCAAAAACCTTCGGTGGAGGAATTGGGGAAATTAATGCAAACCCATCTTTTTCTGATGGATATCGGAATTTGGCTGTTAAGTGATCGTGCGGTTAGTCTGTTGGTAAAACGATCTTATAAGGAAGGAAAACTCTCTTATTATGACATGTATTCTGATTTCGGACTTACATTGGGAGAGCACCCGCGTATGATGGACGATGAACTTAACAAGCTGAGTGTGGCTATTCTGCCGTTGCCCGGAGGAGAGTTTTATCATTACGGAACCAGTCGTGAACTTATTTCTTCTACATTGGCAGTACAAAATCTGGTAAACGACCAGCGGGAGATTATGCACAAGAAGGTAAAACCGCATCCGGCCATGTTTGTTCAAAATGCTGAGGTAGGTTATCAACTTACCTCACAAAATTCGGAAATATGGATAGAGAACAGTTATGTAGGAGCAGGATGGAATATCCATCACCAGACCATCATAACAGGGGTTCCCGCTAATAATTGGAACCTGGAGGTTCCGTCCGGTGTGTGTATTGATGTGGTTCCTTTTGGAGAATCTGGCTATGTAGCGCGTCCATACGGCTTCAATGATACTTTCAAGGGAGCTTTGGCTAAGGAAGAAACATATTATCAAGGAATGTCTGTAGGTGAGTGGTGTGCTGTACGCGGCATTTCGGTGGAAGAAATAGAAAACGGTCACGACTTGCAGGCCGCGCGTTTGTTTCCGGTTTGCTCATCTGTAGAGGAATTGGGAGCAGTTATGCGCTGGATGGTCTCTGAACCGGCATTACAGCAAGGAAAAGAAATATGGCAACGCTGTCGTAAGTTATCTGCCGATGATATATCCGCTTATTCTAATCTTTATCGTCTGGCAGAACAGCGTGAAGCTTTCCGGATAAAGAATTGGCCGGCATTGGCGCATAATTATGAACGAAGTGTCTTTTATCAGCTAAATTTGGAGAATGCTGCTGGAGAATTTGCTCGGTATGATCTGTCGTTGCCTGAGCCTTTATCAGAATCGGCTCCGCTGATGACACGTATCAGTGATAATATGTTCCGTGCCCGGGTGCAGCAGCTTAAGGGGCTGGCTTATCGGGAATATGAGAATGAGGCTTTTCGTTTGATGCGCGACGGACTTACTGCTTCGGCTTTAGCCAAGAGGCAGCAACCGCATTTGTCAGTGTACTCCGATCAGATTGTCTGGGGGCGTAGTCCGGTCCGTATTGATCTGGCCGGCGGATGGACGGATACTCCACCTTATTGCTTGAATGAAGGGGGGAATGTGGTGAATATTGCTATTGAGTTGAACGGGCAGCCTCCTCTACAAGTTTACGTGAAACCCTGTCGGGAGTATAAGATAATTCTTCGTTCTATAGACTTAGGCGCTATGGAAGTGGTTACAACTTACGGGGAGGTAAGGGATTTCATGCAAGTGGGATCCCCATTCTCTATACCTAAAGCGGCATTGGTGCTGGCAGGTTTCCAGCCGGGCTTTTCCACCGAATCGTATGTTTCATTGGAAGAGCAGTTGAAGGCGTTTGGCTCCGGAATGGAAATCACTCTGCTTTCTGCGATTCCTGCGGGCTCCGGTCTGGGTACAAGTTCTATTCTTGCATCAACTGTGCTGGGGGCAATCTCTGATTTTTGCGGACTGAACTGGGATAAGAACGAGATATGTAACCGTACGCTTATTTTGGAACAGTTGCTGACTACCGGAGGGGGGTGGCAAGATCAATACGGAGGTGTGCTTCGTGGAGTGAAATTATTGCAGACTCATGCAGGTATGGATCAGAGTCCGTTAGTGCGCTGGTTGCCCGATTATTTGTTTACAGGTGGCGAATATCAGAAGTGCCATTTGCTTTATTACACGGGAATTACCCGTACAGCCAAAGGAATTTTAGCTGAAATCGTGCGTAGCATGTTCCTCAACTCCACAGAGCATTTGTTTATACTTGGCGGTATGAAGGGGCATGCTCTTGACTTGTACGAAGCCATTCAGCGTGGGAATTTCGATGAAATGGGGCGTTTGGTTGGTAAAAGCTGGAAGCTGAACCAAGCGTTGGATCCCGGCACTAATCCCGAGGCAGTTGAGACTATCATTCGCCGGATTGATGATTATTGCCTGGGATATAAATTGCCAGGTGCGGGGGGAGGCGGCTATCTTTATATGGTGGCTAAAGATCCTGAGGCTGCTATACGTATTCGAAGTATTCTTACTCAGAACCCACCCAACAGTTGTGCCCGTTTCGTTGATATGGCTTTGTCCGACAAAGGCTTGCAAATTAGCCGAAGCTAGTTATAACTGAATAGAGTTGGGAAACCAGCCGGGTGATATTTTCTTTAGCAAACTCCGGTTCCATTGCCTTCTCCAGGGTGATGGGGCCGGGGGCTATAGAGAATATACCTTTGAATCCCGCTTTGTTTAATTCCGGCAGGTTTTCTATACTGCCTGCCAGTACAATAACGGGAATATGTTCTTTTTGTGCTTCCTTTAGTATTCCGTATGGTACTTTTCCCATAGCTGTCTGCCGGTCTGCTTTTCCCTCGCCCGTAATAATGAGGTCTGCTCCTTTTATTTTTTCGGAGAAGTCGATGGCTTTCAATAATAATTCTGTTCCCGGTTTTAGCTCTGCGTTAAAAAAAGCCAGTAGTCCACCACCCATGCCTCCGGCTGCACCTGCACCGGGGTAGTTCGTGATATCTTTTCCTGTCGTTTTCTTTATAACTTCGGCTAATGATTGCATGCCTTCATCCAGTCTTTGTACCATATTTGAATCGGCTCCTTTTTGTTGTGCAAAGATATATGCCGCTCCGTCAGGGCCGTAGAAAGGGTTGGCTACATCACATGCTACCATGAAGTGTGTTTCTCTTAGTGCGGGGTGAATACCGGATGTGTCTATGTTTGCCACGGCTTCCATTATTTGGCCTCCTGTACCTAAGGTATGCCCTGATTTGTCTAGAAAGCGGAAACCTAGTGCCTGTAGCATTCCTAATCCTGCGTCATTAGTCGCGCTTCCGCCAATACCGATTATAAAATTTCTGCATCCTTTGTTTAATGCGTCTTTTATCAATTCTCCTGTACCAAAGGTTGTTGTCAGCATAGGATTTCTTTGTTCAATAGGTACGAGAGGTAGTCCGCTGATGGCAGCCATTTCTATAATAGCTGTTCTGCCATTGCCGGACAGACCGTAATGTGTTTTTGCCATTTTCATTAGCGGTCCATGTGCCGATAAGGTTATATATTTCCCTTTAGTGGCTCTGATGAGTACGTCCAGTAAACCTTCACCGCCATCAGCGATGGGAATAACTGAAGTGTGGCAGGAAGGATTTATGCTTTTGATACCTTTTTCGGCAGCTTTTCCTGCTTCTGCTGAAGTTAGACAGCCTTTGAATGAATCGATGGCGATAATTATTTTCTTCATTGTATATCTTTATATAGTGCAAATCTACTGAAAACTTTTCTTCTTTAAATAGAACAGGTTGTCTTTTATTTGTGGATTGGAATATGTGTAGCTTGATGGATAAAGTAGATGTTTTTTGCTTTTGTCTGGGTGTAAGTATTGGTTCTTGAAATTGATGGTGTTTCCGAACAACCGTCGAGATGTAAGAAAATGATTTTTTTTCTTCTCGGCATTTTTTCTCCTACAGTTTTTCCCCAGTGTTTGCGGAGTCAGCACTTTTGAGAGC
>CAUDXH010000029.1 GCA_958453305.1 uncultured Bacteroides sp. | reverse complement strand
AAACTTACAACTGAATCCTGTTTCCATTTACACAAAATTCTGGACAGTGTCTTCTATTGACTGAAAACAAGTCCATAGTTCAATTTATTTCCTTTTTATCCGCTGTTTTTTCACGCCAACTTCATCAGCCTCTTTTTTAGAATCATCCTTCGGACATACCATACTATCTCCCGAGGACCACCGAGGGTTTTTATACTGACTTGGAGAGCATCCCATCATTTCTTTAAACACACGGTTGAAGTAACGGGATGAAGAAAAGCCAACAGCATCGGAGACTTCATTAATGTGCATATCGGTTGATGTAAGCAACTTTACAGCCTGCTCAATGCGTATCTTAGCTACATAGCCGTTTGAACCCATGCCAGTAAGTGCTTTCAACTTGTTATAGAGTGAAGCACGACTGATGTACATTTCCGAGCAAAGAAACTCCACTCCTAATTCGGGATTATTCAAGTTTTTCATAATCACCTCATTGAGCTTATTCAGGAATTTTTCATCCACCGGGCTAAACGTACTTTCCTCTGGCGTAGGAAGAGAGGTATTTCCGACTTCCGTATATTCTTTCCTCGTCCGTTCCCGGTTCTGCAGTAAACTTAACACAGCCGTGTACAACGTACTTATTTCAAAGGGTTTGGTCAGATAGTTATCGGCTCCATTCTTATAACCGAAAATTTTGCTTTCTTCGTCTGTACGTGCCGTGAGCAATAACACAGGAATGTGGCTGATATCGAGGTTTTCTTTTATGCGCTTGCACAATTCATATCCATTCATTTCCGGCATCTGAATATCGCTTACGACTACATCTGGTAACCACTGCTTACACAGTTCCAGTGCTTCTACCCCATTCGATGCAGTTTGAACTTCCTGAAAATAAGGAGCCAGCGCCGATGTAAGATAAGCCGCCATTTCTTGATTATCATCCACTACCAGCAAACGTTTGCTTTTTGTCTCTTCTTGGTAAGGTATCTCACTGGGTACGTGTTCCACATTTTCTACCGAGGCCAACAGTTCATTTAAATAGGGCTGCGGATGTAAAAGTTGCTTGGCAGGCTTCATTCCTAAAGGCAGTTCTACCCAGAATGTTGCTCCAGACTCTCCTACATGGTCGTATGCCCCAATCTTTCCTCCCTGCTGTTCCACTAAGATTTTAGCATATGACAGACCAATTCCTGTTCCCGGGCGACTATTGTTTCCCTGATAGAAACGGGTAAATAATTGCTTCACATCTACATTTTTCAGACCAACACCCTGATCAGAGATTGATAAACGCAAAGTTTTTCCATCATCCACAGGCTTTACGACCAGTAAGATTTCTCCTCCTTCGTTACTATATTTTACAGCATTCACCAATAAATTCGTAACGACCGTTGTACACTTCTCTTTATCACAACAAAACAAATAGTCCTCCAATTCATAACGGCTTACCAATGTGAGATGCTTTAAAGCTGCTTCAGGACGGAAGTCTTCCAAAATCAGATTCAGCCACTCATCCAGACGTACCTCCTCTATATGCAGCACACTTTCCTTCACCTCCATCTTTCGCACATCCAATACCATATTCAGCAACTTCTTCATCCGGTTCGACTGATTAGCTATGCCTTGCAATAACCGATATTGCTCATCCTCCGGGGACAGGCGTTCAATAAGCTGCTTCAGCGGAGCATGAATAAGCGTCAATGGGGTACGAAGTTCATGATTGATATTAATAAGAAAGCGTACTTTCTCTTCATACATCTGTTTCTCACGCTCCCGCATCTCCCATTTCAGTTGGTTTTCTCTTCTGCGGAAAACCCAAGCACTGATAAAGACCAGAACCAATGCCAAGAAAAAGAGAACAGCCAATATAAACCAACCTGATTTATACCATGGCTGCAACACAATCAGTTCCAGTATCGGATAGTCTTCTGTCCACCCTCCCATACGCGTACTGCAGGCTACCGTAATACAATAAGTACCTGCCGGCAAGCCATTCAGTGTCAGTGTGGGCAGGTATGAATAGACCGGCTCAAGCCCCGAACGATGAATCGTATAGCGGTATGCCGGTTTGCGGAATATGTCTTTATTGCGAGCCAGAACAGACAGCACGACCGGAATAGGCTGTTCTTTTAACTTCAGTATCTTGCCCTTAGGATGATCCATACGTTTACCTCCGACTTCTACTTTCGCCAATTCCAATATCGGCTGCCGGATTTTTTCTTTCGGCAACTCAGGACTAATGTGAAGCAATCCATTTACTGTACCTAAATAAATATCTCCTTGATTCGTCAATAAACGCGGCTTTGCCAAATACTCATTCGGCATTACTCCATCCGGAGAATCATAGGGAATAAGACAATCTTCTTCAATAAGGTAGGCAAAGAGCTGGTCATTGCTGCCAATCCACACCCTTCCTCTTAAATCGCACGTGACCGATGTTAAATTCGAAATCAAATTTGTAGAAATAAAACGACACTTCCCTGTAGCAGGCGAAAAATGATACAGTCCATAGTTACTCCCAATCCACAGTTCTCCGTGTTCATCCATGGATGCCGCATGAATTATTGTATCATTCTTGAAAGCCAAGAGACTGCCCAGCACATGGTGCTCCGCATCTAAGCTATAAATGCGGCTGATATCATGCACATAGACCGTATTCTCCTGCATAGCTATGGTCTTCATTTCCCCTTGCAGAGAGAATTTACCGGAATCGAATGTAATTTCCTTGAATGTATGTTTTTTCCAATTATAACAATACGGATGCTCCGACAACAGTAATACCTCATCGGGAGCATGCCGCAGCAGGTTAACGGATTTACCCTGCTGACAGATAAACGCATTGATGCTGTCATTTACAATTGTCAGCGGCTTATAGCTTCTCGCCTGCTTATCATAAAGGAATAACCCCTTGTCGAACAAGGAGACCAATAAATGCGAGCGGTCGGTTCCAGCCAACGACACCACCTTATCGCCCCACGTAGCCGGATAATGATAAAACTTCTGGTCACGGGGGACAAAGCGGTTTAAACCTCCTCCATCCGTTCCTATCCAAATGTCCTCTTCTCCTTCTTCTTGAAAAAGACTAAGCACTGTCTTCAGGCTCAAACCATAATGCGTTCCGGGAAGCGCATCCGAATAAAGCCTGATTCCTACCTCCTTTATATTGAATAAACCGCTACGCACAGAACCTGCCCAAATTCCATTCTCAGCATCAGCATACAGAGACAATATAGAATTACTAGGCAATGAATTTGAGTCGCCCGGAGTATGCTTCAGGTGAGTCACCTCATGCGTATCCGGTTGAAATGTAAAAATGCCATCTCCATCGGTACCCATCCATATTTTACCGTCATACTCAGCCAAGGAAAGCACCACATTACACGACACATCCGAGTTTCCTTTATGTAAATGATGCAACAATTTTCCTTCTGTTGAATAACATCTCACACCCTCCCCGTAAGAGGATATCCAAAAATGGCCCTGACTGTCTTTCAGCAATCCGGCAACCCTATGGCAAGGGAATGGCAGTTCCCGGATTTCCCCCGAAGATATGTTAACCCAATAAGATTGATTCCATCGGTTTGAGAGAATCAAGGTCTGGCTATCCCATAGTTCCAGATTCGTAATGTTATAATCGCAAGTCTCCGGAAGAGTCATCAACTGTTTTACTTGATTCGTTGCATCATCATATTGATAAATCCGGCCTCTTTCTCCCAATAAAAGTCCATGCGGTATCCGGCAAATGGAATAAGCCTGAACAATAGCTCCCTGTTCATCGCAGACTGGCAGAAATACATCCTCATATGCATAATAACGGAATACGCCTTCTGCTGTAGCAGCCCAAATATTCGACTGATTATCTTCTATTAACTGATATACCTTAGCGGTCAGGTAGCGTTTGAGTTCATACCCATTAAAACGACCAATACCAGAGTTCGTTCCCATCCAAGCATATCCGCTCTTTACACCGGCAACAATGCTATTGACTTGATAAGCCAGTCCGTTTTCAGGAGTAATCTGTTGGAATACATACTGCTTTTCAACCGCCAGGGCACACCGAAGCGTTGCAAACAAAACGATGATTAACTGTAATATAAAACGACCCATAGTATTTTTTAAGTTTCTTTCTGGTCAAGAATCATTTATAATAAAACAAAAATACAACTAATATCTGAAAGAACAAACAAGGCAAGAGCAAGGCTTTGATCCAAAAAAAGAGGCACAGAGAAATGTTTCACCATGCCTCAATTAGGATATTTAACACTGAAAATAAAAGATTTATCTGTTTCTGTTAAAGTTTCATGTCTCTCAGCAGATAGACTTACCTTCTGTCTGAGCTACATGCCATGCACGGATTTACATTTCCATGAAGCACTGACACTCAACCAATCAATTTCTGTTTCAAGTCTTACTCAACAACCAGACTATTGTTTACGTATTTTACCCGATAACTTTTTCCTTTTTGGGTTTTAAACTTCAAACTTACATTACCGTAACGGAGATGACATGGAGTACCGGCATGAGAGGTAATTACAGCTTCCTGCAGCTGTCCCTTCTCCCACTTCATGGATAGTTCAAAATTACCGCGTGCACGGAGTCCGGATACCGAACCGGAAGCCCAAGCATCAGGCAAAGCAGGTAAGAACTGAATAAATTCCATGTGACTCTGCAGCAGCATTTCAGTAATACCTGCCGTACCGCCAAAGTTTCCATCAATTTGGAAAGGCGGATGTGTATCCCACAAATTATTTAGCGTACCATTTTTCAACAAGTTACTGAATAGTTTATAAGCATGATTTCCGTCTTGCAAACGGGCCCACTGATTGAGTTTCCATCCCATACTCCATCCTGTAGCTCCATCTCCACGGTGTTCCAGAACCACGCGGGAGGCTTTCGAAAGTTCGGGAGTGGTAATAGGAGAAATGGTATGCCCCGGATGTAAACCAAACAGATGGTTTACGTGACGATGCTCATCCTTGGGATCATCAATATCAGTTGACCATTCCATTAACTGTCCATAACGACCCACCCGATAAGGCATTAACCTCGCCAAGACTTGCTCCCACTGTTTGCGCTCCTTGGCATCTACGCGCAAGACTTTACTGGCATCGATGGCATTCAACAAAATTTCACGGACAACGGCATGTACAAAAGTTGCTCCCTGGTCAACCGGACCATGTTCAGGTGAAGTAGAAGGAGCCGCCGTATAGGTTCCGTCAGGCTTATGCCACAGATAATCTACCGCAAAAGTAGCACTACTCTTGATTAAATCATAACCAATCTCTTTCAAGAATTTGATATCTCTTGTATAGTCATAATATTCCCAAATATGAGTAGCCAACCATGGTCCAGCCATCGGATTAAAGTTCCATGACATGTTCTCGCTTTCCAGAGGGGCCGTGAATCCGAAGATATTTCCCGAAATAGAAGCCGTCCATCCGCGTGCTCCAAAATAAGCCTGCGCTGTTTTCTCGCCGGGCTTGACCAATGTACGGATAAAATCAATGAGCGGCCACATACATTCCTCTAAATTGGTAGAACATACCGGCCAATAATTCATCTGCAAGTTAATGTTATTATGATAATCCACACGCCAAGGTCCGTCCACATTGTTGTGCCAAATTCCTTGCAAGTTAGCCGGCAAGTTTCCGGGACGAGAACTGGAAATCAGCAAGTAACGCCCAAACTGATAGTATAACTGTTCAAGATAAAGGTCTTTTTCACCCTTGCGATAGTTATTCAAACGCTGGGTAATAGGTAAATCACGAACTGCATCTGAAGCCGTCAGGTTCAGTTTTACCCGATTAAACAGCGAAGCATAATCTGCATAGTGAGCCTGAAACAAGGCTTCATAGCCAAGTTTCACAGCTTCATTCATCCAATGAGCAGTTGTTTCTTCCGGATTCACTCCCACATACGTTTTTGGATCAGTGAAATCAGGGTTAAAATTAATGCGATAATCAGTATCGGCTGTTACAAGAAATACCACTTCATCGGCTCCCTCAATACGGAGTTTACCATGAGTGTTCGCCACTGTTCCCCCTTGAGCCAAGGCACGTATGCGCACAACATAATCCATTCCATTGTTATCTAACTTAGCCCGATAAACCAAACCATCCTTTCCTTCAGCTTCTATATGACCTGTTGATACCGGATTAGGCGCATAGCTGAAGGTCAGGTTTTGCTTAGCCGGATGGTCTGCGTCATAACGCATCACTAATACATTTGCCGGATACGAAATAAATGAAGTACGCTTATATAGTACTCCATCCTTACGGAACTGCACCACAGCACGAGCCGAATCGAGTGATAACTCGCGACGATATGCACTCATTCCAATGGCATTAAGCCCCGTTTCAATATAGAATTCTCCCATCGTGGTAAAATTCCCAAAACGAAACGGGTCTTCTTTGTACGATTCATATGGAACGGTACTGTTGAAATTCTGACAAGTCAGCCGCTCAGCCTCAGCCTGATTACCCTCAGCAAACGCTTTACGAATTTCATCAAGCACATGAGCCGACTGTTTATTTACATTCCAATAATAAGCAGGTCCCTTGGCTGTATTCGGTCCTCCACGCCATAAGGTTTTCTCATTAAAAGTAACGCGTTCTGCTTCTACCGAGCCTAAAATATTAGCACCCAAGCTGCCATTACCTAAAGGCAAAGAAGCCGATTCCCATTCAGCATCCGGATTTTGGGCACGATCGCCAGCTGAAATTGGTTTCTTACCTTTCCATTTTTCAGGTTTTCCTTCGTACCACACTGCCTGTCCTTTCAAACTGGTAGGGGTATCAAACCAATAGGACAAAGAGGGTTGTATCGATTGCCCACAGACCAAGCTACTGACAAATAGACTCAATAGAAATGTACTGATTTTCTTCATATAAAATAAATAGAATTTAAGTTTGAATACAAAAATAGTGATTTCTATTCTTTTTCTGTCATGATATCAGACTTCTTTTATACGAACGGTAACCGTAAATTATAATCACAACAAAACAAACAAATGGTAAAATAAACGATACATTGACCGCCGGCATACCCCAAAAGACTTTCATATCGATAATTCCCGCCTGCAATGGAGGCAAAACAGAACCGCCCAAGATAGCCATAATCAGTCCGGCTGCCCCAAATTTTGCATCATCACCTAATCCTTGCAAAGCAATTCCATAAATGGTAGGAAACATCAGCGACATACAAGCAGAAACTGCTACAAGACAATAAATTCCATAAATGTTTTGCAAAAAGATGACACCTAAAGTGAACAAGCCGCCCAGTGTGGCAAGGATGGTCAGCAAGGTACCGGCATTTAAATAGCGAAGAATGAAAGTGCAGACAAAACGGCTCAGACAAAAAACAATCATAGCCAAGATATTATACTGCTGCGACAGAATCTCGGCCTCCTTTTCTTCTATTCCTTGTCCCATAAATAAATGAGTTCCGTATTGGATAATGAAAGTCCAGCACATAATCTGAGCACCGACGTAAAAGAATTGCGCAAACACACCTTCCCGATAATGCTTTAAGCCGAAAATACGCTTCAGCGTAGGGAAGAAATTGATACTGTGATTATCTTCATTGCTTTTCGGCATCGGCATCAAACGAATAAAGAAGAGCATAGCTATGATCACGAGCCCGATAATAAGATACGGACCGATCAGAATGCCGAGATCGTATTCTTTGATAGCTTCAAACTCGGAATCGCTAAGCAAAGCCCGATCGGCTGTCTCCATGGGATGCAACTTAGCTTGGATAAAATTCATGGCAACAAACATTCCCAATAAAGAGCCCATGGGATTAAATGACTGTGCCAAGTTTAAACGACGTGTGGCAGTAGCCTCGGAACCCATAGAAAGGATATAGGGATTGCAACTGGTTTCCAGAAAGGAAAGACCACAGGTCAGAATGAAATAAGCCAAAAGAAACGGATAGTACGCACCTGTCATCTTGGCTGGTAAAAATAAGAAAGCTCCTAATGCATACAGTCCCAAACCAACCAACACACCCGCTTTATAAGTGTATTTACGGATAAACATGGCTGCCGGAAAGGCCATGGCAAAATAGCCACCATAGAAGGCCACTTGCACCAGAGTACCATCTGTAGCACTCATACGGAAGATTTTTGAAAAAGCCTTGACCATAGGATTAGTTATATCATTGGCAAATCCCCATAAGGCAAAACAGGATGTAATCAAGACAAAGGGAACTACATAGCTAACCCCATCTTTGGTTAATATGGATTCTTTTTTAGTGTTTTTCATATTATATCGCTTTTAAGTATAGATTCTAATCTTATTTCTCATACAAATGAAACATACGTTCCATCGGTCTCCACTTTTCGGAAGAAGACATTCCTGAAGAGACTTTCTGGAAAACAGATACATATTCCTCCCATTCTTGTTGACGGGGCAGTGTGTTGAGCCGATTCATAGCTGAATTCCAATCAAAATCAAGTGGAGTTTCCACAATCATGAAAAGGCGTGCACCCAAGATATATATTTCCATTCCCAATATTCCTACCTCACGAATACCGGCGATTACTTCGGGCCATATATGACTGCTATCATGGAGTTTACGATACTCTGCAATCAGTTCAGGATTCTCTCGAAGATTTAAAGTTTGGCAATAACGTTTTACAGGTACAGCATACGTCTGTACCTGAAAACCAGTTTCTACAGTATTCATTGTTATTTTTTTACCGGTTCATAAACCTGTAAACAGAAGCTGTTGGCTACAATCGCTTTCAGCTCATGCAAGTCTGCCACATCTCCCTTGGCTATGGCCTGAGTCAAAATATTTCCAATAGCAGTAGCTTCTACAGGACCAGCTATAACGGGAATACCCAATGCATCTGCAGTGAGCTGATTCAGCAGTTGATTTTGACATCCTCCGCCAATAATATTTAACCGGGTAATAGGCTGGGGCAATAAAGCGTTAAGTTCAGTTACTGCCCGCTGATAACGAGCCGCCAAAGACTGCAATACGCAGCGCACTACTTCTCCTTTTGTCTTTGGCACAACTTGCCCGTTTTTACGACAATAATCCTGAATAGCCTCTTCCATATGTTCGGGATTCATAAAAGTGGTATCATCCACCGGAATAAAAGAATCAATAACGGCTTCAGCAGCCTGCTGCAACAGAATAGCATATTGCTGTTCTTCACCTTGCGCTTTCCACTCAGCCATCAGGCGTTGTAAAATCCACAGTCCAGTGATGTTCTGCAAGAAAGTAATACGGCCTTCCACTCCTCCTTCATTTGTAAAGGAAGCTTGACGGGCGGCTTCAGAAAGAATAGGATTAGCCTGTTCAACTCCCAACAAGGACCAAGTTCCAGAACTGAGAAAGGCTGTTGTTCCACCTTGGTCGGATACAACAGAAGCCGCACTGGCTGTATCGTGAGAACCGACAGCAATTACATCTACCTCTCCAAGACCAGTTTCGACTGCAATCTCTTTCTTCAGTTTACCCCGTATTGTACCAGGCATTACAATGTCGCCAAACAGATGGGCGGGAATGCCCGCAGCCTCCATCGTTTCTTTTGACCAAGTTCGAGTAGAAGCATCAAGCAATTCTGAAGTAGAAGCGATACTGTATTCATTGTTGGCTATACCGGTAAGGAAATAGCTAAACAAATCGGGCATAAAAAGCAGTTTGCCGGCTATCTCTAACTGAGGGTCTTTATTCAGCTTCATGCTATATAGCTGAAACAAGGTGTTAATAGGCATCACCTGTGTACCCGTACACGCATAATGAGCTTGCGCATCAACATGTGCAAAGAATCGCTCAGGCATTCCATCAGTACGGCTATCACGATAGCAAACAGGATTACCCAACAGTTTTCCTTGACGGTCAAGCAAACCAAAATCAACGCCCCATGTATCAATACCAATACCTTGTACATCATAGCCTGCCTGGGCTGCAAGACACAAGCCTGCTTTCATATCTTGGAATAACGCAGGAAAATCCCAGCAGAGCTGGTTTCCTAACTGAACCTGACGGTTATCAAACCGGTGAATTTCTTTCAGTTCCAGTTTTCCCTGGCAAAGAAAGCCTGCAACTACACGCCCGCTTCCTCCACCAAAGTCAACTGC
This sequence comes from uncultured Bacteroides sp., assembly GCA_958453305.1. Lineage (GTDB taxonomy): Bacteria > Bacteroidota > Bacteroidia > Bacteroidales > Bacteroidaceae > Phocaeicola. The sequence continues at coordinate 6,133 of CAUDXH010000029.1, read as the reverse complement.
TAAATATGTTTTTTTCATAGTATATAGTCTAAGGATAACAATCTTCTAACCTTACTTTGGCTTTATTTTGTTTTCTTACCCAAAACATAGATAGCCAAGTCGTCTATTTCCTCTGGAGTAAGCACTGAATACTCACCACCTGTTTGGATAATAATACGGCAAGCCATTTCAAAAAACATGGCACGTTCGAAAGCCTGATCAAAATCTTTTCCGCATACCACCTGACCGTGGTTCGTTAAAAGAACCGAATTATGATCTTTCATGGCTTCCACTACCGCAGCTGCCAATTCAGAAGACCCTGGACGCAGATAAGGAATCACCGGGATTTCAGACCCTACATGGCAAGGAACTTCAGCCGTAACGTTAAAATTAGTCGGTTTATTTTTCATACAAGATACAGCTGTTGCATACTCCGACTGGAAATGCAGAACAACGTTCACATCGGGACGCTGCCGCATCACACCGAGGTGAAAATGGCTTTCCATCGAAGGTTTCACACCATTCACCGGCATGTCATCAGCAATATTACAAATGGAAACTTTATCAGATGTAAGATTGGGAACCCAAGATCCTGTTCCTGAGACTAAGGCCTGATCGCCAATTCTCCAAGAAAGATTTCCACTACTACAAACAGTCAGCATGGCATCACCTACACGATGAGCCTGTCTTAAAAATTCGTCTATATGAAATTTAGTAATCATAATACTTTTAATAATAGTTCCTATAAATAATTCTTGTTATAAAGCTTGCTTATACAAATCAAGAATGATTTCTTTGGTAACTTCTCGCGGATTTCCCGGAGTGCATACATCTGCATAAGCCGATGCTGCCAAGCGTTCCAAATCTTCCTCCTTAATTCCCAAGTCGGACAAGCGCTGTGGAATTCCGACCTTTAAAGAGAGAGTTTTCACTGCATCAACAGCTGCACGAGCAGTTTCTTCTTTACTCATGCCTGCTGTATAAACACCCATTGCTTTAGCTATATCAACATATTTATCAAGAGCAGCCGGGGCATTAAATTCCATAATTAACGGTAAGAGCAATGCATTAGCTATACCATGAGGAATATCGAATATGGCACCCAAGGGATGAGCCATACCATGAACCAGCCCCAAGCCTACGTTTGAAAAAGCCATACCGGCAATGTATTGAGCTACTGCCATACCATTACGCGCCTCCGTATTAGAAGGTTCGTTTACAGCTGTTTCCAAGTAACGAGCAATCATTTCAATGGCTTTGATTTCAAACATATCACTCATTTCCCAAGCCCCCTTAGTTATCAAGCCTTCAATGGCATGAGTCAATGCATCCAATCCTGTGGAAGCAGTCAGGCTTTTTGGTAAGGTATACATCAGTTCCGCATCTACAATCGCTATCGCCGGAATATCATTAGGATCAACACAAACCATTTTCTTCGCGTTCTCTTCATCGGTAATCACATAGTTGATTGTGACTTCTGCTGCTGTTCCTGCTGTAGTAGGAAGAGCAATGATAGGAACTGACTTCTTATGCGTATCAGCAACTCCTTCCAGCGAAACAACATCACTGAAATCAGGATTATTAGAAATGATTCCTACAGCCTTAGCCGTATCAATAGAGGAACCTCCTCCTATTGCCAGAATGAAATCGGCTCCAGAAGATGCAAAAGCAGCAACTCCGGCCTTCACATTGCTGACGGTTGGATTCGGTTTGATATCACTAAACAATTCATAAGGAATATGAGCGGCTTTTAATACATCCAATACTTTGTCGGCTACTCCAAATTTGATAAGATCTTTATCCGTAGCCACAAAGGCCTTGTGCAAGCCTAATCTTTGAATTTCTTTTGGAAGAACTTCACGCGCTCCAGGCCCGAAGTAAGATACTTCGTTCAATACAAAACGATGAATCATATATAAAGTAATAGGTTAATAAGAAAAGGCACTCATCAAAAAAAAACCAGAAAGAAAAAGGCACGGGAGAAAAAGTCTCCCTGTGCTTTTTTCCTAAATCAAGTGAAGTTTATGCTTGAGCTTTCATTTATACGATTGCAAACCTTTTCTTTTATAAGAAGATTTATTTATAGATTGGTCCGTAAGTAGCACAAGCACGGTAGTCGGATCCTTCTTTATCCATTCCAAAAGCATTCCAAGCAGCCGGACGGAAAATCTTGTCATCTTCTACATTATGCATGCATACCGGAATACGGAGCATAGAAGCTAATGTAATCAAATCCTGACCGATATGTCCGTAACTAATAGCACCGTGATTAGCTCCCCAGTTATTCATTACAGAATATACATCTTTGAATGCAGGTTTATCACACAAACGAGGAACAAACCAAGTAGTTGGCCAGGTCGGGTCGGTACGCATATTTAGTTTTTCGTGGATTTCAGGATTAATCGTTACAGTCCATCCTTCAGCCAACTGCAAAACAGGACCGAGACCTTTTACCAGATTCAAGCGCATCATAGTAACCGGCATCCCCCCCTTTGATAAAAAGTTAGAAGAAAATCCTCCGCCACGGAAATAATCACGGTCGGCCGGATACCAAGTAGTTGCTTTCAAGCAATTATCTACATCTGTTTCGGTCATTTCCCAAGGTTGTTTCATAACCGGATTTCCTTCTGCATCTACCGATTGTCCTGAACCATCGAGTGTAGTAGCACCCGAATTAATCAAATGAATGATACCGTTAGCTGCCAATCCGTCAAGTTCCATACCAGTTACCCGCTTTACAGCTTCCGGACTCCAATACGTACGAACGTCTGAGAAAATCTGAGCACGGTTAGTCAGCAAATGACCAAACAACATTGCAATACCATTGCAAGCATCATTTTCAGTAGCAACCACAAATGCCTCGCGAATACCATTCCAATCGAAAGATGTATTCAACAAAGCTTCAGGATAATCTCCGTTCGGATAGAAGTCTGTCCATTGACGTTGTCCCTGGAATCCGGCAGCAATAGCATTGTGTCCTAATGCTTCTTCCTTGAAACCCAGTTCCTTAAGTTTCGGATTACCAGTCATCAGGTCGCGCATAATAATAGTCATCTTCACTATAAACTCCCAGTCTGCATCTTTTTCCTCGCGCGTTTTACGCTTTTCTACTTTATTTTTAAAGTCTTCACCTTCGTTCACCTTGCAGTGTTGTTCTGTCCAAGCCATAGCCTTGGCATATTCTTCTTTGTCATAGATACCTTCTTCCATACGACGGATGATTTCTGTCAAATCAACAGATTCATTGCGCATACCCAGATATTCCTGGAAGAAATCAGGATTAACAATCGAACCCGCAATACCCATTGAAACGCTACCCATTGACAAGTAAGATTTTCCTCTCATTGTTGCTACAGCCTGAGCAGCACGGGCAAAACGAAGAATCTTTTCTGCTACATCAGCAGGAATAGTGTTATCATCCAGATCTTGTACATCATGCCCGTAAATGCCAAATGCAGGCAATCCTTTTTGTGCATGACCAGCCAGAACAGCAGCTAAATATACAGCTCCCGGACGCTCAGTTCCGTTGAATCCCCATACAGCCTTCGGCCAATACGGATTCATATCCATTGTCTCTGCTCCGTAACACCAGCAAGAAGTTACAGTAATAGTAGCTCCTACGCCTTCACGCTCAAACTTCTCTGCACAAGCCGCACTTTCAGCTACACGACCGATAGTGCCATCAGCTATGACGCATTCCACGGGACTTCCGTCACCATTTTTCAAGTTTGTGCGAATTAAGTCGGCCACAGCTTTAGCCAAACTCATCGTCTTTTCTTCCAAACTTTCACGCACACCACCTTGACGACCGTCGATGGTAGGACGGATTCCAATCTTAGGATACTTTTTCATGGTCTTATGATTTAAAATGTTTTTCCATTATACCTCAAAAAGCAGCAAATACCTACTTTTCGATCATATAAATCTAGTACTGATATCGGTTTTCAATATTTATTTTTTATAGACTTATTTCTCGGCTTGTTTCATAAACACACCTATTTCAGCTATAGAAGTAGCTTGTTGTGAATTGATTTCCTCCTTTGGAGTCAAGCGGAAATAACGAGCGCGGTAACTCTTGGAAAAATCCACACGATACGGCAACGGATTGTGCATGATATTACTGAATTCACCAGATGTTTCACAAGTCTGCCATTGCTTGCCGTCTATACTAACCTCAAATGTATATTTATATATGATACCTCGCAGGTTATCGTCAGGAGCAGGTGCATACGTAAAACCGGTCATGTCGATTTCTTGCCCCATATCTACTGTAAGAGGCTTTAGACCTTCCGCACGCCATACGGTCTGCATTGAATGGTCAGCCGCCATACGAGCAGCATCATCACCACCCATTATTTTCCACGAACTCACGGCAACATTACCCAACTGTACCTGCATATTCAAATCCTCTAAAGGACGGGCAAAATATAAAGCAGCAGGCAAAAGATGAGCCTTTCCACGAGCTGAGCGGACAGACACACGAATCTGTTCCGGCTGGCAAGAGGCAAAACGTACCAGACGTTTGTAACCGACAGTAGTACCTGCAGCCAAGGTCTGCCAACTTCCATTCAACTGTCCCTCTACCAAAAACTCTTCTACACGCTGTCCCTTGGCTATATCTTCCTGTAACAACAATGTATTCACTTCAGCACCCTTCTGCACCATATAAACTTTCGAGTCGCCCGATGCCGGGTTCCACTTTCCATTACCTTTGCTGATATAATTGGTTTTAAACGTTTCATCAAGATAAGCTCTCAACTCTTTCAGACGATCACAATCATTCTGATGAATAAGCCCGTTTGTATCAGGAGGAATGTTTAACAACAATACAGAATTATATCCTACCGATTTAAAATAGATATCCACCAAATGAGCCAAAGATTTCACCTGGTTATCCTGAGCTGCATGATAGAACCATCCCGGACGAATCGATACATCCACCTCTGAAGGATACCAGAATAATTCATTGGCACGAACTACCATATCTCTTCCACCCAAATCTTTTGATTTACCTACAATACCCAAGGCTTTATTCTGTTCTTCTGAGCGAGTGTAGATACCCGGAGTAAGTACTGTGGCACTCCATTCTGTCTTGCGTCCGATACCTTTTTCATTACCTACCCAACGTACATCATCGCCCATAATCGCAGTCACAGCCTTCGGCTGCAAACGGCGGATCGTCTTTTCGATAGCTTCCCAGTCATATTCCTGTTTTTTCCCATTCGGGCCTTCTCCACAAGCACCGTCAAACCATACTTCATGCACTTCTCCGTAATTAGTAAGAAGTTCTGTAAGCTGTTCGATAAAGAATTTATTATAAGCTGGAGAATCGCCGTAGCATTCCGCATTACGGTCCCACGGAGACAAGTATACACCAAACTTCAGCCCATATTTTTTACAGGCTTCACGCAATTCATACACGACGTCTCCCTTTCCATTTTTCCATGGAGAAGAAGCAACCGAGTGCTTCGTTGTTTTAGTAGGCCACAAGCAAAAACCATCATGGTGTTTAGCTGTCAGAATAGCCATCTTGAAACCAGCGGCTTTCAGATTCGACACCCATTGGTCGCAATCCAGTTTTTCCGGATTAAACAGTTTCGGGTCTTCTTTACCACTCCCCCATTCATGTCCGGTAAAGGTATTGATTCCGAAGTGTAAAAAAGCAGTCAGTTCCATCTGTTGCCATTCCAATTGTTGAGAAGTAGGAACTAATCTTGAGGCCATGTCAAGTTTTTGTTCAGCTGTAGCATGAGCAGGAAATTTCACGTGCTTTACAAAATATTTCTGAGCCGAAACCGGCAATGAGCAGATAAAGAGTAAAGCAAATAGGACCTTGATCTTCATTTTTTTTACAGTTAGATTTAAGTAATTTAATTATTAAAAATGATTTGTTTTGAATTGTTCTTTTTCAATTCATATTCTGCGCAAAAATAAGCTCTTATCCAAGAAGTGAAGTGGTAAAAATCACTATTTAAGGGTCACAAATCACTATTTAAGACGGTTAAAAGCAACTTAAAGGGCTACCAGGCACTATTGAGGATAAAAATCACGATAAAAAGAAGAGCCACATCAAACCCACATTTCGTGAGATGATATGACTGTAACCATTCTATTTTCCGCTACGACAATTTTATCGGCTGTTTTTCAGCCGATA
>CAUDXH010000028.1 GCA_958453305.1 uncultured Bacteroides sp. | reverse complement strand
TGCGTGGCAAAGGTAGTAGGATATTTTGAAATATGCAATATCTTTGCAAAAAAAAATACAGAAAATGGATAAAATAATTGGAATGGGCAATGCCTTAGTGGATATTTTGGTGCGAATGGGCGATGATTCGTTGCTTGGAGAGCTTGGATTGCCTAAAGGAAGCATGCAGTTGATAGAAGATGAAATGTTGCAGAAAATACGTATAAAGTGTGCTTCATTGCGCTCACACCGTTCTACCGGAGGTTCGGCGGGAAATACCATTGGTGCATTGGCTAATTTGGGAGAGAAGCCTGGCTTTATCGGGAAAATAGGGAATGATGATACCGGTGCCTTTTTCTATCGTGCCATGCGCCGGCACGGTATTGATGCTAAATTGCAGAAAGGAGAACTTCCCTCGGGTATTGCTTCTACTTTTATATCAAAAGATGGAGAGCGTACCTTTGCCACCTATTTGGGAGCAGCAGCTACGTTGCGTGCCGAAGACCTTTCGCGTGAAATGTTTGCCGGCTATTCTTATTTATATATAGAGGGCTACTTGCTTCAAGACCACGATTTGATTTTACGTGCCATGCAGCTGGCGAAGGAGCAGAATCTGCAGATTTGTCTGGATATGGCGAGCTATAATATTGTGGAGGAAGAACGTGATTTCTTCGATATGCTGATAACCAAGTATGTGGATATTGTGTTTGCCAATGAAAGTGAGGCGCGTGCCTATACCGGTAAAGAGGCAGAAGAGGCTTTGGAGGAAATTGCGTCAAAATGCAGTATTGCTGTGGTCAAGACCGGACAGAGAGGCTCGCTGATTAAAAAAGGAACGGAGGTTGTTCGGGTGCAGCCGTTCCCGGTAAAAAAGGTAGTTGATACCACCGGAGCTGGCGATTATTATGCTGCCGGATTTATGTATGGACTGGCTTGTGGCTATGCACTTGAGAAATGTGCGCAGGTAAGTTCCATTTTGGCAGGATATGTTATTCAGGTGGTGGGAACGCAGCTGCCGAAAAAGAAATGGGACGAAATTAAGTTAAATATTGACGCGATTCTGCAGGGAGAAAGAGAATAATATGTTTATTTGCAGGCACGAAAGAACTAAAAAGTAGAAATATGAATACAAGGAAAACGCTGGTTGGTGTACTCATCGTATTAGTAGGTATGGGCATCCTCAGTTTTAAAGAAGATGACCGTAATTTCCAGATATCGAAAAACCTGGACTTGTTTAATTCGATATTCAAGGAGCTTGATATGTTTTATGTGGATACACTGAATCCGGAAAAGGTAATTCAAAATGGAGTGGAAGGAATGCTTGCGCTGACCGACCCCTATACGGAGTATTATCCCGAAGAGGAAATCAGTAGCCTGAAAGAGATGACTACCGGAAAATATGGAGGCATCGGGGCGGCAATCCGTTATTATGAGGCAAAAGATCGTATTGCGGTGGTTGAACCTACCGAGGGAATGCCGGCGGCAGAGGCTGGGGTGAAGGCGGGAGACATCATTCTGTCAGTGGGTGGAAAGGAAATGACCCGTGGCACGATGAAACCTCAGGATTTTTCGCAGAAAGTAAGTGAGGCGCTGCGCGGAGAGCCGGGTACTTCGTTTATATTGAAGGTTATGCGTCCGCTGAAAAATGACAGTACGATACTTGAGTTTAAAATTACCCGTAAAAATATCCGTACCAATCCGGTGCCTTATTATGGTATGGTACGCGATAGTATCGGCTATCTGGCTCTGTCAAGTTTTACGGAAAACTGCGCCAAGGATTTCAAGAAGGCATTTATTGAAATGAAGGGGCAGGGGGCTCGCTCGTTTATCCTCGACCTGCGCGATAATGGCGGAGGTTCTCTGGCTGAGGCGGTGGATATTGTCAACTTCTTTGTGCCGAAGGGGCAGGAAATCGTGGTGACCAAAGGTAAGCTGAAACAGGCACAGGGCTCCTATAAAACCCAGAATGAGCCTATTGATACGCAAATTCCGATAGCGGTGCTGGTTAACGGGGCTTCGGCTTCAGCCTCTGAAATTGTGAGTGGTTCGCTTCAAGACCTTGACCGTGCGGTGATTATCGGTACGCGTACCTTCGGAAAGGGATTGGTGCAGACCATTCGTCCGCTTCCTTATAACGGAACCTTGAAGGTGACGACTTCTAAGTATTATATTCCCAGCGGGCGTTGCATTCAGGCGATTGACTATGCCAAGAAGAATGCCGACGGTTCGGTGGCACGTACGCCGGACAGTTTGACGAATGTGTTCCACACGGCTGCCGGCCGTGAGGTGCGCGACGGGGGAGGAATCCGTCCGGATATTGAGGTGAAAGGCGATCGGGTACCGAATATCGTATTTTATCTGATGAATGAGGATATTATCTTTGATTATGCCACTCGTTATTGCTGGAGTCACCCAACATTGGCTTCGGTAGATTCGTTCCAACTGACCGATGAGGATTATAAGGAGTTTAAAGAACTGGTGAAGTCGCGCGATTTCAAGTATGACCGCCAGAGTGAGAAGATGCTGAAAAACCTGAAAGAAGTGGCCGAGTTTGAAGGGTACATGGAGGGGGCTGCCGAAGAGTTTAAAGCCCTGGAAAAGAAACTGAATCATAACTTGGATCGCGACTTGGATTATTTTGCCAAGCAAATTAAGGGATATATTTCACAGGAAATCGTAACCCGCTATTTCTATCAGCGTGGGGCGGCAATGGAACGCTTGAAAGAGGATGAGGATCTGGAGAAGGCAATAGAGGTGTTGCATGATGCCGAACGTTACAAGCAGATTCTTTCGGCTCCGGTAGTAGTGGATAAGAATGCTGAAAAGAAAAATTAAAAACGATGCTGTTACCTTATTTGCATAAAGATTTGGTGGAGGCAGGCTGTGATGAAGCCGGGCGTGGATGTCTGGCAGGTGCTGTATATGCCGCAGCGGTGATTTTGCCTCCCGGATTTCAGAACGAGCAGTTAAATGACTCCAAGAAACTGACCGAGCATCAGCGTTATGCCTTGCGTGAGGTGATTGAGCGAGAGGCAGTGGCTTGGGCGGTGGGAGTGGTGACTCCCGAAGAAATTGATAAGATTAATATTCTGAAGGCTTCGTTTTTGGCGATGCACCGGGCGGTGAATCAGTTGCAGATACGTCCGCAGCATTTGTTGATTGACGGCAACCGCTTTACGCCTTATCCGGATATTCCGCATACCACGGTGGTGAAGGGCGACGGGAAATATCTTTCCATTGCTGCGGCATCGATTCTTGCCAAGACGTATCGTGATGATTATATGAACCGTCTGCATGAGGAGTATCCGGTGTACGACTGGAAAGGAAACAAAGGCTATCCCACCAAGAAGCACCGAGAGGCGATTCGGCTACATGGTACGACTCCTTATCATCGCATGAGCTTTAATTTGCTGGGCAACGGACAGTTGTCGCTTGAGTTTGCAGAAGAGTAAAGCAGACTGAAAAACAGAATCGGTCGGTGTGAGTATCTATCCACACCGACCGATTCTGTTTTGGGCTTCTCTTCATCAAGGCTTTTCCTGCTGGTTGGTTGTTTGGTTCGTGTGCTTTTTATTTGATTTTGGTTTGGAGTAAATCATGCGAGTAATCACTGCTAATATAGCGGTAGTGATACCCAATGAAGGCCACCATCCTATATATTCCTCCAGTGCTTCGCAGAGTTTGGTGTAGGGTATAAAACAGAAGAAGAAATACATTCCGAGTGTATTTTTTTTAAGGTACGCATTCAGTGGCTTGTAATATCTTCCGGTTATTGCGAAGCCGATTAGGATAATGAGGTAGAATAAAATTTTAGCAGGTATCATAGGGCTTGATTGGTAAATTAAATGTATTCTATTACTGCGGGTTGCTGATAAGTTTTGAGCAAGGTATTGAAAAAATATATCGGATACAAATCCATGCTCTGTTTTTACGCTCTTTTAAAGAGAAGGAAAGAGGGTGGGGCTCTTGCTTGAAAATAAGCATAAATCAGGTGTGCTCTTGCTTTGATGTCAAGGTTGTTCACAACTTGTATATTCTTGTTGATAACTTTGGATGAAGGGAAAAACAGCTTTTTCTTGTAATGGTGTTTTGTGTTGTAAATAAGTATGTTAACCAGACATAAACACCTGTTGAAGTCCTGTTGATAACTTTTTGCTTCCGGCAAGTTTATCTTCTTGGATATGGGTAAAAGCATGACTGTTCACAAGGTGGAATGCATGCCGTTTTCTAACTGGTAAATAGAGACCTTTATTTTGGAGCGAAACAAACACCACTAAAAATGCTAAAAAGTTTCGTGTACAAACGGGATATTTTGTAATTTTGCACGTTGGATAACAGAATAATATCAACTTTAAAACAATATAGAATTATGGCTAAGAAAGCTCTTTTAATGATTCTTGATGGTTGGGGATGTGGCGACCACAAGAAAGACGACGTAATCTTCAATACTCCGACTCCGTACTGGGACTCTTTGTTGGCTGACTATCCGCATTCACAACTTCAGGCAAGCGGTGAAAACGTAGGTTTGCCCGACGGACAGATGGGTAACTCGGAAGTAGGTCACTTGAATATCGGTGCCGGACGTATCGTTTATCAGGACTTGGTGAAGATTAACCGCGCTTGTGCTGACGGCAGCATCCTGCAAAACAAGGAAGTGGTTTCGGCTTTCTCTTATGCAAAAGAGCAGGGCAAGAATATCCATTTCATGGGATTGACTTCAAACGGTGGAGTTCACTCTTCATTGGATCACTTGTTTAAGTTGTGCGACATTGCCAAGGAATACGGACTTGAAAATACATTCATCCACTGCTTCATGGACGGTCGTGATACAGACCCGAAGAGCGGTAAAGGATTCATTGAACAGCTTTCTGCTCATTGTGACCGGTCGGCTGGCAAGATTGCTTCTATCATCGGTCGTTTTTATGCAATGGACCGCGACAAACGCTGGAACCGTGTAAAAGAAGCTTACGATTTGCTGGTTAGCGGAACAGGAAAGAAAGCAACCGATATGGTTCAGGCCATGCAGGAGTCTTACGATGAAGGCGTAACCGATGAATTTATCAAACCGATTGTAAACGCCAACTTCGACGGTACCATCAAAGAAGGCGATGTGGTTATCTTCTTCAACTACCGTAACGACCGTGCTAAAGAGTTGACCGTAGTATTGACTCAGCAGGATATGCCGGAAGAAGGCATGAAGACCATTCCGGGATTGCAGTTCTACTGTATGACTCCGTATGATGCTTCTTTCCAGGGCGTACATATCTTGTTCCCGAAAGAAAACGTACAGAATACGTTGGGCGAATACTTGGCAGCAAACGGCAAGACTCAGCTTCACATTGCTGAAACTGAAAAATATGCTCACGTAACCTTCTTCTTCAATGGTGGACGTGAAACTCCGTATGATAACGAAGACCGTATCTTGGTTCCGAGCCCGAAAGTGGCAACTTACGACTTGAAGCCGGAAATGAGTGCATACGAAGTGAAAGACAAATTGGTTGAGGCTATTCAGACTCAGAAATACGATTTTATTGTGGTTAACTATGCTAATGGTGATATGGTAGGTCATACCGGTATCTACGAAGCAATCGAAAAAGCGGTAACAGCTATCGACAACTGTGTAAAAGATACCGTTGAGGCTGCCAAAGCAAACGATTATGAAGTTATCATCATTGCTGACCACGGTAATGCAGATCACGCTTTGAATGAGGATGGCACACCGAATACGGCTCACTCTTTGAACCCGGTTCCGTTTGTTTATGTTACAGCAAATAAAGATGCGAAAGTAGAAAACGGTGTATTGGCAGATGTCGCTCCATCTATCCTTCACATCTTGGGCATGGCTCAGCCTGCTGACATGTCTGGAAAAGACTTGATTAAGTAAGAATTTCGTCTCACGTTGGCGAGATGAAGGGAAAATAAATTGACGCGTAAGTTTATCAGTCAATAGGCGAACGAGTTGATGGGGAAATATTTGATAAGCCTTGTCAACTCGTTTGTTTGTTCTTATCCTCTTGGCGGGAAGGAAACGCTTGTTGGCATAAAATAAAATGTATGGTACAGATAGATGATGTAGTGGTAAGTTTGGATGTGTTCCGCGAGAAATTTCTGTGTAATCTGGACGCCTGCAAGGGTGAATGTTGCATAGAAGGTGATGCCGGAGCACCGGTAGAACTGGAAGAAGTGGAGAAACTGGAAGAAGTTCTTCCGATAATATGGGAGGAACTTTCACCCGAAGCCCGTGCGGTGATTGAAAAGCAGGGAGTGGTATATACTGACCCCGACGGCGATCTGGTCACTTCGATTGTCAACGGGAAAGACTGCGTGTTTACTTGTTACGATGAGAAGGGATATTGTTACTGTGCCATCGAAAAGGCATTCCGGGAAGGTCGTTGCGACTTCTATAAACCGATATCCTGTCATTTATACCCCATCCGTGTGGGAAATTACGGTCCTTTCAGAGCCGTAAATTATCATCGCTGGGATGTATGCAAGGCTGCAGTTCTATTGGGGAAAAAGGAAAACGTACCTGTTTATAAGTTTCTGAAGGAGCCACTGGTCCGGAAGTTCGGTCGGGTGTGGTATGACGAACTTGAAAGTGTAGCTCAAGAGTTGAAAAGCCAGCATCTGATCTAAAATAATAAAATATGACTATGAAAAAAATCATTTTTTTGTTGTGGGGCGTTGCGCTGATGGGCCTCACCGGTTTTGCACAGCAAGCCGAAGGCATTACTCATTCGGGATTACCCACTCATCAGCCTCCTTTCCCTGTGGTTTCCTATCAGGAATTACCGAATCCTGTACAGGTGGATGCATCGAAATGGAAAGGGGTTAAAGGAATCAATTTAAGCTGGGGGTCTACCGACGTTCGTTATAAAAAAGAAGAACCGGCACCGCTGAGTCGTGTGCAGCAGGTTATCGACTTGAAAGCATGGCGTGGAGAACGGGTGGCTGCTCAATGGGTGGTATGGACCGACCAGCCGCTTCAGGAGTTGAAGGCTGAAGTCGGTAGTTTGAAACAGAAAGGCAAGAAGGCTGAGATAGACCGCTCATGTATCTTGTCAGGATTTGTGCGTTATGTGATGACGGATGAACTGAATCCCGATGGAAGAGGCGGATGCGGACATCGTCCCGATGCTTCACAGTTTGACTCTACCTTGGTGGCTGATCCGATTGATCATCTTGCTTCTTCACTGGAATTGCCTGCATATTCCACGCAGGGAGGATGGGTGCGCATATGGGTGCCTGCCGATGCACAGCCGGGACTCTATACCACAGAGGTGACAGTAAACAACGGGGCTGAAGAACTGGGTAAACTGACCTTGCGTGTTCATGTGGACAGTCGCCAGCTTCCTGCACCGAAAGATTGGGCGTTTCATTTAGATCTGTGGCAAAACCCCTTTGCCATTGCACGCTATCATGGTGTGAAGCCTTGGAGTAAAGAACACTTTGAGAAAATGCGTCCGTATATGGAGATGTACCGTGATGCCGGCGGAAAAGTGATTACCGCTTCTGTCATTCATAAACCTTGGAACGGTCAGACGTATGATCCTTTTGAAACAATGGTCACTTGGATGAAAAAGGCAGACGGAACTTGGTTCTTCGATTATACCATCTTCGACCGCTGGGTGGAATTTATGATGGAGATAGGCATCAAGAAAGAAATTACCTGTTATTCGATGGTGCCTTGGAGATTGTCTTTCCAATATTATGATCAGGCTACAAACAGCCTGCAAGAAGTAAAGACAAAGCCCGGAGATAAAGAATTTGAGGAGATATGGACTGCCATGCTGACTTCGTTTGCCGCACACCTGAAAGAAAAGGGCTGGTTTGACATAACGCATATATCAATGGATGAGCGGCCGCTTGATGCCATGAAGGAAACCATCCGTGTGATTCGGAAAGCCGATCCGGAATTTAAGATTTCACTGGCAGGAGCGCTTCATGAAGAGCTGTCCGATGATTTGGATGATTACTGTGTGGCGCTGCGTATGAAATATTCACAGGATATGAAGAGCAAACGGAAGAGTGAAGGAAAAGTTACTACCTATTATACCAGTTGCGAGGAGCCGTTCCCGAATACATTTACTTTCTGTCCTCCGGCTGAGTGTGAGTGGCTGGGATGGTATGCAGCAAAGGAAAACTTAGACGGCTATTTGCGCTGGGCATATAACAGCTGGGTGATCGAGCCTTTGCTGGACAGCCGCTTTTATACATGGGCTGCCGGCGATACGTATCTGGTTTATCCCGGAGGGCGTACTTCGTTACGTTTTGAAAGACTAGTTCAAGGTATTCAGGCTTATGAGAAAGTCAATATTCTGAGAAAAGAGTATGCAGAACGTAAACAGAAAGGAAAACTGAAGAAACTGGAAAAGGCTCTTGAGGCATTTGATGAAGGCAAACTACCTCAAGAACCGGCAGCCGACTGTATCAAGAAGGTGAAGCAGCGCATCGGATTATGATGAGCTGACTTTTGTAATACAGGATTTATCAGAGTGATTCATTTTTGAATCACTCTGATTTTTTTTATTCCTCGTAAATAATATTTGGGTGTTTCTCCAGCCTTTATAATCCGGTTGTTGCTGAAACTGAAGGTTGAATCTGCCTGACTGCATAGGTATCGTCCTTCATTCTTAAACCCATCGTATCCGTATGACTTGATAAAGTCATTTAAGTCGTATAGATACTTTCTGTATTGGTCTCTGAATTCTTTGGCTTCCTGAACGGAGAATGTTGACCAGTCACCGAATCCGTCTACCTGATAGTCCGCCAGTGCAGGTAAGGCCTCATCGGCTTTCAGATACCATTGGTAGGGACTGATTAATGTGGCAATGACCTCTTCATCGGTAGTAACCGTATCCACCTTCCATACATAAAAATCTCCCCATATACACTCACTCTCAGGGAGAGAAGGAGAATAAACCGTTTCTAAATCGTCATAAGAAGGAAAGTCGGTATTTTCGTCGTTTTCTCCGTCGTCCTCTTCTTGTCCCGGTGTCTGACTGAGGTCAAATTCAATTTCAATTCCGGGTTTCCATCCGTCTATTTCGAAATCAGCATCTGGAATGAAACTGTTTTCTCCCAGGCTTCCTGAAAAGTGATAGGGCTGTCCGGCTGCTAAAGGCTGCTTGTAAGTATAGCTGTAAACTTCACTTTTCCCGTCGTGATAAACATTGACCGACAGGCGGGTACGGGTACTTTCTTCTTCGGGAAAGACATAGACGGTTTCAGATGTCCATGCCTGTTTTTCAGGAAGGCAGGTGATGCTGCAGGCTTGATTGTCGTTGGCATACTCTCCTGCCAATGAAATGAATGAACTTACGGGTGAAACCTGCAGGGTTACTTTTTCTGTATTTTGAGGCAGTCCGGTAAACGAAAAGTTCAGTGATGCCACACAGGGATTCAATGAAATATGGATGTTGCTGTCTTCGGATGGATGAATATCTGCATTGCCTAAAAGGAGAGGGAGCGGACTACAGTGATTGTTTTTATGGCATAACTGATTCTGATTGACGGTGTAACAGTCTTGTGATAGTCCGGAACAGAGGGTAAGGGTATAGCTGTTTTCGGATAAGGAGACAGAAATGGGAAGTTTGCTTGAAGGAACTTCTTGCCTCTCAATGGCTTGAGTTTCTTGGTTGCAGGTAAATAAAGTGAGTGTACGGTCTATCTCTGTATTTTCTGGCAGGTGTGGAGTTAAACCGATAGAATAGCTTTTATTTTCTTCTTCTTCTTCTTCTTCTACGTTATAGGTACCGCATCCGGAAAAAGCAAAGGCTATAAGGAGGAAAAGAACTGTTTTTCGCATGGCTTTTTTAGAGAGTAAACGAGTGAATAAAAAGATGTGTACTCTGTGGAAAAGCAGGAATGGATGACAGAAAGAGTGGGCTTATTGCTGGAAATAGAAATGGAGGAGGTGAAAAAGAATTTACCGGTGTATTCTGCTTTTTAAGTCAAGAAGATAAATACCTGATTCTGTAAAAAGTTGTATTTTTGCACGCTTGAACAAAAATAAGAAAAGTGGAACAGGTCATTCAGTCAATATCAATCCGTAAGGGATTAACCAAGTTAGTCATACCCATTTTTATAGAAACGCTTCTCATTATGATGTTAGGAGCGGTGGATACAATCATGCTGAGTCAATACTCGGATGAGAGTGTGGCAGCAGTTGGGGTAGTCAATCAGATTGTGATGTTTGCCTTTCTTATATTTGAGGTGATTAATATCGGGACTTCCGTTTTATGTTCGCAATACTTGGGAGCAAAGCTGAGGGATAAGATGGTGCAGGTGGTTGGCGTATCTCTGTTGCTGAACTTGGTGGTGGGACTGCTCGTGAGCGGAATCCTGCATTTCGGTGCGGCTACCTTGCTGGGCTGGATGGGGCTTCGTCCCGAACTGCTCCGTTATGGTATCGGCTATATGGAGATAGTAGGAGCGTTTGCATTCTTCCAAGCCATTTCACTTACCATTTCTGCTTCGCTCCGCAGTGCCAATAAGGCGGTTTATCCGATGCTTGTAACGGTATTGGTAAACGTCATGAATATTGTCGGCAATTATTCGCTTATTTTCGGTAAGTTCGGACTGCCGGCAATGGGAGCTGAAGGCGCTGCCATTTCAACCTCCATAGCCCGCGGAGTAAGTATGCTGGTGCTGTTTGTTATCTTGTTCCGTAAGCATATACCTTGTTTCCCCCGTGCTTATTTCCGTCCTTTCCCTTGGGTGGAATTGAAGAACCTGTTGAAGGTGGGAGTACCGTCGGCAGGCGAGAATATGTCGTACAGCTTTTCGCAAGTAGTTATCACCTATCTGATTAATATACTGGGCAACGAGGCACTTGCCACCCGTACTTACACCGTGAATACCACGATGTTTGTCTATCTCTTTGCCATTGCCATGGCTCAGGGAGGAGCAATCAGTATCGGGCATTTAGTAGGGCAGAAGCGGGTGCGAGCGGCTTATCTTTTAGGGAAATACGTGATGCGCCTTTCTATCTTGGTGTCGTTGATTTTGTCGTGTATATGGGCTGCCTGCGGGCATTTTATTTTCAGTGCCCTGACCGATAATGCCGAAATTATACGCTTAGGTGTAACTATTTTGCTGGTAGATGTGATTGTGGAAATCGGCCGTGCGGTAAATATCTATGCCACTAATGCGCTCCGTTCGGCAGGAGATGTAAATTTCCCGTTTTATGTGGGGCTGGTTGTTCAGTGGTCGGTTTCAGTAGGCTTCAGTTACCTGTTCGGTATCTACTGGGGATGGGGACTGGTAGGCATGTGGGTGGCTTTCCTGCTTGATGAAAACATACGTGCACTCATTTTTGTGAGAAGGTGGAACAGCCTGAAATGGGCTAAAAAAGGTTTTGTCAGTTAATTCAGTTCTGATTTTCGGCTTCAGCAGGACAATGAGAAAAATACTTCGTTATTTCAGTATAAACGCTTTGGCAAGTCGGCCGGAACGCCTTGACGGTTTGCCTCAAATGTCAAGGCGTTTTTCTTACCCGGACAGACACGTTTGACAATGTAAATAATGAAGGTAGCGAACTACCGTTTTTCTCTAATTTAAGTGCTTATTTTATGCAGTAAATTTTGGAAATTTACAAACGTTAATCTAATAGAACGGCTTGTTGAAATAACATAAAAACCTCTTATTCGCTTGCAAAAGTCAAAATACCTCCCTATATTTGATTTTTATTAAATTAATATTTAATGTTAAATTGAAGATTATGAAAAAATTAATGTTTGCCGCACTGGCATGTACAATGGTATTTGCGTTTGCTTCATGTAGAGAAAAAACAGCAAAGGAAAAGATGGAAGACCGTCTTGAAGAGGTGAAAGAATCTATGGAGGATGCAATTGACGAAGCTCAAGATCAGTTAGAAGACGGAGCAGAAGATTTGAAAGATGCTTTGGATGAGGCTGGTGTAAAACTGAAGAAATAAAGAGCAAGGTTCAGTCGGAGACCTTCGTTTGGATGAGTAAAAAACAGATCCTGTTTTCTTCATCCGCTTTTAAGTAAGTTATAATGTAGGGTGTGTACTTGGGCATCGGACGGGTTCTGGTGGGCTGTTTGTGCAACTTATATCACCTGACTAAAAAACGGACGTATATGAAACGAATCAGTTTATTGTTGTTTTTCCTGCTGACGATATTTACCTTGTCAGCTCAAGATGGTATTTCTATTTTTATCGGCAGAGCAAACCGTTATGCCGATGTGGAATTATCGGATTATCGGAAACGCTTATGTGTTGAGTATGGCGTGTCGAATCGTCTGCTGGATAATTATTACCGGCTTTGCGGCCGCGACTGGGGAAATGTAGGCATTGCGCTGGAAATATCCAAGAGTTCAGGCAGGAAGATGCACGATGTGTGTAACTATTACAAGCGTTACCGCCGCTATGGATGGGATCGTGTCTTGATTGAAATAGGTCTGCGTCCCGGCTCTGCGCACTATCGTCATTTTTACGACCGGATTCATCATCACAGTGACTGTTGGCATAATTATTATAATTCGTACTGTGAGCGTCATGACCGGTATCACCATAAACCTCATAAGCATCACAAGCATCATAAATATCATAAACATCATAAACATCATAAGCACCATCATAAGCATTATCGTGATTATGATGACGATGATGATGACGACGACGATGATTGAGTAAAGAGTGATTTAGCTTTCTGAATATACGGGCAGAGACATAGAAGTACAGTTGTTCCCTTCTTGTAACATGGGGTGCTGCAGTTCGGTGTCTCTGCTTTTGTTTTCTTATGTCGGGAAACTTACATGGGAGAAGTGACCAGACAGAAGTAAAAGAGGATGATGCAGACAATGGAAATGACCAATGCTGCGGCAGACCATTTGATAAAAGGTTTGCTATGCTTGACTGCACCATAAATCATACCCATAATGGCGGCTATAAAAATACCGCCTATTGCTCCGAAAAAACCGGAAATGGCAAATCCAGTCAGGATTAAGATGGCCATTGTGATAAGGATATTGCGTCTCATAGCAAAAAGATTTAAGAAATTAGGTAATGGCTGTCTGCCACGGTAGGATTTCTTCCAGCCGTGGCAGATGTATTAAAAAGCTTACAAGCTAGCTTTAAGTGCCTTGATTACGGCAGAGGTGAAACCGTTATGTTCCAGTTCGTTGACCCCTTTTATGGTAATTCCTCCCGGAGTAGTAACCTTTTCTATTTCCAAAGCCGGGTGCGTATGTTCATTGTTCAAAAGCAACTGGGCAGCCCCCTCTACCGACTGTGCCACGATGGTCATGGCATCTTTAGGGCGTATGCCCATCTCAATACCTGCCTGCATGGCTGCCTGTATGTACTTCAAGACATAGGCAATGCCGCACGATGCAAGGGAGGTTCCGGCAGCCAATAACTTTTCTTCAATCAGGATGGCAAGCCCCATTTCATTGAACAAGTCGAGCATGGTTTGCTGCTGGCTTTCAGAAGCATTACGTGCAGCAATCAGCGTCATGCTGGCACGTTCGGCAATGGCTGTGTTAGGGATGACACGGAAGATAGGCATTTCCGGGTCAACAAAATGAGCCAGCTGCTCGAAACTCATTCCGGCTGCCACAGAAATCAGAATCTGAGGACGGCGGAGGCGTAAAGGCTTTAATACCTCTTCCACTTTCCAGGGCTTTACGGCAACAATGACAATATCCGCATTGGTTGCAGCCTCTTGGTTACTGTTGGTGATATGGATATCCGGGTATTCGGCTTTGAGAGCCTCCAGTTTTCCGTTGCTTGGATTTGATACGGAAATTTCTTCCGCTTTGATATAATGTCCACTTGCCAGTCCGCGTGCTATTGCTCCGCCCATGTTGCCGGCTCCGATGATTGCTACTTTCATAAATTGGATGATTTGGTTGAGACAAACTTAGCAAAAATCTCCGGAATATCCGAGTAAAACGGGAGAAATGATGCTAAGCGGAAGTTCTTAATCGGTTAGTGAAGAGCAGGAGTAGAAAGTAAGCACACGGTCTTTCAGCAGGTAAGTATATTTTGCCTGTGACTGCTCTCGTATGTATTACTCTGGTTTAGCGAACGACCGAATGTAAAGTTCTGCGAAGCACCTGCATTCAAATCCGGGAGGAAACTGTTTCTTAATGTATTCTTCTCTACTTTCAGATTTTGAATCTGATTGTCGCTTTGTTTTATCTCTATATTGTGTGTTACCGCATAATCAATGCACTCCGAAAGAGTCCATTTTTTTTCTTGTGAATATCCATATTCGAAATGGAAAATCAATCCGACAATAACTAGTATAAATGTCAATCTTTTCATCTTTAATCATTTTTATTTGTTCACCACAAAAATATAAAGGCAGAAAGAAGATTGAGGTTATCCAAATGTTATCTGTAAGTTAAGAGAATACACTTTTGTTTATCTTACAATTAAATCAATTGAGTAAAAATTAAAGAGGATGTGAACCGCACCCTCTTTAATCCATATACCCTATTTACCTTCTGGCATCATTACCAGAACCCTATAGTTATTCTGCTTCATTACCTCATTAACATAGCCGGACAGTTCTTCTGATGTAATGGACAGTATGGTCTGTTCAGCCTTTACACAGATTCCGGAAGGCAGAAGCTCGTTGCCGGCCATCATCGAGCACCAGTAGCTGTTGGTATGCTCGTCTTCAGTGATTTGCTTCACCATAAACTCCTTCACCTTATCAAGTTCCTCTACAGGTGTTTCTTTTGCCAGTTTCTCAAACTCGCTGCGGATGATTTCAAGCGCACGGTCTTTCTTTTCAGGCTTAACCTGGAATACAGTCTGATATGTAACTGACATTTCCGAGAGTCTTTCCTGAGAGCCCTGGGTATATATGCTATATACAGCACCTTCCTTCTCACGGACTTCATTCAGAAGGCGTGTAGATATTATCTGTGCCGACATGGTAGCCATCAGCCTGTTCTTGAATGAATAAGGCATCTTTCCGCTGATTACAACGGCCGCACTTCCCTGAGGTACTTCCATCTTCATGGCAAACTCCTTCTCTTCGCTACCAGCCTTGATTTCAACCGCACTGTTATGTTTCAGTTCCTGTTTCTTTCCCTTTACAGAAGGCAGGGAGGCTATGTACTGCTCAACCAGTGTCTTTAATTCCGCTTCATCAAAGTTTCCGCTGAATACAAATGTAAACTCGGTTGAATTGGCAAGCTGCTCACGGATGATGGAAAGGATATTCTCACGGTTTGCCTTCTCTATATCACTTACACCGAACACCTGCTTGTTGGGTGAAGCGTAAAGGAACTCCTGCACCTTCTTCTGGAATACGAAGCTCGGATTCTGTTCCTGATTCTGAATAACTCCTTTATAAAGATTCTGCATGGCGACAAATTCATCCGGTGTTACTGTCAGTCCGGTGAAGGTCATGTATATCATTTCCATATAAGTCTTCAGGTCCTTAGGAGTAGTGTTTCCGGACAGGCTGCGTACATAGTCATCCAACGTAATTTTCAGAGAAAGCTGTTTCCCGGCAAGTAGTTTTGAAAGATCGGAATTAGTAAAATTTCCCAATCCATGCTGTTCCAATACAGCAGGCATAAACATCAAGTCCGCTGTCTTGTCGTTTCCATAAACCGAAGTACCGCCTTTTGCCACAGCCATCATATTGATTTCGTCAGCCTTGAAATCAGTCTTCTTCAATATAACCTTCGCACCGTTTGAAAGAATCCATTCCTTGGCTCCGGCATCAGAAAGCATGTTTTCCTTCACCACTTTTCCGGCAACAGGCAATTCGCTTATCAGAGGCTCATTCTTCACATTATCCACGTAAGGAGCAATGTTTTCGGCTTCCACCTGAGAAAGCAATGCAAGTATATCTTCATCCTTAGGACAGGTTTCACCTTCGCGTGCAGGCATCATACCGAGAACAACCAGGTTCTTGTCCGAAACAATCTGCGAGAACACCTGATTTACAGCTTCCACAGGTATCTGGTTCACAATCATGCTCATCATCTGATATTCCGTCTCTATACCCGGTATAGGCTTCTTGTCGATGAAATTACGCACATACGATTCTGCAAGAGTCTTGTTTTCCTGCTGGTTGCGGTTGTTGTATGCCTTTTCAAGCAGAGAAAGATACTCTGTACGGCAACGCGCATATTCAGTGGCGGTAAATCCTCCCCTCTTGGCACGAAGAGCCTCACGATAGACAGCCTTCAGCCCTTCGTCGAAGCTGTTGCCTTTTGGAAGCATAGCAAATTGGAAAGCCTGTTTCGTCTTTGCCATAATAAACTCACCATAAAATGCAGAAGCCGCCGCAAACGGAGCATCCGCCTTCTGTCCCTGTTCGTTCAGTCTTATCTGAAGCATCATATGGGCCATGTCAAGCAGATAAGCTGTTGTAACATCAGCCATTGTGCCCTTCAATGAATCAGGCAGGACATCATACTTGAACATAATCTGAGCCACATATTTATCCTGCTCCTTATCCGAGCCGAAAGCGACAATAGGCTTTTCATTGTCGGCTACCGGGAAGTAAAGCCTTTCTGCCGGATTTACAGGTTTCTCAATCTTTGAGAACATTTCCTTGATCTTGCCTTCTATGCGGTCAACATCAATGTCACCCACCACTACTATACCCTGCAAGTCAGGACGATACCACTTCTCATAATAGTCGCGCAAAGCCTGATGCGGAAAATTGTCCACCACTTCCATTGTTCCTATAGGAAGACGGTGTCCGTATCTGCTGTCAGGATATATCTCTGGAAGCAGTTTTTCCATTATTCTCATATTTGGAGGCAGCTGGCTTCTCCATTCCTCATGTATAACGGAACGTTCCTCGTCTATCTCCTTACCTTCGAGCAAGAGGCCGTCAGCCCAGTCGGACAGAATCATCAGACATGAATCCTGTACCCCGATACGTTCTGTAGGTACACTGGAGATACGATATACAGTTTCATCAATGCTCGTATAGGCATTCAGATTATAACCGAACTTCACACCTACAGACTCCAGCCATTTAATCATAGAGCTGCCCGGGAAGTTCCTTGTTCCGTTGAAACACATATGCTCAAGGAAATGCGCCAATCCGCGCTGATTATCCTCTTCAAGGATACTACCCACCTTCTGGGCGATATAGAAGTCCACCTGGTTCTTCGGATATTCATTATGACGGATATAGTATGTAAGTCCGTTATCCAGTTTACCTATTCTCACTTCCTTGTCTACCGGTACCGGAGGCATCTGCTGTGCCCTTACAGCAACCGGCATGCAGGCAAAACCTGCGATGGCTACAAAAGCCAGTTTCATCATTCTTCTCATAATTGAAATGTTTTATGTTATTTCGTTATTCTTATGCTGCAAAAGTATGTGCGAAGAAGATTAGTTTATGTTATCGCTACGTTATCTTTAGGTTAAGAAGTTTTCTGGAGGAACTTTGATTATATATACTTAATGTTGTTAACTTTGCAATAAAACAGCTAAATGAAAACATATTATATCAGATTTATTACAATATTAGGTCTATCAATTGTATTATTAGTTCAATTTGTATGGTTAGTTAATTCTTATAATTTTGTTAAGGATGAACTGAGGATTAAATCTACAAATATGCTGGAACAGGCCATTATGGAAGAAACATTCTCCAGATTACAAAATTTACCAGTTGGAACTAAGGTTCAAAGTAGAACAGAGGAAGATAAAAATAGGAATCTTCCAGAGTTTGTTTATATGCAAGAATCTTTAGAACAACTAAAAAGCCCAATAATCCTTGACTCTATTAATCATACAATAGTTCGTTAAAAATTCGCCAAGCCTAAGCGGCTCTGGCAGTAAATAAA
>CAUDXH010000027.1 GCA_958453305.1 uncultured Bacteroides sp. | reverse complement strand
TGCGCTCTAACCAGCTGAGCTATCCCGCCATCATTTCTTGTTTGCGGGTGCAAAGGTATGCGTTTTTTTTGAATCACGCAACACATTGGCGCATTTTTTTGAAAACTTTTTTCTTCAAAGCAAAACACCTCCCCGTTTTCCCTTCTGCAAGAGCATAAAAAAGAAAAGAAAATATATGCAGTATTCAAAAAAAATACTTTAATTTGCCACCGTTATACTTAAACCAAACTATAGATTATGAAAAACAAAATACGAATTGAATACCCGTTAAATCCGGCTTCGGGAAATGTGATATGGACTGCCATCAGCACACCGGCAGGTCTGCAACGCTGGTTTGCCGACAACGTAACCAAGAAAGGAAAAACATTCTCATTCCGATGGGGAAAAACAGAAACCCGCGATGCAGAAATGATTAATTCACGCAGCGAGTCATTCATACGCTTCCGATGGTTAGACGAAGAAAGTCCCAAAGCATACTTTGAACTCAAAATACAATACAATGAATTAACAACCGACCACTTGCTTGAAATCACCGATTTTGCTGAACCGGGTGAAGAAAACGACGTACGAAACTTATGGGACTCACAGATTGAAATGATGCGGCGTGTGTTCGGGATATAATTAAAAATATAAAAACATGCAGTTCCAATCCGTTTTTTATGCTAATTTTGCACTTTAGTAATTTATTAAGGAATGCTACGCATAAAAAAACTCGATATATTCATCTTGAAGAGTTTCTTACTGCTCTTCTCTGGAACTTTCTTTATCTGCCTATTTATCTTCATGATGCAGTTTTTATGGAGATATGTAGACGAACTGGTCGGAAAAGGATTGGAACTAAATGTGCTTGCACAATTCTTTTTTCTATCTGCTCTCACCTTAATACCCTTGTCATTGCCTCTTGCCATCCTTTTGGCAGCGCTCATGACTTTCGGGAACTTCGGTGAACGATATGAATTACTATCCATGAAAGCAGCAGGGATTCCCTTGCTGCGCATCATGCGTCCGGTAGTACTTTTCTGTACGTTATTAGGTGTAATTTCATTCTATTTCCAGAATATCATCGGTCCCAAAGCCCAAAAGGATCTGTGGACCCTGCTGGTCTCTATCAAGCAGGCATCACCGGAGGTAGACATACCTGAAGGAGTGTTTTACAGTGACATTGAAGGCTATAACATCTATGTAAAAAAGAAAGACCGCGATACCGGCATGCTGAAAGATGTACTGATTTACAATTTCTCCGACGGCTTTGAAAACGCTCATATCATCTGGGCTGCCGAAGGCAAGCTGGAATTGACAGCCGACAAGAAACACCTTTACCTCCATTTATATAACGGAGAGCTGTTCGAAAACTTGAAATCGCAGTCTGCCCTATCGAAAAACGTCCCTTACCGGCGTGAAACGTTTAGGGAAAAACATACATTAATCGAATTTAACTCTAACTTCGAAACAGTAGACGGCAATTTTCTGAACCAGCGTTCGGATATCAAGAACATGGTTGAAATAGCATCAGCAATTGACTCTCTCGGCATGTATGCCGACAGTGTAGGTCGCTCCATGCACGAAGAAATGATGCGGACAACCTACAGAAAGCCGGTTTTAACAAAGTCCGACTCCACACTGATGAGCAAAGAAGGAGTAACCAGCATTAATACAGACAGTGTTTTCAACTCTTTAACTTCAACCGATAAACTGAAGGCTTTAAACACCACCGAACGAAGAATCTCTTCACTGTCGGCCGACTGGAGCATGAAGACTTTTATGACACGCGATGCAGACAATAATATTTTGCGCCATAAGTCAGACTGGCATAAAAAAATCACTTTGTCACTGGCATGCATTATTTTCTTTTTCATCGGTGCGCCCTTGGGAGCCATCATCCGCAAAGGCGGGCTGGGTATGCCAGTGGTTATGTCAGTACTTATTTTCGTCCTTTATTATATTATAGACTCCGGGGCAACCCGTGTGGGACGAAGCGGGGAAATGAATGTTGTCTTAGGAACTTGGATGAGTACCCTCGTCCTCGCACCGCTGGGAGGCTTCCTCACGTATAAAT
Organism: uncultured Bacteroides sp.; assembly: GCA_958453305.1. Taxonomy (GTDB): domain Bacteria; phylum Bacteroidota; class Bacteroidia; order Bacteroidales; family Bacteroidaceae; genus Phocaeicola. The sequence goes on along the minus strand of CAUDXH010000027.1, from coordinate 16,954 downwards.
CAAACAAAGACTCTGTGGTATTCAATATAGATGTCTATGTAGCCTTCTTCCGCAAGCTATTTGGTATACGCGTTTCACGCCATCTGTTTAAGAAAGAAGTAATCATTCATACCCCCGATTATCTTAAAGACATTGATATACTGAATAGCTTGTGCTTGAAATGTGAACATTATGCCCAGACACATAAATTACTGGGACCCCCCAATTACTATCAGATTTTCACAAACAACGAGCACGATGATGCCATTCTGGAAATCAGTCAAGAGATGGAGGCATTAATTGAAGAATTATCGAATACGAAAGACCCCGTTTTACTGACATTGCTGAACAATTACCCGTTCCTGTCGGTTAAAGCTCATAAAAGCCTGTTCGATAAACGATGGCTCAATCTGTTATTCGGAATCATATTCCCGGCAGGCTTATTAGTATGGCTGAATATCTGGCGATACAGAGTGCGGTTAGACAAAGATTTAAAACTGGTCATAAAAAACAGCCACGAATTACAAGAGCGTATCAGAAACAATAATTTATAACACATACAGAGAAAACTGAATAATTATGGAAAAAATCAAACTGAATACAATTGAAGAAGCTATTGAAGATTTCCGCAAAGGAGAATTTGTCATAATAGTAGACGATGAAGACCGTGAAAACGAAGGCGATTTAGTGGTAGCAGCCGAATTGATTACCCCTGAAAAGGTAAACTTCATGCTGAAACATGCCAGAGGCGTGCTTTGCGTTCCCATCACAATGTCGCGCTGCCAGGAACTTGACCTTCCGCATCAGGTTAACAACAACACTTCTGTTTTAGGAACCCCTTTCACCGTGACCATCGACAAACTGGAAGGTTGTACTACCGGTGTTTCGGCAGCCGACCGTGCCGCAACCATCCGTGCACTGGCCGACCCGGCTTCTCGCCCCGAAACCTTCGGACGTCCGGGACACATCAACCCGCTGTATGCTCAGGAAAAAGGAGTGCTCCGCCGCGCCGGACATACTGAAGCTTGTGTAGATATGGCACGACTTGCCGGACTCTATCCCGCCGCAGCTTTGATGGAAGTTATGAATGAAGACGGAACCATGGCACGTTTGCCGGAACTGAAAAAAATGGCAGACGAATTTGGCTTTAAACTGATTTCAATAGCCGACCTGATTGCTTACCGACTGAAGCAGGAATCATTGGTAGAAAAAGGGGTAGAAGTTGATATGCCTACCGCACACGGTCACTTCCGCCTCATCCCATTCCGCCAAAAGAGCAACGGACTTGAACACATCGCCTTGATTAAAGGAACATTTGAAGAAAACGAACCGGCATTGGTACGTGTTCATTCGTCATGTGCTACAGGTGATATTTTCGGCTCAATGCGTTGCGACTGTGGAGAACAGTTACACCGTGCTATGGAACAAATAGAAAAAGAAGGCAAAGGTGCTATTATCTACTTGAACCAAGAAGGACGCGGTATCGGACTAATGGAAAAAATGAAAGCCTACAAGTTACAGGAAGAAGGCATGGATACAGTAGATGCCAATATCTGCCTGGGACATCAAGCCGACGAACGCGATTATGGAGTGGGAGCTCAAATCTTACGTGAAATAGGTATCCATAAAATGCGCTTGCTGACCAACAATCCGGTAAAACGTGTCGGACTAGAGGCTTACGGCTTGGAAATTGTTGAAAATGTCCCTATCGAGGTTACACCTAATACCTATAACGAACGTTATCTTCATACCAAAAAAGACCGTATGGGGCATACGTTACATTTTAATAAGTAAACTCCGGGAAACAACTAAACTTAAAAACTTAAAACCCAAATCATATGGAAACAAATGAACTTGTAAGAAATTACGCTGCAAAAGCCGCACAAAGCGCACTCTTCCGCAGCGTTTACTTATGGATGACACTGGCACTGGCCATCACAGGTTTTACTGCCATGTACATCGCCAAATCATACACCTTCCTTGAAATGATAGCTCAAAACTCAATGATGTTTTGGGGATTGCTCATTGCTGAAATCGGACTGGTAATGTACCTGTCGGCACGGATTCAGCGAATCAGTTTCACTACAGCAACTTTGCTGTTCATCGCCTACTCCATCGTAAACGGACTGACACTCTCTATCCTATTCATGGTATATACCATGAGCTCGATAGCCACCACCTTCTTTATTACAGCAGGAACCTTTGGAGCTATGGCACTCTTCGGTTATATAACCAAAAAAGACCTAACCCGCATAGGAAGCCTTTGTGGTATGGCCGTTATCGGACTGATTATTGCCATGATAGTCAACATGTTCCTGCACAACAGCATGATGGATATGGTTATTTCAGGCATCGGTGTATTGGTCTTTGTGGGACTGACTGCATACGATTCACAGAAAATCAAACAAATGCTCACCGGCAATGATATCGAAATCAACGAAACGACACAGAAAATCGCTTTGATGGGAGCCTTGACACTTTATCTTGATTTCATCAACCTGTTCATTTATCTGTTACGCCTTTTCGGAGACAGAAAATAAGCAACCATAAATAAAACAGGAGTAAACGGATTTTACTGACGGCAAACACTTCCTTTTCATAAAGAAGTTTGCCAAATCAGTAAAATCCGTTTCTTTTATACAGCTTTTTCCCTTCTTTAAGTGACAATTTTCTTTAAACATTTTCATATATGCAAGAAAATAGCTTCTTTTGCAGAAAATTTAGAACCTACTAAAATCAGTAACAAACATGAATCAACTTTCAGACCGTCTAAACAGCCTGTCACCTTCGGCGACACTGGCCATGTCACAAAAGAGTAGCGAACTTAAAGCACAGGGAGTAGATGTAATTAACCTAAGTGTCGGTGAACCCGATTTCAACACTCCCGACCATATTAAAGAAGCTGCCAAGCAAGCCATCGAAGACAACTTCTCACGTTATTCACCCGTTGCCGGCTATCCGGCATTACGCAATGCCATCGTTGCCAAGCTGAAGAACGAAAACGGTCTGGAATATACAGCCGCTCAAATCAGTTGCGCAAACGGTGCCAAACAGTCGGTTTGTAATACCATCATGGCTTTGGTAAACAAAGGCGATGAAGTTATTGTTCCTGCTCCCTACTGGGTTAGCTACCCGGAAATGGTTAAATTGGCAGAAGGAACTCCTGTTATCGTACGCGCGGGCATTGAGCAAGATTTCAAGATTACCCCTGCACAGCTTGAGGCTGCCATCACCCCTAAGACTCGTGTCTTGATTCTCTGCTCTCCATCGAATCCTACCGGTTCGGTCTATTCACAAGAAGAATTGGCTGGTCTGGCTGCGGTTTTAGCAAAACATGAACGCGTATTTGTGGTGGCTGATGAAATCTACGAACACATCAACTATATCGGAAAGCACCAGAGCATTGCCCAGTTCGCAGAAATAAGAGACCGCGTTGTCATCGTAAACGGTGTATCAAAAGCGTATGCCATGACCGGATGGCGTATCGGTTTCGTTGCCGGTCCGGAATGGGTAGTCAAAGGAATCAATAAACTTCAAGGACAATATACCTCAGGTCCCTGCTCTGTTTCACAAAAAGCTGCCGAAGCTGCTTATACCGGAACCCAAGAACCCGTGGAAGAAATGCGCAAGGCTTTCGAACGCCGTCGCGACCTCATTGTGAAACTGGCAAAAGAAATTCCGGGATTCGAAGTAAACTTCCCGCAAGGAGCGTTTTACCTGTTCCCGAAATGCGACTCTTTCTTCGGTAAGAAAGATGGTGACAGAGTAATTGCCAATGCCGACGACCTGGCGATGTACCTGCTTGAAGTGGGTCATGTGGCTTGCGTAGGCGGAACTTCATTCGGAGCTCCTGAATGCATCCGCATGAGTTATGCCACTTCTGACGAAAACATTGTTGAAGCAATGCGCCGCATCAAAGAAACATTAGCCCGCTTGAAGTAATTCAAACGGTCAGCAATAAGCTCTCCTCTAAAACACCGTATCATAAATGCGATTCATGCTTTATGATATGGTGTTTTTTATCCCCCCCTATTCACCTTCTCATACTAATAAACCCCTCTGGCAAGCAAGCAAACCAATAACACAAACAAACTCAAGCTTACCGAATATATATGTAACAAAACCACTTTGAAACGGTCAAGAACTTCTTTCATACTGATATAAAAACCTTCGCATCTGCTTAAAAACTCAAAACAGAGCCTTTGAATGTAAAAGCAAAGCCTCTGTTTATACATTCAAAGCCTTTGTTTATAAAAACAGTGATTCTGTTTATAGATTTCATGCTGTTAACTTAAAGTTTTCAGATGGAAGCAAATAAGTTTATAAAATGAAACATAAAGAGATCAGTATTATGCGTAAAATGTAAAAAAACTCGACTACTGATAACTCAATAGCCGAGCAAAACTTTTTGTTCTTAATGAATTTTATCGGAAATCACTAAAAAGCAGCTTACCTCTCCAAAGAGCTGTAAGCTGCTTCCTTATAATACATTAAGAATCTTAATTAAAGATATAGCGTACACTAAACTGAATAGAATAAGTAGAATTAAAGTTATTCAATTTTGAATATGTATCGGTTAATTTCTCTCCCCCATTCTTCTGGAACTGATAAGCTCCATTTTTATAACTCAATAAAGAAGTATTATTTACGGTTTTATAAGTACCCCATTTGCTATTTAATAAGTTCAAGAAATTCTTAATATCTACTCCAAACTGCAAGGTATTACGCTTTCCTGCTACATTCACAAAGAAATCTTGGTTAAACTTCAAATCCAACTGATGATGCCACGGCATGACAGCACCTCCACGTTCTGCATATTTTCCTTTGCGGTCTTTCAAATAATTATCCTGATTTATATAGTTCCAGAAGTCGTCACGCTGTTGGTCTGCCGAATAAGTCACCGCACCGTCTTTCACATAGTCAGCGAAATTCCACTTATCAAGAGCCGCGCGCGAAGCCGGAATATACAACAAGTTGTTTGAACCATAATCGCCAACAATATTTCCCGTAAAAGTATATGAATAGCGCGAAGATGAGTAGCCATTGGCATAACCTACATTCATTCCTTCATAAATCAAAGACAATGAAGAAGCAAAATGCTTGGCGTATTCAATACGGTAGGCTGCTGATGCAATCAGTCGGTTCGGAGAGACATAAGTACCAAAACCTGTCTCTGTATCATTGTTTCCATTCACCGAGAAGCGGTTATTATAGTAAGCAGAGTTAACCTGGTCACCGATTCCGTCGCCATAAGATTTAGCATAAGAACGAGTATATGCAGCTGAAAGGCTCAATCCAAAATCAAAGTTTTTTGCCAAAGAAGCAGTAATAGAATAATAGTATGCACTGTTTCCTGCATTCGTAATATAATATGCATCTTTCTTTTCGGCATTTGAATATTCAAACATACGGCGTGTATCACCCGGAGCTATCTCTATGGTTTCTCCACTATAACGGCGACCCAAGTTGGTTACTGTTGCAGGGTTAAACTCTTTACTGAAAATACCTTCAATAGAGAAATCAATATCGCCCGGAAGCTTCGCGTCAAATGCCAAAGAAGATTTCCAAGTTGCGTTCATCTTCAGGTCACGGTCGATTATCGTAGCATTCGTAGATGCCGCCGGATTATCGGCTGTCGGCAAATTCAGGCTTTTATCTTTCAATATTTCTGCAATACTGGGATGGAAATCCGGCTGACCATAATCAGCTTTGTCTGCCGTATTGTAAAAATAAGTGCTTTGTCCGCAGTTAGCATTTCCTACAGCCGATACCAACCAAACGAAAGGCAAACGTCCGATAAAATATCCGGTACCTCCACGCAAAACATACTTACGTTCTCCTGTTATATCCCAGTTAAAGCCGATACGCGGAGAAACAGTCAACTGATAAGAAGAAGGCAACTGATCGGTTGAATAATGATAGCCGTCGAAGTCAATTTGTGCGAAATTACGGTTATAATTGTTTTCCAGTTTCGGATAGATAGGTAACTCAAAACGTAATCCGCCTGTCAGTTTAAAGTTGTCTGTAATATTCATCTGGTCTTGCAGGTAGAACGAAAGCTGTTCGTATTTCATTTTTGCCTGAAACTGTGAACCATCACCAGCATTTGAATAAGTAACACCAAATGCAGCTGGTTTTGCACCTGTTACAAAATCATTCCATGAATTATATACATAATATCCACTTCCCGCTGGCATGAATCCGTTCACGGCATTATTGTATTCAAACTGAAAACCTCCCATCAAGTTATGAATACCTTTGGAATAAGTCAACTCATCTGTAACTACAAAAGTCTTAACCTGACGCAAGTTTCCTTCTGTAAACGGATCCGGACCGAATGAAGCATACAAAGAGCCATGATCCAAAATATCAACAGTCGGGAACTGACCTCCTACATAGGTACGGGGTTCATCCTGATAGGAATAAGTAAAGCGCAATGCATTATTTACCGCCCCCCATTTAGAGTTCCATTCTGCTGCAATAGAAGTAAAGTTTTGCTCCTGCATATAACGTGAGCTTTCAAAATACAAACCCGTATTTGAAGTTCGTCCAGAGCTTCCTTTACCGGCACTACCATCAACTCCCCCCGGATAAATAACTGAATCTTTAAAAGGAGTTGTAGAAGATGATGGATTAGAAGAATATTTAGAATGAGTACGAGTGAAACGAACATTCAACTTATTATTATCATTGATATTCCAGTCTATACGCGCCATAATTTTATAAGAGGGAGTTTCAAGAGAATATCCCTGATAGCGTCCCGGATTATAATTATACTTTTGCATCAAATATTGACTTATATCATTCATTCCCACAAAAGTACGATCGCCTACCGTTGTTGTATTAACAAACGGACGATGTATAGAACCATTTGTATCCCATTCATCACCCGCATTAGTTCTTGCAACTCCACTTGGTCCAGCTTGTACATTAGCTTGGTATTCACCATTTACAAAGAAGAATAATTTATTCTTTATAATCGGTCCTCCTATTGAAGCACCATAGGTAGTACTATGATCCCGATTACGATTCCACTCGTAGTCTCCTACATTATTACCTGTTAAATGAACATTGGATGTATACATATAGGCAGTTCCTTTAAACTCATTAGAACCACTCTTTGTTACAGCATTAATAGCGCCACCAGTAAAACCACTCTGACGCACATCATAAGGAGTTGTAGAAACAGAAATTTGCTCCAATGCATCCAATGAAATAGGAGAACCACCTGCCGGCAAATTAGAACCAATACCAAAAGCGTTATTAAAAGCTGCTCCATCCACTGTCACATAAGACTGGCGATAGTTACCTCCACCTACAGAAAAGCCGCTGCCAATATTTGCACCTTGAGGAGTCAAACGCATGATGTCATTCATGCTACGGCTTACAGTTGGAATAACCGCCATCTTTGCTGCATCTACATTGGTTACAGCTCCTGCACGATCTGACTTCATGTTACTGCTCTTTGAAGCTGTTACCACTACCTCATCCAGCAATTCAGAAGATTCACGCAATTCCGCATCAAGTACATAGTTATCACCTAATTGCAAGTTAACTTCTGTTACAATCTGCGATTGATAGCCGATATATGATATTTCTATCTTATAAGGACCTCCGGCACGCATTCCTTGAATTGAATATCTGCCGTCCAAATTTGTAATACCGCCATAATGTGTTCCAGAAGGTTCATGAATAGCTTGCACTGTTGCACCTATGACAGCATCTTTGTTTACGTCAACAATCTTACCACTCATTGAAGCTGTAGTAACTTGAGCATTGACCATAACAGCAATCGCCAATACAACTGCTGTTAAATAAAATCGCATCCTTTTAATCATAAAAGTTAGTATTAATAGTTTAGTATTTGAATACACGGCAAAGATACAGAATTTAACGGATATTTATATTACATAAACATTACAAATTTTTAATAAGCTTTATTTTTGTATGCTACTGTTTTTTATGAAAGAATTACCGGATTCTGAAATTATATCGTTAACTTTGAGCATGCCTCCTAATGCCGGAAGCTTTTAGATTGTATTTAAAAGAGTTTTTGCTCTCTCAACATACAATAAGAAGGTTGATATTTTACTTGAATTATAATATAAAAACACATCCTATGAAGAAAGTATTACAAGAATTTAAGCAGTTCGCCATGCGAGGCAATGTGGTTGACATGGCAATCGGTATCATTATCGGGGGTGCCTTTGGAAAAATCGTATCTTCGATTGTGGGAGATTTAATCATGCCGGCTGTAGGTCTACTTGTAGGCGGCGTGAATTTTACAGATTTAAAAATCACGCTGAAAGATGCCGTAATGGAAGGAGACAAGGTAATCACTCCGGCGGTTTCCATTAATTATGGAAACTTCATACAGGTAACACTCGATTTCATCATCATAGCTTTCGCTGTTTTTTTACTTGTCAAAGGAGTTAATGCGCTAAGCAAGAAGAAAGAAGAAGCTCCTAAAGCACCGGCTGCTCCTCCGGCTGACATCCAGCTACTTACGGAAATAAGAGACTTACTGAAAAACAACAAATAAGTTCACTGAACCACATACCGACTCACCATGGTCTGTATGTGGAAAAGACAGAACAGCATAAAAAAGAGGTGCATCACTCATTTTGATGATGCACCCCTTTTTTGTTCAACCGGACTTCTGGAGCTTAGTCTTCCATTAACTTGCGGTAACGTACACGCTTCGGCTCTACATTACCCAAACGCTTCATCTTATTTTCTTCATATTCGGTATAAGAACCTTCAAAGTAGAACACTTCACTGTTACCCTCAAAAGCAAGAATATGGGTACAGATACGGTCGAGGAACCAACGGTCGTGACTGATTACTACGGCACATCCGGCAAAGTCTTCCAAACCTTCTTCCAACGCACGCAGTGTATTTACGTCAATATCATTGGTCGGCTCGTCGAGCAACAATACGTTTCCTTCTTCCTTCAAAGCCATAGCCAAGTGCAGACGGTTACGCTCACCACCCGAGAGCATACCGCAAAGTTTCTCCTGATCTGCTCCGGCAAAGTTGAAGCGACTCAGATAAGCACGCGCATTGACATCGCGGTTTCCCATCCGGATTAAATCATTGCCTCCACTGATAACCTGATAAACAGATTTGTTCGGGTCAATATCTTTATGCTGCTGATCTACGTAAGCCACTTTTACAGTCTCACCTACTTCGAATTCACCCTTATCAGCGGTTTCCAATCCCATAATCAAACGGAACAAAGTGGTTTTACCGGCACCGTTCGGACCGATTACCCCCACAATACCGTTTGGAGGAAGCATGAAATTCAAGTCATCAAACAACAGTTTGTCACCATAAGCTTTTGCCACATGCTTCGCTTCAATGACCTTATTACCCAGACGCGGACCGTTCGGAATGAAGATTTCGAGTTTTTCTTCTTTTTCTTTCACATCCTCATTCAGCAACTTGTCGTATGAATTCAAACGAGCCTTACCTTTAGCCTGACGAGCCTTAGGAGCCATACGCACCCACTCCAACTCACGTTCCAGGGTCTTGCGGCGCTTGCTGGCTGTTTTTTCTTCCATTTCCATACGCTTGGTTTTCTGCTCCAACCAGCTTGAGTAATTTCCCTTCCAAGGAATACCTTCACCACGGTCGAGTTCCAAAATCCAGCCAGCCACATGATCCAAGAAATAACGGTCGTGAGTAACGGCAATAACCGTTCCTTCATACTGCTGCAAATGCTGTTCCAGCCAGTCGATACTTTCTGCATCAAGGTGGTTGGTCGGCTCATCGAGCAAGAGGATGTCTGGCTTCTGAAGCAACAAACGGCATAGAGCTACACGACGGCGCTCACCTCCCGACAAGTTTTTAACCAACTGATCTTCGGGCGGGCATCGCAGCGCATCCATCGCACGCTCCAGCTTGCTGTCCAAGTTCCATGCATCTGTCGCATCAATCATATCCTGCAGTTCAGCCTGACGGGCAAAAAGCGCATCCATCTTTTCCGGGTCTTCATAATACTCCGGCAAGCCGAACTTGTTGTTGATTTCTTCATACTCAGCAAGTGTATCAACAATCTGCTGTACACCTTCCATCACCACTTCTTTTACTGTTTTTGTATCATCCAGTTGTGGTTCCTGTGCCAAATATCCTACAGAATAACCGGGAGAAAAGACCACTTCACCCTGATAGCTTTTATCTAAGCCTGCAATAATCTTCATCAAGGTTGATTTACCCGAACCGTTTAAACCGATGATACCGATTTTAGCACCATAGAAAAAAGAAAGGTAGATGTCTTTCAATACCTGCTTGTTGTTTTGGAATGACTTGCTCACTCCAACCATTGAAAAGATAATTTTTTTGTCGTCTGCCATATCTTTTAAGTTTTTGAGTTTAGTACTGTTCTGTTTCATTAGGAAAATCGCCCGACTTCACATCGGTAACGTAATTACCAATCGCGTCGGTCATCACACTGTGAAGGTCTGCATAACGGCGCAAAAACTTAGGACTGAAGCCCTGCGTCATACCCAACATATCGGTAACCACCAATACCTGCCCGTCAACAGCTCCACCAGCACCGATTCCAATAACCGGAATATTTACTTCGCGAGAAACTCGTTCAGCCAAGGCTGCCGGAATCTTTTCAAGCACCAAAGCAAAGCAACCAGCTTCTTCCAGCAAATGAGCATCACGAATCAGTTTTTCCGCCTCTGCATCTTCTTTAGCACGCACCGCATAAGTACCATATTTATTAATAGACTGAGGCATGAGTCCTAAATGTCCCATTACCGGCATTCCTGCGCCTATAATGCGGCGGATTACATCAATCACCTCTTCCCCACCTTCCAGCTTTAACGCATCGGCTCCTGTTTCTTTCATCATACGGATGGCGTTACGGACTCCGTCGAAAGGATCGGCCTGGTAAGAACCAAAAGGCATGTCTACAACGACCAATGCACGCTTTACACCACGCATCACCGATTTACCGTGATAAATCATCTGATCAACCGTAATCGGAAGCGTAGTAACATTACCAGCCATGACATTTGAAGCTGAGTCGCCTACCAATATAATATCTACTCCGGCTCCATCAACGATTTGTGCCATCGTATAATCATAAGAAGTCAACATCGATATTTTTTCTCCACGCTGCTTCATTTCTATCAAACGGTGAGTAGTCACCTTACGGGCATCGCCCGTTAAATATCCTGCCATAATTTTATTCTGATTTATTAAAAACTTGGTAAAATTAGTCGATTTACATGAGTTTAGCAAACTGCTACATTCCTTTAACCAAAAGCAACTCCATCATATCGGCATACGAAAATGACTCAAAATCAGGAATCACCCGAACGCATTTGTCGCGAATCGCATCTTCCGGATTCGTGGTCGATAACCCTACAACTGTCATTCCTGCCGCATTACCTGCTTGCAGACCGTGGAAAGAATCTTCAAATACCACACAGTTTTCCGGGTGGGTGCCAAACACTTCTGCCCCCAACAGGAAACAGTCGGGAGCCGGCTTGGAATGAGCAAACATCTCGGCTGTCAAAATCCGATCGACCATCGCTTGCAACTCCGGATGAGCCGCATGCACATTTGCCATCTTCTTTTCATTCGAACTGGTTACAATGGCAATCTTCACATTTTTTTCACGCAGTTCATGCATAAAACGAACCACTCCGGGAACATACTCATAAGTCATCTCGTTTTCAAAACGGTTTAAAGCCTCCGTTATCTGAGCCTGCTCTTTTTCCATTCCCTGGAAATACTTCCCGTAAATCTGAGTCAAGGTCTGCCCTTTAATCATACGACCGAACTCTTCATATTCCGGAAAATAGTTCTTCCCTACGTTATTCCAGAAAATGCTATACTGCGCTTCGGTATCCATCACAACTCCATCAAAATCAAAAAGAGCTGCTATAGTTTTCGTTGTATTCATTCTATTCTCAATTAATTGATTATGCAAAGTTCCATACTATTCTCTTTCCATCCTAATTTTCAGGGTTAAAAATGACAGAGAAATAACAGATTGACTCATCAGCTAAACAATAACATAATGTTCAGTACCGATACAATGGCAGCAATAACGTAAAGTACAAAAGAACTCCAACGAGAATTTGCATATTTTCCCATCACTTTAGTGGATGAAGTCAAACCTACCTGCAAGAAAACAGTAAAAGGCAACTGTATACTCAATATCATTTGCGAGATTATCAATCCTTGAAACGGATTACTGATAAACAGGATAAGTATCAATGCTACGCCCAAAGACAAGAGTACACCCACTCTTGAATGAATATCCTTAATGTGATACGACTCTCCGAAAATCCCGGCAAAGATAGACCCGGCAGCCATCCCGCTGGTTACAGTAGAAGAGATGCCCGCCATAAGCAACGCCAGTGCAAAGATGGTTCCGGCCTGACTTCCCAATAAAGGATCGAGCAAAGATTTTGCCTGCTGAAGTTCTTCTACAGGAGTGTGGTTTACAAAAAAGGTCGAAGCTGCCAGCAAAATCATCGCACTGTTGATGGCCCATCCCACTCCCATAGAAAACAGCGTATCGTAAAATTCATATTTAAGCAGCTTGCGTATGGAGGATTCATCGCCTTTATTGTATTCACGGCTTTGTACTACTTCTGAATGGAGAAACAAATTATGAGGCATAACAACTGCCCCCAATACACTCATGATGATAAGCATACTTCCCTCTGGAATAGATGGGGTTACCCAAGAATGTGCAGCTAATCCCCAGTCAATCTCTACCAGAAAAAGTTCATAAAGAAAAGAAAGACCGATAACTGAAACAAAAGTAATAATGGCACGCTCAATACGCTTATATGAATTGGTGAAAAGCATGATAATCACCAATAAAGTGGTTAATATCGCCCCAAGAATAATTGGAATATCGAAAAGCATTTCCAACGCTATGGCTCCTCCCAATATCTCTGCCAATGAGGTTGAAATGGAAGCTAAGACAGCGCTTCCTAATACAGGACGGGAAACCCATTTCGGCGTATAGCGGGTGGCAGCCTCACTCAAACATAATCCGGTTACGATTCCCAGATGAGCTACATTATGCTGCAACACTATGAGCATGACCGTGGAAAGCGTAACTACCCACAGTAAAGTATAGCCGAAGTCAGAACCGGCTGCAAAGTTGGAAGCCCAGTTACCTGGATCAATAAAGCCTACCGTAACCAACAGCCCCGGACCGATATATTTAAAGATATCCAGACCACCTAAATAGCGCTGGTGGTCTTTCCGCTTAAGTTCTTTGAATAAATTCCACATAACTACTTTTTCTTAAAAACGTTCAATAAAAAATCACATAAATCCACTTACGTACCCAAAGTAGTTATTCATCTGATAAAATCAATCCTTAATTTATCACTTGCTCCCATCCCACCGCCTGATACCAGGATATGGATGCCTTATAATAAGGATTCCATGATTTCTCCAATTTCGGATAATACATACCGATACCGCAGAAACGGGTTTCATCAACCGGATAATATTTACTATCCGATAAACAATCTTTCGCAACGACCACCTGCTGAAGCGCTGCCTCGATGAGAGGCGATTCCACTCCTCCGTGCAGTTCCCGGAAGAAGTCGGCTACATCGAAGGAGAAATACTGAAAAGACCCCAATCCATATTGCTGCACAGAAGTATAGTCAAAGTCGGTCCATTGCACAGTACTCTGAGCCAGCTCGGTCTTCACAGCCAAAGCCAGTTCTTCTATCTGACTGCAATCGAAAGCCGCACAAGTACCCCAGGCATTCTCCGATTCATTAAAAGATATAAACTGACTGCAAACCAAGCGGAAATCGACTTGCGGTTTATAAAGTTCCAACAAAATATCATCATAAGGAAAACCATAAGCCGGAGTTTCCATCACTGAAGCCACACAATAGCGAGTCACATCTTTCAGTTCATAACACACCTCTGCCGTGCCCATCATGCAAGCATCGAAGAGAATAAAGTCCAACTTGCTCGGAAACACACTGCTAAGCACATCTGCTAATTGGGGAATATCTATATTAAAGCCGGCATCATCACCAAATGCCCTGGGTTCTACGGGCGTACCTGGCAACCAGCCTGAGGCATGCGAACCTAAAATCAATCCATAGCTATCCGAAGGAACAACCTCCTGCATATCTCTGAAAATCCGCTTCATGGTCTGCGGATTCACAGCCGAATGGGTAGGCTCCCGATATTCTTTAATGCAGTGTGCCTGTTCCAAAATATGTTCAAAATCGGCTTCACGTCCCAGCAGGGCAGTCTGACCGTTGATGCGTCCTTGTCCATCACAGAGAAATTCCAGAAGCAAAGGATTCGGTACCGTTCTGTCGGATACAGCCGGCCGATAATAAACCAGCAAAGTGCAGGAGTCCTTCGATGAAGCCAATGCTTCATACATATCTTCCACATTCTCTTTCAGATAGGTCCCTAAATCACCACTGGCATTATTGGCTACCAGATAAGCCAAAACCGTACGTCCGCCACGCTCTATAATTCTCTTCTCGGGAATTTCATTAGAGCAGGATACAAACAGCAACGTACAAATTAAAAAACCAATTATCCGCCTCATCGGAATCAATATTCAGGTTTTTCAAATTTGAAATCGGCATCCACGCTACGGATTACCAAAGTTTTTCCTTTGGCATATTTTTCTTTCAACTTCTGAATTTCCTTTTCCAGCTTTCCTTTCTTGCGGTTGAAGAACATAAAGCAAGTACGGTTTTTCTCTCCCTGTTTCTGTTCCAAATAATCTTTCAACTGAAAACTGTATGACGAACGGCTGACCAGAAAACCTTTATCATCAACTGCCGCACTGTCTAAATATTGAATATCGGTAAAGAACACAAGCGAATCGGCAAACGAGGCTGAAACCCCTGCCAAATAAACTCCATACTTGTTTTTATCTTTCGGCTGCTTTCCGCATACGGAAACAGCTATTGTTGCCATCAACAAGAAGCAAAAAAACTTTGTGTATCGCATAACTCACTAATTTTATGAAGGCAAAGGTAAAGATTTACCCTCAAATATCAAATCTGATATCTGTTATTTTTAAATAACGAGAACAAAATACTGATTTGTTGCTCACTGCCTGTCACGGTTTAACCTGATATACTTACCTCCGCACAGATACATGAGCAACTTTTCGATATACTTTCTTCAAAGCATCTTGGATTGATTTGGAAAGAATAATCAATGTGACGGCAATAATAATAAGTAATATTCCTGCAGCTAAATTAGGGGTAAAGGGCTCATTAAACACACATACACCCACACATACGGCAGTAATAGGTTCTACTGCTCCCAAAACAGAAGTAAGCGTACCGCCAATATGATGAACCGCAAGTACAAGGGTGATATTGGATATAACCGTAGGCACCACTGCCAGCAACATCAGATTAGCCAAAGAAGCCCAATCTGGAATCGCCTGTATTCCTTCATTCGTACTTGCCTTAATGGCGAACAAAATGGTGCTGACCACAAAAACATAAAATGTCAGTTTGCGACCTGTCATCTCCTTTACTCTCGACTTGTTTACAGTAGATATATAAAGTGCATAGCCCAATGCAGAAAGCAAAACTATAAAAACGCCCCATGCACTTAATCGTATTTCACCTTCATCTATAGAGAGACGTGCCACTCCCAGTATGGCCAGAGCAATGGCAGTCAAGGTAATCCAAGAGGTTCTTTCGCGGAATACCAGCAACATTATCAGTGTTACAAAAACCGGATAGGTAAAATGTAAAGTCGTGGCAATTCCTGCCGACATAAAGTTATATCCCCAGAAAAGGAACATAGCAGACGCTGTATAAAAAAAGCCCAACAGAATTAATACGGGTATCTCTCTCTTTTCTACTTTAAACGATTCTTTCTTGACCGCCATCATCCCTATCAAAGCTAATGCAGCAAACAGGAAACGATAAAACAAAATAGAATCAAACTGCATCCCTTTCGCCATCAGAGGAAGCGTAAACAAGGGAATCAATCCAAACGTTGCGGAAGTCAAAATACCAAAGGCGAAACCTTTTAAATTATTCATAATGCTAACTTTACATAAAACAGGTCGCAAAGATACAAGAAAATTCAATACCGCCTACCGACGGGAAAGCAATATATTTAATCATTTCCTCCCTATTCACAGAAACTTCTGCATGATATAATTCTGGAGAAGAACTCCTATTCTTTTCACTTCTTGCTTTTTAACAACATTATATCTCTGTTTCTCGAAAAACAGCTTTGATGTACAGAAGCATAGATGGTTATGCATTCTACACCTGCCACACGCTCAAGATGACTGCATAAGGCTGTTGCCACTCATTGCCCTGATAGTCCTTATGAACAAACAACCGATCCTAGTATCCGGTTTCATCCAAATCCCCAAAACCGATAACCAGATTATCCTCTACAGCCACATAAATCAGATGTTCCTGAAGCGTTTGATTCCATTTTTCCAAATCAGCTACCCTGCAGTCCAAGCATTTACCTGCTGTTCCGTATCGTCTTTTATATTTACAGCATGAACTGTCTCATAAAACAACCGTACTATCTGTTTTAGATCATCTAATTGATAGGTTCGGATTTCCATCATAAAAAGACAATGCTTGCTTTCTAATGTTGCTAAAAATATGACTTCAAATTAAATGCAAAACCTTGCCCCCTAAACGCTATCCATGAAGCCGTTATTTCTGAACTTGATTACTTGAAAATTAAAAATCTTGATTTCGTTCCGCAACGAGTTTTTCAGAGCCCCTAAATCTATACAGCTCCGCAAGAGTGAATAAAAAAAGAGTGTAAATCATTTTTTTGATTTACACTCTTTTCAGCGGAGAGGGAGGCTCTCGAACTTATACTTTCACAGAATATCATAAAACTGCAAACGACTGATAATCAAGTGTAAATTACAATATAGAGTAAAAGTAAATGTTTCTAAATGTCTTTTGCTATCTCAATAATTGGGTGTATATTTGGGTGT
>CAUDXH010000026.1 GCA_958453305.1 uncultured Bacteroides sp. | reverse complement strand
TGTGGTTATGCCCGTCCGGGTGGGTGCATACAAGGGCTTGGTGTCCGGGGAAATGTTCTCTACAAAACTGCTCGCCCAATTCCTGCGCCCGGTCTACGGTCAAGCCGTTGTCCTGTGCGTCACGGGGGTCAAAACTGATGATATAGTGGTGGCTCTTTACGTCCTCCCGTTTTTGGTTCTTGCCGTATTTCAGATTGGAGCGCATACACGCGATTGCAAAATCTTCATCACCGCAATTCAGAGAGGAAATGAGATAGCCTGTCCTCGGAACAATCTGCCCGTTTTCATCACGGGTGGGCTTCATGGTAAACTCGTCATGCTCAAAGGTTAGGTACTGTTCAGCCGCCCCGTAGTCGGCATTTTTAGAGCTGATATGTTTGAACGTTGCCAACGGCTTCACCTACTTTCTGCAAGACTTCAAACTTCAAGGCGGCAAGCTCCGCTATGGCGGCGCGTACCTCATTGGAGAGTGTGTTATAGGGTGCGCCGTATTCGTTCAGACAGCGGGCAATCTGATTCAGATTCCCGCCGATTTTGCCGTACTCTGCTGTAAGTTTCCCAACGGCAGAGAGCAGTTCATCATTGACCGGGGAAACAGTAATGACCGGGCATATCCTTGACTTGGTTAGTGCTTGCCGGATAAACTCGGCTTGGCTCATTTTGCAGAGGGAAACACGCTCGGAAAACTCGGCGTATTCTTCCTCGGTCAAGCGGGTCTTGATTACCCGGTGGCGGTGGGGCGTATTGTATTTTTTCATGGTCGTAGACCTCCTTTCTTTTTATGCTTTGCCCTTTCACTAATAGGAGAAAAACAGGGGCATAAGCGGAAGTGTTTTTTGAAAAATCCGAAAAAATTTTCGGGGATTTTTCAAAGCGGCGCAAGCCGCAAAAGGCGGGCTTGGGGTGGCAACCCCAACAAGATTCCCGCAGGACAAAATTGAGCGGTCAGCGAAATTTGGTACTGTGGTAGAATCTTGCTCTAAGAAAACAGCGTAAATTTCCCCCTCTATTCCTTACTACGCAGAGAAATGCAAATATGGCAAAGTTTTGGGAAACTTTTTGATAAAACTTTTCGACAAAGTTGAAAAATCGGCTCGTTTTTTGGCGCAAAAAAACAGGAAACCTTTTCTTGATTTCCTGTCATGGTATGCCGCCATAATGGGCGGCGGTTATTTGGTTTTCATTCCCCGGAAGCAAACTTGTAGCCCATGCCTAAAACCGTCTTGATGTAGGTGGGCTTGCGGCTGTCCGGCTCTATTTTTTTCCGCAGGTTGTAAATCACATTTGCAACGCTTGACTGGCAGCTTTCACTTTCCATGTTCCAAACGGCTTCAAATATTTGTGTCCGTGTGAGGACAATGCCGGGGTTGGAAGCAAGATATACAAGGGTACTGTATTCAAGGCGGGTAAGG
This sequence comes from uncultured Bacteroides sp., assembly GCA_958453305.1. GTDB lineage: Bacteria > Bacteroidota > Bacteroidia > Bacteroidales > Bacteroidaceae > Phocaeicola. The sequence goes on along the minus strand of CAUDXH010000026.1, from coordinate 19,531 downwards.
CTTACTTCCTCCCCGTCTTGAAATACCCGGCGTTGGTTCTGCTTTATTTCCAGTCCCGGAAAAGATAACACGGAAGCGGTTGTGATCTGCATGGGTTCAATCTGTATATAATCAGATATTGCCGATATGATTTTGTCAATCGCTGTTTCCTCTTGTTCGTTAAGTGTCAGCAGTAGTAATTTCCCCATGTTCATTACCTCTTTTATCCGTTGAATTTAAACTATATTTTTCTGTCGTGTTTTTGACAGTAAGCAACAAATATATATGATAGAGAGCGTAATGTCAATTTAATGCCATTAAAAGAGAAAGATGGTCTGTCTAATTATTATCATTTTGTTCATATGCACTTACGCTGCGTTTGGCATTTAGGCAATTCAATATATTGTAAATTTATCTATATCAGCGGGCTAACCTCATTTTCACAAAATAAGCTAAGTTTGTGAAGCGCTCTTGTGCAGGCAACATATAAGAGGTTTTTATCATCTTCATCATGGTAGTTTTGGCTATCTGCATCACAAATTAAGACAGTATCAAATTCTAATCCCTTTGACATATATACTGGTAAGATAAACACGCCTTGTAAATCTGATGCGCTCCCATTTTTAATTAATTGAATATCAAGTTTGTGTTTAATTTTATTAAATAGATAGGTTGAATTTTTTTCGGTTTTACAAATTAAGCATATCGACTGAAACCCTTTCTCTTGGCATAATTTTATTTCCTTAACAATTTCATCAATGAAGATTTCGGAATTATCAGCAATATATACTTTTGGGCTATCGCCATTCCGATTAAAACTTTTTATCTGTGAACTTTGTTCAATGAACTTTAAACTAAAATTTAAAATTTCATTCGTACAACGGAAACTTTTATCCAACATAATAAGAGAAGATTTTTTCTTGTTCAATATTTTTTGAATTTGTTCGTAGAAAGAAATATCTTCTTTTTTGGCAAGAGTCTGTTTCATATCTCCTAAAATAGTAAATTTGGCATTAGAAAAAACCAAATTAAATATTTCATATTGGAGAGGGTAGTAGTCCTGTGCTTCATCAATGACTACCTGCTTAATATTTTTATATTTATTTGTTCCGTATATTTTTAAATACAAATAAGCGATTGCTATTGCGTCATCATAATACAAGCTGTCTGCTTCCAAATTTTCCTTAGTATATTTCCAAATATTTTTTATGTTTTGTGACGGATTGCTATTTTGCAGCAGGCTATAAAAATAGGCTTCATTGCTAAATAATATTTTATATAATTCAACAATGTCAATTTTTATAAATTTCTGTATTTCCTGCTTGATTAGATTTTTTTCTTCTTTATGCCCCCGCCCTTTTCCTGTTCCAAATATTTGTTCTAAAATATAATCTTCTAATTGTTCTAATTTTATGCCTAATGGTGTTTCTGGTCTTCCTAATATCTTGTCTTTTAGAATTTGCCCGCTTACAACGCATTTTCCTTCATAATAAACATCTTCAAATTCTATCCACTGTCGGGGTATATCAATGAGAAATTGGTCTAAAATTTCCCTAAAAAAACTTGACGTTTTAAATTCTATACTATTTCTTGAAATTTCCTTGTATTTTGAATTGACAATCAAGTTTTCTAAAAAATCATTTCTTGACTGAATTTTCCTGCCATTTAATAACTCACTAAGTATATCTTCAAACACGGAAGAAATAACATTATCTTCTCCCAATTCGGGCAATACATTTGAAATATATTGCTCAAATATAGAATTTGGGGAAATAATCATAATGTTATTTGCGGACAGCTTTGTTTGTAAACCTTGATACATAAGATAAGCAGCCCGGTGGAGAGCAATAGAGGTTTTTCCACTTCCCGCTACACCCTGTACCATTAGCAGGTCATTTTCCATATCTCTAATAACCACGTCCTGTTCATGCTGAATTGTTTCAACAATAGCTTTCATTTTAGCAGTAGTGTTTTGTGACAGTAATTGCCTTAAAAATTCATCAACAATCTGAACATCTGAATCAAAAAAATATTCCAGTGTTCCGTTTTTTATTTCATATTGGCGTTTCAAATTGAGTTCGCCTGTTACTCGTCCACATGGAGCGTCATAAAACGCTTCGCCTGTCATAAAACGATAGAAAACACTGGCAATCGGCGATCTCCAATCATAAACATACATCTCTTGATAGCTATTTTTTCGTAGAGAAGAACGTCCAATGTATATTTTTTCAAATTCGTCCTCATCATCAAATTTAAAATCAATTCGTGCAAAATAGGGCGATTTTATCATCTTTTCTAACAGAAGTATTTTATGTTCTTCTTCTTCATAATCTATAATTTTGTCTGTAACAGGATTGATATATTGGCTTAATTCAACAAGTGCCTCGAAACCGTCTGATGTGTACAGTGATGTAATGCCGTGTTCTGTATTTTCACGCACATCTTTTTTGGCTTCGATAATTTCTGATTTTTTTTTGTCTGCCGCTTCTTTTGCCTGCTTTAATTGTTCCTCGGCTAAAGAGATTGTTTGTGCTAATCTTTTTTCTTCAAACGCTTTTTCTGTCTGATTATTCCCCATAATGATTATGACCTCCTTGAAAAATGAAAGAAAGTTTTACTGAAACATTGCTAGGCTAGTTTAGCATGTGTCAGCTTATATAAACAGTCTTGTATTCATAAAATTTGTATGGTATTATTACAGTGGGAGGAATTATGTTAGATATTTGATTTCTGCAAGCATATCAATTCTAATACGGGTAATTTAAACAATAAACAAATTGGGACAAAGAGTTATACCATTATGTCCCAATTTGTTATTACTCCATATCTTCAGCAGACAGAAACACAAGCCCGGCAAATTCTTCCTCAATCAGTTTCTTCAACTTTTCCGCTGTGCTCTATGCAGGTTCCCTTATCTCCATTCCAACCTATAATCTCTTTCTGTAAAAGCAAATCTTGTTCTGTGAAAAAATGATTTGGATTCCGTAGTAGTCGGCATTGTGCGTAATGTGTATAACTGGCTGTATCATGGAATTGTGGGTAACTCTGTTTGCAGGACGTGGGAAAGCTGCACTTTAGCTTTTCCATGTGCTGTGAATAGAGTTATCCATGATTCCATAGCCAGTTATGCACATTTCCACAATGCTTGTCTTTTGGTCTTTATCAAAATGAGCATATTGGTTATTAAGAAAAGCCCTGCATATTATCATATACAGAGCCATTCTAATCTTTTTACCCTCTACATAGAGCGTTTTCTTTCTGCAAAATTCATTTTACAGAATGATACCCGCTTTTTTTGCAAAATAGCCTTTTCTCCCGGTAAGTTCCGACTGTTTTTCCTTTGGCAGATTATTGAATAAATCCTCATAAAGAATATCGTCTAACTGCATTTCCCTAGCAAGTAAAAACACATTTAGACTAAGCCATTCCTCCCAAAGCCCTTCAAATAAACTATGGCTGTCTGTATAGGTGTCAAGTTCTTCAAAGCCATATGACGATGTATAGCACTGCAATTTAACAAAACCGTACCTACCAACATCAACCACTAAAATATCTTCATCTTCCATTTCGTACAGTTCCGCAAACGCACCAATTACTTTGTAGCACATTTCCCGTTCTTTCTCTGTGATATATACTGTTTTTTCCATGCTCATTTACCTCTATCCTTTCAAATCGTGGAATACGGTTTTCAGTTTTCTTCTACTTCTAAACCACATATTTGAAATGCCACATACGCCATTTTATACGGAATAGAGGTTGGCTGTCTGCATTTATCGGTGTGTTACTTTATGGCACATGAGCATTTGCACCCGGGTTGTCGTTTCCATAACCTTCCATCAGGTTGATTACGCCCCAGACACCAAGGCCTGCACCGATTGCAACGACCAGTGTCTGAAGGATATTGATTGCACTGCTAAAAAAAGCCATAATCATGTGTGAACAAACGCTTTTTCTTATGGTCTGTAAGCGTTTGGCTCTACTCCTTTCCCTTTTATTCAGACCTTTTTATATCCTTATCAGTAGTAGCAGGGTGCTCGAATTCTTTCTTTCATATCAATCCTCACTTTCCTCAGCTTCAATCGCCGATACGTCTTCTTGTGTTACAGTTACTTCATACATTTCAAATTCTGTATCTTCCGACATCACCAGTCGGTGTGCCAGATATTTTTCTACATCAAACGCATTATTCTTATTGAAATCGGCAAGCTCCTTGTACCGTTTATGCTTTGTGATGTCATATTTGTTGCTTAAAAACGGCCGGACTCCTCGAAGCTGTAAGATACATTTTTCTCCGTCCATGACCGCCAGCTCATCTCTACTCATCAGTTCTTTTCCAGTCTTTTGATAATTCAGCCCATAGGAGCGGTTGCTGCCTCTGGTGTCTGATGTGTTGTAAAGATCAATGGTTTCCTTTCCCAGGGTTTCTGATATTTCTTTCAGTGTGGAACTTTCCTTTCCACCCAGGAAAAGAACGGTGTCACAGTTACCCGTGATCGTCTCAGCCGCATCCTTATAGATGGTTTTCAGCTGAGATTGTGACTGCAGAATGATAGAAGCGGAGATTTCCCTGCTTCGGATTGTAGCAATCAACTTGTCAAATTTTGGAATCTGTCCGATATTGCTGAACTCATCAAGAAGCAGCCGTACATGATAGGGAAGCCTGCCTCCATGCTCATCATCCGCCTTATCACAAAGCAGGTTAAAAAGCTGGGTGTACATGATTGCTACTACAAAGTTGAATGTGTCATCGGTATCACTGATGATGACAAACATGGCTGTTCTCTGATCGCCGATCATATCCAGTTCCATTTCGTCATACGACATTATTTCTCTTAGCTCCTGAATATCAAACGGTGCTAGTCTGGCACCACAGGAAATCAAAATCGATTTTGCAGTTTTGCCAGAGACAAATTGTCAAGGACTTTTTCATCAAATTCACAAAAAATCCACAAAAAAGGTGCCAGAAGCACCGTATGGCTCCTGACACCTCGTTTGATAGATTACATTTTTCCGTTCAGCAGGTCTTTGCAGAGATACGCATAGTCTGGCAGCTGGTTGATATATGGCTCCCAGCGCCGCTTGATTTCGGCCAATTCCAGCGGATCGGCTGCTTCCAGCGCGTGATCGTTGCCCGTCATATATAGAACATCCGAAGCTACATCGTCCAAACACCTGCCGCAGAGATCGGCGGCTGATTCGATTCTGATACCAGTATCCACATAGACTGGATTTACGCCAATCGTCAGCCAGACATAGCCCACCTTGTCCGACCAGAGCAGTTCAAAATCAGGGCTTTGCCGCAGATGTTCCGCAAAGACTTCCTTTACTCGCTCAATTTCATGTTTCTCTTTTTCTGTGTAAAGCATTTTCGTGTCCTCCTTGACAAAAATTTTGGTGCGTACCATCATCAGTTTAGCACAAGACGGCTTCGTTTATCAGTCTGTCACATCTGCTGAATTTCATTTTTGAGCATACGCTTGATTTTATCGCTCATGGTTTCTGTGCTGGTATTGCTGAAATGGACATGAACCTTGTAGGTTGTCTTTCCGATTTTCTTTACCATCGCCGGCGTGTTTTCCGGCGCTCTGGACGCAGTAGCGGCGTCTGCCGACTGCATAGTACGGGGTTCTTTGTTCATGGCGCTCCTTTCTCCGAACGGGTCTGTGCCGCTCGGTAAAAAATCAATCGTGCTTACTGTTTACAATGTCTTTTGCTGCCTGTCGGGTAGCACCGGCATTTTCTTCCCGGAAATTCTTCCCGTCAAAGAGAATCGGCGCACACCGTTCCAGAATACGGTCATAGATACGGGCGTGGGCCAGGTCGGGCGGGTTCTTGAGTTCGGCCAGCTTCAGGTTGGTGGTGATTATCATGGGTCTGCGGCTGCGGTAGCGGCTGTCAATGACAAAAAACATCTGCTCCATCGCATACTCGGTACTGCGCTCCACACCCAAATCGTCAATGATAAGCAGGTCGTACTCGTCAAAGCTGGCGATAAAGTCGGCCCTGTCCTCAGAGAACATCCCCGTCAGGCGGTTCAGGATGGTGGGAAAGTTCGTCATCAGCACCGGCACATCCCGGTCAAGCAGGGCGTTGGCGATACAACCGGCGAAAAAGGACTTGCCGGTTCCCACATCCCCAAACAACAGCAGGCCGGTGTTGTTCCTGTATGCCTCCTTCCAGTTCTCCACATAGGCGCGGGCCTTGCCCATCAGGGGATTTTGGCCGTTGTCATTGGAAAATGTGTAGTCGTACAGATAACGGTCTTGCAAGCCCTGTGCCTTTCGGCGTTTGATACGCTCCATGCGGCGCTGCCGTTCTTCAGCAGCCTTGCGCTGCTCCTCAGCCTCCCGCTGGCACTGGCAGATGCAGCGCGGCATAAAGTAGCCGGATTTCCCGAAGCATGGCACAACGGTCTGCCTCTGGCCGCCGCATTTCTTACAGTGAATGAGCCCGTCTGCCGGGTCTATGTACTCGTCCCCGGCCAGTTCCATACCGACGGCTGCCTTGTCGATCAGCGCCCGGATTTCTGCGGTAATCTCAATCATACAGTTTCATCCTCCTTTACGCTGTAATCCCGGTTGCGGGTGGGCGGGGCCGCCTTTTTCGCGTCCTCACTGGCCCAGCGCCGGATGGTCGCTGCATGGCTCTGATAACGCTTGCCGGTAGAAGCCATGTACTCGGACAGCTTTTCGATGTACTGGCCCCATACAGTGGGAAAGCTGGCCTGCAAGTCTGCCAGTTCTTCATCCGTCAGGAAAACATTCTGGTAACGGCCATAGGTGTGGGCGGGGTGTCCCTTCTCTATCTCTCTCTTTATCTCTATCTCTTTCTCTAACTCTATCTCTATCTCTGGTGGATGAATGTCGGACAAATGTCCGCCGTTTGTCCGGGGCGCAGAAAGAGCCTTGTTTTGGAGTCTTGCAGCCCGCTTTCGCTCGGCCTCGGTAGAGGACTGGCCGATTAAAAGTTCGATGTTGCTCATGTAGAATGTGCCGCTGTCCAGCACTTCCACAAGACCCAGCTTCAAAAAGATCTGCAAGGCTCTCTCCACAGTGCCGATCTGCTGGCGGGTAATGGTGGCGATCATCTGCGCCGTGTAAGGAATGTCCTCGTCAAGTTGAAGCCGTCCGCCATGTTTCAGCGATTTCAGATACAGCTTGAGCAGAATGTTGGAATACAGCACACCATCCTGCATACTTTCCAGCAGCACGATGGAATCATCGTCAAAATAGTTTTCTTTGAGTTTCAGGTAATAATATTTTCGGTTGTCTGACATAGGGTTCCTCCTTGGGGTTTCTCTTGGGATTCTGTACGCATTTTATGGCCGTTTTAGGGGTCGGAGGATAAATCTATCAGCCTGCCTTTGACACCATCGAAAAAAGCCTTGATTTACAAGGGTTTTTCAGCCCCTAAAGCGTGACATTTCTCCCGTTGTTTCCGCTTGCGCTTTGCGGCGTTGATCCGCTTCATGCGAGTGGAACATTCCGGGCAGTATTTGGCCCTGTTAGAACCGGGGGTAAACAGCGCCCCGCATACGGCGCATTTCTTCGCATTCAGCCGGTGGAACAGCGCCGTTTCCAGTTCCTTATCCTGCGGCAATACCGCCGTCCGAAACCACCTGCACAACAGGGAGTAGGAAATAGACTGGACACAGACACATTCCTCCCCATCGTCCAGGGCGATACAATTTCCGTCGATGTAGTTGCAGCACTCATGCACCAGCCTCCGCGCTCTGCGGTACTGGCGGTAATCCATGACGGGGATAGGTTCAGTCTTGTCGTTCTTCATAAATGATTTCTCTCACAAAGCAGGTAACCTCCTTGAATGAATTTATTATTAAATATTCGTGCAAAGTATTGTTTTCTTCGTGCAAAAGGCATATACTATAATTGCCAGCAGAAAGGGGTTGATCGTATGGCTGGAAATACCACAAACATCAGTATCCGCATGGACGCAGATTTGAAAGCACAGGCGGACGCACTGTTTACTGAACTTGGCATGAACCTGACTACGGCGTTTAACATCTTTGTGCGCCAGTCGCTTCGTGAAGGCGGCATTCCCTTTGAAGTAAGGCTGGAACAGCCGAACAAAGAAACGGTTGCTGCCATGCTGGAAGCGGAAAGGATTGCAAAAGACCCGTCTGTAAAGGGCTATAATGACCTTGACGAGTTGTTTGCTGACCTGAAAAGATGAAAGAAACCAAATATACCGTCAAGTACACGACCAGTTTCAAAAAGGACTACAAACGAGCCATCAAGCGTGGCTTGAAGATCGAGCTGCTGGAGCAGGTCGTAGCGTTGCTGGCAATGGGCGAACCGCTGCCAGATAAAAACCGTGACCATGACCTGTCCGGCGATTGGGCAGGCCATCGGGAATGTCATATTCTCCCGGACTGGCTGCTCATTTACCGTATCGAGGATGATGTGCTGGTGCTGACGCTGGCCCGCACCGGCACACACAGCGACTTGTTCGGCAAATAAACAGTCTGCCGCCGTATGGGGAAACCTGTACGGCGGTTTTTCTGTGTGCAAAAGTATGTCGTGAAACGCGGTAGCCCTTACCGCTCCGGCTCCCGGTCGTGAGACTTGTCCTGTTCCTGTCTGGACAGCTGCTCGGCGGTTTTGCGGAGCCGTTCCACTGCTTTCAAATCCTCCCGCATGGATTTCATGGCAAGCGTGTCCGTCTGCTTTCCAGCGGCCAGCTGGTCAATTTCCCGCTGCCATGCCTTTGGGGTGATTGCCTCGCCGCTGTCTTTCAGTTCTTTCAGATACCGGGTCGCTGCGTCATACAGAATCAGTTCCCGGCTGTGGCGCTGTTCAAACTGTTCCCGTTTTTCCGGCTTTACTTTGGCAAGCTGCTTGTGGATGGACTTGTACTGGTTGTACTGTTCCCACATCTCCCCGCGCTCGGTAAGGGTGGCGATCCGGCGCTCGGCCTTGACGATTTTTCCCCGCAGGTCATAGTAGCGGGTGTTCATATCTGCTATTTTTTCATGGAGCTGCTGCATGGACTGGATGCCGTTTGCCTGCAAAAAGCTGAACAGGGCGGCGCTCTCCTGCAAAGCTCGGATTTTGCCGGTGCGGGTGTCAGGCCGCTTGAGCTGCTGCTGGGCCTCCCACAAGTCAATCATGCTGGGCTGCTGGCCCTCCGGCTTTTCGGCTTCGGCCTTAGACCAGTTGTAAAGGCGGGTAATGCGGGCTTTGATTTCTTTCAGCAGCTTGTTGTCGGCAGCGATCTGCCGGTTTACTTCGCCCTTGTCGGTGCGGATGCCGCGCTTTTCCATTTGGCTGGCGGCTGGCCCCAGGTGGACAGAGGGGATTTTATCAATGCCCTGCCTCCTGTAGCTGCGGTGGTCAATGCGCTCCGGTCTACCGGCAGATTCCAGCGCCCGGTTGGTGTAGGCTGCCCACGCTGCCCGCCAAATCTCCACATTTCCTTTATCGTTCCAATCGGTTGTATCCTCACGATGATTTTTCCAACCGCCTTTCCCATCCGGGATACGCTGTCCATTCTCGTCCAGATCGTATGCCTTGCGGCACTTTGCGCCCCACTGTCCATTTTCTTTCAGAGGCCGGAGCGTCAGCATGATATGGACATGAGGGTTGCCGGTTCCCTTGTCATGGATAGCAAAGTCAGCACACATCCCCTTGTCCACAAAGTTGTCCTTCACATAGGCGCGCACAAGGGCAAGCTGCTGTTCACCGGACAGTTCACGGGGCAGAGCTGCCTCGATCTCACGGGCAAGCTGGCTGTCCCTTGCTTTCTCGATTTGCTCCACGCTGTTCCAGAGGATAGAACGATCTGCAAATTCCGGCGGGGCGTGGGCGGGCAGCATGATCTCCGCATGGACAACGCCGCCCTTCCGGATGTAATCATGGGTCAGGCCGTCCCATTCATTCGTCAGTTTGGTTCCGCTTCGGTAGGCGGCTGCGGCAACAGCGGAACGGCCCTCGCTGCGCTTGATGATACTGACGGGAATATGGCAAAAATCTATGGGTGGCACCTCCTTTCGGCGGGGATATTTCAGGCTCCGTGGAGCCGGACAAACGCAAAGCGGGTGTTTGGCTGCGCGGGGCGCACAAGGGGTTTGGGGAGCGTAGCTTCCCATCGCGGACGAAGTACGCAACGCCCCCCGGCAGGGCGCACAGCACCGGCAACGGTGTATAAGTGCGCCCTTGTAAACAAGGGACTTATGGCGTGTCCCCGGATTTTGGCAGGTTTGCAGTCAATTCCGCAGCCCCCGGAAGATGGGACAGGGTAATCAGAAATGCTTTGACCTCTGCGCCGGAAAGGTCGGGAGCCAACGGGAAAATCCCCTCCAAAACGGCTCCACGCTCAATCAGGCGGCGGGTGCGAACCCTGCGTTCTTCATTTCGCTGCTTGTTCTCCAAAATCTTCTTTCGGTTTTCAAGCTGCCGGATCTCCTTCAGGACTTTCTCCCGTTCTTCTTTTTGGGGGTGGGCTGTATTTTTTTCGTTCATGTCATGCACCTCTTTTCTTTGGAAATACTCATAGATTGACCGTCCATTTCTGACGCGCAAAGTACCGGCGCAGCCTTCGCAGTGCAGCGTGGATGGATTTTCCCGCCTGTGATGGCGTGATACCCTCCATTGCGGCAATATCTTTCACTTTCATACCCAGCATATAGCGGGCGTGGACACGGCGAGCCTGCATAGGCGGCAGGGAAGAAATGGCTTCGTACAATCGCCGTATCAGTTCTTCATATTCGGCTAATTCTTCTTTTTCTATCAGGTAGTCCTCCGGAGATGGCTGCGCCCAGCCGATGGCGGCATTTTCGATTCCATCGTTACAATCGAGGGAATAAAACGCCTTATACCGGAACATCTTGCGATCTCTGGCGGCCTCGGCTCTCTTGTCCAGAAGAAACGCTTCGACAATCTCATCGGACACCTCCACAAAAATGTCCTCTTTGCAAAATGGATAATATTGTTTGAGATTGATGGTCTGCATAGGCACGCCCTCACTCTGTTTGAAAAAGGTCATCATAGCAGCGGCGCATATTCCGCAGCCCCCGGTGGATGGCAACGCTGACCTTACTGCTATGGATACCCTCTCTCCGGGCGATTTCCGGCTGCTTGATACCGGCAATGTAGTAGGCGTGAACACGGCGGGCCTGTGTCGGAGTGGCATGAGCCAGAGCCGCAGGCAGAGCTGCAATCAGGTGCAGGCGGGTGGTCATTTCTTCTCGTTCCAGCAAAATATCTTCCGGCGATCTGCTGTGTTCCAGTGCGTAATTTTCCAGCCAGCTGTATGCGTCCAGAGAGTAGTAGGCGCGGTGGTAGACTTTCCGACGCTCATAGTTCTCCATCTCCCGCTGGGCCTGATACATCGCTGCCCATACCTCGTCCGTAACATCCACAAACTCGTCATGCCGGTAGTGGGGATACATCCACCGCAGATTGATTGTTTTCATAGGCTTACCTCCTGAAAATCGGAGAGGCGGACAGCTCGTCCGCTGTCCGCCCCTCGCTGAGATAAGGGAAATGATCCCTTTCACTTGGTAGCCAGAAAACAGGTCATTCGTTAAGCCTGTTCTCAAAGAAATTTATAAATTTTTTTCTGACCGCCTCCACACTTTGATAAACAGCTACTTTGGAGCAGCCGCACAGCACACCGATCTCCGCAAGGCTCAGCCCGTCAAGCGCATAGAGCAGGAACCGGCGGCGCTGGGCCTCGGTACAGGTGTCCAGAACAGCCATCAGATCATGCAGCGTTTCCATGCGGCAAAGGTATTCCTCCGGCGTTTCGCCGTAGACCCCTACACCCTCGGTGGTAATGATGTACTCGTCAAACTCCCGGCCATCCCAATGCCGCCGCTGTTCATGGAACAGATTCTCCGTTTTATGATCGGCCTGGTCAAGAAATTCATAGACTTCCAGCGTGACCTCCACGGCCACAGCTTGTCCGTTATAATTGATGGTAACTTCCATCTGCCTTTCCTCCATTCAGATTTTTTGGGTAAATCTGCATGGGGCGGCGGGGAGCGGCACCGGGGATAAAGTTCGGGCCATGCTGACCCGATGTTCCGGCTCCACAGGGACAAAAAAGCGCCCGGACGGCATAAAGCCATACGAGCGTAATAGAGTATATTTTGCTGTTTAGTTACATGGTATAGTGCATACTTCTGACCGCATTGCTCCGCTGCTGGGAACAGGCTTTTTTTAGCTGGTGCAGGTCATGGGTACTGTGAAAAAAGGCAAGCATAGACACGGCGGCAATCCTCCTATATGCCGCCGTGGATTTACACGGTGTTAGGGTCGTCGTAGACTTGCCGATAGGCAAAAAGAAGCGGCGGCTCTGAAAATCAAAGCCGCCGTAATTTAGAAATGGCGCGTGAAAATACCTCTGCTTTGCGACGGCTTTTTTTCTTTTGCCGTCGTCCGGCAGATTATTTCTTTATGAGTAAGGGCGAAAAATCAATCGTAATCATAAAATTATGGTCATGTATTTCAATTATTGGATTTGTACAATTCATCATAAGTAATAGCTTTTTCACAATGTAAAGTCCTTGTCCAGACGTACCATTACTTCTTGAAACATCTGCTACATAAAAGCGTTCCAACAGTTTTGAATATTCTTCTGTAGGAATAGATGCAACAGGATTTTTAATACAGAGTTGTACAGAATCTGCGATATTAATTAGTTGAATTACAACATTATTTGTAGTGGATGTTACCGCATTGAATATAAGATTTTGTATAATGCGAATACACGCCTTTCTGTCAGCATTAAGATAGATGTCCATATTAGGTATTTCTATTTGGGGTTCAATTCCATTAACGCTGAAAATCGAATAATTGTCTAGCAGGATTTCAGTAAGCAATGAGCATAGCTCAACCTTTTCATAGTAAAATGGATATTGTCCTGCTTCTAAAAGAGAGATTTGATAAAAGTCATCTATGAGACGTTCTAATCTCAATGCTTTTCCGGATAATGCTGAAATATATTCCGCTCTTTTTTCATCAGGCGCACTTGATAGAAGTTGCAAATATCCGCGAATGGAAGTTAGTGGTGTCCGTAAATCATGAGAAAGGCAAGAAATATTCTCTTTTAATTCATTCTCCTTTTTTTGAATTTCGCCCAGATAAATATTATCTTTTGATACAATCTGATTTATGATTTCAACCAAATGCTCTAACCGCCTATCAGATAAAGACACTGTAACTAACTTTTTCGTTTTTCTATTCAGAATAGCATTTAGTTGGACGATTACTTTATATATCTGTATTTTCCAGTTAATTAAAGAAATTGAAAGGATAATGACCAATGCTATCAGAACAAGAAACATAATCGCCCAACCCATATTCTACCTCCCTTTTACTTGATTTCTTTTCTAATCATAATAAGACCGCCAACAATCAAAAGAGAAATGCACCCTATGAAATAGAATGGTAAATGCTCAATAATACCCATTGTGCGACAAGAGCTGAAATTCATCCAATAGTACATAGGATTTCCATATACAAAAAATTTTAAGGGTATTGAAACCGTCTCCATATCACTCCATAGCATTAAGTAAACAGACGCTCCACTGAATACATATAAGCAGCAAATCCCTGTTACAATCCCTGTATTTTGAATAACGACACATAAAAAAATAGAAATGCTTTCTAATGCTAATAAAACCGTTCCGCAAGCAAGAGCCCATCCCAAAAGGTTTATTACTTCACTCGCAGTTGGAATGTAACCGGATTGTATGATTTCAATAACGAAAAATGTAGCTACAAAAATCAGATACGTTATCAGAGACACCACCAATATTGTAATCGCTTTGGTGTAGTAGAGAATAGTTCGTTTAGTGCCGTATGCAACAGATAATTTGATTGTACCCGTATTATATTCTTTTGTAAAAAATATGGTTGCAAATAAAATGCCAATAATCCAGAAAAAGGCTGTATATGCAAGAGATGAGCGGGCAACAGTTTGAAACGTTGGTATTTCACTAGATAGATAACACTTAGCTTGAAATCCGATTACACTTTCTGTTCCATCTCCGGCTCCAAAAAAAGTCATGTCACCAAGTGCAAAAGAGACCATTATAACCGCCGCACATACGCCTAATATAGTTATCAATATCTTTGAGTGACGCAATTTATAAAATTCAGCTTTAAAATGGTTAATCATTTTGGCACCCTCCTATCAAATTAGTGTAATAAGTTTCAAGACTATCTCCAGATTGTGCTAACTGATAAATCGTAATGTTATTTGCACTTAGCAACGCTGATACTTTTCCGGCATTTTCAACATAATCATATAGATGAATACTTTTGTCTGGCATAACAGAAAAATTTGAAGTATTCAGTTTGCTTTCCAATAAAACACTAGCAGCAGCTACATCATTCACTTGCAACAACAGATGCTTTTTGCAGCGTTTGTCTAACTCTGTAGCGGTAATTTCCTGTAAAAGTTTCCCCTCATGTAAGATACCATATCTATTTGCTAATTGATGAAGTTCCGTGAGAATGTGACTTGAAATCAAAATAGTGATTCCACGTTCTTTATTTAGTCTTTTGAGTAAGTTTCTTAATTCGATAATTCCAGTAGGGTCTAGTCCGTTAATTGGTTCATCTAGTACGAGAAATTCAGGATTCCCAAGCAAAGCGATTGCGAGAGCTAGTCTCTGCCGCATACCCAAAGAGAAATCTTTTGCTTTTTTCTTTCCGGTATCTTTCAAACCAACTAATGCTAAAGCATTATCAATGCAACCTTTTCCTGGAATACCGCGTTGCAAACGTTGTACCTCCAAATTTTCATAGGCTGTCATATCAAGATAAAGAGAAGGGCTCTCAATAATACAGCCAATGCGCTCACGCTGCTTTGCAAGTTTCTTATTGCTTTCACCGAATAAAGCAATTTTGCCAGTAGTAGGTTCTGCCAGTCCGGTTAGTAAACGAATCATTGTTGTTTTACCGGCACCGTTTTCTCCGATAAACCCATAAATATCTCCTTGCATTACAGACATAGATACTTGATTTAGGGCTAGTGTATTGCGATACTTTTTTGTGATGTTGATAGCTTCAAAAACTGTTACGTTCATTTTTTCACAGCTCCTTTCTTGTTATTTAGTATCGCAGACAATTCCTTGAATAATCTAAAGGTAAAGCTAAAGATTATCTAAAGCTCACTTTGCAAATCGGTAACCCAAGCCCCATATGGTCTTAATTCGGCAGCCTTCGCCCTTTAATTTTTTTCGTAAGTTACTTATATGTGTGTTAATGACATCATTATCCCTTGCAAATGGTTCTTGCCAAATACTTTCATAAAGATTTTGCTTAGAAAAAACTTTATCAGGATATTTCGCCAGTAGTTCTACAAGTTGATACTCTTTTGCTGTAAGCACAATAATTTCGTCTGCAACAGTAACTATCTTTGAAGATGTATTAATGGAAAGTTCTCCAAAGGTCAAACAAAGATTGGGAGTATCTTTTTGACTTCTTAGCAAATTGCGTTCAATTCGCGCTAGTAATTCGTCCAAATCAAACGGCTTTGTTAAATAGTCATCAGCACCCAAGCGTAGCAGTTCGACTTTGTTGAATGTTAAACTTTTTGCAGAAACAACAATTACAGGTACGTCTGAAAATTTTCTGATATTTCTAATTAACTCATCTCCACTGATAAAAGGAAGCATTAAATCTAAAATAATTAAATCTGGGGATAATTCTTTTATACGTTCAATCGCATTTGCACCAGTAAGTGTGAAGAAGACTTGATAATTGTACTTTTCCAGATGGTCTTTTATCATAACGCAAATTTCTTTATCATCTTCGATAATTAAAACATTATTCATGTTGAAACTCCTTTCTGCGTCTATCAGTCGGCTTTTCCGCGTCCTTTGGGATCAGCCAAACACCAGCCATATTCACAGCGCCAGGGATACGCCCACCAGCGCAATAATAATTTGCACTACGAGGTGTCACGCCCCACTTTTCGGCGGCCTCTTTCAATGTCATATAGTCCATTTCGCACCTCCACAGAGTACATTATAGTTCTCTTTTTCGAACAATGCAAGAAACGGGATATGAATTATAAACTTCAACTAACCTGCATACAGTGACATTCCACAGGCGAAGTATGAATTATACAATGTAACAGGGTGATATTATATGGCGAAAGTTGAAGATTGTCCCGGTTTTGAAACCTTCGGCGCAGATGTCAAAGCCGCACGAGAGGCAAAGCGTCTGGCACGAAAAACATTGGCGGAAATGGTTGGGATTGAATGGCGGTATCTTGCCAACATTGAGAATCAAGGTGCAATTCCGAGCCTGCCTGTGATGATCCAATTGATTAAGATCTGCGGACTTCCCGTGGAACGGTATTTTAACCCGGAGATCATGCGGGAAGAAAGCGAACAGCGGCAACGGGTCAGCCACAAGCTGAAACTCTGCCCTGAAGAATACCTGCCGATTATCGAAGGTGCCATAGACGGGGCGCTCAAAATGGAACAGACTGCGAAGCAGAAGGAGGACGCATAATCGCGGCCTCCTTCTGGCATTTCTATATCAAGGTTCCCGGCACTTTTCCAAAAGTTCCTGACACCTCTGCTGGATTTCTCTGGTTTCTGTCACAGTCAGTTCACGCTCGTTTCCGGTAATTTTATCTTCCAGAAAGTTGGCGTATGTACCCAGCAAAGCGTTCCGTAAATCCTCTGGGGTTTTCTGTATCTCGGCGCTATACCAGTCATTCCGGTGGGGTTCCCATGCCATCAATGTATAACCGTGCCTGGTCTGAACCACCTCATACAGAGGGTCATCATCCAGATATGCCTGAAACACTTCCAGAACCTTTTCAAAGGTCAGCATTTCCCACACCTCCCATTCAGCTGCAAATCAGTTCCCTGAGTAAAATTTCCTCAATCTGTGCCGTTAATGTGTTCATCAGCCCCACCCAGCGCATGGGGTCACGGGCTTTCAGTTCCTCGGTGACGCCCGCCGCCTCCATCATGCGGGGCAGCATGGCGTCCATCCGCTCCCGCGCCGCCCGATCAATCTCCAACAGGTGCGGGTACAGCTTTTCGCTCAAAATCAAGCTGCTATAAAGGCCGGGCCGGTGTTCCTTCAGGTAGCGTTGCCGCATACGGCCATACTTGCCGATGGGGGCCTCCGGCTGCTCGGAAAGTTTCAGATCAGGGATGTAGTAATCTCCGCAGCGGGTGTAAGTCAATTCGCTCATGTTCATTCTCCTTTGCACTGTAATGGTTAAACTGTGGCACTGGCCGATACGGTGGCCTTGCGCGGCTCCTGCCTGGGTAACTGGCTGACGGTGGTAAAAATGCCCTTCTCCATGTCCTCGGCCCGGATTGTGGCCTTTGCTGCCTCCACCTGGGCCTTGCGTTTGGCGTTGTAGCGTTTTTCCCATTCCTTCTGCTTGCCGTTGGCCTTGCGGCGTAAGTAGTTCTGGTGAAGCCTGTCCTTGCGTTCCTCCTTCTTCCGCAGTTCTTCTTGTTCTTCCGGGGTCAGTGGAACCGGCTGCAAGGCGGGCGGGATATACCGGCCCACAAAATTGAAGTAGATTTCAACCTCCTGCGTAGTGTCCTGGCTGCCTTTTCGGGCGCGTTCGTGGACAAGGATTTTCTCTACAAACTCGTTGAGCATGGTGTTTGTCAGCGTGTCAAAATTCTCGTACTTATCAATCAGGGCTATAAATTTCTCCGCTGATTTCTGGCTCTGCTCATAGCCGGTAACAGCCTTTTCCAACTCCGCAATTTCAATCTCAAGTGCATCCTGCTCTTTGGCATACTGTGCATCAAGCGCCTTATATCGTGCATCCTGCAGCTTGCCGAGGGCGTTGTCCTCATAGATTTTGCAAATCAGTTTTTCCAGTTCTCCGGCTCTCTTTTGGGCAGCAGCCAGACGCCTGCGCTTTTTCGATATATCGGCACTCTGTTGAGCAACCTGCGTCTCCTGAACAGTGTGAATAAATTCCGTCCGGTCATTTCTCGAATATTCAGCGATAGCCCGGAGCGTGTCGGAAACCAATGTCAGGACAGCACTCTCATTGATACGGTGTTGTGTAGGGCATAGTGTCCCACACGGAACTTTGGTATAATTGGAACAGGTATATTGAGAAACCCGCTTGCCATTGTTGGTGCGGTGGACATACATCTTGCCGCCGCAATCGGCACAATAGAGCAAGCCTGTGAGGGGAGCCGCTTCGCCCCAGCCGTTTGGATAACGCCGTACATTGCTGCGGATTTTCTGCGCCAAATCAAAGGTCTGCTGGTCGATAATGGCTTCATGGGTATTCTCAAAGATCGTCCATTCGTCCTCAGAAACATAGTGGCTTTTCTTGTCCTTAAAGTGCTTGCGGGTCTTGAAATTGATGGTATGCCCTAAATACTCTCGTTTTTTCAAAATGTTCACGATGGTAGATGATCCCCATCCATATGGGTCTTTGATCGGCTTTGAACGGTTCACACCCTCGTTGAAGCGGGCAAGGTGTACGACAGGAATTTCAATCCGGTCTGTGGATAATTTGCAGGCGATCTGGTAAGGCCCATATCCCTCCAGCGTGAGGGAGAATATACGGCGTACCACTTCGGCAGCTTCCTCATCTACCAGCCAATGCTCCCGTTTTTCGTCCCATAAGTAGCCGTAAATCACAGTGCCGGTCAGGTGCTTGCCACTCATGCCTTTTGACTTAAACACAGAGCGGATTTTCCGGCTGGTATCACGGGCGTAAAATTCATTCATAATGTTACGGAAGGGCGTAAAATCGTCATCGCCTTTCAGACTGTCCACACCGTCGTTGATGGCGATCAGCCGGACGCCGCGCTGCCGCAAAATCTCCATGACCTGGCCGACTTTCAGATAATCGCGCCCCAGGCGGCTCATGTCTTTGATAACAATGGCCTCCACCCGTCCGGCCTCGACTTCCTCCATCATCGCCAGAAATCCGGGGCGGTCAAAACGGGTGCCGGAGATACCATCATCGGTAAAGTGCGTAGGGTTGGGCAGCCCGTTCCGGCGGGCAAAATCCTCTAACATCTGCTTTTGGTTGGATATGGAATTGCTCTCGCCCTGTAACTCATCGTCCCGGCTCAGGCGCTCGTACAGTGGGGTAATTTTTTCATTTCTCATGGCTGTACCTCCTGAAACAAAAATGCTCTAAGTGATTGCTTCACTAACCATGACAAAATCATGATTAAGAAGTCACTTAGAGCATATATCACCGGCAGCAAGCTTGTACTTGCGATATTGCCTTACTGCAAAGTGTTCCGGATTTTCTGCTTCCAGTTCTTCAAACAATTCATCCACCGCATTTTTAAATTCTTCATCATCCTCCCTGGTCTCACTGGCATTGATAAATTCCAACAGAGTAGAAAAGTTCTGTTCTTCCTCTGGTGCCTCATACCAGATGTATCCGATCAGTGCAGAATACAAGAGACGTTCCGCCTTGACCCAGAAATCTTCATTGGATTTTTCGCCCTCACCCTTGGTATTCGCGATAATGGTATTGACCAGCTTCAAGATGTCTTTTTCACTCCGGATATAATGGAACGGATTGTAATGCATGGACTTTTTAAAGTTGATCG
>CAUDXH010000025.1 GCA_958453305.1 uncultured Bacteroides sp. | reverse complement strand
CCGGTTTTATTGTTTAACTTTTAATTTTTCGGTAAAAATTTACCGAAGTATTGTACTATAAATTATCCATATTTTATAGCACATGCCTTTTATATGATGAAACCTTCAAGTCTTTATTGAGGCTGTTCGCAGGTCAGATTACGCAGTTTTCCTTTAAATCCGTTTAACTTATCTCCTATTTGTTCAAGCGGGAAGATTAAAGTCTCCTGATAAGTCATATATTCCATGCGTTTATACTCTTTGCGGTAAACTTTCATGGTGCGTCCCTCCAAACGCTCCTGAAGCTTTCCGTTTACGTATAACGAAGTGCCTTTATAATCGCCTTCAATGCGGATATCTGTCCATTGCTCGGTGGGCAGCTGGAATGAATTGAAAACAAAAGTATATCCGTCGCGGCTGAAAGCAATTCTTCCGGTATTTTCCCAGTTGGTATAGACCACCGAGTGCGGACCTTTGAATAATACTCCGCTGATATTGGTATCTTTATCAGGGCAGATTCCGAATGAAACGGTGTAGGGGTAACCTATTTCAGGAATGGAAGTCGACAGAGAGTCGGTACCGCTTAAGGCATGAACTTCATTGGGCTGGAGCAATTCTTTTTTCCCTGAAACACGTGCCAGCAAGTTGATACCCGGAGCTTCGGGAGTGGTTTGACACAGCGCCTCAAAGTCAGCATAGGTCTTTTCTTTGTTTGCTCCCCTCCATAGTTTTTCCGACAAAACTTGTACGGCAGGGAACGAGCGCAAATGCACGTCTTGTTCTGAAATTCCGTTTCCGCACTTGTCATTCCATACGGCAAACATGGCTCCCAGCACTCCGGGAGTTCCTTCCGGAAGCGTTTGTTTCCGGTTCATAATCCAGGGCGACCATGACTCATAGAGCCATTTGTGGTCTAGAAAATCGCGGTAATAGCCTGCTGCCGGAACAATGTACAGATAAGCATCGCATGAATTAATCAGTTTATATCCGTCTTTTAGGGAAACCTCCGGGTCAACCCAGTCGTATGACCATGCGTTAACGGTTACTCCTTCGGCTTGTACGGGCGTTTTTCCCGGAAGCCACTTCAATCCGCCCCACATACGCGGATTCTTTCCGTGCTGAGCTACAAACTTCAGGTAGCGGTCAGTGAAGTAGCGGTATTGTTCTGCTTCTTTTTTGTTATACTCATCTGTTCCGATGTGTAGATCAGGACCGATGAAAACCGGATTTTCTCCCTCTATGTACTCTCTCAATAGGCAGTCAACAAACTCATAGGTTTCTTCCTTATATAAATCTAAGTGATCCATGCCGTAATGTTGGCTGGCAATTTCGGGCTTGTAGTGAGTGAAAGCCAGTGAGTGGGCAGGAACATCGATTTCCGGTATTACATTCACTCCATACTCCATTCCCAGTTGCTGCAAGTCGGTGAATTCCTTTTTCGTATATGCTCCATCTTTAGCCGTCAGTCCGGGGAAGCGGTCGCTTTCCAGACGGAAGGCAGCGTAAGTTTGATTCCAGTTATTGTTAAAAAACTGGGAGAATCCGTTGTCATTCAGGTGAATCTGAAATTCGTTCATTTTATAGAAAGACAGAATTTTTACGTACTGTCTCAAATAGTCGATGGTAAAGAATTTACGGGCTACATCAAGCATGAATCCACGGTTCGGGAACAAGGGAAAGTCGCGTGCAACACCTTTGGGAAGTGCGCCCTTCTCATTGTTTAATATTTGCAGCAAGCTGCGTGTTCCCCAGAACACCCCTTTGGGAGTAGGTGCAGAGAGTGTCGCATTGCGTCCTATATTCATGACATATCCCTCATCGCCCAGTTCTTTGTCTGGTGAAGTTAAGGAGAGGAAAATATCATTTTTCTGAGATTTACCGGTGCAGACGGTATATTCCCAACCGAACATATCTTTTAAATCACCGGCTAAAATATGAGCTGTAGCAGAAAGCTTTTCTTCATCGGAGGCTGCAACAACAATACGTCCTTTGCTGGGTAAGTATAATTTCCCTTTTCCCCCCTTCCACTGTTGGAGTGCGGGAATCACATCAGGGCAAGCCTCTTGAGCCGCCAGATTGAAAAACAGTCCGAGCATGCAAATAAGAATGATAATTTTCTTCATGGTAATTAATTGTTTTGTTAAAAGGTTTATTTCATTGGCAAAAATAGTCTATAATTGTGAATTAGTTTCCATATAGGTGACTTTATTTGTAGTTTAAATAAAAATTAAGAAGAATTTAATCGGTGTTTCATACTTTTTTCGTATCTTACTTTCAAACTTTTAAAGACAGAAGTTTATGGAAATCATTCATGATACATTGCGTAATCAGTTCAGGACAGAAGTGGAAGGCCAGCTTGCACATGTGGCTTACCGGATAGAAAACGGGGCACTTGATATTCGCCATACGATTGTTCCTGAAGAAATCGGGGGACGGGGCATTGCGTCTGCTTTGGTAAAAGCAGCTTATGATTATGCCCGTGAAAAAGACTTAAAGGCAGTTGCTACCTGTTCGTATGCCGTAGCATGGCTGGAACGGCATCCTGAATACGGAGGTGAGAAAGGGGAAGACTTTGCAGGTGGTCACTCGTGTGCGCTTTAAATGACAGAGTCAGTCGGGGCTGGATGTAGGCGTTTCAAAATGTTTTTTGCAGTGATTGCAAACGTACTCCCAGTGATTGGTTCCCGGAGGAGCTGCTGCCAGCATAGATAGCAGGGCTGAAAACAGAGCCCGTATGCGTTTGCCTTTTCTTACTGTCAGCTTGATGTCGTCTGAGTGGCAGTATGGGCAATATTTTAAATCCTCCGGAATCATTTGGTTTTTCTTGAGCAACGTCCTTGCTTTTTCATAGTCATCTTCGTAAACTAAGATGTCTATCTCGGTGAATGAAGCTTCGAAACCTCTCAATACATCTGAAGTATGTATATTGTGGAGGACGGAAGCGATACCTTCATTTTCCAAAGCTCCTTGGATGATTTGTGCCTGAAAGGAGTCATAGCAGGTGAAAACTCTTACTGTTTTCATATCTTTAATTCTTTGTTATGGTTTGATAAGGAAGTTTTGTTTTTCCCCGGAACGTTATACTCTGAATATTTTTCTAAGAATCGTTCCCGGAATTGTGTGGCGGAATGTGCTCAGTTTATCTGTGCGTTCATCCACCTTTTCCAAGAGCGTTACTGCATCTTTATCTGAAATAATACCGTTATCCTCCATTTGGCGGATTACGCACCTTTCGTGTCTTAAAAGCATACGGATTGACTTTTGAGTTAAGGCATACCGGTAGGCTTTCGGAAAGTCGGCTGCTAATTTTTCTATGATCAGATTCATAGCCTCAATATTCCTCATGACTTCTTCTTTCAGGATGGAAGTCACTGTATCCTGTTCTTTGTTGAGCAGTGATGACGAATCTAATTCTTCTAAAAACTTCAGGCTTTCTTTTTGCAGGATAAGAAATCCGCGTCCCAAGTCATACACCCGTGTGATGCTTTCACGGAAGTAAAAGCTGGTAAGGTCATGAAGATACGGATTTTTGTGTATGCGGCTTAGTAAGTCAGTCCGGTTACAGAAACTGAAGATAGATTGCCTTTGGTCAAGCGGGAAAGTGCCGTCGTGGTCATAAAGCTCATCGAGTGAGTTCATCAGCTTTCTGAAGGTCATAGGCTTGATAATACCTTCATTGAAGATATTGTGGCAAGTAGCTTTCTCCCGGTCGAGCACACGCAAGCGTATTTCTGTAAGCAGTGCATGAGTACCCACCGTGCGAAGGGGCTCTTGAGGCGAGTCACACAGATAGTTGCTTACTTTTTCCCAGGAAGTACCCTGTAAAGCCTCTCGCTTTTTCAGTTGCTCCAGATACTTTTCTGAATTCTCACGGATTGATTTTTGCACGTTGTATTCCATCATGATACGAGCCGATGGAACATGAATCAGCCCTAATTTATTGAGTAGCCACCGGGTGGTTGTGGCATTCACGCTTAAAGTAAGCGTAACAATTCCGGCGGTAAAAAACAACATCTGGCTCCGTATTTCCTCCGGAATAGCTGGAGTATATGAAACCATCAGAGCTAAAGTCATTCCTAAGGCTCCGCGCAAACCTCCCCAAGTAAGGATAACCGATTCACGTTTGCTGAGGCCGTATCCCATTCGTTTCATAACCGGATAAAGTATCATAATCATGGTAAAACGGAAAATGTTTAGTGCCACATAGATAAGAATCAAGATACCGAATGCGCTCCATGTGAATTCCACTTTTTCGGCAATAACCACACCCACAATGATAAAAATAAGTGTGTTGGCCAAGTAAGTGAGTAATTCCCAAAAATGTTCCATAAAGTTATTTACTTGAGGTTTCAGTCGCGGTTTTCCTACATAAGTGATGGTGAGCCCGAATGCAAGCAAGGCTATGACTCCCGATACTCCCAGATAATATTGGGAGAATATAAAAGTGAGATAGGCAGAAAGAATGATGACACTGTTTTGTATCATCTCTTCCGAGTTGATTCGGGTGATAAACCAGATAACCAGACGGGCAAGGAAGAAGCCCAATAGCGTACTGATGCTTACCACTTGGAAAAATTCAATGAGAGGGGAGTCTTCGCTTCCCCCCGTGGCGGCATAAGTACCGAAAAACAGCATGAAGCAGACAATACCGGTTCCGTCGTTCAGCAGCGACTCGGCGTCTACCAGAGTGGAAAAACGCTTGCTTGTTTTCAGTTCATGAAGCAAGGCTACTACGGCTACCGGGTCGGTGGCACTGATGAGAGCTCCGAACATGAGCGCAAAGGTCCAGGTCCATGATTCGAATCCCGGTACGCAAGCTCCAATTCCCACGAGGAGTAATCCGGTGAGAAGCATACAAATGACCAGTCCCGGAACAGCCAGAAGGGTTGCATTGGCCAAGGTCTTCTTGAATATGTGCAAATTAAGTTCGTATGCAGCATCAAAAATAAGTACCGGAAGAAAAAGATAAAGAATCAGGTCGGGGTTGATATTTGCTACAGAGTCAATAGATGCAGAAAGGTTTTCTGAAAACTGGAAAAGACCGGAGCGGTTACATATACCCACTGCCAGCCCGACGAGAAACAGTCCGACGGTATAAGGAAGGCGGCTATGCTTGAGTAAGGATTTCAGTATAGCACCAATAATCAGTCCGCCAATAGTCATCAGAAGGGGGGAGAGCAGGGTAAATTCTTCCATAATACTTTAATTATATAATGATATATGAGTTAACGTTTAATCGGGTAGATTGTTCGAAGCTACTTGCCATGATGAGCGTTTATAACCGGTAAGCTTCAATCACAAAGAAACAAAGAAGTTTTTATAAATACAAGTTTTGCAGGCAGAGTTTCTAAGGTGAGCGAAAATCGCGTTGACCTGAATGTTACATGAATTTTAAGTTAATGAAACGGGTTTGTAACATGTAAATCCGAACTTTGCAGTGTCAAAAAGAAATAAGCAATTGAATGAAGAAGCAGTGGATTATAGCCGGACTGATAGGCTGTATGGCTTTTCCGGTATTCGCTCAAGGAAAAGTAGAAAAAGAAACCAAGAAGGGAGATGCGATTATTACGATTTTTTCGGATTTCCATTCAGGATTTGGTTCAACAAACGATGAACGAGGATTTAATTTAGAACGTGCTTACGTGGGTTATCAGTACACCTTGGGGCACGGACTAAAAGTAAAAGGAGTAGTGGATTTTGGTCAATCGAAAGATGTGAATGATTATCAACGTATTGGCTATATCAAAAACGCACAGCTCACTTGGCAGCATGGAGCATGGACGCTGAATACCGGATTGATTGGTACAACTCAGTTTAAGGTGCAAGAAGATTTCTGGGGCAAGCGTTATGTGATGAAGTCGTTTCAAGATGAATATAAGTTTGGAAGCAGTGCTGATTTAGCCATCTCGGCTGCTTACCGTTTTAATAAATACCTTTCAGCCGATGTAATTTTGGCAAATGGTGAAGGTTATAAGAAAGTACAGGTAAAAGACGGGCTACAATATGGAGCCGGTTTGACTCTGACTCCGGTTGATGGCTTGACGGTACGTGCATATGGCTCGTATAACGAAGCTTCGGAGGACGGACAAAAAGGAACAACAAACTTGGCAGCCTTTGCGGGTTTTAAAAAATCCTGTTTCTCAGTGGCTGCGGAGTATAACTATATGACGAATGCTTCATTTACTGACACACATGACCGCAGTGGTGTTTCAGTTTATACAACGATACAGGTAGCTAAAAATGTAGGTTTGTTTGGCCGTTGGGATTATTTGTCTTCTAAAGATAAATGGGATGAAGCAAACGATGGTAATGCAGGCATTGTGGGGGCTGACTTTAAGTTGGGAAAATATGTGAAACTGTCTCCGAACTTCCGTGTGTGGTCACCCAGACAAGATGTCAAGGCTAATCAGTATTATGCTTATCTGAATGCCTCTTTCTCTCTCTAAAAACAGCAATAAAAAACACTGATATAAATTTAAAGTAATGAAAAAGTTTTATTTACCTTTAGTTGCAGGTGCAATGGCGATAGCTTTTGCTGCTTGCGGTGGACAAAAATCTGCAAATGGTCAAGGACGTGAATCTGTTGAACTGACAGGAGCCGGTGCAACATTCCCTCTTCCCTTCTACAATATGTCTTTTGAAAACTACAGCACAAATCATTCAGATAAAGTATCTTATGGAGGTATCGGAAGCGGTGGAGGTGTACGCAACCTGAAAGACGGTATTGTGGACTTCGCTGGAAGTGATGCGTTCTTGAGCGACAAAGAAATGAAAGAAATGCAGCCGGTGGTGCATGTACCGACCTGCATGGGAGCGGTTGTATTGGCTTATAATTTGCCGGATGTGGTTAAGTTGAATCTTTCAGGTGAAGTGATTGCTGATATTTATGCCGGCAAGATAACCGACTGGAACGATGCTCGCTTGCAGAAATTGAATCCGGAAGTGAAACTTCCTGCCAAGAAAATTATTTTAGCTTATCGCTCAGACGGTAGTGGAACTACCTTTGTTTTTACCGATTATCTTAGTAAGGTAAGTGAAAACTGGAAGAATACATTCGGAGCAGGAAAAACAGTTGATTTCCCGGTGGGACAGGCTGCAAAAGGAAATCCGGGCGTAGCCGGCATTATAGCTCAGACTCCTTATTCATTAGGCTACATCGGTTCTGAGTATGCCTTTGCACAGAAAATTTCGTATGCCAGCGTCATGAATAAACGTGGAGAATTGATAACTCCTTCTACTGAAAGCATTTCAGCTGCAGCAGGCGATATTCCCCAAGATACCCGTTGCTCTATCACGGATGCTGATGCCGACGGAGCTTATCCTATCAGTTGCTTTACCTGGTTGTTGATTTATCAGGAACAAAATTATTCAAGCCGTACAAAAGCTCAGGCAGAAGCTACTCTTGACCTGATGATGTATATCTTGAGTGACAGCATCCAGCAAACTACAGCACAGGTACACTATGCACCACTTCCTAAGAAAGCCGTTGAACAGAGCCTTCAGAACCTGAAAACGGTGACTTACGACGGACAACCTATATTGAAGTAATGAGTGTGGGCTTCTTGAGTTTATAAGTTTGGATGTGGTTGTTGCCCGGTAATTACTGAGAAGAAACTGACAAACTTATAAACTCCGGAACTTTAAACTTTAAAATGCTGATTTATGCAAGATAAACTATTTCGGGTTTTACTTATCCTGTCGGC
Source organism: uncultured Bacteroides sp. (assembly GCA_958453305.1). Classification (GTDB taxonomy): domain Bacteria; phylum Bacteroidota; class Bacteroidia; order Bacteroidales; family Bacteroidaceae; genus Phocaeicola. Next base: position 14,799 of record CAUDXH010000025.1, on the reverse strand, counting down.
CATTGTCATTCCAATCATAGGAGGAGGTATCGTTTATTCGCTTACCATTGATTCAGCGGGAGCCTTTAAAGAGTTTGGCTTTTGGAATTTTGTATTCTCTGATGACTGGGTTACTACAGCCGGGAAAGAAAGCTATGGAGCATTACCTTTTATTACCGGAACACTGCTTACCACCTTCCTGGCTTTGCTTATGTGTATTCCTTTTTCTCTGCCTGTGGCTCTTTTTACCGGCGAATATTTCCGGGGAAAGAAAATCGCTACGATATTAGGAACTGTAACCGATTTGCTCGCAGGTATTCCTTCTATTATTTACGGTCTGTGGGGATTTTACGTATTGCGTAATGTGTTTATGCATTTGAACCTTTCACCTCAGGGTTCAGGTATTTTGACGGCAGCCTTTGTTTTGGCCATTATGATTGTTCCATATGCAGCTTCTTTAAGTGCCGAGTTTATCAAAATGGTGCCGTCTGATCTGAAAGAAGGAGCTTATGCTATGGGAGCTACCCGTGCTGAAGTAATCCGTAGAGTGGTGTTTCCGATGGCAGGATCGGGTATCTTTTCTGCTTATATATTGGCTATCGGACGCGCATTGGGTGAAACGATGACGGTTACGATGCTGATTGGAAATACCAATCAGATGCCGGAAACCTTGCGTACGACGGGAAATACGATGGCAAGTATCATTGCCAATCAGTTTGGTGAGGCCGACGGCTTGAAGCTGTCTTCACTGATTGCTATCGGGCTGCTGCTGTTCTTGATTACCGCTGTTATTAATATGATTGGTAAGATAATGATTCGTCGTGCCCGTCACGTCTGATTCAGTCAATAAAAAGAAGATTATGGTAAACGAAAATAATATACGTATCCGAGTCCTTAAAAATAGGCTTCTTTATGTTTTGGTATGCTTTTTCTCCGGACTGACAGCTATTCCGCTGCTGGCTATTTTAGGGGAAGTGCTTATAAAGGGATGGCGTCAGTTGGGATGGTCGTTTTTTACAGAAGCCACACCGAATGCTTATAAAGCCATGATGGCTACTGCGGCAGGTGAAGCCATTCCAGGTGGAATCGCTAATGGTATTGTAGGTACATTCCTGATGTTGTTTATGGCGGCTGTAGTAGCTATACCGGTAGGTATTTTTTGTGGAATCTGCTTGTCGGAATATCGCAAAAACTGGTTTGCGGTGATTGTGAGTTATCTCACCGACCTTCTTCAGGGAACTCCTTCAATCATTATCGGTATCATTACCTATATATGGGTGGTTGTCCCGATGAAAGGTTATTCCGCTTTTGCCGGTAGTGTGGCTCTATTTATTATGATGCTTCCTTTGATTATCCGTTCTACGGAAGAAACTATGAAAGTACTGCCCGAGACATTGAAAGAAGCCGGACTGGCTTTGGGAGGGAGTTATTGGAGAGTGATGCTTCAGGTGATGCTTCCTTCGGCATTGGGAAGTATTTTTACGGGAATATTGTTGGCCATCTCGCGTGTGGTCGGTGAAACTGCTCCGCTGATGTTTACAGCCTTAGGAGGCGCAGCTATCAGCTGGAATGTGTCACGTCCGATGTCAGCCGTTCCGCTGCTGATTTGGGAGTTTTTTAACGACCCGAACCTGCAAAGTCTTATTTGGGGAGCGTCTTTGTTCCTGTTGACTTTTGTGTTGTGCTTGAATTTATTAGCTAAAAGAATTGCAAAGAAATGGAAAATATAGTAAATCCGATACTTCAGATAAAAGATGTTTGTGTAGCTTATTCCGGTGATATGCTGGCTGTAAAGCATGTTTCTGCTGCCATTGAGAAGAATACGATTACAGCAATCATGGGACCTTCCGGATGCGGAAAAAGTACGCTGCTCCGTGCGGTGAACCGTATGCATGAATTATATAAAAACATCCGTGTAACAGGCGAAATCTTGTTGAATGGGGAGAATGTACTGGAGATGCAGCCCATGGAAGAACGCCGGCGTATCGGTATGGTGTTTCAGCGTCCGAATCCGTTCCCTACCATGAATATCTACGATAATGTGCTGGCGGGTTATATATTGAACGGCATCCGCTTGTCCAAAAGCCAGAAAGATGAAATTGTAGAGCGAAATCTGCGTAATGTGGCTTTATGGGACGAGGTAAAAGATTCGCTGACCAAGCGCGGTACGTTTCTTTCGGGAGGACAGCAGCAGCGTTTATGTATTGCCCGTTCGTTGGCACTCCAGCCCGATATTCTGTTGATGGATGAACCGACTTCTGCACTCGATCCTATTGCTACCAAGCATATCGAAGGATTGATGGAAAACCTGAAAAAGGAAGTAACCATCTTGATTGTAACCCATAACATGTCGCAGGCCAAACGTATTTCCGACCGCTCCATGTTTATGTTCTTGGGTGAATTGATAGAGTATGATGATACAGCAAAGATGTTTGACAATCCGGTTGATGAGCGTACTCGCGCGTACCTGACTGGTAAAATGGGATAGTTCCGTTCGTTTTGCTAAGAAAGAAAACATCCCTTTTCCCCTTTCTCTTTTTCTCACTCTCTTGGGTGGGAAGGAGGAAGGGGATTTTTGTATCTCTTTGGTAGTGTTTTGATGGAGAAGTAGCAGTATTAGTTTTGCAAGGAACAGAACCTTGAAGCGAGAGCTATAGATCTATTGTTTTGAGGAAATGATAAAGTATTTCTCTCTCATGGCACTCGTGGTTCTAAATGGATTACATATTTTGAGTCAGATGGTGAAATCGGGGAAGAAATTCCTGATTCGGTGGCTGCATATCTTGATGGTGGAGGATTTGTATTGGTGTTGCAGTCTTTGTATTAAGTTTACGGGTAAATGAGTAGCGTCTAAAGAGTTTTATGGCATGCTCCAAATAGAGTGCTCACAAGTGAAAATACCCCCCATAGTTATAGTAAATGAATTACTTGCTTAATACTTATTTCTGATGGAAAAGGAGAGAGGTAAGTAAATAAAAATAGCCGGACTTTATGAAAAAGACCGGCTATTTTTATAAGTTTCTTGTTTTAAGAAGTATGTACTTTCTTAAAGTTTGGATTGAAACAGATTATGCTTCAGCAGGAACTACTGAAACGAAGCTCTTGTCTTCGCGTCCTTTTTTGAAACATACAGTTCCGTCTACCAATGCGTAAAGAGTGTGGTCACTACCCATACCTACGTTTTCACCCGGGTTGTGAACTGTTCCTCTTTGACGAACAAGGATGTTACCAGCTTTGCAAGCTGAGCCACCGAATATCTTTACGCCTAATCTTTTACTTGCTGATTCACGGCCGTTCTTAGAACTACCTACACCTTTCTTATGTGCCATTTTCTTCTACGTTTTTAATGATTAAGCAATAACTTGTTTGATTGTCAATTCAGTAAACTGCTGACGGTGACCGTTCAGTTTTCTGTAACCTTTTCTTCTCTTTTTGTGGAATACCAATACTTTGTCACCTTTTACCAAGTGAGAAGCTACTTCGCATACCACTTTTGCACCTTCTACAGTAGGAGCACCTACAGTAACAGTACCGTTGTTGTCAACCAACAAAACTTTGTCAAATTCAACAGTTGCACCGTTTTCAGCATTCTGGATGTGGTGAACAAACAGCTTTTTGCCTTCTTCAGCTTTAAACTGCTGACCGTTAATTTCTACAATTACGTACATTTTAAATATATATTAAACGGGTTTTTTCCGTAAGGTGAACCCTTCTCGTCGGGTTGCTTGTTTACCTCCACGGACTAAATCGAGCGCAAAGGTACTGCTTTTTATCGATATAGCAAATAAATTTACCTACTTTTTTATTCTTTACTCTCTGATACTTTGCTGAATGCAGCGGTTCGTGTAGCAAATTACGGTATTCTTCTCTGCCTGCCGCTTTGCAGAAGGCGGGTAACCTGTAGAAAATTCTTGCCAACTCATTTCTATTTCGTATATTTGTGCGCTTAAAAACAGAAGATACGATGATGAAATTTAGAACATTCGTTATGCTTGCATTTATGTTTTGTGTAAGTGCAAGTTCCTTATTGGCTCAGCGTTATGCTCCCAAGCGTGAGTTTCGTGGAGCTTGGATTCAGTGTGTGAATGGGCAGTTTCAAGGAATGCCCGTAGCCCAAATGAAGCAAACCCTTATCAGTCAGCTCGATAATTTGAAAGGAGCAGGTATGAATGCCATTATTTTTCAGGTGCGTGCTGAGGCTGATGCGCTTTACCGCTCGGCTTATGAGCCTTGGAGCCGCTTTCTTACCGGGGTTCAGGGGAAAGCTCCTTCACCCGTATGGGATCCACTTGAGTTTATGGTAGAAGAATGTCATAAGCGGGGAATGGAACTTCATGCATGGATTAATCCTTATCGTGCAAAAACGAAGGGAACAGCTGCTCTGTCGCCCATGCATCCTTATAACAAGCATCCGGAATTGTTCGTTTCTTATGCCGGGCAGCTGTATTTTGATCCCGGATTGCCGGAGTCTCGCAAATACATCTGCAAGATAGTACGCGATATTGTAACCCGCTATGATATTGATGCCATTCATATGGATGACTATTTTTATCCTTACCCTAATCCGGGAGAGAAATTTCCGGACGATTTGAGCTTTGCGGCTTACGGCCGGGGTTTCAGCCATCGCAATGACTGGCGCAGAGATAACGTGAATGTACTCATTAAAGAAATTCATGAAACGGTGCGTGCCTGCAAACCTTGGGTGAAGTTTGGTGTGTCTCCTTTTGGTATTTACCGGAACAAGAAGAACGATCCGAACGGAAGTGATACGCGCGGACTTCAGAATTATGATGATTTATATGCCGACGTGTTGCTTTGGGTTAACAATGGATGGGTAGATTATAATATACCTCAGATTTATTGGGAAATCGGTCATCCTGCTGCCGATTATAATACCTTGATTCGCTGGTGGGCGAAGCATGCTGCTGCTCGTCCTCTCTATATCGGGCAGGATGTGGAACGTACGGTTTCGAAAGCCGATTTGCAAAATCCGAATCAAAGTCAGATTCCGGCAAAGTATTCATTGCAGCGTTCATTGTCCACCGTGCAGGGCAGTTGCCAGTGGTATGCAGCAGCAGTCGTTGCGAATAAAGGAAATTACCGTGATATGCTGGTGAAGGAATACCACAAGTATCCGGCACTTTTACCCACTTCGCCTTTTATGGACGATGAGGCACCGGGTAAGGTGAAAAAAGTAAAAGCTGTTTGGACGGAAGATGGGTATTTGTTGTTCTGGACTGCTCCGAAAGCAACTGATAAGATGAACGAGGCTGTTCAGTATGTGGTTTATCGCTTCGACCGCAATGAAAAGGTGAATTTGGAAGACCCTTCACATATTGTAGCCATTACGCGTGATACATTCTATAAACTTCCTTATGAGGATGGAGAGAAGAAATATCGCTATGTGGTTACTTCGCTTGATCGCCTGCATAATGAATCAAAGCCGGTTTCGAAAAAAGTGAAGTTATGATTCTTTTTTTTATATCGCTGAAAAAAGAATGGATAGTTTTCTTTTTAAGCGGTATAGTAATAAGATAAAGTGGTTTGTTTATTTTAAGGCAGATGTTCGTGTTTGTTTTTATTAAAGAATTGTATAACTTTGTAACAATCACAGACGGAAGCGGGTTTCCCAGTTCTAATGTCAGGAGATGTCCCCTACGCTTCCGTTCAGTCAACAACATCAGTCTCAGGGGGCGGGCTAACACTAAAAAAGTAGAACTATGAAAAAGTATTTATTGACAGTTTTATTAGGAGTGTTTGCAGTTGCAGGTTTTTCTCAAGTGAAATGGGATGCACGTTTTGGAATGAATTTCAGTAACCAGACCAAGGTGGATGAGGCAAAAGCTTTGCCCGGTTTTACCATGGGAGTAGGCATGGACTACGGATTTACTGAAAACTGGTCTTTGCAGTCGGGATTGATGATTACTTCGAAGGGATATAAACTTAAAGAAATGGGTGAAAAACTCAAAGTACGTCCTATTTACTTGGATATTCCTATCTTGGCAGCCTATAAGTTTGCCATCAGCGACAATGCGAAATTTGTAGTAAACGTAGGTCCTTACATGGCTATTGGCCTGGGCGGTAAGGCTAAATGGAGTGATGATGATGATACGAAGCTGTTCGATGACAAAGGAGCAGACTGGAAACGTTTTGACTTAGGTATCCAGTATGGTATCGGTTTGGAACTGGGTGAACATTATTTGGTAAACTTTACCGGACAGAACGGATTTATCGCTCCGCGTGATTATTCTGATGGATACGATGGTGACAAACCAAAGAACATGAGCTTTGCCATTGGCGTAGGTTATAGATTTTAATTAAGATATCTCTCTTATTACAATAACTTATTTATCGTCGTATAAAGTATGGTTGAGAGCCGGAAGCAGGGATGCTTCCGGCTCTTTTTTTATAGGGGTGTTTTCCGTTTTAGTCCTGCATATTTCTTGTGCTCTGCGCTTGGATTCTATAACCCATAATAGTTGGGTCGTATAACTCATAATAGTTGGTCATATAACTCATAATAGTGGGTTGTAGAATTTGTGGTCTGTAAAAGTTGAAATATCTTCTTTTCTGACAGAATGGATAAAAGCTTTCTTTATATACCTCTGTATATTTGTCTTTACGCAGGTGTTCACTTCGATGGGCAGGATAAAAAAACCACCTCTATATGCATAGAGATGGTTCTTGATGGTAGGATATTTAAAATTACGATTCGCAGCGTTTGGTGTGTGAAAAAGTATTGCTTGATTTATTTAGCAAAACTAACCGCACGAGTTTCACGGATAACCGTGATCTTCACCTGACCCGGATAAGTCATTTCATCTTGAATCTTTTTCGCAATTTCTGTTGATAAGCTTTCTGTCTGTTTGTCGTCAATCTTGTCGGCACCTACGATTACACGTAATTCGCGTCCAGCCTGAATGGCATACGTCTTGGTAACTCCCGGATAAGACATGGCAAGCTGTTCAAGGTCGTTCAGTCGCTTGATATATGCTTCTACGATTTCGCGGCGTGCTCCCGGACGTGCGCCAGAGATAGCGTCGCAGACCTGTACGATAGGAGCCAGCAGGCTGGTCATTTCTACTTCGTCATGGTGAGCACCGATAGCATTGCAGATATCAGCTTTTTCCTTATACTTTTCGGCTAACTTCATACCTAACAGTGCGTGCGGCAATTCAGGTTCTTCATCAGGCACCTTACCTATATCGTGCAGCAATCCGGCACGTTTTGCTTTTTTCGGGTTCAGTCCGAGTTCAGAAGCCATTACAGCACATAGATTGGCTGTTTCACGTGCGTGCTGCAATAAGTTCTGGCCATAAGAAGAACGGTATTTCATTTTACCGATAATACGAATCAGTTCAGGATGTAAGCCATGGATACCCAAGTCGATGGTTGTACGCTTACCGGTTTCAATGATTTCATCTTCCACCTGTTTACGTACTTTAGCTACCACTTCTTCAATTCGTGCCGGGTGAATACGACCGTCGGTAACCAGTTGGTGAAGAGCCAGACGGGCGATTTCACGGCGGACAGGATCGAATGCTGATAAGACGATAGCTTCGGGAGTGTCATCGACTACGATTTCCACACCGGTAGCAGCTTCAAGCGCACGGATATTTCGTCCTTCTCGTCCGATGATGCGTCCTTTGATTTCATCCGACTCGATATGGAATACAGTAACTGAGTTTTCGATGGCAGTTTCTGTAGCGACCCGTTGGATAGACTGGATTACGATACGTTTGGCTTCGCGGTTTGCGCTTAATTTTGCATCATCCATGATATCGTTGATATAAGACTGCGCCTGTGTTTTGGCCTCTTCTTTCAGCGATTCAACCAGACGTTCTTTTGCCTCTTCGGCTGAAAGTCCGGAGATAGCTTCCAGTTTGCTTCTTTCTTGTGATTGAAGTTCATCCAGTTCTTCTTTTTTCTTTTCTATGATAACGAGCTGTGCATCGAGGTTTTCCTTGATAGCTTCCGTTTCATTGCGGCGGCGTTGCAACTCTTCGTTTTTCTGGTTGAGCACCATTTCGCGTTGTTTCAGTTTATTTTCAGCCTGCTGGATTTTCTGATTGCGTATAGCTACTTCTTTTTCCAGATCAGCTTTTTTATTCAAGAACTTCTCTTTTACTTCTAAAAGTTTGTTCTTTTTAATCACTTCGGCTTCTGTTTCAGCCTCTTTGATAATCGTATCATACTTTGTCTTCAAGCCATACTTGAAGAAGGCGTATGACAATGCTCCTCCTACGAGGAAGGCGATAATCGCTGCTATAACTATTCCCATTTTGTTTTTATTAAAGTATGTATAAATAAAAAACGCACAAACTATCTGCCAAGCAATAGTCCTGGCTTCAAGCTTGTGCGTAAATTTTCTCACGTATTATTTTAAACGTTTATTCGTCTTGCTTTTCCTGGATATACTGATTGATATCTTGTTCCAATTCTTTAATTTTTTCAATGAAAGGTTGTGTGTCGTTACGGTCTTTCATAGAAATATGCTGAAACGAAAGTTCAAAAGCAACCATGGCCCAAATTTCTTCTGCTCCTAAGCCCGGATAGTCTCGACGATATTTGTTTAATTTATCGTTTACCTGCTTGGCAGCTTCCCGGTACAGCTTTTCTTCTTCTCGTTTAATGTAAAGCTGATATCGCTGGCTTCCTATCCACAGGCGAATATTCAATTTGTCGTCCATAAGCGTATCGTTTGTTATTCATTTAATAAAGCGATGCATTTATCGACTTCACGCACAAGCCGCGCTAACCGTTGTTTTGTATCGCGGAGTTCGTTGTCGTTGATACTGAGGATGCGCGCTGTTTTTAAATTAGTGTATTTTTCTTCCAATTCCTTCTGGCTGTTTTCCATCTGTTTTATTTCTTCTTCCTTTTTAGAGAGAAGAGTCCGCAGTGAAAGGTTTTCTTGTTTTAGCTTTTCATATAGAAATATGAAGTGCCGCAATTTCCCTTCGAAATTATTCAGCAGCTTTTTGTCATCTTCTGTCATTGCACACTAAATTATACACAAATATAAGGTATTGCTTGAATATACAAAAATATTTGGAAGATATTTTAAGAAAATACTTTGATTGTTTTTCTTTTGCGATAATAAAAAAGCTGTCAATTAAAAATTGACAGCTTTACCGGTTTTGCACGGGAAGAGAGGCTCGAACTCCCGACACTCGGTTTTGGAGACCGATGCTCTACCAACTGAGCTATTCCCGTGTTTGCGGTTGCAAAAGTAGTACAAAAATCGGAAACCGCAAGTTTTTTATTGATATTTTTTTGCTTGTTTTTAATCAGTCATGCTTAAGTCGTTGAACATGAGTTGATAAAAATCGGCTTTCTTTTCCATCTTTAACGGATAAGCTCTGCTGGAAGAAGGCATACGATATAAGACGATGTCTCGCTCTTCATATGAAAACAAACTTTTCCCACCCACGGGAGGCTCTTTCACTTGAAATTGCCGGCAAAGGGTATCGGTTGCTTTTTGTCCGGTTGTGGCGATGGCCCGGCAGTGGGGGAGTTGTTTCAGGAGCAGTCCGATGTCGGTCGGCTCAACGATTTCCAGAAACTTGTCGGATGCATTGTCTTGTAGTCGGCAAACGGATGATGCCGTATCATAAAGAGCTACTCCCTTTTTCTGCAGGAAGCCAACAATCTGTTCTTTATTGAATGCTTTCTTTCCGGGAAGCAGGAAATACTCTTTATCTTGAAAGAAGATGTATCCGAAAATACGCCACATGTCATTCTGCAGGTTCGGATAAAAGAAATCCATGCTCCACCGTTTTTGTTGAGGAGGGAAACTCCCCAGCATCAAGAGCTTGGCATTTTCCGGAAGGAAAGGTTCCAGCGGGTGCTGTTCGATGTTGGGCAAGTCGACGGTCATGCTTTCGGCTTGGGTTCTTTTTTAGCCAGTAATACGATGTTATATACATACTCGGTCATCCATCCTTCAGAGTAACCCAAGGCATGTTGATATTGACGGATGTTGCCACAAGTTTTACGTACTCCATCATCTTTCCAGTCGTTCTTGGTTAAAATATCATGGATTGTTTTTTCAGTCATATTGCGCAGCATCTTTTTCAGTACGCTGGGCATACGGAACTTCCATTGCATCAGGTTGCCGATAACCATCATCAGGTCTTGGCTGAATCCCTGAAACATAAACAAATAGTTTTTCACGTCGTTTACGTTTTTACAGTTTTTCTTGATAGAGCCGTCTATTTCTTTGAAGAAACTGTCTGACAATCCATAAATATCAATCAGCATTTTTTTGCAGCGTGATTTTTCTGCGATTCCCAATTTGTTGTTCTGGGTAGGAATTTTTAAAGTGCGCTTGAATACAGCCATATCAGGCAGGAAGTTGATATTACTGATTCCCATTTGAGCTGCCATTACAGCCTGATAATATACGCGGATGAGGGTCATGAAGTCTTCCATGCCTCCTACTCGTACGCTTTCTTCTGCGCTTTCTGCTTGTTTCTTGCCGAAAAGTTTTGAAAATAGGTTCATAGTTTATTCTGATATTTTGTTTTTCTATCTGCAAAGATAGTGAAAATATTATTTATTTGCTTAAGCGGTAATAAAAGGTGTGTTCTTTAAATACCGGCTCTATCAGTTCAAACCGGATAAAGTCGGCCAGCAACTCACACATCAGTTTCCTTGGAAGGTGTGACAGACGGCAGCACTGGTTGAGGGTGAGGGTTTCATGCTGGCGTAGAAGGTTTAACAGACTTTGCTCTTTGTCTGTATACGCCATGACGACCTCTTTTTCCTTTTGGTTATGTTGCCACATTTTCAGGTGAACCGGATTGGCCAAGATATTCTCGTCTTTAATCCGGATGTATGCCCATGCTTTTCCTGCTTCATCAAGGGCACAGACCGGTTTTTGATCACATTCGGGTACACTTACTTCAAGGATATCTTTACCTTCCACTTTGTAAATCCGGTTTTCCACCTGTACGGCAGGGGTGCAGTAAAGCGTGGCAGCGGCTTCTATCATATAGATTTCCTCTTCCGAGCGTATGCCTGCTATTTTCCCGTTGTCTTTGATTCCTACCAGCAGGCGTCCTCCTTCTGTATTGGCAAAAGCTGACAAGCTTTTTGCTATTTTCCGGGCATCCGAAATGGCAAATTTAAAATCCTGATGGGTATGTTCTCCTTCGGCAACTAATTTTTGTATATACGCTGTATCGGTTGTCGGTTTCATGCAGGGTACTTTTTGTTTGTTAATCGCAGTTTTTATGCGTCATGATGTCTAAAACCAGTTTGTCGGTTTCATTCATTCCTTCCGAGCCTATTTTGGTAAGATTGCGGATGCTGAGATCTACGTTGTCTTCTATGATTCCTTCAACAGAAGTTACACATTTCTGTTCCATGGCCAGGATTGCGGAAAGAACGGCAGTAGAAACTCCACTTGTCAGCTTGAGTGCGCAGCTGGGTTTAGCTCCGTCGCAAATCATTCCGGTGAGATTTGCAATCATGTTTTGCACGGCAAAAGACACCTGCTGATAACCTCCTCCCATCAGATAGGTAATTCCGCAGCTGCTTCCTGTGGCAGCAACCACGCATCCGCATAAAGCAGAAAGTCTGCCCAGATGTTGTTTGATATAGATAGCGGTAAGATGGCTGAGAATAAGAGCACGGGTTAGTTCTTCTTCCGACTTATGGTTGTCTTCTGCATATACTACTACCGGAAGCGTTGCTGCAATACCTTGGTTTCCGCTGCCGGAGTTACTCATGACTGGAATCATGGCTCCTGCCATACGGGCATCGCAAGCAGCCGATGTGTACGAAAGAATATGGGTGAACGTATTATCTCCCATTACATAGCGCTCGCTGTGGCTGCTTTTCAGTGTTTTTCCAAGCTCATGGCCATATGATCCTTCAAAAGAACGTTCGGCAGCCTGCTTATTTAAACGCTTGGCTTCAAGAATGAAACTGATTTCTTCAAGTGGGGCAGTGGTGGCAAAGTCATAAACTTTTCTGAGATTCAGATTGATGACCTCATCTTTGTCTTGGGTATTTTCAGAGATACGTTTGTCAAGCACGACATGGTTGTTGTGTGCGATGAATACAAAGTTGGTATGTCCTCCGCTGATGATTGCTGTGGCCCGGTCGGTTCCGGTTTCGCAGGTAATTTCAATGTAAAGTTTTTCCTGTGTGTCTTTTTTCAGTCCGATTTGGATGGCCTGTGCGTCAATCAGTTTTTTGCCTTCTTCCACTGCTTCGGGGGTACTGTCTTTTAAAACCTCCAGCTGGTATTCTGATTTTCCGATTAAAGCCCCTAAAGCAATGGCAATAGGAAGTCCAATCATGCCCGTTCCGGGAATTCCGACTCCCATGGCATTCTTTAGGATATTCGCACTTAGCTGTGCCGTGATTTTCTCCGGACGCTTTTGCAGGGTTTCAGTAGCTTTGGCTACACAAAGAGCTACGGCAATAGGTTCGGTACAACCTATTGCCGGTACTACTTCCCGTTGAATTAAAGCAATAATCTGCTCTCTTTCTGATTTCAACAGTGTATCTTTCATTTTATCAAGAAATTTGTTTTAGGCTCTTGGATTACTTGTCCGCTTTGCGTATGCTGTAAGCTCGCAAATTAAAGGATTCGAAATTCAAAAAATCATAACTGATGAACTAAAAACCAATTTGTTTATTTTTTATTTCTATGGTTCTTTAAGCCTGTTTCAAGGAAATCAACATACTTTTGGATATCCTCATCGTAGGAATATGACTTGTTGAGCGGTTTGCCCTCATTGTCAAGCAACACATAGAAAGGCTGTGCGTTAGCCCCGAACTTAGAGCGCTGGAGATAACTCCATTTATCGCCCACGGTGCGCAAAGTTCTTTCGGTACCGTTTTCTGTAACTTTTACAGGCTCCGGTAATTTCGCTTTGTCATCTACATACAGGGTAATCAGTACATAGTCTTCGTTGAGCAACTTGTTTACTTTCGGGTCGGTCCATACTGAAAGTTCCATCTTCCGGCAATTCACACAACCGTATCCTGTAAAGTCAATCATTACCGGTTTTCCGTTTTGGCATGCATACTCCATTCCAGCTTCAAAGTCATTGAATTTGGCATGTACTTCATTGTTATAAAGGTTGAAGTCTTGAGTCTGCATCGGTGGAGCGAAAGCACTTACAGCCTTTAAAGGAGCTCCCCACAAGCCGGGAATCATATAGACGGCAAAAGCCAGTGAGGCAAGTGCCATGAAGAAGCGAGGTACACTTACTTTATTGTCGTCATCATCGTGCGGAAATTTGATTTTTCCCAAGAGGTACATTCCCAACAGGGCAAAAATTACAATCCATAACGCAAGGAATGTTTCTCTATCCAAGATGCGCCATCCGTAGGCAAGGTCGGCCACAGAAAGGAACTTCAAGGCGAATGCCAGTTCAAGGAATCCCAGTGTAACCTTAATTACATTCATCCATCCTCCCGATTTAGGCATGGATTTCAGCCACGACGGGAATAGGGCGAATAACGTAAACGGCAGGGCTAAAGCTAAGGCAAAGCCTAACATACCCAGTGCGGGTGCGATAACGCTTCCGGTAGTAGAAACTTCCACCAGCAGGAATCCGATAATCGGACCGGTGCATGAGAATGAAACCAAAGACAAGGTGAAAGCCATAAGGAAAATGCTCAGCAGTCCGGTAGTCTGTTCCGCTTTGCTGTCTACAGCGTTACTCCATTTTGAAGGCAAGGTGATTTCGAATGCTCCAAAAAAAGAAGCTGCAAAAACAACCAGCATCAAGAAGAACAAGATGTTAAATATAGCATTGGTAGACAATGCATTCAGTGCGTTTGCTCCGAAAATCAGTGTGATTGCCAATCCTAAAGTCAGGTAAATAACCACAATAGAAGCACCATATGTCCATGCATCGCGAATTCCTTTTTTCTTATCTTTTGTCCGTTTAAGGAAGAAACTCACAGTCATGGGGATAATGGGCCATACGCATGGAGTGAACAGAGCCAGTAAGCCCCCGATGAATCCGGCAAAGAAGATGTAGACCCAAGAATGTGAGTCGTTGTTGATTTGCTCTCCAAAACTGTTGAGTTCATCAATAACCGGTTTCCAGTAGTCTGTTTTTGAGGCAGGCAAGCTGAAAGGAGTCAAAGCTGCGCTGGTTGTTTCTTGGATAGCTTCTTTGCTGTCAGTGGTTTCTGAAGCTGTTACAGGTCCTCCGGCAGCTTCTCCTTTGAATGAAAACTCCACATTTGTAGGCGGAAGACAGTTTTCATCGTTACAAGCTCCATATTGTAGGTATCCGGTTATATTATAATTTCCTCCGGTCAGCTTCAGTTTTTGTACAAACACGGCAGAACCTTCAAAGAAGCGTACCTGCATACCAAAGATGGGATCCATCTTTTCGACTTCTTTTCCTCTGGGAGTCAACTTTCCTACTACTTCAGCTCCTTCAATCTTATCGAGGTTGAACGTAGCCGAAATCGGACCGTCGTCTGGCAAATCGGTAGAGTAGATGTGCCACCCTTCATCGGCTGTACCGGTAAAGACGATTTCCACTTCTTGGTTAGAAACTGTTTTCCACTCAGTTTTAAACTTGATTGGTTCTTGAATTTGTGCCCAAATAGGGAGGCACAATACGGCTGTAAAGAGCCAACTTAGTATTACCTTTTTTGTCATTTTACGTGAATTTTCGGCAAAGGTAGAAAAAAAATAGCAAAAACTATTTGCAGGTATCAAAATAAAGTATACCTTTGCATCACTTTTAACAAGGACGCTTTCTTAAATCAAGAAGAAAGTCTTGGAGAGGTGGCAGAGTGGTCGATTGCGGCGGTCTTGAAAACCGTTGTACTGCG
>CAUDXH010000024.1 GCA_958453305.1 uncultured Bacteroides sp. | reverse complement strand
GAGCATCTGCCTTACAAGCAGAGGGTCGGCGGTTCGAATCCGTCAACGCCCACACCGAATAAAATTGTCAAATTCCCCCTTCGGGCGTTTAGCTCAGCTGGTTCAGAGCATCTGCCTTACAAGCAGAGGGTCGGCGGTTCGAATCCGTCAACGCCTACTTTTCCCAAATTTAATTTTCTTCTTGAATTTTACATTCAAATTCCCTTTCTTATATAATCCAATTCTTATTTATTCTAAACTCCTTTTTGCAAAGGTTTAAATAGCTTTGAGGAACTGATTTTTATTTCGTATTTTTGCAGACAAATAATCTCAAAAGATGAAACGAATATCTATTTTATTAACCCTGGCTGTATGGAGCATGATGATTGCATGCACCGGCAACCAACAAAAATCAAAATCAATGAATCAAGGCAACGAAACGCTCGTGCGGTTAGAAACTACCGAAGGTAATATCACTGTAAAACTTTATGATGAAACGCCGAAACACCGTGACAACTTTATCAAACTGGCTAAGGAGGGTGTTTATGACAGTACCTTGTTTCACCGTGTCATCAAAAACTTTATGATTCAAGCCGGTGACCCTCAAAGTAAAACAGCTTCTGATACCGCAACTTTAGGCAGTGGAGATGTAGGCTATACACTTCCCGCTGAAATCAATCCGAAATTCTTCCACAAAAGAGGGGTATTAGCAGCTGCCCGCCTAGGAGATGAAGTCAACCCCAACCGGGAATCATCAGGCTGTCAGTTTTACATCGTTACCGGAAGAAAATTCAGTGAGGCACAGATGATTAATATGGAAAACCAAATGAATGAAGCTCGCTTGGAAAACATATTCAATGAACTGGCCCGGAAACACATGAAAGAAATCTACAAAATGAGAAAAGCCAACGACACCGAGGGCTTACTGGAACTTCAGGACTCACTGGAAGCGCAAGCACGTGCGCAAGTAGCTAAAGAGCCTGCTCTAAAATATACCAAAGAACAAATCAACGCCTATACCACTGTTGGCGGAGCTCCGCACCTTGATGGCTCATATACCATTTTCGGAGAAGTAACAGAAGGTATGGATATCGTTGATAAAATAGAAAAAGCCAAAACCAACCGTGGCGACCGTCCGGAAAAAGACATCCGCATTCTTAAAGCTGAAGTATTAGATTAATAACGCAAGTCTTGCATACTCACTTTCGAAGCTACAAAACAATAAGGCTATGAGTGGAGTACCCGCAAAACTGAACTTAAAAAACAATGATTCAAGTCAATCACTATACACTTGACAACGGATTACGCATCGTACACAATGAGGACAGCTCTACGCAAATGGTTGCCCTCAATGTACTGTACGATGTAGGTGCCCGTGATGAAGACCCTGAGCATACAGGCTTTGCCCATCTATTTGAACACTTAATGTTCGGCGGATCAATCCATATACCCGACTACGACACCCCCGTGCAGAATGCAGGAGGAGAAAACAATGCATGGACCAACAATGATATAACCAATTATTACATCACACTCCCCTACCAAAATGCAGAAATCGGATTCTGGCTGGAAAGCGACCGCATGTTAAGCCTTGATTTTTCATCCAAAAGTCTGGAAGTGCAAAGACAAGTGGTTATTGAAGAGTTCAAGCAGCGAAACTTGAACCAGCCCTACGGAGATGCCTCTCATCTATTACGCGAAATGGCTTATCAGAGTCATCCCTATAAATGGCCCACTATCGGGAAAGAGGTCAGCCATATAGCTCATGCCACACTCGAAGAAGTCCGGGATTTCTTTTTCCGTTTTTATGCTCCCAACAATGCCATACTTGCTGTTACCGGACATATTTCATTTGAAGAAACCATACGGCTGGCAAACAAATGGTTTGGAAACATCCCTAAACGCCCAGTAGCTCCACGAGAACTACCGAAAGAAGAACCTCAGACAGCCATCCGCCGGTTACACGTCAAACGCCCGGTGCCTGTTGATGCGCTCTACATGGCTTTCCATATGTGTAACCGTCATCAGCCCGAATATTATGTTTATGACATGATAACCGATGTATTATCCAACGGACGTTCTTCACGCTTTATCCAGTCGCTCGTACAAAAGCAGCAGCTATTTACTTCCATTGATGCTTATATAAGCGGAAGTTTAGACGAAGGATTGATTCAAATCACCGGGAAGCCTGCCGAAGGAGTATCGTTGGAGCAAGCCGAACAGGCTATATGGGAGGAGCTAGAACGGCTGAAGACAATTCCCGTTACAGAAAACGAACTCGAAAAAGTCAAGAACAGATATGAAAGCGAACAGATTTTCAACAACATGAACTATCTGAATGTCGCAACAAACTTGGCTTACTTCGAACTAATAGGACAAGCAGAAGACATTAATACAGAAGTAGAAAAATATCGGTCAGTTACGGCTGCACAAATTCAAGAAACAGCTGCCCTTTGTTTCGTACCCAAAAACTGCAGCATCCTCTACTATCAAAAAAGCTAAACTAACGCATGAAGCAATCGCATTACCGAGCCCTGCTCACACTGGGCATCCCCATCGTTATCGGACAGATAGGAGTTATTATCCTTGGATTTGCCGACACGTTGATGATAGGTCATCACAGCAGTCAGGAACTGGCTGCTGCCAGCTTCGTCAACAATATGTTTAACCTCGCTATTATATTCAGTACCGGATTTGCATACGGACTCACCCCCATTGTAGGAAGTTTGTTCGGACAAGGAAGACAGGAAGAAGCCGGCAAAATACTAAAAAACGGACTCGTCGCCAATACGGTTCTTGCCATAGCAGTATGTTTCGCCATGTTCCTACTTTATCTAAACATCGGAAATCTGGGACAGCCCAGCGAACTCTTGCCTTTCATACGGCCTTATTTCCTAGTTCTGCTTGCGTCACTTCCGTTTGTACTCTGGTTTAACGGATTCAAACAGTTTACCGACGGAATTACCGATACTAAAGTATCGATGTGGATTCTGTTAGGAGGGAATATTCTGAATATCATAGGAAACTATATCCTTATTTACGGGAAACTGGGTGCTCCGGAAATGGGATTGCTCGGAGCCGGAGTTTCTACTCTATGCTCACGCATCCTGATGGTAGTGGTTTACCTGATTCTCTTCTTTGGAACTTCGCGATACTCCAGTTTCAAGAAAGGTTATCATGCCGGACAAATCAACAAACAGGACTTTTTCCGACTGAATAAACTGGGGTTACCTATTGCCGGGCAGATGGGTATGGAAACGGCTTCATTCAGTTTAAGCGCCATCATGGTAGGATGGATAGGAAGTACCGCACTTGCCTCTTACCAGATTATGATAGCCGTATCACAAGTCTGCTTTATGATGTATTACGGAATGGGAGCTGCCGTATCCGTACGTATCAGCAACTTTTTCGGTCAGGGAGATATCTCAGCTACCCGTTACATTGCCTCATCAGGTTTCCGCATCATTCTCACCATGACCATCGTGCTGTCTATTCCTATATTCTTGTTGCGCCACCACATCGGAGGCTGGTTTACCGATGACGTAGCAGTAAGCGACATGATTCCTCAAATCATCATTCCTTTCCTGCTCTATCAATTCGGCGACGGATTACAAATTAACTTTGCCAATGCATTGCGAGGTATCGCAGACGTGCAGCTGATGATGCTGTTCTCATTTATCGCCTACTTTATCATCTCATTACCAGCTGGATACCTGTTCGGTTTCATATTCAATTGGGGAGTAACCGGTATTTGGATGGCATTTCCTTTCGGACTGACCAGTGCTGGAATCATGTACTATCTACGCTTTCGTTACAAAACATCCATAAAACCGTAACCATATGTTTTCTACCTCCTCAAAAGTTGCTTTCGGATATATATTGCTCATAGCCCTGCTTCTGGGAACCCTCGGATATATTTTCCAGCAAATGACCCTGCTGACCGAGACCACAGGTATGGAACAGCGTATAAATAACCGACGACACAGCACGCATTATCTCATCAGTAAATTATACGAAGCCGAAATCATCGGACAAGCCCTTCATGTGGGAAAACTGAATGAGTATCCGCGCTATAAGAAAGCAATGCGAGAAGTTGGCATAGCTATTGACAGCCTGCAGGCGCAGCTGAAAGACACCTTACAGCAAACCCGATTAGACACCTTACGCACACTTATCCGGAGCAAGGAGAGAAACATGATGCTTGTACTTGAAGCCATGAGGAAAATGCCAACCGATGAACTTTACAAGCAGCAACTGGACAGCCTCATTTTACAGCAGGATTCTATCTTGCGAAACTCCACCCATTTACACCGCAGAATTGTTACGCATCAGAACACCTATACAATCCATCATAAGAAAAAAGCCTTTTTCAAACGGGTAAAAGATGTTTTTGCTCCGGGAAAAACAGACTCTACACTTGTCAATAATATCATTAAAGAAGAATATACAGACACCATCGAAGAAGCTTTCAGCCCTGTTGATACCATAGCCAGCATGCTCACCGGCATACACGACAAAGTATTCCAGACCCGGCAAGAACATCAGCGCATGCTAAACAGCCGGACCAACCAACTTCATATTGCCGGAAGCAATTTAAGCAAGCGGGTGAACCAACTGCTGGAAAGCATAGAACAAGATGATATAGCTGCTTCCCAGCTCAAACTCCAGCAAGAGCAAGACATACGCCATCAGGCTGCCCGTACGATGGGACTAATCGCTACCGCCGGAGTATTTTTGGTATTGGTATTCTTTGCCATCATCTGGCGCGACCTGACCCGAAGCAACCATTATCGCCGGGAACTGGAAAAATCAAAACTTTATGCCGAAAACTTGCTGGCTGCACGAGAAAAACTGATGCTCACAATCACACACGATATTAAAGCACCGGCCGGTTCCATCATTGGCTATATTGACTTGTTAATACGACTTATACAAGACAAGAGACAGAGCTTTTATTTGAATAATATGAAAAGCTCGGCCCAGCATTTGCTCAACCTGGTAACCTCATTGCTCGACTTTCACCGGCTTGAAGCAGGAAAAATGGATTTACATCCCGTAACCTTCAATCCATCACAACTTTTCAATGATATTTATAACAGTTTCTTACCATTAGCTGAAAAAAAAGATTTAGAATTCCATTTAAAATCAGAAATTCCCCACACGCTGCATTTTGAAGGCGACCCTTTCCGTATTCGCCAGATAGCCGAAAACTTACTTTCGAATGCCTTGAAGTTTACCGCTTCAGGAAGTATCACGCTGACCTTAAATTACCGCGGTTCTTCCTTCCTGTTCAGCGTTTCAGATACCGGATGCGGAATGACATTACAAGAGCAAGAGCGGATTTTCAAAGAATTTACGCGCCTTCAGAACGCACAAGGGCAAGAGGGTTTCGGACTTGGACTTTCCATCACCCACAAGCTGGTTGAATTACTTAACGGGAACATACAGATTAAAAGTCAACCGGGAAAAGGAAGTACATTCAGTGTTACCATCCCTTTACCTGCTGTCTGCTCGCATCAAACGGTATCAGAAGAAAACGAAGAAACAGTCAGTATGACAACCTGCAAGCCTCTCCGGATTTTGCTGATTGACGATGACCGCATCCAGATGAATCTTACTGAAACTTTACTCCAAAACCTGATTGCACCCCGAGACAGCATCGTCCCCACCGTAAAGCCTGAGATATTCTGCTGCGAACAACCTGAAGAAGTATTCAATCTGTTACATCAGCATCCGTTCGATGTCATCTTTACTGACATTCAAATGCCTGCCATGAATGGGTTTGAACTGCTGCAGAACCTGCGCTACATGAACCTGCCACAAGCCAAAAACATTCCGGTTATAGCTATCACGGCAAGAGGCGATTTAAGCGAGGCCGACTTCTGCGAAAAAGGATTTTCAGGAATGCTTCAAAAGCCTTTCAATCTGTCTGATTTACGCAGAGTTTTATCGGAAGCTTTACGTAACAAGACAGAAAACGAGCCATTTACTTTGCCTACCCCAACCCTCCGTGAAAAGCCGCGGTATACGGCAGAGAAATATGATTTTTCTTCACTCACCGCTTTCTCGGAAGACGATCCGGAAGCGGCGAAAGAAATCATCCGCACGTTCTTGGATGAAACTCAAAAAAACGTAGCCCAGATAAAAGAAGCTTTATCCCGGAAAGAGATGAAAGTCGTTTGTGGCATAGCTCATAAAATGCTGCCTACTTTCACCATGATTAATGCCCACGAAGTACTTCCTTCGCTTCAATATCTGGAAAATAAAAGAGATGAAAATATCCTTACTGAAGAAGCTGAAGCCCATGCCCGAAAAATCATTGCAATGGCAGAAGACCTGATTCAGGAGTCACAAGAAAAAGCTATATAAAAAAGAAAAAGCATCCATTACACACTATCTGCGAATAAAGTTTTATCTTTGCACTATTAAAATAACCAGAAAAAATCACACATGGCTTCGTCTATACTTATCGTTGAGGATGATTTGACTTTTTCTACCATGCTAAAAACATGGCTGGGTAAAAAAGGATTTGAAATAGAAACTGCCGGAACACAAGCAAAATCCCGTAAACTCCTATCTTCCTGCGAGTTCGACCTTGTGTTATCAGACTTACGCCTGCCCGATCAAGACGGATTAACGTTATTGACATGGCTGAGAAAACAAAACAGCCGAATTCCTTTTATCATCATGACCAGCTACGCAGAAATTCAAAATGCGGTAGAAGCCATGAAGCAAGGAGCTACCGACTATATATCCAAACCGGTACAGCCTGACATGCTTCTGAAGAAGATAAACGAAGCAATCTGCCCTGACGCCCGCACACCGGAAGTTCACAAAGACACTGCTACTTCTCAAACACCCCAACACTTCCTTGAAGGAGAAAGTGAAGCGGCTCATCAACTATACAGCTATGTAAACCTTGTGGCCCCAACCCAGATGTCTGTACTGATTAACGGAGCCAGCGGTACAGGAAAAGAATACGTGGCACACCGCATCCATCAGCTAAGCAAGCGGGCTGCACAGCCTTTTATCGCCATCGATTGCGGTTCCATTCCCAAAGACTTGGCTGCATCCGAATTTTTCGGCCATGTAAAAGGATCGTTTACCGGAGCTTTCACTGACAAAGCGGGAGCTTTTGAAGAGGCCAATGGAGGAACCCTGTTTCTTGATGAAATAGGAAACTTGAGTTATGAAATCCAGATTCAGCTGCTTCGGGCTTTGCAGGAACGCCGTATCCGCCGCATCGGGTCTACCAAAGAAATAGAGGTCAACGTACGTCTTGTGAGCGCTACCAATGAGAATCTGAAAGAAGCCATAGCCAAAGGGACTTTCCGAGAAGACCTTTATCACCGTATCAATGAATTTACGCTGCGTATGCCCTCATTGAAGGAGCGCACAGAAGATATTTTGCTGTTTGCCAATTTCTTCCTCGACCAAGCCAACCGCGAGTTGGAGCGTAGCTTGATTGGGTTTGATGCCATGGCCAGTGAAGCATTACAAAACTATCCTTGGCCGGGAAATCTTCGCCAATTAAAAAATACAGTAAAACGGGCTACACTGTTAGCCAAAGGAGATTTCATCTCATTAAAAGATTTAGGAGAGGAACTGACTGACTATCGGTCTGATTCAACAATGCCTGCCTCTGCTTTTTCCCTTTACGATGAAGCTACCGAAAAACAGCGCATTCTAAATGCCTTACAGCAAACCGGGAATAACAAAACCAAAGCAGCCCTATTACTAGGTGTAGACCGAAAAACCCTATATAACAAGATGAAGCTCTACAATATTCCACAATAACAGTGTGGAATTATTCCACAGCTGCCACAACTTATTCCACACTTTGTTCACAATAAAACAGAAGAGAGAGATAGAACTGGAAATAAAATCACAAAAAAGTGCCGGTATTCCAGTTGTTTCTCTTTCTTTTATATACCGATAAACAGCTGATATACAAGTATTCGATGTTTTATCAAAAAAAATTTCCGATTTTATCTCCAAAAAGCCGCTTCAGGAGAACAATTTGGCATAAGAATTGTTTTTAATTTAAAGAACGAGGCAATCATCTTCATTCGATATATAAAAGCAAAGAAGAAAAAGAAATGAATTGAAACGAAGCTAAAAAAGAAAACTAAACGAAATAAAGTAAACTAAACGAAACGAAACTAAACTATAAACCCAACCCCATAGAATAAAGTTAGAGATTGTTTTTTCATTCGATCTCTTGATAAATGAAGATGCCTATGTGTTAATTGGAGAGAGAACGCTGTGAAGCGCTCTCTTTTTTTATTCTATCATCTGAAAACCATTCCACAGATTTCCGGAAGGAAGCGGTGCTGTCAGACTAATCTGCTCCTTTGACACCGGATGAATGAAATTCACCTTACGGGCATGAAGACAAATACTTCCATCTGGATTAGAACGCGGGAAACCATATTTCAAATCTCCTTTTATCGGACATCCCATCTTCGCCAGCTGGCAACGTATCTGATGATGACGCCCCGTCTTTAAATCCACCTCAAGCAAGTAATAGTTCTGCGAACGCCCTATCAGACGGTAATGCAAAACAGCTTTTTTTGAGTTTTTCACCTCCTTATCGTACGCATACGATTTATTCTGCTTTTCATTCCGCACCAAGAAGTGCACCAATTCACCCTCTTCAGCCGGAGGGCAGTTTTTCACAATAGCCCAATAGGTTTTCTTCACCTCCGAATTACGAAACATCTCATTCAAGCGCGTCAAAGCCTTGCTGGTTTTGGCAAAAACCACCAGTCCGCTAACCGGACGGTCCAAGCGATGCGTCACACCCAGAAACACGTTTCCCGGCTTGGCATATTTCTCCTTGATATACTGTTTCACGGTTTCAGACAGGGGAATATCCCCTGTCTTGTCACCTTGTACTATTTCTGAAGCCGTCTTATTGACAACAATAATATGATTATCTTCGTAAACGACTGTCATACAATTACATATTCATTCCACCATCAACCTGGATAACCTGTCCTGATACATATGAAGACATATCAGAAGCCAGGAATACAGCGATGTTAGCCACATCTTCAGGAGTACCTCCGCGGCGCAAAGGAATCTTCTTGCTCCATTCTGCCTTCACTTCATCCGACAGTTTTGCTGTCATATCAGTGATGATAAATCCCGGAGCGATAGCATTTGCACGAATACCGCGAGAACCCAGTTCCTGAGCAATTGACTTAGCCAAACCAATCATACCTGCCTTTGAAGCAGAGTAGTTGCACTGACCTGCATTACCGTGAACACCTACTACAGAAGCCATATTGATGATGCTTCCGCACTTCTGACGCATCATAATCGGAGTACATGCGTGAATGAAGTTGAATGCCGATTTCAAGTTGACTGCAATAACAGCATCCCATTGAGCTTCGCTCATACGCATCATCAAACCATCTTTCGTAATACCGGCATTGTTTACCAAGATGTCGATAGAACCGAAATCTTCCTTAATCTGCTCTACCACTTTGGCAGTATCTTCAAAGCTGGCTGCATTCGAAGCATATCCTTTTACTTTAACGCCATAAGCAGCAATTTCTTTTTCGGTATTCTGACCGTTTTCGTCAATAACCAAATCTGTAAATGCAATGTTTGCACCTTCAGAAGCAAATTTCAGTGCAATCGCTTTTCCGATTCCACGAGCAGCTCCGGTAACGATAGCTGTTTTTCCTGTTAATAATCCCATGATTTGTTTTATTTAAATGAATATTATAAACTTCTTTTCCTACACCCCAAAGCGCCGAATACCAATTTGGCAACATAACGCCATCCGGTTTCATCATCCAACTCTTCACCTATCTGGCCGCGGATATAAGGAACCTCTATACCTTTAATACAATAATGGAGAATATCGGCTGTTATAACCACATTGTCTATATCAAAAATGCCTTGTTCTTTTCCCTCCATCAGGATATGCCTGAACAGTCCGATTTCTTTCTGGTCGAAGTGTTTCCGCACGGTTTCCACCCGCCATATATCCCGAAAGAAATTGGCACGGAGAGTTCCGTTGCGGTAAACAGCCATTTTAATAGAGTCCAGATGAGTCATAATCAGCTCAAGTATTTTATCGTCAGCGCGAATGGGCTTCTCTGCCGCTTTTTTCAAACGGTCGGACAGCATCTCCAGCTCTGCCTCAACCACAGCCAGATAAATTTGCTCCTTACTCTTAAAATAGGTATAAAGTGTACGCCTGCCTTTCTTTGATGCCAAAGCAATATCATTCATCGTCGTTGCTTCCACACCATTTTTCGCAAAAAGCTGACGAGCTACATCTACTAGCTGGGCTCTGGTCTTTATTACACTCATCGTCTGTTTAATTGCACATAAAGTATATACAGTGAGCAAAAGTACGCTTTTTCTTGCTACAAAACAAATAGGACGCAATTTTAACAAGGGGAACCTGCCAAAATAAGTAAAAATAAACATCTCATATATATTATGCTCTAAAACGCCTCGGCATTTAAAGTAAAACCACGGGAAATTTCATGCTAAACGCTTGGTTGTTTTAAAAGATATGCCAAAGTGTTTTCCCCTACTATATATAAGGAATATACAAGAACGGCAACAGCCTCTTTTTATTAAACAAACAAGAACAGCCAATACACCATATTTAAATATATTTTTTATATTAAAGAACATATATATTTTTTTTAGTTTTATTTCCCTATTTACAAAATAGGTTATATATTTGCACCGCAATAATGAGTTAAAATATACAAATAATCATTATTGACGCAAAAATAAACTAACCTGTCCTAACACGGATTGCTGTTTTAGCCACTTGTTTTCGGCATCACCTACAGTCCGTGGTTTATGGCTTTTTTATAGTAAAATTTAATACATAAGGAATAAACACAATCCCAACCTTGTGACCATACATCCCTGAATGTATGTAACTGTTAATACTAAACCTTTAAAATAAGAACTATGAAAGTAGAACCTAAATTCTTTTTAGGAGCTGTTCCCTTCGCTTTGGGAATACTAGCACCGGGTGCTTCTGTTTTCGCATCCCAGTCAACTGCTCTCGCCGACTATGCAATCAGTCAGCAAGTAAACAAAGTAAATGGTGTTGTAACCGACAGCAATGGAGAACCGCTGATTGGTGTGAACGTTGCTCAGAAAGGAGCAGAAGGCAATGGTAGCATTACCGACTTAGACGGACGCTTCACACTGAATGTTCCATCGAATGCCACTTTGGTCGTTTCGTATGTAGGTTTCAAAACCTTAGAAGTTCCTGTAAACGGAAAAGCAGATTTAAAGATTACGCTGCACGAAGATACCGAAACATTGGATGAAGTAGTTGTAATCGGTTACGGTGTGGTACGTAAAGCCGACTTGGCTGGTTCGGTTTCTGTCATGGACAACAAAGCTTTTAAAGACCAGCCTATTACGCAGGCAAGCGACGCGCTTCAAGGACGTATGTCGGGTGTCAACGTGGTAAGCGACGGAATTCCGGGCGGTTCGGTAAAAGTGCGCGTACGCGGTACCAACTCTATCAACAAAAGCAACGACCCGCTTTATGTAGTCGACGGTATGGTTCGCGAATCGGGTCTTGACGGCATCAACCCTGAAGATATTCAAAGTATGCAGGTATTGAAAGATGCTTCTTCTACAGCCATTTACGGTTCTCGTGGTGCCAACGGTGTGGTTATCATCACAACCAAAACCGGTGTGCAAGGACAGAGCAGCATTACTTTCGATGCAACTGTAGGTATTTCGAATGCAACTCGCCTGCCGAAGATGATGGGTACCAAAGAATACGCACAGGCATTGGTAGACTATGCAGGTGTCAATGCAGTAGACGTACAAGATTATCTGGACGGAACGAACCCGGGTATCGACTGGGAAGACACTATGTTCCGCACCGGAGTGACTCAGAACTATAAACTGGTATTCTCAAAAGGTAAAGAAGATATCCAGACTTATCTTTCTGCCAACTACATGAAACATGAAGGCGTGCTCGAAAAGAGCAGCTACGAACGCTATTCTGCCAAGGCTAACGTGAAGGCTAAAATCAAACCTTGGCTGGATGTTACATTAGATGTGAACGCATCACGCGGTATCGGTAAAGGTATCGGCGGACTGGAAATGAGCGGTTACAACCCCTTGTGGATTGCTTTCAACTCATCACCGACCATGGAAATGTTTGATGAAAACGGCAATTACCAGAACGACCCGTATTGTACCATTCAGGAAAATGCCTACTCGGCTTTGGCTGGCGGAGATAACGAACGCCGCAGAGATGTTTTAAACGGACGCATTGACTTGAAGTTCAACCTTGCCAAAGGGCTTACCTTTACTACAACCAACGGTGTAGATTATTACAACAATACTTCTTACGGCTTTAGTTCTAAGAAGACAGGTATCACACATAACTCAAACAGAATGAGCAATGCCAACAACCAGCGTATGATGCTTCAGTCAACCAACAACTTGACCTATGTAGGAAGTTGGAATGACAAACACTTCCTGACAGCAACAGCCGTATGGGAAGCAACCAAGAGCGAAACACGCGCCATGGGTATCAGTGGCGAAAACCTGCTTACCGAATCTGTAGGCTACTGGGATGTACAGAATGCCACTAAGCGCGATGCTACCAACAGCTATTCAGACTGGGCAATGCTTTCTGGTGTAGGTCGTGTGATGTATAACTTCGATAACCGCTACATGGTAACCGGTACCTTCCGTGCCGACGGTTCCAGCCGTTTCTCGGAAAACAAATGGGGCTACTTCCCTTCAATTGCTGCAGCATGGACTCTTTCTAACGAATCGTTCCTGAAAGATAAGGCTACTGCCATCAGCAACTTGAAACTGCGTGCCAGCTATGGTGTTATCGGTAATCAGGATATTACTCCGTATTCCACCCTCGGATTGATGGGAGCAACTTCTACTTACTACGGAACCAACTTGGGAGTAACCGGTTATTGGGCAAACGGTATTGCTACCCCTGACATCAAATGGGAAAAAACCAAACAGTTTGACGTAGGTATCGACTTGGGATTGTGGGAAGGCAGATTGAACCTGAGCCTTGACTACTTTAACAAGCAGACTTCGGATGCCTTGCTGACTACTTATACTCCTGACTTCCTCGGAGGTAATTCATATCTGATCAATGCAGGTAAGGTAGCCAACCAAGGTATTGACCTCTCTATCGATGCCAACATCATTGACACCAACGATTGGGGATGGAGTACTACCATCACAGGTACTTACCTGAAAAACGAAGTGAAGAAACTGACTGCTCAAGAACCGATTATCTACGGTGGTTCATTCCAGTCAATCATCACTGACTGTACCATCATCAAGGAAGGTGAACCCATCGGTACACTTTACGGTTACAACTGGGCAGGCATCGACAAAGACGGTTACGATACTTATTACACAGCCAACGGCGAAGTAACCCGCAACCCGCAAACTACCGACCGCGTAGTTTTAGGAAAAGCAAGCCCTGACTTTACCATGGGATGGAACAACTCGGTACGTTACAAAAACTGGAGCTTGAATGCCTTCTTTACCGGTGCATTCGGTGTAGAACGTCTGAACGCACTACGCTTCTCCATGAACTCTATGATCGGTAACTCACGTATGTTTACTGACGCCGACTTCTTAAGCGAAGTGGGACACACCATGCCGAACCCGAAAGTGGCAAATAACCAGTACATCGGTAACTCTTCAAAATGGGTAGAAAACGCAAGCTACTTCCGCTGCGACAACGTAACCTTGGCTTACGACTTCCCGAAATCAATGATTAAATTCGCCGACCTCCGCTTGAGCTTCAGCGTACAGAACCTGTTTACCATCACTGGTTACAAAGGTGCGAACCCGACAGGTTATTCCTTCTCAAGCGACTATGGTGACCGCGCTGCCGGTATCGATACCGGTACTTCACCTATCAACCGTACATTTACTTTCGGATTACGTATGAACTTTTAATTGATTAAACCACTATGAAACATAAATTATTTTCAAGAGGCCTCCTCATGGCTTCCTTGCTCTTGGCAACTTCTTGCAGCGACTTCCTTACCGAAGACCCCAAAGGAAAACTGACTCCTGACAACTTCTACTCTAACCAAGATGAAGTAAATCTGGCAGTCAATGCACTTTACGCAAAAGTACAGGCTTATCAGGCAAACTCAAACCCCTTGATTCCGATGTGTCAGGGAGATGACGTAACCTCAACTACCGGCGGAAACAAAGCTGCATACCTGTCGGCTGATGCCTATGAAACCCCGACCGACCAGAAAGGTCTGGAATGGTCATGGAAGCGTATGTATCACATCATCTTTGCCGCAAATGACATCATTGACAAAACGGGAAAAGCCGATATCTCGGAAGACGCCCTTAACGAAGCTTTGGGACAGGCTCACTACTGGAGAGCCTATTCTTACTACACGCTGGTTCGTCTCTTCGGTCCGCTTCCCCTCCCCTTACATAACGGCTCCGAAAATCCGAACGACATGATGCCTGCCTCTGTGGAAGATGTATATAAACAGATTATAATCGACTTGAAAAAAGCGGAAGAACTGAATCTTCCGGCTCAATATACCGGAAGCCCGAAATCCATCGAAGGACAGAATGTATATGTATCGGCACAGGCTGTAAAAGCTACGCTGGCTGCCGTATATATGTCAATGGCGGGTTATCCGATGAATCAGACTCAATATTACGCAGACGCTGCCACGAAAGCCAAAGAAGTTATAGAGGGTGTTAAGAAGGGTACTTACAAACAGGAGCTGTTGCAAGAATGGAATCAGATTTTCTCATATGGCAACAACCACCATGCAGAAACCTTGCTGGGTATCGACTATAACACCACTACCGGCGGTTGGAATGACTGGGATTCACAGTTCTCTTCCTGTCATCAGTTAGGCGGCTTAGGCGGATGGGGTGACTTCATTCCCGAACGCAGATATTGGAAAAACTATCCGGAAGGACCGCGCAAAGATGCCATGTTTGCCAAACAGCTGCGCACCAGCAACGGAGTTCTGGTTGACTGGTGGGCCACTACAGACGGAAAGAAATACAACGGTTTAAGTGGAAAGGATGCAAATTACGTAGTAAGCGACTATCGCCCTATGTACGTATCGTTTACTGTAAATGCAGGACCGGCTGCTGCTCCTTACGATTACACTCAACCCTTCTGGGGGGGTATGTGTATCAACAAGCGCCACCAGCTTATCCGTTACTCGGAAGTACTGCTTTGGTATGCTGAATCAGCAGCCCGCAGCGGTGCAGCCGACTTGACTGAAGCCAAGAATGCACTGAAAGATGTACGTAAACGTGCTTATGCTGACCAAGCTAAAGTAAACGAAGTAGATGGCATGAGTGCTGACCAGCTGGCAGAAGCAGCTTATACCGAACACGGTTACGAAGTAGCCGGATATGTTCACGCCATGGTAACCCGCCGTTCCGACCAGTTCCGTATGAACCGTCTGAAAGAAAACTACGATTACCGTACCGGAGCTCAAGACGAGGTATTGGTGCCGAAAGGAACACTGACTCACAGTATGGACAAAAACGGTAATGCATTTACCTATACACTTGCTGAAGATGTAGTCTTGAAAGAAAACATGGAAATAACAGCTCCATGGAATGATGTATCATCCATTTACCATAATTATCCCCCCAAGGAAGTGGAAAAAAACCCGAACTTGAAGCGATAAGCAATAGGTATAAATAGATACGTCAAAGTGCCTGGAAAGAGGATACAGCCTGATGAGATATCAGCCTGTGCTTCTTTCGGGCACTGCTTTTTTATAGACAAAAAGGGAAAGACTCCCCCAACATTCCACAGTACTCCCGGCAAAGTACTGGAGTACTTCCGTCAAAGTACTGGAGTACTCCCGGCAAAGTACCAGAGTACTTCCACGAAATCACTGACACGTTATATATATAACCTCTGCAAAAGACCGCCAAGCATCTGAACACTTCCTAAAACGAGTTTTTTCAAATTTATCCAGAAAATATTTGTTTCTTACAAAATAAAGCCGTACCTTTGCAACGCATTTAAGAAATAATATCGCGGAGTGGAGCAGTTGGTAGCTCGTTGGGCTCATAACCCAAAGGTCGTCTGTTCGAGTCAGGCCTCCGCAACTACAAAAAAATAACATCGCGGAGTGGAGCAGTTGGTAGCTCGTTGGGCTCATAACCCAAAGGTCGTCTGTTCGAGTCAGGCCTCCGCAACTCAGAGAGAAGCAGATGCTTCTCTTTTTTTATTCCCTCCTTACATATACCCTAAATAGGGTATTGACCATAATTCATATTCCGCTTACCTTTGCCATCAAATCAAAAGCATACGATTATGGCAAATATTAAAACCCAACTTACCGAACTTATAGGCAATACTCCTCTATTAGAACTGAAACGCTTAACCAAAGCTCATAACAGCCAGGCAACCATCATAGCCAAGCTGGAGTATTTCAACCCGGGAGGCAGTGTAAAAGACCGCATCGCTCTCGCCATGATTGAAGATGCCGAGCAAAAAGGAATCTTAACTCCCGGGGCAACCATCATCGAACCCACCAGCGGAAATACCGGAGTAGGCTTAGCGTGGGTTTCTACCGTAAAAGGCTATAAAACCATTCTGACCATGCCTGAAACCATGAGTCTGGAGCGACAGAACTTACTGAAAGCCATGGGGGCACAATTGGTTCTTACTCCCGGCGACCAAGGTATGAAAGGAGCGATCGAAAAGGCAAACCAGTTACGTGATACTACTCCGGGAGCCGTTATCCTTCAGCAGTTTGAAAATCAAGCCAACCCCGACGCACATATCCATACCACTGCCGAAGAAATTTGGCGCGACACCGACGGAAAAGTTGATGTTTTCATTGCTGGAGTAGGAACTGGAGGTACCTTAAGCGGCGTAGGAGAAGGACTGAAACGGCATAATCCGAATATAGAGGTTATTGCTGTAGAGCCAGACACTTCAGCTGTACTATCGGGTGACAAACCGGGTATGCATAAGATACAAGGAATCGGAGCCGGATTCATCCCTGAAACTTATCACGCAGATGTAGTAAACCGAGTTATCCGAGTTGCCGATGATGATGCCATCCGCACCGGACGCGAACTTTCATTCAAAGAGGGTCTGCTGGTAGGAATTTCCTCAGGAGCAGCTGCCTTTGCCGCACTCCAACTGGCACAACAGCCTGAATATGCAGGAAAAAACATCGTAGTTCTCTTGCCCGATACAGGAGAACGGTACTTATCAACTGTACTTTACGCATTTGAAGAATATCCACTTTAATCGTACATAACAAATACAACTAACATGAAAACAAAAGACTTACACTTCGAGACCCTGCAGCTTCATGCAGGACAGGAACAGGCTGACCCTACAACGGATGCGCGCGCCGTTCCTATTTATCAAACTACATCGTATGTGTTTCACAACTCCAAACACGCTGCAGCACGTTTCGCCCTGCAAGAACCGGGAAATATTTACGGACGTTTAACCAATCCTACCCAAGAGGTTCTGGAAAAGCGAATTGCCGCACTCGAAGGAGGCGTGGCAGCTTTAGCTGTTGCATCCGGAGCAGCCGCCATAGCTTATGCCTTTCAGAACATCACCCGCACAGGCGACCATATCGTAGCTGCCAAGACCATTTACGGAGGCTCATATAACCTTCTGGCACATACCCTTCCAGCCTCAGGAGTTACAACTACATTTGTGGAACCGTCGGATGCTTCAAATTTTGGAAAAGCCATACAGGAAAATACAAAACTGATTTTCATAGAAACGCTTGGGAACCCGAATTCGAATATCGTTGACATGGAAGAAATAGCCCGAATTGCGCACAGCCACAACATTCCACTCATAGTGGATAATACATTCGGAACTCCCTATCTGATTCGTCCGGCTGAACATGGTGCAGATATTATTGTCCATTCGGCCACCAAGTTTATCGGAGGTCATGGAACCAGCCTCGGAGGAGTGATTGTAGATACAGGAAAATTCAACTGGAATGCTTCCGGTAAGTTTCCTCAACTCACTGAGCCCGACCCTTGCTATCACGGAATACGCTTTACCGAAGTGGCAGGAGAAGCAGCCTACGTAACACGTATACGTGCAATCCTTCTCCGCGACACCGGAGCTGCCATCAGTCCGTTTAACGCATTCCTTCTTTTACAAGGGCTCGAAACGCTCTCCCTGCGCGTAGAACGCCATGTAGAAAATGCACTCAAAATCGTAAGGTATCTGAGCAATCATCCGAAGGTTGAGAACATACACCACCCTGCCCTTCCTGACCACCCAGACCACGCACTTTATCTGCGGTATTTCCCCAAAGGAGCCGGTTCTATCTTTACCATCGACCTGAAAGGAGGCATTGCCGAAGCACAGCGTTTTATAGACAACCTGAAAATATTCTCGCTGCTGGCCAATGTAGCCGATATGAAATCATTGGTCATCCATCCGGCTACCACCACGCATTCGCAATTAAATGCCGAAGAATTGGAAGAACAGCAAATCAAGCCCGGAACCGTCCGACTTTCTATCGGAACCGAGCATATTGACGATTTAATAGCCGATCTAGACCAGGCTCTGGCTCAGATATAATACTCCATAGAATCTACAATGCCTGCACGAAGCGCATAACGCACCGCTTCGTGCGCATTGTTTACCTGCAACTTTCTAAATATGTTTTTACGGTGCGTCATCACTGTATAGACACTGAGGAAACGTTCTGCCGCTATTTCCTTGGTGGTTTTCCCCATAGAAAGGGCTTTCAGTATTTCTTTTTCGGTAAGTGTCAGCGGAAGGATTTCCTTTTCTTGCTTTGATGGCTGTTTTTCGTTAAGTAATACCTTTGCCCGAGCACAAATAAAAGGCTCTCCATCGGCTGCTTTCTTCAAACAAGATATAATTTCTTCTAACGAATCGTCTTTCATCAACACACTAAAAGTTTGATTACTGAAAACCATTTTACGCAAGAAGTTCTCACTCAGGGAATCGCTGAATAAAACAAATATAGACTGAGGAAAACGTTCCTTCAAAACAAGCAACTGCTCTGGCGTACAGTCAAACAGCGTATAGTCTATCACTGCCACCGCATCACCATGCAGCAACAAATGCTCAGCCAACTGCTGACGGTCGGTCAGCTCTGTGATTTCAGAAAACAGCCCTAAAGCAACAGCTCGCATTCCATAGCGGGTAATATCCTGATTATCGGCAAGAATCAACTTCTTCATAAATGGTTACCGGGTGTACTTGGTTTACCTAAATCAATTTACCTCATTAGCTACAAAGCTGATTCATAAAACTCCAACGGCAGCCTGTCAGGGTCTTCAAAAAAAAGAAAACGCTGCCCCGTATATTCATCCACCCGTATGGGCTGATGAGAAACTCCCAGCTTTTCCAAATGCAAAGCAGCCTCATCTATATCTGTTACCTCAAAAGCAAGGTGACGCAGACCTGCGGCTTCCGGATAAGACAGCCGTGACGGCGGTTCGGGAAATGAGAACAGTTCGATTACATAGTCACCATTCAAGGCAAGGTCGGTTTTATACGATTGCCGTTCTTGCCGAAAATGCTCAGCTATCACTTCAAACCCAAGTACTTGGGTATAAAAATCCAACGAACGACGATAATCACTGCAAATTACAGCTACATGGTGAACTCTACGAATTAATTCCATCGGTTATAATCATTACGAATTAGCACTTCTTATATTTCACAGGCTGATACGGCGAGAGGTATTGCCCGGATGTTTCTTCTCTTTTTATACGTACAAATATAGTGAAAGGTGAGCGCAGCGGCAAAAGAAAAACTTGTTTTTCTGATTTGATTTTGCCGAACCGCATCCTGCCTTCGCATAATAAATAGGCGGAAAGTTAAAACAAGTCATGTGCCTTCCAGCTGACACCAATGTAAAAAGCGAAAAATGACAGAGATAAAAAAGGTGTGTCAAAGCAATGGTCTTTCATAACCATTGGCACTTGACACACCTCTAAATCAGGTTTAAGTAACTAACCTATATAATGAATGCCTATAAACAATTCATTTCTTTGACACTACAGCGGGAATACGAATGACGCTCAACGAATAAGCGGGCATTTCGTATGAGAACTTGCCGGAAACCTGCAGACGGCTTTCCACTGGTTTAGCCTCACGATCGGTAGGCTTGCCTGAAAGGACTTTTAATACAGCCTCACTTGAAGACATATCCGGACAATCTACCGAGGTCTTTACCGGAACCGGAAGAAGGTTAACCAACTTGATAATCATATCACCCGTACGGCTGTCACGCACCACTGACGAAGCAATACGTTTTTGCACATCAGCCCTCGGATTATCAATCTTACGGTCGGCAGGTAAATAAGTATCACCTGAATTTTGTCCGTAAAGCAACTGTACATAGTAGCCCACTGTAGGTTTCACTTCCTGATTATTAAAGTAAATCAAATCCGGATTCCACTGGATGTGCCCTTCTTTAGCCAGCAGCGGAGCGTACGAAGTCATTTCCACAACATCCCCGTTCCGTTCCACGGCAGTAAGATATAAGGCCTCTGCCAATGCTGTTTCGATATTGTTAGGCCGGCCGGGAAGATGGGCTGCATATTCTCCAAGATACACCTTCGATTTTGAACGGTCATACCGATCATAATAGTCTTGATTATGAATAAACCATCCGGGAGTGTTATAATAATGCTCATCTACCATCGGCACATTCAAGCGTGTAGCCAAATCCCAGCCTTCCTCATAATCAGTACCTTCATAAAACGGACCAACCGTACCGATGACTGTAATTTCCGGGTATTTCTCCTTGACAGCCTTATAAATCATGGTGAAGCGTTCTTCAAACGCATCGGTTATCAAATCTTCATTTCCGATACCTACATATTTCAAATTAAATGGTTTCGGATGTCCGGCTTCGGCACGCATCTTCGCCCATTTGTTCTTTTTCGGGTCTCCGTTGGCATACTCTATCAAATCAAGTACATCTTGTACATATTCATCCATATGCTCCATAGGAATACCGCCTTGCTGACCTCCACTAACCAGTTTGCCGTGTTCACATGCCGAATTCTGACACGGAACTCCCGCAGCCAAGACAGGCAAGGGTTCAGCTCCCATATCCTCACAAAATTGGAAATACTCATGATAACCCAAACCCATAGACTGATGATAGCCCCACAGATTTTTCATGGGCTTGCGAGCTTCCAAAGGACCTATCGAGTTTTTCCAACGATAAATGTTATCCAATCCATTACCATGAGCTACACATCCACCGGGGAAGCGCATAAAACGCGGATGAAGGTCGGCAAGTGTCTGAGCCAAATCGGCACGAAGACCATTCTTTCTGCCCTTAAAGGTGTTTTGCGGGAAAAGCGAAACCATATCCAACGCATACTTCCCGGCTTCCTGCGGACAAACCTCCAAAGTTGCTTTACCGGCAGAATTTCCTGCGGTCAGCACCACTTCCTCCTTCTTCCATTTTTCTGAGGTAACTTTTATTATCCTTGAAACAATCTCTGTACCTTGTTCGTCCCTCAAACAAACTTTTACCTTACCCCCTTTACCTATTGCACGTACAAACAAAGAGAGCGTATATTTATCACCCTTTCGTAAAACAATACCGTCAAATCCGGAATTTACAAGTGCAGCTCCCGGCTGCTTTACATCCAAAACCACATAATGCGGATTATTAGCATGAATCGGACTGGCGGCCGATACTTCCATTGTAGTTCCTTCCCCTTTCAGGTTCCACGCGTAAGTGGCATGCCAGTCACGACGGTCGTCCGCATTATACTCAAAATCGCGGTTTTGAATCAATTCAGCATAGAGACCTCCATCGGCTCCATAATTTATATCCTCGAAAAAAATACCTATTAACTTATCACTGATAGTTTTAGCATGTTCTGAGCGAACAGACAGGTCCATTGATACCGGCTGAAGTCCGGCAAAACGAAAACCATCCTGCTCCGTACGCTCATCATGAAGCTGTGCCCGGTAATCCCGGTGATCCACAAACTGAAGCATCCGGTTTACGTCACTCCATGCTACCTTTTGCAATGTTCCGTTTTCTTCCACTCCATTAACAGAGATGGTTTGATTTTGATATTGAGTCCATTCGCCGGATACAAACTCAGCGAACTGCGCATCCGTGAAATACGACTGACGCTTCCAGGTCATTAAATCGGCAGAAGCAGCATGAGCAAACTCTTTCCCGTTTCCGTTTAATTGCCAAATACAATGCCACACCCCTTTTTTATCACGGCGCAATTCCGGTTTCACCATGCGTTTTTCTGCGCCCCAAGCACCATAATCACACTTTACGTAACCATAGCCATTGCCGAGGCTAAACCATTGTGTCTTATCCGGACTCCAAGCAAACTTCAGTCCGCTCCGACCTTCATCGGGAGTAGTGGCATACGAGAACAGATAAACCGAATCTGGCTCATTCATTGTTTCATTCAAGTGAGCTGCAGCCGGCAGTGTGAACAAGCAAGCGCCTAATGCAGCTATATATTTCATGTTTTTCATAATAAAGTATTTTTAGGATTACAAAGAAGGAACCACTCGCTTAATTGTTCCGTCGGCATTAAACTCCATACGGTCAATACATACTTCACGATGCGTACCCGGTTCTTTTTTCAAGAAGCTCTTATTGATTCGGTGGTAAACAATATACCATTCATCAGTTCCCGGCTTACGGACAACGGAATTATGAGCCGGTCCATAGATTTCCTTTTCCGGATCTTGAATAAGAACAACCGGATCTTTGGCTACTTTTATCTTTCCCAAAGGAGAAGTTGACGTTCCATAAGCCACATGATAGTTCGGTGACCCCGTATCATCCACCGACCACAAGAAATAATACAATCCATTACGATAAAATACATAAGGAGCTTCACGGTAATTGAAATCTTTCAAAGAGCCACCTTTCGGAGTCATGACCTGCAAAGTTTCCTTTTTGATGGAAACCATATCCGCATTCAGTTCTGCACCTGCCATATAGCCATTGCCCCAATACAAATACGATTTTCCTGATACCGGATCAGTAAATACATCCACATCAATCTGCTGACCTCCTCCTACGGGTGACTCTGTAACGATGGGATACCCCAAGTCAACAAAAGGTCCGGCCGGCGAATCAGCGATAGCTACTCCAATCTGTTTACCTCCTCCGCTTTTGGGGTTACCGCTATAACAATACTTCGGTAAATTTTTACCGAAAAATTAAAAGTTAAACAATAAAACCG
>CAUDXH010000023.1 GCA_958453305.1 uncultured Bacteroides sp. | reverse complement strand
GCCGGTTTTATTGTTTAACTTTTAATTTTTCGGTAAAAATTTACCGAAGTATTGGGTTATGAGAAACAGATTTATTTCATTTTTTATTCTTTTGATAGTCTTTGGAAGTGTTTCTCCGCTTGAGGCTCAGGTATCATTTGGAGAAGCACAAAAGATAAATGAAGACTGGTTATTCAGTCTTTCCGATGATACGGTAAGTTACCGTAATCCATCATTCGATGATAGTAAATGGCGTAAGCTTGATTTACCTCATGACTGGTCGGTCGAGGGGCAGTTATCTCCTTCCTTGGCAAGTTGTACTGGTTATCTACCTGGAGGAATCGGATGGTATCGTAAGCATTTTAAGATACAAGATAGTGCATCAAGACACTATATTTATTTTGAAGGAGCTTATAACCGCAGTGAAGTGTATTTGAACGGACATTTATTGGGAAAACGTCCGAATGGATATATTTCATTTTTATATGATATGACTCCCTATTTAAAGGAGGGTGATAATGTGTTGGCTGTCCGAATAGACCATAGCCGGTATGCTGACTCTCGCTGGTATACTGGTTCGGGTATTTATCGGGATGTATGGATGGTTGCTGCTCCAGAGATACATTTTTCTCAATGGGGAGTGGGTTGGTATGCATCTTCACTGACCGATAAGCAGGCAAGTGTAACTGTTGATATGGAAGTAGAGAAGCATATTGCTGCCTCTTGTAAGCTGGAAGTGCGGGCAGCATTATATGACCATACCGGCAAGTTAGTATCTCAGCGTCGGAATCCTGTATCTAACCGTGAGAAGGGGCTAACCCAAATATCTGTCAATTTAAAGGTTAACAAGCCGCACCGTTGGAGCTTGGATGACCCTTATCTTTATACATTAAAGACAGAATTGTTTGGAGGAGGTAAACGGATTGACGGGTGTGAAACAAAGGTTGGACTTCGTACGCTTCAGTTTGATGCCAATAAAGGTTTTGCATTGAATGGTGAATGGATGAAAGTAAAAGGGGTATGCTTACATCATGATGCCGGTGTATTGGGAGCGGTTGTTCCTCCAGAAGTTTGGGAACGACGGTTGAACAATTTGAAAGCCATAGGGGTAAATGCGATTCGTATGAGTCACAATCCACAAGCACCTGTGGTTTACGATTTATGTGACCGTATGGGACTTTTGGTCATGGATGAAGCGTCCGACGAATGGGAATTTCCGAAACGGAAGTGGATGAAAGGATGGAATGTAGGCGAGCCTAACTATGATGGATCATTTGATTTTTTTGAAGAATGGATTGAACGCGATGTAACTGATATGGTACGTCGTGACCGTAACCATCCTTCTGTGTTTTTGTGGAGTATAGGAAATGAGGTTGATTACCCTAATGACCCTTACTCTCATCCTGTTCTTGATGGATTAACCATTAATCAGCCTATGTTTGGAGGGTATAAGCCTGATGCTCCAGATGCTATGCGTATCGGTAAGATAGCTAAACGGTTAGCTGCTTGCGTCCGCTCAGTCGATACTTCTCGTCCGGTTACAGGTGCATTGGCAGGAGTTGTAATGTCTAATCAAACAGAATATCCGGAGGCAGTTGACGTGGTAGGTTATAATTATACAGAAAACCGTTATGATGAGGATCATGCTACTTATCCGGATCGGATTATTTATGGAAGTGAGACCGGAGTGGGATTTGATGCGTGGAAAGCAGTGCGTGACAAGGAGTTTATTTTTGGTCAGTTCTTATGGACTGGAACAGATTACCTTGGTGAATCGGGCAGATGGCCCTCACGTGGTTTATATACCGGATTACTTGATTTCGGTAGTTTTCCGAAGCCGCGTGGACATTTTCGTGCATCACTTTGGTGTGAGCATCCGGTAACTTATATTGGTACTTATCCTAAGCATCCTCAGCATGACTGGCTTTCAGCCGATGCATGGGATAGCTGGAATTATGAACCGGGACAAATGGTGCGTGTGGTTTGTTATACTAATGCTCCTCAGGCTCGCTTGTTGCTTGATGGAAAAGAAGTTGGAGCTATGAAGCCTTATGATGACAAGACTGGTATCATTCATTGGGATATTCCTTATCAGCCAGGAGAGCTTAAGGCTGAAGGATGTGACAATATAGGAAAGGTGGTATCATCTTATCTCATTAAAACATCCGGAAGACCTTATGCATTGAGAGCATTAGCCGATCGGACTGTATTATCGTCTGAAAAATCGGTCGCTCATATCACTATTGAGATTGTTGATGAAAATGGTACGATGGTTAAATTAGGTGATAATGATGTGACTTGCCAAGTAGAAGGACCTGCCCGCCTGTTAGGATTAGAAGGCTCAGACAACAGTGATATGAGTGATTATACGGACAATCATCATCGTGCTTATCGCGGACGTTTGTTAGCTTATATTCAGGCAACGGATGGGAAAGGGGAAATCCGTGTAAAACTTACTTCTCCTTTACTGAAAGGTACTGAACTAATCTTGAAAGCAGAATAACGTAAAGCCTCTCTGTATCAAGAGGAAAAATTGAAATATACCAGAATAATCTATAAACAGAGCCTTTGGATGTAGATTCAAAGGCTCTGTTTTTACATTCAAAGCCTCTGTTTGTAGAAACATAAGCTCTGTTTGTAGGAGTTTTCAAGAAATATAATGTTTCTCTCTTTGTTTCTTTCTTTTTTCTCTCTGAAAACTTTACCTTTGGAGCAGAAAAGGAAAAGACTATGAAAAAGAGACTATTATTGGCCTTAACTTGGGCTTTGTTTGGAGGAAGCCTTTATGCACAGCGCAGCGAGCGTTGTTTAGAAAAAAACTGGAAGTTTACACAGGGTGAAGTTAAAGGGGCAGAAGCTGAAACTTTTAATGATAAAGCGTGGAAAGAGGTTCAAATTCCTCATGACTGGGCTATATTCGGACCTTTTGACCGGAATCACGATTTACAGAATGTGGCTGTAACACAGAATTTTGAAACACAGGCTTCTGTGAAAACCGGACGCACGGGCGGATTGCCTTATGTAGGAGTGGGGTGGTACCGGACTGAGTTTGATGCTGAACCGGATAAGCAGACTACTCTGGTTTTTGACGGGGCAATGAGCGAGGCACGTGTGTATGTCAATGGAAAAGAAGTTTGTTTCTGGCCTTACGGATATAATTCTTTTTATTGTGATGTAACGGAGTTTTTACATTCCGACGGGAAAGACAATACATTGGCTGTGCGCCTTGAAAATCGTCCGCAATCATCACGCTGGTATCCCGGGGCAGGACTTTACCGCAATGTGCATGTGATAGAGACTGACCGTATTCATGTTCCTGTATGGGGTACGCAGATTCTTACTCCACGCGTTTCAGGAGAATATGCCTCCATTTGCTTGCGGACAATGATTGAGAATGCAGATAAGAAAGAATTGACTGTAGAGACTGAGATTCTTTCACCGGAGGGAAAGGTGGTATGTCAAAAAAATAATAAAGGGTATATTAATCATGGACAACCTTTTACGCAAAACTTTATTGTAGATCATCCTGCGCTCTGGTCGCCTGAATCTCCTTCGCTTTACCGGGCAGTTTCAAAGATTTATGCTGACGGGAAGCTGGTGGATACTTATACCACTCGCTTTGGGATTCGCTCCATTGAGTTCATAGCCGATAAGGGATTTTATTTAAATGGAATGCACCGCAAATTCCAAGGGGTATGTAATCACCACGATTTGGGGCCTTTAGGGGCAGCGGTGAATGTCTCTGCCTTGCGTCATCAGTTGAAGTTATTGAAAGATATGGGATGTGATGCCATCCGCACTTCACATAACATGCCGGCTCCGGAATTAGTGGAACTGTGTGATGAAATGGGTTTCATGATGATGCTTGAGCCTTTTGATGAGTGGGATATTGCAAAATGTACGAATGGATACCATCGTTTCTTTAATGAATGGGCAGAAAAAGATATGGTCAATATGCTTCGCCATTACCGTAATAATCCTTGTGTGGTTATGTGGAGCATAGGCAATGAAGTTCCCACCCAGTGCAGTCCCGAAGGCTATAAGGTAGCTAAGTTTTTGCAGGATATATGTCACCGTGAAGACCCTACCCGTCCGGTTACCTGCGGTATGGAT
The DNA here is from genome assembly GCA_958453305.1 of uncultured Bacteroides sp. Classification (GTDB taxonomy): domain Bacteria; phylum Bacteroidota; class Bacteroidia; order Bacteroidales; family Bacteroidaceae; genus Phocaeicola. Next base: position 21,176 of record CAUDXH010000023.1, on the reverse strand, counting down.
CAGGTAAGCTGTGTCTTGGATAATGGATTTGCTGCCATGCTGGATATTCCGGGTCTGAATTATCGGGCACACCGTTATCGTGAGGCTTATGAACGTTTGCCCCAGAACTTGGTGCTGGGTTCGGAAACCTCGTCAACGGTCAGTTCGCGCGGTGTTTATAAATTCCCTGCAGAACGTAAAGCTACTGCTATTTATGATGACCATCAGTCGTCATCGTATGATTTGGAGTACTGTTCCTGGTCGAACATCCCTGATTTCGACTTTGCCTTGGCTGATGATTATCCGTGGACACTCGGTCAGTTTGTATGGACCGGTTTCGATTATTTAGGTGAGCCGAGTCCCTATGACACAGATGCATGGCCTAACCATAGCTCCATGTTTGGTATCATTGACCTCGCTTCTATTCCGAAAGACCGTTATTATTTGTATCGCAGTGTATGGAATAAGAATGATGTTACGCTTCATATTTTGCCGCATTGGAACTGGAAAGGAAGAGAAGGGCAGAAAGTGCCGGTCTTTGTTTATACGAACTTTCCGTCGGCAGAGCTGTTTGTGAACGGGAAAAGCTACGGCAGGAAGTATAAAAATGACCAGACGGTTGAAAACCGCTACCGCTTGATGTGGAATGAGGCGGTTTATGAGCCGGGAGAGGTAAAAGTGGTGGCTTATGACTGGAGCGGCAGAGCAATGGCTGAAAAAACAATACGCACGGCTGGAGCTCCGCATCACATTGAGTTATTGACAGATACGAAGGAACTGAAGGCCGACGGAAAAGAGTTAGCTTATGTCACTCTCCGTGTGGTAGATAAAGACGGAAATCTGTGTCCTGTTGATAACCGGCTGATTCGTTTCAAGGTGAAAGGTGCCGGTAAATTCAGAGCGGCTGCCAATGGTGACCCCACCTGCTTGGATTTGTTTCACTTGCCTCAGATGCATGCTTTTAACGGGATGCTGACCGTAATTGTTCAGGCGGGTGAAGAGGCAGGCTTGCTGGATCTTCAGGCCTCGGCAAAAGGGTTGGCAGATGGAAAGATTCAACTGCTTGTGAAATAAAAAAGCAATTAATCAGTACCCTCACTGTAGTATACATGAAAAATAAAAGAGTAGCACCTACTGCTTGATTTTATTTAGCTTTTTTATGTATAGTGCAGTGAGAGGTAGTTTTAAAATCGTAATTTGCAAAATACCTTTAACAATTGAGTTTAACTTCTTAATTCATGTTATAAAACATCTGTTTTAAGCCTAATTCCTTGCAGAATCCAAAAAAGTCCGTACCTTTGTACTGTGTTTTTCATAGTATTAGATTTAAGGTTAACAAAGGTTGGAGTACAGCGGTACTCCTTTTTTTATGTCCATAGGTTTCAGTCGAAAACTTTAAACTCATAACCTTGTTCCTTCAGCCATTCTATAGCTCGTGGAAGTGCATATTTGATGTTTTCTTCCGATTTCAGCGAGTCATGAAACGTAATGATAGCCCCGTTTCTCGCATATTTCTTCACTTTGGCAAGAACCTGCTTCCCGTCCAGCCGTTTACTGTAATCACGTGTAACCAAATCCCACATGACGATGCGGTATTTTTTCCGTAAGGTGCGGTATTGTCCCCATCCCATGTGTCCGTGGGGAGGGCGGAATAAATCTGTATGCAGGTATTCGTTTGCTTTTTCTGTATTGGCAAGATAACTTTCACTGGTATGTTCAAACCCACGGATGTGATTAAACGTATGGTTTCCGATGCGATGTCCGCGCTCCACTACCATCCGGAACTCTTCCGGGTGTTTACGTACATTATCGCCTACCATAAAAAAAGTAGCTTTTATGCCGTAATGGTCTAATAAATCAAGGACCCAAGGAGTCACGCGAGGAATAGGACCATCATCAAATGTAAGATATACCGCCTTTTCTTTTTTGTTCATTCGCCAATAGGCACGAGGGTAAAGAAGGCGAAGTAATTGGGGTGGTTGTTCTATTAGCATTTTATTTTTCTTTTTGAGTTGACAAGAAAACAAGGTGACGAGTTGACAAGGTTTTGGTTACTTCAAAAAACAAGACATTTCAAAATCTTGCTTTCTTGTTACCTTGTCAACTCGCCAACTCGTCACCTTGTCACCTAATTCTTCCCTACCCGGTTTTCCAGTAACTTATAAAGTTCTTCGAATTTCTGAGTATAATGAAGTGCTGCCGACTCTGGTTCTTCTCCTTTCGGTTTCACATTTACATTTGCCAGGCTCTTGCATACATCATCCAATATATAGAAGTGGCGCATACAGTTTTCATATGAGCTGGCAAAACGTATATCATCCAGACTCAAATACCAAGTGATGTACTCTACCGAGTTGTTCGCCATGTGATTCAAGATAGATGCTGCTTTTCCCGGCTGTCCCAGCTTGATATAGTTATCTGCCATCTCTTTCGAACTACTCATGATATAGTCATGAGGAACAGTGGTCGATGGTATTACTTTCTCACAATAGTCGAGAGCCTTCAATGCTTTATCAGTCTTGCCTTCTCTGATAAGCTGGCTGGCCAATGTTACAAACATGCGGCGATGGGTATCACACATGCGGAGCACTGTTTCATCTAAGTAGATATTCGGATTATCAATACCGCCAAACTTAAACTTCGTCATCAGGTTTTCATACATCTTTTCTGAATCGATGCGACGTCCTAACTTGGTATTGTCGAACGGAGTAATGCGGTAAGCCAATCCTTCTTGCAGGAAGTTGTTTGTCAGGTTCAAGTGATTATCAGTACCTACGGTAATAGCCATATACATCGGGCGCTCCCAGTTGGTATTTGCAAGCATTTCAAGCATCATCAGTTCGCTCTTGTAGAGCATGCGCTTACCTTTCAGGGAAAGATGCATATATTCTGGAATAGAATCAGGAGCAAGCATTCCGGAACGTTTGATTGCTTCCTTATCCAGCTTGATGACAATACTGTCGGTAGGAATCATCTGTAGGCCGCTGTCTTTCGGGCTGCGAACCCAGTGCTGCAAAATATTTTTCAGTTCATAAGGGTTCTCTCCAAATTCCTGTTTAGCTTCTTCCGGATTCTGCTTGTAATAAGCCTCAATGCTTTTCATTACCTCCGGACGTATATAGACAGCTTCATTATGACCTTGAACATAGTCAATACGCTCCCAGTTGATAGGTACAGACGGAGAGTCGTAAGCCGGGCGGCGCATCTGGTCGATGTACCAGTCGGTTTGCAGATAGCTCAGATTACATACACGCACATCGGTACGGGCTCCTTCGGTTTCCTGATTATACCATAACGGGAAGGTATCATTATCACCGTTGGTAAAGAGAATCGGATTCCCTTTGTCGGATACCGAATTCAGGTAGTTCTGTCCGAAGTCACGGCAGGTATAGCGTCCGCTGCGGTCATGGTCATCCCAAGTCTGGCTTACCATCTGTACCGGAACCAGCAGGCAGACAATGGAAGCCAGCAGAGCTGCCGGTTTTTCTCCCATTCTATTGCGGAGATATTCGGCAATGGCAGCTACACCCAAGCCAATCCAGATGGCAAAGGCATAGAATGAGCCGGCATAAGCATAGTCACGCTCACGCACTTGCTGTGGAGCCTGATTCAAGTAAAGCACAATGGCAAGTCCGGTCATGAAGAACAGGAAGAATACAATCCAGAATTGCTGGATTCCTCGTTCGCCTTTATAAGCTTGCCAGAACAGACCGATGAGTCCTAAAATTAAGGGGAGACAGTAATATACATTATGTCCTTTGTTGTTTTTCAACTCAGAAGGAAGCAAAGTCTGGTCACCTATCAGTATGCTGTCGATAAACGAAATACCGGTAATCCAGTTACCATGTTCTATTTCTCCCTGACCTTGAATGTCGTTCTGTCGTCCGGCGAAATTCCACAGGAAGTAACGCCAATACATATAGTTCAACTGATAAATAAAGAAGAACTTGATGTTTTCCCATTGGGTAGGAATCTTCACCATAATCATTTCGCCACACTGGTCATAAGGAACCTGTCGTCCTTCGATACCTCCCAGCCAGCTGTCGTAAGCCTGCGGATGTCCGGGGAGGTCGCTCCACATACGTGGGAACAGCATATTCTGTGCATAGCGGTATTCTGTTTTGTTGCGTACCACTTCGTAGCTGTCTTTTTCATCAGCCGATTCTTTCTCCTTACGCTGGTAAACGGGAGCTCCTTCTACCACATCGTATACACATCCTCCTTCTGTTGGTTTCAAGGCAGGTTTTGAGGCGAAAGTCTGTCCGTAGAACAACGGACGTGTACCATACTGTTCACGACCCAAGTATTCACCCAGTGTAAAGATGTCTTCCGGTGAGTTCTGATCCATCGGTGTATTGGCCGATGAGCGGATAACAATCACGGCATACGAAGAATAGCCTACTACAATCATCATCAGTGCCAGCAAGCTGGTATTCATGGTGCGTGCACTGATGCGGTATTTTTCGCTGAGGTCGGCAAACAGATAAGCTGCCAATATTCCCAATACGATAAGACCTATTACTGCACTGCTCCATCCGTGTCCGTAAAACGGTATACCTAATAATCCTACCGTTACCAAGAAAGAAAGGTTCATCCGTTTGCGGTTGCGAACGGTATAGCTTTCGTAAACACCCCAGATAATACTTGCGGCAAGAATAGCGATATAGATAATCAGTCCGGTATTAAACGGCATTCCGAAACTGTTGACAAACAGCAGTTCGAACCATCCGCCCACTTTCACAATACCCGGCACGATGCCGTATAATACAGCAGCTATCAGGACCATTGAGCCCAGCAAGGCGATGAGACTTCCTTTCAGGTTGGCATTCGGGTTCTTCTTGTAGTAATAAACCAATACGATGGCAGGAATACAAAGCAAGTTCAGCAGATGCACTCCGATGGAAAGTCCGGTTAGATAAGCGATGAGAATCAGCCAGCGGTCGCTGTGCGGTTCGTGGGCACGGTTCTCCCATTTCAGGATGAGCCAGAACACCAGTGCAGTAAAGAGGCTGGAGTAAGCATATACTTCTCCCTCTACGGCACTGAACCAGAACGTATCGCTCCACGTATAAGCCAGTGCGCCTACCAGTCCCGACCCCATAATGGTAATCAGGCGTCCGGTGGTAAGGTCATCGTCATTCGGACAAATCAGTTTCTTGGTCAGGTGCGTAATGCTCCAGAACAGAAACAGGATACATGCCGCGCTCATCAGTGCGCTCATGATGTTTACCATCATGGCTACTTGCGACGGGTCGCTGGCAAACTGGCTGAACAGGTTGGCTGTCAGCATAAAGAAAGGTGCGCCGGGGGGGTGTCCCACTTCCAGTTTATAACCTGTGGTGATAAACTCCGGGCAATCCCAAAAGCTGGCAGTCGGCTCGATGGTCATGCAGTATGTTACGGCTGCAATGGTAAAGGCAAGCCATCCCACCAGATTGTTAATTTGGTTGTAGTTTCTCATTGGGTTTGTTGATTTCACATTTTTATGTTCAATGGCGACAAAGATAGTGAAAGGTGAGAGCAGTAGCAAGCCAAAAGCCTGCTTTTGAGCGAAGCACTGCCGAACCGCTTCCTATCTTCGTGAAGCAAAGATAGCAATTTGTTGTTATTCAGCCCTGCTTTCGCTTGCAGATTAACATACGTTTCCAAATGGTGAGGCCGTGGGGAGGTAATCCGGTGGGATGCATTGCTACCTGCCAGAGTTTTGTATTATTGAGATAAGCCGTTTGAAATAGATTAGCAGAGAGGAAGACTTACTCCTCATCGTGGTGATGACATTTCAGCACCCGGTGAGGCAGATTCCCGTGTCCGAGCAGTTCAATGGGACAGCCGAAATGTTCTTCCAGCCATTCGGACGGTATTTCTGTATCGGGATGATAGTCCAGTGTGCCGTTTACGCAGGCAATGGTCTTGACGTTTTGAAGTACCGTACCAATGTCGTGACTCACCAATACGATGGCGCGTTCGCGGTTGATTTCTTCCAAGAGCGAATAGAGTTTCGCTTCAAACCGCTTGTCGATGTAGGTATTGGGCTCATCAAGAATCACGACTTGCGGGTTGGATACAAGGGCACGGCCCAAAAGCGCACGTTGCAACTGCCCTCCGCTTAACTGTCCGATGGCCCGCTGTTCCAGTCCCTCCAGTCCCATGCGGGCAATGACCTGACGCACTTGTTCATGCTGTTCTTTCGTGAATGAGCGGAACAAGGATTTTTGTCGGTTCAAGCCAGACAATACGACTTCGTATACTGAAATGGGAAACTTCTTGTCTATCGAGTTGTATTGAGGAAGATATCCCATGCTGATTTCCGTTACTCTTTGTCCGTTCTGAAAAAAACGTACTTCGCCTTGAGTAGGCTTCAGCAAGCCGAGCATGATTTTCATCAGGGTGGTTTTTCCTCCTCCGTTCGGACCGATTACACCTAAGAAATCGTGTTCGTAAACAGTGAGGTCAACGTGTTCCAAAACCGTTTTCCGGTCGTAGGCGGCAGCAATGTCGGTCAGTTGGATAAGAGGTTGCTTCATGATGTAATCCATTATTTTATTCGGTAAGCGCCTTGATAATTTGAGTCATTTCCTGTTCCCAGTCGTAGCTGAGCGGATTGATAGGGACAATTCGGGCACCGACTTCACGGGCAATGACTTGCGCATTGCGTGTATCAAATTCCTGTTGTACAAAAATAACTTTTACTTTGTCACGGCGGCAGTTACGGATTAAGGTTTGCAGATGGGTGGGCGATGGTTCCTTTCCGTCGTCTTCAATGCTGATTTGTGTTAATCCGTAATCACGTGCAAAATATGTCAGTGCTGGATGATAAATCAGGAATGTCTCCGACTTCACTTCTGGAAGTAAGGCGCGGATAGTCTGTTCTGTCCGTTCAATGCAGAGATTCAAGCTGTCGAGCCGTTCTCGATAATAATCGGTATGGCCGGCATCGAGCTGGCATAACGCACGGTAAATATTGTCGGCAATGGTACGCGCATTCCGCGTAGAATTCCATATATGCGGTTCTACCGCCGGAGTATCTCCATGCGAATGCCCTTCCATCAGTTCCACATCTTTCGATGTATCAAAGACAGGCAGGTCTGGGGCATTGGCCTGAAGGCGTTCCATCCAGGCTTGTTCAAATCCGATGTATCCGATACGCAGATAAGCCACACTCTTGTTCAGTGTTACCAGCTGTTGGGGAGTCGGATCGTATGTTTCCGGGTTACTTCCTGCAGGAACCATACTTATTACGTTATAGCGGTCGCCCGCAATGGCTTCGGTAAAGAAGCGTAGCGGTTCAATGGTTACGGTAAGCGTAGGCTTATTGTTTTCTTTTTGTTTCTGACCGCAAGAAATAAACATCAGTAAGCTGAAAATAAGTATCAGGTAATGTTTCATCTTTGAATGATTATTTAGAATGAGCAAAGATAACGAAAAGTTTTTTACTCCCACATAAATAATAGTATCAACTCAAAAAGGTAATCCTTATTTTTATTTTGTAGCCCGTAAGATTTCCCGTTTTCCTCCCGGAGGACCCGGCAGACGTTCAACGGTGAATCCGGAGCTTTGTAACATACGGCGCACCACTCCCTTGGCACAGTAAGTAGTAAGTATCCCACCGGGATTCATCTTATTATATAAGGTGTCGAACAGTTCCTGACTCCACATTTCCGGTTGCTTTTCCGGTGCAAAAGCATCGAAATAAACCACATCGTAGCTTCCTTCAAAAGGATACGTCGTAAAGTCGCCCTCTATTTTATGCAAGGTGAAGAACGGTGTGATGTCTACAGAGACATTCCATGTAGCTTGGTGCAGTGCATAATAGGCTGCTTCATGGGTCGGGTTAATCAGTCCGGGATAATCCATTTGCCGGACAAGTTCTTCAGAAAGCGGAAACCGCTCGATGGTGGTGAAGTGTACCGGGCGTTCGCTTTGTTCTGCCTCCAGTAGCGTAAGAAAGGCATTTAGTCCGGTACCGAAACCGATTTCAAGTACGCGGGGAGCATCTACTGATGAGTGCTTCAGCCCCATATTGATAAAGATATGTTCCGATTCGGTACGTGCGCCTTTTACCGAATGATAATGCTCATTCAGTTCAGGTAAAAAGAGCGTATTGCTTCCGTCGGCTGTTTGTTCTATTTGTATCATGATTAAAATAGATTAGAAAGACCTAATGCAGTAGCTACCAAAATAGCATAGCGTGCCAGCTTACCGATGGTCATGGAAATTGTAACAATCCAGCAGTTGGCTCGCATTAATCCGAGTACGATAAGAATAGCATCGCCTATTACCGGCAGAAAAGAGAAAAGTGCCATCCAGGAACCTCTACCCCGAATAAAGCGTGTGGCACGGTCAAGTTGTTTTTTGTCGACTTTGAGATATTTTTCAATCCATTCCATTTTTCCCAAGTGTCCGATACCGTAGCAGGTGAGTCCGCCCAAAGCGTTACCGGCTGTAGTAGAAAGGGTAGAGGCTATGGGGTCAAGCCCCAAACCGATACAAGCCAATAAGACGGCTTCAGAACTGAAAGGAAGGATGGTACCTGCCAGAAAAGCAGATATAAACATTCCCCAATATCCCCAGTCAATCAAAAACTGAATCAATGCATCCATAAGTTAAATATACAGATAAAAATCCATAGTCCGATGGTTATGGGTAAGAAAAAACGGGTGAAGCGGTTAAATGTCAAGGCAAAAAGATGACCGCTCATGATGCTTCCGATGACAAGCAGTAAAGGGAATAAGGTGTTGGCGTGTTGAGGCTGAAGGATGGTGAAAAAAATGATTCCCATTTCTGTTCCGGCAAGTACACGCAACAAAATGCGGGTCTGCACCTTATCTTGAAAAGCATAAATCAAGCTTTGAATGGCACTGATAACCGAAATACTTAGAATGATTCCCCATGATACCAGTTGTGAAGCCGACAGAAGGGAGTAGTCAATAGGGGTGAAGCGGAACGCTTCGGTTAAGGGAGTATATACAGCTTCCACATTTCCTGTGAGGTAGAGGTGATAGCAGAGGGAAATCCAGTAAGGAAGCAAAAGTCCCACTATGCCGGCAAAGAACGTGCGTATATGAAATGAACGCAGCTCAAGCATTTGAAGGAATAAAAGCGGTGAGAAAAGTAGCAGGTGAGGCATAATCATACTGCCTATTCCGATGCATAAGAATGCATGGAAGATAGGGATAGAGGCATATTTTGATTCGTAGCTCCGGAAAAGGGCAAATAAAGCAATCAGGCAGAGTACGGGTATCCAAGACTTTGCCGTATAGGAGGCCAAAAATGGGCAGGCCGCTGCAAAAAGCAGAAACATGGCCGGGGCGAAGTTGGAGCGGACACGTATGAGTGAAAAGGCTGTATTCAGTTCAATCAGCAAGTAGGTGATAAGGGCACAGATGATGATGAAAACCCCCTCTGTCCATTCTTTCAGGTTGATGACCCATAGAATCAGGGAGATAAACACAGCAACGGGAAGTGTGAGTCTTCCCGTTGCGATAGTATATTGAAATCTGTTTCTTATTGGCATGAATCGTTTGATTAAAGGTCGAAACCAATGTCAGAACGGAAATATTTCTTTTCGAACTGAATCTTTCCGGCATTTTTAAAAGACTGCGCCAATGCTTCTTCTTTGTTCTCTCCGTACGAGCTGACTGCAATGACACGTCCTCCGGCAGTTACCACTTGTCCGTCTTTCAGTGCTGTTCCGGCATGGAATACGATGCTTCCACCGGCTTTTGCTTCTTCAATGCCGCTCATCGGGAATCCTTTTTCGTAGGCTTCGGGGTATCCGCCTGAAACGAGCATGACGCAAACAGCTGCACGCGGGTCTATTTCCAGGGTCTTTTCATTCAAGTTGCCGGCAGCTACTCCTTCAAACAGCTCGACCAAGTCGCTTTTTATACGCAGCATGACGCTCTCGGTTTCCGGGTCTCCCATGCGGACATTGTATTCAATGACCATCGGTTCGCCTTTCACATTGATTAATCCGAGGAATATAAATCCTTTATAGTCGATACCTTCAGCTGCTAAACCCTCTACCGTAGGACGGATGATACGGTCTTCTACCTTTTTCATCCATTCAGCATTGGCAAACGGAACAGGTGAAACAGAACCCATACCTCCGGTATTCAGACCTTTATCTCCTTCGCCGATACGCTTGTAGTCTTTCGCTTCAGGTAAGATTTTGTAGTTTTTTCCATCGGTTAAGACAAATACAGAGCATTCAATTCCACTTAAGAATTCCTCAATGACAACGGTTGCTGAAGCGTCTCCGAACATACCGCCTAACATTTCTTTTAATTCTTTCTGGGCTTCTTCCAGCGTAGGCAGAATCAGAACACCTTTTCCGGCGCATAAACCGTCAGCTTTTAAAACATACGGTGCTTCCAGTGTTTCCAAGAAGGCAAGTCCTTCTTCCAGATTGGCACTTGTGATGCTTTTGTATCCGGCAGTAGGAATGTGATGACGCTGCATAAATCCTTTGGCAAATTCTTTGCTTCCTTCCAAAACGGCTCCTGCCTTAGATGGTCCGATAACTGGAATATGTTTCAATTCTTCATCGGTTTTAAAGAAGTCGTATACGCCTTTTACCAAGGGGTCTTCCGGACCTACTACCACCATGTTTATCTGGTTTTCAATTGCGAATTGCTTGATTGCAGCAAAGTCATCGGCTTTAATAGCAACGTTTTCACCGACTTCGCGTGTTCCGGCATTTCCCGGAGCGATATAAAGTTTCTCGATTTTCGGACTTTGTGCAATTTTCCATGCCAGCGCATGTTCGCGTCCGCCTGAACCTAAGAGTAAGAGTTTCATATGCTTTATGTTTTGAGTTCTTGAGTTTTTAAGTTCTTGAGTTTGTTTATAAGTTAACCAGACCTCAGGTTACGAGGTAACAAGGTATTAAAGTCTTTTCATAGCCTTGCTAACTTGTCACTTGAGACTTTGTCGTCTTAAAATAGGAAATCATCAAAATAGCGGGTAATATGCTCGTGTAGATGTACACGGTTACGCCCTATCATGTTATGTCCGTCTTCGGGATAGATAAAATAATCAGGATGTGTACCTGCTTCAATACAAGCGCGTAAGAAGGTGTAGCTATGTTGTGGCACACATACCGGGTCGGTTCCTCCGATAATAATCTGCAGACGTCCTTTCAGATTGCCTGCTTTTTGCTTCAGGTCAGAACCTTTATACCCTTCCGGATTGGTTTGGGGGGTATCCATATAGCGTTCACCATACATAACTTCGTAATATTTCCAGTCGATAACCGGACCTCCAGCTACTCCTACTTTAAACAAATCGGGATAGGTCAGCATGAGGTTGGTTGTCATGAATCCTCCAAAGCTCCATCCGTGTACGCCTATTTTCTCCGGATTTACATACGGCAGAGACTGTAAGAACTCTGCTCCTTTGACCTGATCTTTCATTTCTTCTACTCCTAAATGACGGAAGGTAACGTTTTCAAACTTCAGTCCCCGGTTATCACTTCCTCTGCTGTCAACGGTCAGCATGACATAGCCTTTTTGTGCCATGTATAAATCCCAGCCGCGTGCATCGTAGAAGCGGTTGTTGTGGATAAGCTGGGCATGCGGTCCTCCATATACATAAATGATGGCAGGATATTTCTTGTTCGGGTCAAAGTCAACCGGTTTGATAAGTCGGTAATATAAGTCGGTCACCCCATCGGCAGCCTTTATCGTTCCGATGGTTATTTCCGGCATATTATACTGCTCGTACATCGGGTCGGTTGCGGTCAGCAGGTTTACGCCCTTCCTTCCGTTGGTGGGCAGTATGCTGATTTCACGTGGAACACTGAAGGAAGTAAACTTGTCAATGAGGTAGGTGCCGTTAGCCGAGAGACTGGCTTGATGGGTTCCGTCCTGCTTGCCAATTAACGTGCGTTTCCCTGTTTTTACATTCAGTGTGTAGATATTAGTCTGTAGCGGTGAAATCTCCGTGCTTCCTATGACGATTTCTTTCTTTGCAGTATTAAATCCGAGAATTTCCTGCACCAGCCAGTTTCCTTGGGTAAGCGGAGTTACCTGCAGGTATTCACGAATAGTAGTTTCTCCGTCTTCTCCCTTTTCCTTTTCCGGATAAGTTTTTTTCTGAGTGTCCATCAGATAGAGGTGCTGGAATCCGCTGCGCTGGCTCCAATAAATGAATTTGCTGTCATCCCAAGGCAGGAATGTCAACGGATGTTGCGGTTCTACGTATTTCGGATGTTTCTCCTCATAGACCACGGCTTCTTTTTCCCCTGACACCGCATTATACCGCACTAACTGAGAGTGGTTCTGGTCGCGGTTCAGTTCAATGACATAGATATGCTGCTCGTTGGGAGCCCAACTGATATTGGTGAAATAGCGGTCGGTCGGGTCGCCGGCTTGCAGATAAACCGTTTTTCCGGTTTTCACATTATATACCCCTACTGTTACCTTATGGCTGGTCATTCCTGCCATCGGATATTTGTCGGGTTCGGGTGTAGCGATGCGGGTTGACGTATTTACTTGCGGATAATCGGTTACCATACTCTGGTCCATCCGGTAGAAAGCCAGATACGTACCTTTCGGGCTCCAGAAAGTACCTTTCATGATACCGAATTCGTTGCGGTGTACAGACTGTCCGTATAAGACACCCGACTCGTTTTCTGCTTCAGTTCCGGTTGTCAAGCTGGGATTTACCTGTTTGTCGAAATCTCCCTTGTCGGCTATGTGTAAGTTGTTTCCTACCGTATAAGCCATGAGACCGTTTTCTTTGCAGAAGTCGAAGTTGGCAGCCTGGTTATGGAGATAAGCCAAGCGAGTGATTTTCTTTTCAGCAAAGTCATACCACATCATGTAGTTGCTTTGGCGGAACAAAGCAATCGTCTTGTCTGCCCACGGCAACTGCACAGCCATCAGACTGTGAAGCGGTTTCAGCTCATGCGTCAGTTTATAAGGTTTATCTCCGTTTTCTATTGCTTCGTTCACCTCGTTTAAGGTAAACAAGATTTTTTCTTTTCCATTTTTTACATCAATGGATTTTACTTCATCTACTCCTGCCTGAATACAGATATCACCCCACCAGCCAAGCCCCGGTATGTTTTTGGGAACCAGGTTAAAGTAATTATTTCCTCCCGGAATTACATCTTCCAGCGTAAACGCTTTCTTTTCTTGAGCCGATAAAGTCAATGCAGTCATATAGAATAAAACCACTAATTGCAGTATGCGCTTCATATTAGTTTTGAGTTTGTAAGTATTCGAGTTTGTAGGTTTTGAGCGAATGATACAAACCTACAAACCTTGAATCTTAAATGTTTAATCTTCGTTTTCTTCTCTGCGGCGGTGTATATATCGTAGTGGTGCCGGCTGTTTGGGACGTCCGTCGTCGGTTGAAGGGCGCGGAGTGCGTGGTTTTTCTTCCCGGTTATATCCGAACTCTTTGCGGCGTTCGCGAGTGAATTCTTTTCCGTCGTCTGTTCTTCTTCTGCGTGGTGCATCTTTACGGTCGTCTTCTTTCCGGGCATTATTTCTCCATGAACCTTCTTTGCGTCCGCCTTCTCTCCGTGAGTTACGTCCGTATTCCACCTTTTCTCCCTGACGACGTGAGCGGAAAGGTTTATCCTCTTGTCTGGGCTTAAACTCCATTTCACTGTTTTCAGAGCGGAATGCTTTATATTTTCCGTCAAAGATTTGATATTTGCGGAACTGGCATTCCAGTGAACCGTTAAATAAAGGCACTTTAACAGAAGGCTTCAGACCAATTTCGTCAAAACATTCTTCGCGGTAACTCAAAATCCAGGCATCATTGCCGGCAAAAGCATGTTTCAGTCGTTCACCGATCATTTTATATAAGCCCAGCAAGTCCTCCGAAGAGATACGTTCTCCATAAGGCGGATTGGTCACGATGATGCTTTTTTCCTTAGGCTGTTCAAATTGCTGGAACGGCTGGATGCGCAAAATAACATCTTTGCTTACTCCTGCAGCTTTTACGTTATGAGTTGCTATTTCATTGGCTTTCGGATTATTGTCGAAGCCATAGATTTTATGAGTAAATTCACGTTCTTTAGAATCATCATTATAGATAGAATCGAACAGTTCCTGATCGAAATCTTTCCATTTTTCAAATCCGAACTCTTTGCGGAATACGCCCGGGGCGATGTTACGGGCAATCAGGGCAGCTTCGATGGGAATCGTACCCGAACCACACATAGGGTCAATGAAGTCACATTCGCCACGCCATCCGGTCATAAGAATCATTCCGGCAGCCAATACCTCATTTAACGGAGCTTCCACTTGTTCCTGACGGTATCCACGGCGGTGGAGCGATTCGCCAGAGCTATCAAGAGAAAGCGTACATTGGTTTTCTGCGATATGAATGTTGATAGCCAAATCCGGTTTGTTGATACGTACTGACGGGCGGTTTCCGGTTTTTTCGCGGAAGTAATCAACGATGGCGTCTTTTACCTTGTATGCCACGAACTTAGAGTGGCGGAATTCGTTGGAGAATACCACTGCATCTACGGCAAAACTGCCCATATTGTCTAAATATTCTTCCCATGCAATACTCTTGACAGCTTCGTACACTTCGTCGGCATTGTTGGCAGTAAAATGTTTGATGGGTTTGAGTATGCGTATAGCAGTTCGTAAGCAGAAGTTTGCTTTGTACATCATTGCCTTGTCACCTGTAAATGAAACCATGCGGCGTCCGATTTCAATATTGCTCGCTCCCAATTCGGTGAGTTCTTGTGCCAGGATTTCCTCCAGTCCCTGGAAGGTTTTGGCGATAAGCTCGAATTCTTGATTCATCTGGATTATGATTACGTAATTTCTGTTTTAAAGTGCAAAAATACGAATTTTTGCTGTGTTAATCAACTGTTTGCAAGGGTTTTTCTTTGTAGTATTCAGATTATATGCAGAGGTCTGTTCTTCTTTTTGATTGGATTTTCTGTATTTTTTGAAAATGTTTACCATGATGTACGGTTGTTTTGTTGTTGGAAAGGGGTATATAAGCAAGAGCAGATTCAACTTTCCGGATGGCATCTGTACAGAAATAGCTGTATCGGACGGCTGTTTTTCTCCGTACCTTTTCCGCAAAAAAAACGGTTTTTCCGCAAGTTTCGCAAGTCGTTTTTACCGGTTTCACAAGTGTTTTATGTAATTTCGAACGTAATATTTTTAACTTGCATTCCGTTTTTAATTGTCTTGATAAGTACTTGATATATAAATTTATTAAGGTTTTATGCAGAGTTCGTTTTGTTAGGAAAAATGAATAGCGTTAGGTTGGCTTTAAAAAGTTTCATAAAAAATTGCGGAAAATGTTTTTTTTGATTTTCAATTTTGCTTTTTCCGCACACGTACGTTTTTTTTATAAATAGGGGGTCTGGCTGAAAATCTTTGATGGTTTGCTGCTTGTTTCGGTAGCTCACAAGAGGCTTGTCGGCTGGCGAAATTTCAGGAGTCTGGATGACATGAAAAGAACATAGTAATGACGGAGTCCGGTTCTTAGTAATGACCGAGCTCCGTCGTTAGTAACGGCAAGGCTCGGTCGTTACTAACGGCGGAGGAGAATCCGTCTATCAGCAGGATGCGGTTTCATATGCGGTTCGGCAATACCAAGTCAAAAGCTGACTTTTGACTTGGTATTGCACTCGTCTTTCACTATCTTTGCCACTTGATGAAACAAGTGAATCAGTCAGTTTTATTGGGAATGAGCGGAGGTACGGACAGCTCGGTTGCTGCCTTGCTTTTGCAAGATGCCGGCTATGAAGTAACCGGCGTGACTTTCCGTTTCTATGAAAAAGAAGGCGATACCGAATACTTGGATGATGCGCGCGATTTATGCGGGCGATTGGGAATCCGGCATTTGGTACATGATGTGCGTGAGGAATTCCGCGAACGGATTATCCGTTACTTTATAGCCGAGTACATGGCAGGGAGGACACCGGTTCCTTGTACGCTCTGTAACAACTATTTAAAATGGCCTTTACTGAGAGAACTTGCAGACAGAGAAGGTATTTCTTTTTTTGCCACCGGACATTATGTGCAGAAACGGCTGGTAGAAGGTTACTGGCATATTACGGCAGGAGCCGACCCCGATAAAGACCAGTCGTTCTTCCTTTGGGGATTGCCTCAAGACATTCTGGAACGGATGCTTCTTCCCATGGGGGGACTGACCAAGGCACGGGTGCGCGAGATTGCTGCCGAACGGGGGTTTTTGAAAGCATCTCGTAAGCGGGATAGCTTGGGGGTCTGTTTTTGTCCGGGTGATTACCGGAGTTTCTTAAAGACTCATGTTCCTCCAACTTCTGTTGTTCCCGGTAAGTTTCTTGATGAGAAAGGCAATTTTTTAGGACGGCATGAAGGTTATCCGTTTTATACCATCGGGCAGCGTAGAGGTCTCGGTATCTATTTGAATAAGGCTTTGTTTGTCAAGGAGATTCATCCGGACACGAATCAGGTAATTATCAGTGATAACTTGCATTCTCTGGAGAAAGGGGAGATGTATCTGAAAGAATGGAATGTAGTCAATCCGGCTTTGTTGTTTGGTTGTGATGAGATTATCGTAAAAATCCGCTACCGCAAGCAAGCCAACCGTTGTACGGTTACGCCTACTGCCGACGGACTGCTGCATGTACGTCTGCATGAGCCGCTTGCATCGGTGGCTTCCGGTCAGGCTGCTGCTTTCTATCGGGGTGATATGGTTCTGGGGGGCGGAATTATTGTGTAATAAACAGTGCCTTTTCAGAGTTACAGTTGATTATTCTTTGTAAAAAAGAAAAGTGCTGTTATAGCAGACTTTTTCTTGCAAAAGTCGCTGAAATTAGCGAATATTGTGCTGAGGTTGTTAATATGGTAATTCCGAATAGTGATTAGCAATGAAAAAGAAAGAAAAAGATACGGCACTCTTCGTTGCATTTTGTATTGAAGAGTATGGGGCAGCTAAAAGAATGACCGGTGAGCAGGTGCTTGATTTCTTTTCACGGTATGGTGTGATTGATTATCTGGTGAGTGCTTTGATCCGCTGCATACCCAAGGGGGGAGTGGTTGCTGGAAGAAATTGATGAGTTTATCCAATTAAGAAAAAATCAAGAGTCATGAAGTTATATCATGGAAGTTTAGAGGTAGTGAAGCATCCTATCATACTTCAGCCCAATCGTAAATTGGATTACGGCGAAGGTTTCTATACGACAACTTCGGAGGAGCAGGCTAAGGATTGGGTGAAAAGACGTATGTTGGAAAAACAATTCAACTACGGGTATGTGAATATATACGAGTTTGATGAAGCGAAACTGTCAGGACTTAAAAGCCTGATTTTTGCAGCTCCTGATGTTGAGTGGGTAAAATTTGTCATGGCTAACCGCACTGAAAAGGGTTTTACGCACTCCTATGACATTGTGTATGGTCCAGTTGCTAATGATAAGGTGTACCTTCAGTTTGGCTTATATGAGTCAGAAGTTATCAGTGTTGAACCATTCCTTACAGTATTCCCAAAACCGATTACAAGGTAGTAATCTTTGTCGATTCTGTCGGATGTATCAGCTGCAAACTTCAGTTACCTAAGTGGAAAGAGTTTATACACGAGGTGGATTCGTTTAGTGACGGAAATGTACCGTTTGTGTTCTTCTTCCAGACAAAAGATGTCCGTGAATTGAGATACATCTTGAGGCGAGACAATTTCCCGCATCCTGTATGTATAGACACGGAAGACAGTTTCTACAGACTGAACCGTTTTCCCGGGGAAATGATGTTCCAGACATTTCTGGTTGATTCAGAAAACCGTGTGAAGGTGATAGGAAACCCCATCCACAACCTGTCAGTGAAAGACCTTTACCTGAAGGAAATAGCTGGAATTGAAGCTGTTTTACTGCCGGTCACCACAATTCAGGCTGATTCTGCGGAATATCACTATGGTGTGGTAGGAGAAAACATGACGGCAAGCAGGAAGATTGTCCTGAAGAACACCGGAAAGGAAGTGTTCCATATAAAGGGAACAACAACATCATGCGGCTGCATGACTGTGGAATACGACTGGGATGAGATTCCACCCGGAGGTAAAGCTGCAATGACGGTTGAATACAAGGCAGAAGAACCGGGTGATTTCTGGCGAACCATAACAATATATGGTAATATCCCCGAGAGGTCCTTTACCTTGGACTTTTGGGGTACTATCAGGAAGTGAGATATAAAAAAGAGTGGAGATATGAAACCTATGTGTGCAAAACGTTTGTATTCATATCCCACTCCATGTTAAACCGCTTAAAATAAAGGAGGTGTAACCAATGCAAAGGTAATTATTATTTTGAAGCTCTACAAATCGGGGATTTGTAGCTTCGTAGCGAGATTAAAAGTTTTTAGATTAGCAACAATAAAAAGAAATTTATGAGTAAAAATATTATTAGAGCTGCATTCGTTGCTGGTTATTGTGTATATACATCACAGCAGGAAACAGAAATGTCTGATTTGGCAATGGCAAATGTGGAAGCGTTGGCTCAGAATGAAGGTGGTGGTATGCTGGATTGCCCTAATGGTTGTTTAGATAAGTCAGGACACTGTTTCTGCTATGGATACCATCCATACGAAGAAAAGACTTGGAAGTAACATTTTATTACCAAGAAAATATCTTATATTTGAACTGGATTTAAATTATAAGATATCTTCTATACTACATACATGAAATGAAAAATACATTATTTAGTTTGTTAATGCTATTTTTATTAGCAAACTGTAAATCCGATGATAAGGGAATCAGAAATTATGATGCAGGATCAGATGCTGTGAATATTGAGGATAAAATAGTTCATATAGATTTTAAGGATTGCTTTTTCTCGTCATGGGCAAAACCTTATATCGTTAATCAATATTTGGTAATAAGTGACCACAAACTGGTTGACAATCTTATATCTGTATTTGATAAGAATACATTTGAGTATAAATGTAGTTTTGGCAGTCAGGGTAACGGACCAGGAGAGATTTCAAACCTGGTAAGTCTTGCGGTCAATGAGGGTAAGAATGCATTTTATATAATAGACTATGGAAGGGATGGGGTGTTTGAGTGTCCTATTGACAGTGTATCGGTAAATCCCCAATATGTACCTCAGAAGGCCGGCATAATCAACAAGCGTCAGGTGCCTTTGTCTTTCGAGTTTCTGAATGATTCTGTGTCATACGCCTTGTTCACACAGTTCAATGAAATCGGAGATTATAAACCTGTTCCTGCCAGGTGGAATATGAAAACCGGAGAAATAAGTTTTATGTCATACACAGGTCATCCGGAGATTGAACGCAAGCGGACTTCTTTAGCTATATCAAAAGAACATAATCTGTATGTTGAGGTTTATCATCATCATGACTTGATTACATGGTGTACATTAGACGGTGAACTGAAGTTTACTTCCTATGGTTCGAAATGGGATAATCAGACTTCCAATAAGATGAGATACTTTGATAATGCTCTTTTCTGTGGAGACCGATTGGTTGTGTCTTATCTGGGAGACCTTCGTCTTAAAGAAGACGGTAAGTCCATTAAGTCAATATATCCGGATAAGTTGCTTGTTTTTGATATAGATGGAAATTATATTAAAACAATGAGTTTGAATCATCCCATACTTGGTATGTGTTATGACAAACAGAACAATCGCCTGATATTTTCTTTTGATGACGAGTTTCAGTTTGGGTATTTAAATTTACATGATGTATTGTAGGTAGGCATAGAATATATGTAAATAACATAATCTTCTGCCTATCTATTATTTAAACACACAAATTATGTCAAGGAATATTATTGTTTTTTTTCTGTATTCTTATTTTCATGTTCTCAGACTGTGAATAAAAATAGCATTGATAAATTATTTTCTGACTGTGATACAATAAAATATACTGCATTGAAAACAGATGAGCATTTATGGGGAAAACCCTTTACCATGAAATATATTGATTCTGTGATTTTTGTATATGACGATATAGTTGGTGAGAATATTTTTCATTTAGTAGACTTAAATAATGGTAATAAGATTATTAGTTTAGGGAAAAAAGGTCAAGGAAAGAATGAATTTGTAATGCCTATGGAATATTTGCCATGTGGTGATACTGCTATTGCAGTGTTTGATTATGCAAATAAAAAACTATCTAATTTAACCATTAATGATTTTTTTGAACAGAAAAATGAATTTGAAGTGTGCTATAAAGATACTTTTCCTGGTACTGTAAAGCTATTTTCCACTAAGTTCAATACCATGTTATCATTTGGTTTTTACGATGATTGTATGTTTTATCTACAAAAAGGCAATCAAATTTTGCAGAAAATTGGAGATTTTCCATCACGTAACTCAAAAGAAAAACAAATTGAAAATCGTTTAAGAGGGCTGGCATACCAAGGAATATTGCAAAGCAACCCTTCAAATGATAAATTTGTTTATGCTTTAAATAATGCTGAAATTGTATATTTCTATAATATAGACTCTTCGTCAGTATGTAAAGTGTGTGAATATCAATATAATTATCCTGAATATAAACCAATACATGAAGGTGACAAAAGAGCTGCTCCCATAAGTACAGATAATATCAGAGCATTTATAGATGCAACCGTCAGTGATAATTATGTCTATCTACTATATTCTGGTAAAACTTATAATAAAGAAGGTCTGAAGTCTTTTGAAGGGAATATTATATATGTATTTGACTGGACAGGAAAAGCATATAAAAAATATATTCTAAATTTACCTGTATTCAGATTCTGTGTAAATAAAGAAGATAGTGCAATATATGCTTTTTCCAATAATCCGGATCCTGTTCTTGTTAAATTTTCTCTGCGATAAAATAATTCATACACACCAAATATCATGACATAAAAAATATATATATGTTACATAGTTTTACCTAACAAAATACATTCTCTGGTGGTGACAATAATGCAGATGCATATTATCTTACTCGCTTATTAGTCTTTGGAATGGATGGTGAATTTATGATTATAAGGAATTATGGGAAAGATACAGATGGATTGTTTGCCCGGATTATCGGGAAGATTAGCGCACTTACAATCCTCCAATATATTAACTACAAAAATGAAAAGCCTATTGGCAGAGTTAAATATGCGCTATTTTAATTCCGCCAACAGGTAAATAGGTTGATTTTCTACGAAGTAGGTTAAATTAAATGTTCATAAAATACGTTTTGAGTAAGCATTCTATTTTCCGCCTTGACACGCATGTTTCCTAAACCTACCTTTGT
>CAUDXH010000022.1 GCA_958453305.1 uncultured Bacteroides sp. | reverse complement strand
TTATATATAAGCACACGGGAGAAGACAGAAAAACGCAGGCGGAGAAAGCGAAAAAAGACGCTTTCAAGGGAAAAGAAAAGGAGAACTTCAGAAAAAAGAAGGCTGTTTTGCGAAACGGAACGGAAAGAAAAAAAGGAAATGGAACAGAAAAAGGCAAATCAAGAAATTTTATCCCCAAAAGAAAAGAGAAAAAGAGCAATCCCTCCAAAAGAGAGCATGCCCCCCCCAAAAAAAACAACGGAAGGAAAAATCCGCAACGGGGAAAGATGATATACATAAAAAACAGCATGCAAATGACAGCTCCAAATGACAATACTTTTTAAACTATCCATAATTACCCGTTCGCGCTAGAACAGCGCTCCTATAGATTAAAAGATCTGCTATTTCACCTTAAAATTCTACAGGCCATTGGCTACAACAATCCACTTTTCAACCATTCATCAATGAACAAAAAAGGAAACCGATTCTGGCTTATCCTATGCATCCCCCTACGACACAATTCATCCATAGATTGATTATTAAAGAGAGAGAATGAAAAGGTCACTTTCTTGCCAACAAAAAATTTACTTTCTCCTTTCATAATCTCAAAACAAAGCCTTTGGCTATAAAAACAAAGCTTCTGTTTATACAGCCAAAGGTTTTGTTTCTACAAACAGTGATTCTGTTTATAGTTTGCTTCTGCAAAATTCAATTTTTATGTGATTGAAGCCAGATTTTCCACTCACATGAAATTCATTTCCAAACATGCAAAACCCAAACAACAGATAATATAAGCCTTATTCCTCCTCACTTCAGGATATTCCCCAAAAGGAAAGACCAGCATACGCATCACCCACTTGCAGCAAAAATTGAAAATCAGACTCAAATAAAAGAGAAAACTATAAAAATGCCGGAAGCTGACTCAGCTTCATACTGTTTGAACCTTTTATTAAGATAAGAAATCCTTGAACAGGATGCGCCTGTAGTTCAGCAATAACCTCTTCCACTTGAGCATATTGCTCAAAAGGATGATGAATAGCAGCAAATTCATTCCCCACCAAAACAACCCTTTCAAAGCTACATGATGAAAGATAATCAACCACCTTCTGATGTTCTTCACGGCTTCCTTCTCCGAGCTCCTTCATATCGCCCAAAATCACCATTTTATGCTCTCCTTCCATCTGCTTGAAATTCTTCAAAGCCGCCATCATGCTGGTAGGATTTGCATTATAAGCATCAATTATCAACTGGTTACACAATGTTTTCTGAAACTGAGAACGGTTATTCTGTGGAACATACGCTGCCAATGCTTCCGAAATGGCTTTTGAATCCACTCCAAAATATCTGCCTACTGCAATGGAAGCCAATTCATTATCAAGATTATACGCTCCTATTAGATGCGTCTGCACTTCCTGTTTTTCACCTTCCGCCTCCCACTGAAAGGCAAGAAACGGTGAGCAAGAAGTAACCTCTCCACTTACATCTAAATCAGCCGCACTGCCATAACGAACACAAGAAAGCCCACGGGCTATTTTATTTAAATACGGATTTTCATTTTGGATAAACACCACAGCCCCAGGCCTCATCCGCAAATAATCATATAGCTCCCCTTTCGTACGAATCACTCCTTCAAATGAACCGAATCCTTCCAAATGCGCTTTTCCCACATTCGTTATAAGTCCACAATCCGGCTCTACAATTTGAACCAAGTCATGAATCTCACCGGGATGATTGGCTCCCATTTCAATCACCGCCATTTCATGATCAGGTTTCAAGCGAAGCAACGTCAAAGGTACTCCGATATGGTTATTCAAGTTGCCTTGAGTATAAAGTACCCGATATTTTTTCATCAAAACATGGGCTATAAGCTCCTTCGTCGTTGTTTTCCCGTTTGTCCCCGTAATTCCAATGATCCTTGTTCCCAGACTACGGCGATGATAATTAGCCAGTGCCTGCAATGTATGCAAACAGTCATCAACCACAATAAGCTGTGCATTGCCAGGAGATGCATACTGAGGTTCATCTACAACCGCATACCGACACCCCTGCTTCAAAGCCGCTTCTGCAAAAGCATTTCCATTAAAATTGCCCCCTTTCAAAGCAATAAACATGGATCCAGCCGGACATCTGCGACTATCGGTTGTGACTTCTCCACATTCTAAAAAGCATTTGTATAAAGTAGAAAGTTCCATAATATTTCATTTTATCTCGGGCAAAGATAGCTGAAAAATAGTTTATGAAAGAGCAAAAAATAAATTATTGTCCGTACATTTGCACCACTAAGCAGACAATTCGTAAACCATGGAACATGCTATCAACAAATATATCAATGTGAACGGAAAGCTGCTGGATTTATCCAGCCCCCAAGTAATGGGTATACTCAACCTTACTCCCGACTCTTTTTATGCCGAAAGCCGGAAACAAACTGAACAAGATATCCGAAGCCGGACACGGCAAATCATAGAAGAAGGCGGAAGCATAATTGATGTAGGCGCCTATTCTTCACGCCCCAAAGCGGAACACATCACTCCCGATGAAGAGATGCGCCGCTTGCGTAACGGACTACATCTTATTAATAAGGAGTATCCGGATGCCATTATATCGGTTGATACATTTCGTGCCGACGTAGCCCGCATGTGTGTAGAAGAATACGGAGTGGCAATTATCAATGATATTGCAGCCGGCGAAATGGACGCAAACATGTTTCAAATGATAGCCCGGCTAAAAGTTCCTTACATCATGATGCACATGCAGGGCACTCCGCAAAACATGCAGCTGAATCCTCACTATGAAAATGTAGTAAAAGAAGTCATGTTATACTTCGCTACGAAAATACAGCAGTTGCGCGACTTAGGTGCCAAAGACCTGATTATTGATCCCGGATTTGGATTCGGAAAGACACTTGAACATAATTATGAGCTTTTGGAAAAGCTAGAATCATTCCAGCTATTTGGTCTTCCCCTGCTAGTGGGTGTTTCGCGGAAGTCTATGATTTATAAACTTTTGGGAGGCACCAGTGAAGATGCACTCAACGGAACAAGCGTTATCAATACGATTTCCCTTCTTAAAGGAGCAAATATTCTGCGCGTACACGATGTAAGGGCAGCTTCAGAAGCCGTACAGATTGTCAATGCAATGAATCGGTTTAAAGCCACTGCTACCAGTCAACGTTTTTAAATTTATCCGCATATGCCTTTTGATATTCACATACTGACCCTGAAAGACATACTAGACATCCTGCTGGTTGCCTTTTTACTATACAAGTCTTACAAACTGATGAAGTCATCCGGCTCAATCAACATTTTTACCGGAATCTTAGTCTTCATCGTTATATGGGTCATTGTTTCGCAAGTGCTGCAAATGAAACTCCTCGGCTCCATATTCGACAAACTAGTAAGCGTAGGGGTTATTGCCCTTATTGTTTTGTTTCAAGAAGAACTGCGCCGGTTCTTGCTTTCTCTCGGTTCACGCCATCACAGCAACAGCCTCTTCCGCTTTTTAAAAGGAAACAAGAAGACAGAAACAAACAAGGAAGATATCATGCCGATTGTCATGGCTTGCCTAAATATGAGCAAGGGAAAAGTGGGAGCACTGATTGTAATAGAAAAAGATTTTCCTTTAGAAGACATCATACGGACAGGAGATACCATCAATGCAGATATCAATCAACGTCTTATTGAAAATATCTTCTTTAAAAACAGCCCCTTACACGATGGGGCCATGATTATCGGCAACAAGCGCATCAAAGCTGCCGGATGCATCCTTCCGGTATCGCATAATCTGGACATTCCTAAGGAGCTGGGCTTACGTCACCGCGCCGCATTGGGCGTTTCTCAAGAAACGGATGCCATGGCAATCATTGTCTCTGAAGAAACCGGGGGTATCTCTATCGCCTATCGAGGACAATTCCATTTAAAACTAAATGCCGAAGAATTGGAACGTATGCTGACCAACGAATAAGACTGTCAGTTTAACATAAGGTTCATATAGGGATGCTTACCTTCAAATAATAAATGAGGAAGTTCTTCTATCGACACAGACCGGTAGCATTTATCCGGCCGATAGCAGCAGGTACACTGACCATTCTCCAAATTATAAAAGCCATTATTCTCGGGTATGGCCTCATCGCCCACTACTTGAATATATAAATTGGTATGAGAACGGGCAAAAAGAGTCAGCATAGAATATACATGAATAACTCTTGCCATACCTAAATCAGAGGTACATTCAGCGAATGGAGCCGGTATTTCGACTTCATTCACCGCTTCATGCTGAAACAGACAAGCTAACATTTCCTGTTCCGCTAAAGTATCCTCACCCAGCAATTCCTTGACCGACAACTTCCCGTTTTCATGCAAACAGAAACAGAGCCCTTTCAGTTTTTCTTCTCCATAGGCTGCCAAGAGCTTTCCTCCAGAGAGTTGCAAATCGGAAAGCACCACCTCCAAATCGTCTGCTGAATGAAGAATCCGGCATTCATGCCGATGCTGAAGGGAGTCAAAAAAAGCAAACACAGAGCCGGGAAGTTTCTTATCTAAATCAATCTCTTCCATTACCCATGCACTTCTGAAGTTATTAACAGGCATGTCGTGTCTTGTTAATAACTTCGTCCCCTGTTGAAAGCATACCGCATAGCCCGACTTGACATAATATGCTTTCAACCATTCCTCCGCAGGAATCAATGTACTGAGTACAACTCCATCTTCATACATGCGCCGGTGAACCTGAATCAACAGTTGCTTCATCACCCCTTTATTCCTATAATCAGGATGCGTACAGGCTCCGGAAATATAAGACGTCGGAATAATCGTTTCCCCATATTTCATCGGATAAGGCAGACGCTGCAAGGCTGCCACCACCTTTCCACCGGTTTCTATAAAACTGTTCAGTTCGTCTGTATAACGCATGCGGAAATACAGTTCAATAAACTCATCAGAGTCAGCAAAACACAACTTCCAAAGCTGCCGGACTTGTTCTTTTATGCTCATTTTAATGTTACAATATACTTTTCAAGAATTGTTTCCGGCTGATAAGAAAGCTTTGCTTTGCGTAACCCCTCCAGCCCCAAGTCTTCTTCCCGGTTCACATATATAAATGATTCTGGAATGTGATTGGCAAACTCACAATTTATCATCGGATAGGCACCCTCAATATCAACATCGGCTTTTTCAACACAAACATCAAAGGTTTCCTGATTAATCGGTGCTCCAAAAGTAAAAGCAACGATGCGCTCGTCTACATATAATACTCCTCCCAACAGATCCAAATCTGCCATGTGCTCTAAAACCCTTGTCATAAACTTCCTTTCAGCCACAAGCGCTTCATTCTCGGCACAATTATTCGCTCTGCACCACTGAGCCTCCAAACGGAGGCACTCGGGAATAAGGTCTGGAGTCAGGGATTTATATTCGTAAGCAGAATAAGAAGCCTTGAACTTATTGATGTGGTTTCGCTTTGGCTGGTATTTTTTTCCACGAAGACCTGCCAAATCAGAACGTAAATAAATATAATCGGCATAATCACGCTCGGAAGTAAAGACAAAGCGCTCTGGGAAGGCTTCTTCAAGTTGCTCACGCATATCCACACAAACTCCCAACATCCGAAAAGCAGCTCCTTCGGCTTGTGCATCTTCCATCAATGCTTCGATAACAGAAGAAAGATTTCCTTCACCTACCGGCATCATATAAGCCAACTCTCCATCCACATAAAAGCGGAACAACAAAAAGCCATCCAGCTCGGCTAATTCTGTACGGTATAAAAAGCGCCATCCATATAAATTGGCAAAAGATAAGTCACAGTTTCTACGCTGACAACGAAGCGTATATCGCTGCACGGTTTCCCTGTCTTCTAAATCTATCGGTTTAAATGTTATCATAAAATAATCTTCCCTTTTTATCACCTGCAAAGGTAAACTATCTTGAAAAGGCTATACAATAAAAAAATCTGAATTATGCTTAGCACAACCCTAAAAGATGTAAAATCGTAGGAGAAAGCAAAGCCGTAAGTATGCCGTTTAAGGTTAGTCCCAAACTGGCATAAGCTCCATACTTTCCACTGACCTCCATGGCTCGTGAAGTACCCACAGCATGGCTGGCTGTTCCCATTGATAACCCTTGCGCTATCGGGCTTCCAACACGTCCCACCTGCAACACTTTAAAGCCACAAATAGCTCCGAACAACCCCACAACAATAACTACAGCAGCCGTCAATGAGGGGATGCCACCCACCGCATTGGAAACTTCCATGGCAATCGGAGTAGTAACCGACTTCGGTGCCAAAGACATGATTACCTCAGGAGAAGCACCCATCAGCTTGGCAATAATTGTTACAGAAACCAATCCCACAATACAGCCAGCCAACTGAGAAACTACAATCGGCATTAGCTGTTTCTTTATCATACGCAGCTGCAAATAAAGAGGAACTCCTAAAGCGACCACTGCCGGCTTCAACCAAAACTCTACCAACGAACCGGCTTCAGCGTATTTTTCATAAGACACTCCTGTAAACTTCAAGAAACAGATCAATAAAGCAATCGCTATTAAAATGGGATTAAGCAGCACCCATCCGGTTTTCCTTTGCAGTAACTTAGAAACGAAAAAGAAGCCAAAAGTAATGGCTAATAAAAAGAATTTATTTTCTAAAAAATCCATACTTGCGAACTAATTGATGAACCCAACCTGTAACAACTAACACTAACACCGTACTTACCAACGTAGCAATTACTATCGGCCAAAACTGAGCAGTAATAATATCAAAATAAAGCATGAGAGCCACACCGGAAGGTACAAAAAAGAAACCAAGGTTAGCTACTAAAAAATCAGTCAGCCCCTGCACCCATTCTAACTTTATCCAGCCAAGCTTCAGAAAAAGGGTTAATAACAACATGCCAATAATACTCGACGGCAACTTAATTCCTGTCAGATAAACAATGAGCTCACCTAACGCCAAACATCCAAAAAGGATAAAACACTGACGTATCATATAATACCTGTTTAAATATTGAAAACTGATACAAAATTACTCATTCAATAAAAACTGAGTATGTGAACAAGAGCTTTTTAAGAGAAACGAACTTTAAAGAGATGGTTTTTACATACTTTAAAGCAAAAAAAATCCGTTTTTGCAAACTTGATATTACAAAAATGCCTACTTTTGCAAAGTGAAAATAATCATAGATAAATCTCACATCTGACAAGCTATTACATTTTTAATTATATAAATCAAAATGGATTTAATTAGTCAAATCGTAGAACGCGCTAAAGCCAACAAACAGCGCATTGTGCTTCCGGAAGGAACTGAAGAACGTACTTTGAAAGCTGCCAACCAAATTCTAACTGATGGAGTGGCAGACCTGATTCTTTTGGGTAACCCCAATGAAATTATGGAACTGGCCAAAGAATGGGGCTTAGGGAACATTCACAAAGCTACTATCATTGACCCTGAAAACAATCCGAAACAAGAAGAATATGCTGAATTGCTTTGCGAACTCCGCAAGAAAAAAGGCATGACAATAGAAGAAGCCCGCAAACTGGTTGTTAACCCGCTTTACCTGGGCTGCCTAATCATCAAAGCAGGTGATGCTGACGGACAGTTGGCTGGTGCACGCAATACTACTGGAGACGTATTACGCCCTGCATTGCAAATCATAAAAACAGCTCCTGGCATTACTTGCGTATCAGGCGCTATGCTGATGCTGACTCATGCACCTGAATGCGGTGACAACGGTGTACTCGTTATGGGAGACGTTGCCGTAACTCCGGTTCCCGATGCAAACCAGTTGGCACAGATTGCCATCTGCACCGCCCAAACTGCAAAAGCTGTTGCCGGCATTGATCCGCGTGTAGCAATGCTTAGCTTTTCAACCAAAGGCTCTGCAAAACATGAGGTGGTTGACAAAGTGGTAGAAGCTTTGAATATTGCAAAAGGATTAGCTCCTGAACTGAAAATTGACGGTGAACTTCAAGCCGATGCTGCCCTCGTACAGAAAGTTGGTGCAAGCAAAGCTCCGGGTTCAGAAATCGCAGGAAAAGCAAACGTATTGGTAGTACCTTGTCTGGAAGTAGGTAATATCTCTTATAAATTAGTAGAACGCTTGGGTCATGCCACTGCCATCGGTCCGATTCTTCAAGGTATCGCCCGTCCGGTAAATGACTTGTCACGTGGTTGCTCTATTGACGACGTCTATAAAATGATTGCCATCACTGCCAACCAGGCTATTGCTGCCAAAGAGCAATAATCCTATTTTCCAATTGAATAAGTTATCAAATACAAATGTAACTGATAACTTATTCATACAATCTTATTTATAAACTAAAAACTAAAAATCCAAATATGAAAGTATTAGTACTCAACTGCGGTAGTTCTTCAATCAAATATAAATTGTTTGAAATGACTACGAAAGAAGTCCTAGCACAGGGAGGTCTTGAAAAAATCAATCTTCCGGGATCATTCTTGAAAATAACACTTCCCAACGGAGAAAAGAAAATCCTTGAAAGAGACATTCAAGAACATACAGCCGGTGTACAGTTTATTTTTGAAACGCTGACTCACCCTGAATATGGAGCCGTAAAATCATTGGATGAAATCAATGCAGTAGGTCATCGCGTTCTTCACGGAGGAACTAAATTCAGCGGTTCTGTACTGATTGACGATGCTGTGATTGCAGCAGTAGAAGAATGCTGCGACCTTGGTCCGCTTCATAACCCTGCAAACTTGAAAGGTATCTATGCAGTTCAGAAACTGTTACCCAATGTTCCTCAGATTGCAGTATTTGATACAGCTTTCCACCAAACCATGCCCGAACACGCATATCTGTATCCTATTCCTTACGAATACTACGAAAAGTATGGTATCCGCCGCTATGGTTTCCACGGAACTTCTCACCGCTACGTTGCAAAACGCGTATGCGAATTCTTGAACATTCCGGTAGAAGGTTCAAAAATCATCACTTGCCACATCGGTAACGGAGGTTCAATTGCTGCAGTGAAAGATGGTAAATGTATTGATACCACCATGGGTCTTACTCCGTTGGAAGGATTGATGATGGGTACTCGCTGCGGTGACATCGATGGAGGAGCTATTCTTTACTTGATGAAAAAAGAAGGCCTTACTCCCGATCAGATGTCAGATATCCTGAACAAGAAAAGTGGTGTATTAGGTGTATTCCGTCGTTCAAGCGACATGCGTGAACTGGAAGATGCTTCTGCTAGAGGAGAAGAAATCGCAAAACGTACAGAAGCAATCTACTTCTACCGCATTACGAAATACATCGGCGCTTATGCAGCAGCTATGGGTGGTGTTGACGTAATCTTGTTCACCGGAGGTGTTGGTGAAAACCAGGCAACCGCTCGCTGGGGAGCATGTGAAACTCTCGGCTTCTTAGGAGTTAAGCTTGATCCGGAACGTAACAAAGTACGCAGCAAAGAGGCTATCATCTCTACAGATGATTCAAAAGTAAAAGTGGTAGTCATCCCTACAGATGAGGAATTGATGATTGCTACCGATACAATGGACATCTTGAACCAGAAATAAAACGCATAGCACGCGTTAAACATAACAATGCAGTTCTATGAAGGAATTGACTTCCTCATGGAACTGCATTTCTTTTATCTATATCGGCACTATACTCTCCAAGCCGTTCTAGAAGAAAAAGAATGGCATGTGAAAAGAATCAGCTTTGACGCATCTCACATGCCATTCTTATCTATATACTTATACTCCGTTTTCTTATAACGTAGTTTCCCCTTCGATATACTGTTCCAAGAACATCGTTTCACCATCGAAGACCGCATACGAAAATTCAGTAATCCAGTCACCTAAAATCATCATACGCGTATTCCGGCTCAGCATCAAATCAAGCATGATATGCCGGTGACCATAAATAAAGTAATTCAAATCAGGATGACTCTTCAAATAGTTTTTTGTAAACAACACCAAAGGCTCTTTATCCTCACCCATATAAGGAGGTTCCATCCCGTTTTCCCGCTTCATGCGACTATGCTTTGCCCACTCCAGACCAAAGTCGATGCTCCAGCGCGGATGAAGCATAGAAAACAGCTTCTGCAAAGTCTTGCTATGGAACAGATAACGCAAGATTTTAAACTTACGGTCCTTATCTCCCAGTCCGTCACCATGAGCAAGGAAAAACTCTTTCCCGTAAATTTCACAAGTCAGAGGGGCGCGGTGAATAATGACACCACATTCTTTCTCCAAATAGTCGCCACACCAGATGTCATGATTCCCGATAAAGAAATGCACCTCCACTCCCAAATCGGTCAGCTCAGACAATTTTCCCAAAAAACGAGTATAGCCTTTAGGCACCACCAGTTTAAACTCATACCAGAAGTCGAACATATCTCCCAGCAGATAAACAGCAGCAGCCTGATGCTTAATGCTATCCAGAAAATTAACCAGCCTGCGCTCCTGCGTCCGACTGTGTGCAATAGCCCGTGAGCCTAAATGTGCATCCGAAAGGAAATATACATTCTTCATATGAAGTACCTTTTAGTGTATTACAAAAATCCCAGTTCCAACTTTGCCTCTTCCGTCATCATGTCCTTGTCCCATTCAGGTTCAAATACCAGATTAACCTGAGCAGCCTTTACCCCCTCAACCGACTCTACTTTCTGACGGATATCTTCCATAATAAAGTCGGCAGCGGGACAATTAGGAGCCGTAAGCGTCATATCAAGCACAAGCTCACCGTCATCCTGCAAGTCGATTTTATAAATCAAGCCCAAATCATATACATTTACCGGAATTTCCGGGTCGTATACAGTTTTAAGCATCTCCACAATCCGTTCTTCTATTTTTAATTTTGCCTCATTGTTCATAAATTGTAAGCTTTAGTATGTTCTGCAAATGTAATAAAAAAGCCGATACAATTCTATGGTAAAATTAAAGTTTACCTTCGTCAACATAACTATAATAAGTTCCGTCGGTAACGATAATGTGATCTAACATACGGATATTCATAATTTTAGAAGCTTGATTCAATGCCGAAGTCAGCCTGTCGTCGTCGGCACTGGGACGTATATTTCCTGAGGGATGATTGTGACAAAGAATTAAAGAAGTGGCCCGTTTCAACAAAGCCTCCCTGAGAATGCAGCGCACATCTACCTGAGTAGCTGCCAATCCACCCTGACTTATCTTTACCGCATCAATGATACGGGAAGCCTGATTAAGAAACATCACCCAGCATTCTTCTATCGGGAGATCGCACATCAGCGGATGGAAATAAGCATAAATATCTTTTGAGCAGCGTATTTGTTTACGCTCTAAAGGTTCTTCCTCTTTGCGACGCTTACCCAACTCTGAGGCAGCCAAAATCGTAATCGCCTTTGCCGGACCGATACCTTTATAGTGACATAAATCGGCGACGCTACATTTTCCCAACTCACTCAAGCTGTTCCGGCATCCGCCCAAGACCTTACGCATCAGTTCTACTGCCGAGTCTTCGGTATTTCCTGAACCAATTAAAATGGCAAGCAACTCTGCATTACTGAGCGAAGCTGCTCCATGAAGCATCATTTTTTCCCGAGGACGGTCTTCTTCCGCCCATTGATTGATTGCTAATTTTCCTGTCATTTATAAAAAGTCTTCTCAAAGGCTGAGAAAGAATCTTTCCTCCTGATGCAACGTTGCCACCAGGCACGAAGAAATCCTGTTCCATAACCTGTCAGCTGTATAAACGCAGCGCAGACTGAAAGGGCACCTATTTTAAGACTTTTATTTTGAACCGAAGAGTCTGTGAAAATCAAACAAGCAAATAAGACCAGTCCGATAAGGCTCCAGCTACAGAACAATGAAGCGAATAGAATACCCACTACACCTACCGTAAATACCGCCGGAAGCAGATGAACGAGTTTCAACGATTCCGGATATTTCTTATAGAGGTTAATACGAGCAATACCTGAGTTATGCACTTGCTTGAAGAACTTTTTCAAATCAGTGCGCCGCTTGTGCCACACCCATGCTTCGGGAAACAGCCGGCACCGGTATCCTCCCTTGAAGATTCGGATACTGAAGTCAATATCCTCACCAAAGCGCATTTTCGAGAACCCGCCCAAAGCCCGATACACCTCTGCCTTTACTCCCATATTAAAGCTGCGGGGATAAAATTTATCCATTTTCTTTTTCCCGCCGCGAATTCCTCCGGTAGTAAAGAAGGAAGTCATTGCATAGTTGATGGCTTTCTGCACGTCCGAAAAGGACTCATGAGCCCGGTCCGGACCGCCAAAGGCATCTGCCGGTTCGCGGGAGAGTTCTGCCTCAACAGCAGCCAAATATCCCTCAGGCAATATACAGTCTGAGTCTAAAATCAGCAAGTAGTCTCCACCACTTCGTTCGGCTGCATAATTACGTGTCTGCCCGGGACCCGAATTAGGCTTATTATAATAATGTATATCCAGCTTATCAGCATATCCATCTACCACCTGCTTACAGGGGACAGAAGAACCATCCTCCACCACAATCACTTCAAAATCATGAAAAGTCTGTGTAGTCAGACTATACAGCAACTCGTCTACCTCATCGGGACGATTATACACGGGGATAATAACTGAATATCGCATACGTTATTTTTTCATTGTTTTCAATGTAAAGATACGCTTTCTTCACATGGTATAAAAAAAATTCACCAGAAATAAAATACAAAGAAAGCCATTGCTGTCTTCATAACAGGAATGGCTTTCTTTTGTATGTAATTAAAGCTATCGATTAAGCTTTTACACGACCAACGTATGAACCGTCACGGGTATCAACTTCAATCACTTCATCTTGGTTGATGAACAAAGGAACACGTACAGTTGCACCAGTTTCTACAGTAGCAGGCTTAGTTGCATTGGTAGCTGTATCCCCTTTCAATCCCGGTTCTGTATAAGTAACCTTCAACTGCACCTTAACCGGAAGTTCAGCAAACAAAATTGTTTCAGTAGAAGCGTCAGAAACAACTTCGATTACCATTTCTTCTTTCAAGAAGTCAACACCTTCAATCAAATCATGAGCGATGGGCACTTGCTCGAAAGTTTCCTGATTCATGAAGATATAATCTTCACCTTCTTTATACAAATACTGGTACGGACGACGTTCTACACGTACATCTTCCAGTTTTTCACCGATATTAAAACGACGTTCCAATACGTAGCCGTCAACAACGTCTTTTAATTTGGTACGCATGAAAGTATTACCTTTACCCGGTTTTACATGCAAAAAGTCAATGCAAAAATACAATTTGCCATCCATACGGATAGCTGTTCCGATTTTAATGTCTTGAGCATTAATCATAACTTGAAATCTTTATTATATGTGATTATTGAATAATTGGCGTATCAATTCGAATGCAAAATTAATCGAAATAAGGAAAAAACACAAAAAGATTTGTCTAAAAATGACTTAGCTCTTGGTTTATTTAAAAAAAGTCACTAATTTTGCAGCCCGAACGCATGGAAGAATAACATAAAAAGTATATACGAAAATGAAAAGAACATTCCAACCTTCTAACAGAAAGAGAAGAAACAAACACGGTTTCCGTGAAAGAATGGCTACCGCTAACGGTCGCCGAGTATTGGCTGCACGTCGTGCAAAAGGTCGTAAAAAATTAACTGTATCTGACGAATACAACGGCGTTAAAGCATAATTACCGTGTCAGAAATAACAATAAAAGCCGCAAAAACAAAATGTTTTTGCGGCTTTTGTTTTCTCTTTAAATACCTGCGCGTTGCACTTCTTCCATTACCCGCAAGAAGTTTCCTCCCCATATTTTCCGAATATCTTTTTCACTGTAACGCTCTGCCAACAAGAAGCGAGTCAGATTGATGACTTCCGACGAGTCATTGCAACCTATAATTCCCCCGTCACCGTCAAAGTCTGTTCCGATACCTACATGATCAATGCCCATTACATTCACCATGTGATGAATGTGTTCAATGGCATCGCAAATAGTAGCCTGACGGCTGCTCTGCAAGAAACCTCCATACAGACATACTTGAACCACTCCTCCCCGTTTCGCGATTGCCCTCAACTGCTCATCTGTCAAGTTACGCGGATGATTGCAGAGTGTACGGCAAGACGAATGAGAGCAAACGATGGGAGTACGGCTGATTTCCAAAGCTTCATAGAAACTTCTCTCACCGCCATGCGACAAATCAACCATCATCCCTACCCGGTTCATTTCCCGGATAACCTGCTCACCGAACTCACTGACTCCAAGGTTTTCCTCATTATAGCGTGCCGAACCGCAGATATCGTTGTTCCCGTTGTGGCATAATGTCATATAAACCACTCCCCTGCGGCGGAAGCGCTCCACATTACGCAAATCTTTCCCGATGGCATACCCGTTTTCTATACCCAGCATAATTGCCTTTTTCCCCTCCTGCTTCAAGCGATATAAATCCTCCGGTCTGTAAGCAATATCTACTGCTGTGCAATTCATGGCCACCATTTCCTCAATACCGTTCAGCAAACGGTCGGTCTTTGCCGTTGCCGCCAGCAGAGCCTCATCTGTACGCTCTTTCTGAGGAATATACGCCACCATAATCGTTGCGTCCTGTCTGCCTTCGGTCATTTTATGCAAATCGACTTTAATTTTTTCATCTCTTGCAGAAAAATGAATGTCTTGTCCGAAAAACATTGGGGTGTCACAATGCGTATCAAGAGTCAGCAGGCGGGTGTGCAACCGCTTTGCTTCATGAAACGATGCAGCCTCTCTGATAAGCCAGTCGAATAAAGGCATCATACATTCATCCCCATTCAAGATAAAACACTCCGGGTGCCACTGCACCCCCAACATCGATTTATACTCACAACTTTCCATCGCCTCAATCACTCCGTCGACCGCACGCGCAGCTACTCTGAATCCCGGAGCCGGTTCCTTTATTGCCTGATGATGAAAAGAGTTTACCGGAACGGTATCGGCATTCAGAAGCGAAGCCAATAAGGTATCAGCCTCAACCCGGACAGAATGCGAGGCAAAGCTACGGTCAAGATCTTGGCTATGCTTGATTCGGCTTCCCTCCATCTGCACATGAATATCCTGATACAAGGTTCCCCCCAAAGCGGCATTCATGACCTGCATTCCCCGGCAAATGCCTAACAACGGAATCTGCCTGTTGGCAGCAAGCCGCGCCAACAGCAGCTCTTGACGGTCACGGTACGGATTAATTCCGTGAAGCTCCCTGATGGGCTCCTCATGCAAAAATAAAGGGTTGATATCTCCACCTCCTGTCAGCAAAAGTCCGTCTACGTCATCAAGCAACTTCACCAATATATCCTCATTGTCAAAAGGAGGAATAACAAACGGAATTCCCCCTGCCTTCAGCACAGACGTGTAATATCCTGGAGCAAGCATCAGATTTCCATCGCTGAAGTTTCCAGTGATTCCAATGACCGGATGTTCCGCATGATTGGGGAATTTTCTATGAATGGCAGTATAAGCTGCATCTATATCAAAGGGTTGAGATGTTTTCATAAGTTAAATATTGATTGGAAACAGAACAAAGATAGATATTAATCCAGATTTATTTCTCATATTTGTTTAAAATCTGAGTATTATGGAACCGATTCGAACCCTTTCGGAAATAGTCAACTGCCTCCGCTCGCGTCAAATACGCCGCCGGGTAGCTATTGTCTGTCCGAATGACCCCCATACAGAATATGTCGTCATCCGCAGCCTTCGTGAAGAAATTGCCGAATACCTGCTGGTAACCGACACCGAACATCTTGACATTGCCCGTCATCTCCATGCAGCTTCCCCCGATTTTGTACGTATCTATGAAGCACCCACTCCGGATGCAGCAGCAGCCTTGGCAGTACAGCTGGTACGGACCGGCGAAGCCGATATCTTGATGAAAGGACTGATTAATACAGATAACCTGCTGCGTGCTGTCCTGAAAAAAGGTGAAGGACTACTCCCTCCGGGAGGTATATTAAGCCATGTTGCCGTGGCACAAATTCCGCTGTACCACAAACTTCTGTTTTTTTCGGATGCTGCAGTCATTCCACGTCCCACCCTTGACCAGTTCCGCGCCATGATTGAATATAACGTCAACTTATGCCGGAAACTGGGAGATGAGCAGCCACGCGTAGCACTGATTCACTGTACGGAAAAAACGAATGAAAAATTTCCACATACCCTCAGCTATGCCCAACTGAAAGAAGAGGCATCGCAAAATAAGTTCGGACCCGCATTCATTGACGGACCGATGGATGCCAAGACAGCCTGCGACAGGCATAGCGGTGAAATCAAAGGTCTTTCATCTCCCGTGGTGGGAAATGCCGATATTCTTATTTTCCCGAACATAGAATCAGGAAATACGTTCTATAAAGCCGTATCTCTGTTTGGCGATGCCAATATAGCAGGCATGCTTACCGGAACCATCGCTCCCGTAGTGGTTCCTTCGCGAAGCGACTCGGGAAACTCAAAATATTACAGCCTTGCACTCGCTTGCCTGGCAGGAAACCCCAATAACTGTAACCAACCATGAAAAAGATTCTTGTCATCAACCCCGGTTCAACCTCAACCAAGCTGGCCGTTTACGAAGACAACCAGCAGATATGGCGTCATAGCATTACTCATACCCCTGAAGAACTGGCAGATTTTCATCACATAAACGAGCAGTATGAGTTCAGACAGACTCATGTGACAGAGGCTTTGAAACAAGCTCAAATTCCATTACAGTTTGACGCCGTCATCGCACGCGGAGGATTGCTGAAACCCACTCCCGGAGGAGTTTATCTCATCAGCGAGCGCATCAAGCACGACCTTTGGAATGCCAGCATGCAGCACGCATCGAATCTGGCTGCATGGATTGCTGATGACATCGCATCAAGGATAGGCTGCCCTTCATACATTGCCGACCCGGTAGTGACCGACGAGCTGCGTGACATAGCCCGCCTGACTGGTATCCCCGAAATTCCGCGCATCTCTATATTCCATGCGCTGAACAGCCGTGCCGTATCACGAAAATATGCCGAACGCATCGGCCGGAAATACGAAGAGCTCAACCTGATTGTAATCCATCTGGGAGGAGGTATCTCTGTAAGTGCCCATCAAAACGGGAAAGTAGTAGATGTTAACAACGCCCTAAACGGAGAAGGTCCCTTCAGTCCGGAGCGTGCCGGAACCATACCTGCACGCCAGCTGATTGACCTCTGCTTCAGCGGAAAATATTCGCACGAAGACCTCCGGAAACTCTTGAACGGACGTGGGGGACTGCTGGCACACCTGGGCACTACTGATGTACCGACTATCGTACGATGGGCACATGCCGGAGGGAAAAAACACAAGCTCACACTGGAGGCCATGATTTATACGGTAGCCAAACAAGCCGGTGCCATGCATGTGGCTCTGCACGGACATACCGATGCCATTATCTTAACCGGAGGTATAGCTTACAGTGAATACTGTGTCAGCCTGTTACGCGAATGGCTAGAAGGTCTCGCCCGCATCGTAGTTATTCCCGGTGAAGATGAAATGGGAGCACTCGCCATGAACGCGTTAGGCGCACTAAAAGGGGAACTTCCACTGCAAGAATATGCCCCTCAAGAAGATTTATCTTAAAATGGCACACAGCGGCTTCATTCTGCCAGTCAAGCAGCCTCTCAAAACCGGATTTGCAGAATGAAGCATGAAACCCAAGAAACAATGAACATCAACAAGAACAATACCCTCATAGAAAACCCGTACGACATCTCTTCCACCCCAACGATTACAGCGCAAAGTAACGCAAGCTATCTACAGCTACGTTCGCTCAACAAGGTTCCCTCCTTCCAGTTCCCCGGAAAGATGCTGTCTCTGTTGGAAAAGCATAAAATCCCCCTTTTATTCATGACCTCTTCAAGCACCAGTCTGTCAATGATTGTCAAGCTTGACGAAAGCGATCTTCCCCTCATACGTCCTCTCCTCAGTCAGTTTGCTCAAATAAATTTTGAGAAAAATATTTCAGTCGTATCCATCACAGGAGAAACTTTACAAACCACCGGCCGGTTAGAAAGACCGGCGGTAGAAGCATTGAGCTCGATTCCCATCTTCATGATTTCACATGAAAACAGCAATCACAGCCTCTTCATGGCTATCTATGACAAAGATCTCGAACAAGCACTTTACTGCCTGAAAAAAGTACTTTTCTGACAAAAAAAACGCCAAGGTCTTCCATCTGAAACATCTAAGCAAAGACTTCCGGACGCCTTGACATTTCGAGTTAAACACGCCGGTGATTTTTATTGCCTCATAAACCAGATAAGTCACCTCATTTCTAAGAAAAGAAACATATTTTGCTTATCTTTGTATAAAACAGGATACGGTTCGGCAGTACTTCCGCTCAAAAGCCAGCTTTTGGCTTGGTACTGCACTCACCTTTCACTATCTTTGCACACAAGATGTTACAAAAATCAACTGGCATAGTGCTGGGCACCATACGATATAACGACAAATCGAATATCGCCCATCTTTATACGGAACAGAACGGACTGATGTCTTTTCTGATTCCTGCAACCCGTTCACGCAATACCTCAGTTAGTCCCGTGCTTTTCCAACCGCTTTCACTGGTTGAGTTCGAAGCCGACATCCGTCCTCGCTCCGGGCTACACCCCATAAAGGAAGCACGTGCGTGGTTTACCTTCCACTCTCTTCCATACGATCCGTATAAATCAGGAATAGCCCTGTTTCTCACCGAATTTCTTGATTATGCGCTCAAAGAAGAAGGGACCAACCAGCCGCTATTCGCTTATCTGGTTCACTCCATACAATGGCTGGATACCTGCGAAACACACTTTGCCAATTTTCACCTTGTATTCCTGCTGCGGCTCTCTCGCTTTCTTGGCTTCTATCCAAACCTTGAAAATGCTTCAGCCACAGCTTATTTTGATTTGCTCAATGCAGACTTTGTTACAGACAAACCTTTGCATTCCATGTTTTTATATCCTCAAGAGGCATCACATATCCATAACCTGATGCGCTTGAACTATAAAACCATGCATCTGTTCACTATGAACCGAATGGAAAGAAATCACTGTCTGGACATTATCTGTTCCTACTATAAATTGCATTTACCCGATTTTCCTGAACTGAAGTCAAAACCCGTATTACAAGAGCTGTTCAATAGCATATAAAACCGTACGATAACTTTTTTTCGGAAAAAACAGATATTTTTGAGGATAAATGGCATACTTTTAAAAGAGATACGTTACTTTTGCATCGTAAACTTAAAAATAAGAATGGCTGACGATTCAATCTTTTTAATTGACATAGACAAGATTCTAAAAGAAAAAGCCGGGAAAAAAGCCAAAAGAGTTCCCCGTTTTCTTGTTTCGTACTTAAAGCGCATCGTACACCAAGATGAGCTGAACGAGTTTCTGACACGAGTGGCAGACAAGAAAGGAGTGGATTTTCTTGAAGCTTGTATGGAGTTCCTTGATGTTACACTGGATATACATGGACTGGAAAACCTCCCCGAAGACAGATTGTGTACATTCGTGTCTAATCATCCCCTGGGAGGACAAGACGGAATTGCCTTAGGGTATTTGCTGGGAAAACATTATAACGGACGCATCAAGTATTTGGTGAATGACTTACTGATGAACCTGCACGGACTCGCTCCGCTATGCATTCCTATCAACAAAAC
This sequence comes from uncultured Bacteroides sp., assembly GCA_958453305.1. GTDB lineage: Bacteria > Bacteroidota > Bacteroidia > Bacteroidales > Bacteroidaceae > Phocaeicola. The sequence continues at coordinate 11,359 of CAUDXH010000022.1, read as the reverse complement.
CGGCTCGCAGTCACGCGACTTTCCCCGAATGGTAGAGGCGGGATTCCAGTCGAACGACCACATCATCATGTTTCCTGCCGGACTATGTTCACGGCGGCAAAACGGAATCATCAAAGACTTGGCATGGAAAAAAACCTTTATCTCCAAAAGTGTGGAAACACATCGTTACATCGTCCCAATCCATTTTGAAGGACGTAACTCCAACTTCTTCTACAGTCTGGCTAATGCCTGCAAATTCTTTGGAATAAAGTTTAATATAGCCATGCTCTATCTGGCAGATGAAATGATGAAAAATCGCCATAAAACTTTCCGTGTCAGCATAGGAAAACCTATCCCATGGGAAACATTCGACAAATCAAAATCAGCAGCAGAATGGGCTGATTATGTCCGTGAACTGGTTTACAAACTTTGAAAAGACGATATTAATTGACATATATGGAAGAGATCATTGCGCCGATTGATAAGGAAATACTGAAATCGGAACTAACAGAAGACAAGCGCCTGCGTTTTACCAATAAAAGTAACAACGAAATCTATATCGTAACATGGAAAAATGCGCCTAATGTATTAAAGGAAATCGGACGCTTGAGGGAAATCGCATTCCGGGCTGCCGGAGGAGGTACAGGGATGCCGATGGACTTGGATGAGTATGACTTGATGGAAGAACCTTACCAACAGCTAATCGTATGGAATCCTGATGCAGAAGAAATCTTGGGAGGATACCGGTATCTCTTAGGCGATGAAGTAAAATTTGATGAGCATGGAAAGCCGGTACTAGCAACCGCTCACATGTTCAACTTTTCTGAAAAGTTCCTGAAAGAATATTTACCCACTACCATTGAACTGGGACGCTCATTTGTAACATTGGAGTATCAATCTACCCGGGCGGACTCAAAAGGACTGTTCGCACTTGATAATCTGTGGGATGGATTAGGGGCTTTAACCGTAATTAAGCCGAATGTAAAATATTTCTTCGGAAAAATGACCATGTATCCCAGTTACAGCCGCCTGGGAAGGGATATGATATTATATTTCCTGAAAAAACATTTCACCGATAAAGATGAACTGATCACTCCCATGGAGCCGCTGAAGATAGAAACAGATCCTGACATGCTTAAAAAACTATTCTGCTATGATACGTTTAAAGAAGATTATAAGGTATTGAATACAGAGGTACGCAAGTTAGGATATAATATTCCTCCTCTGGTGAATGCCTATATGAGCTTGTCACCTACCATGCGCATGTTTGGTACTGCCATCAATGACGGCTTCGGCGACGTGGAAGAAACAGGTATTTTAATTGCCGTAGATGAAATCTTGGAAGAAAAACGGGTACGCCATATCGAATCGTTTATCAAAGACCATCCAGAGGCTATGCGCATTACTTCCGGTGCTAACCCGGTGGTATCGAAGAACTGACCGGTTAAGTTCATTCTCACAATAATCAGCAAGCGGCATCTATTTGCCGCTTTTTTTGTCTGCCTGCATCACCGTCAAACCTGTATGCAGCCCGGTTTTCTTCCAGAACAAGCCATGCAAGGCTTTTTCATTTTTATGACCGGTGGCAAAGCCTGAATATGCGCCGACTCTCAGCAGGCAATGACAATATACAAGAAAAGACCTTGCCAACACTCCGCAAAGCGTTATGACAAGGTCTTTTTAAATTATCAATGAAAATTCTATCTTCAGATAAAGAATTTACTGACGAAAGAATTAGCTCATCTTATACTTTATTATTCAGCACGCAAAGTAAAACGTTTGAAGTCAGCGATAGCCAATTCAGCATCAGCCTCTTTCAATACTTCAGAAACAGTTTTCTTCGGATCCATAATGCTTTCCTGATTCAACAGACAAACTTCTTTCAAGAATTTGCCCAAACGACCTTTAGCAATATTTTCAATCATTGCCTGAGGCAAGTTAGCAGCCTTTTCAGCAGCAACTGTTTCCTTGATTTCCTTAGCTTTAGCTACATCTTCAGCAGTAATCCATCCCTTAGCCATGTTGCTATCCATGTGTTCTTCGCTATCTACGTGAGAAGGATTGATACCAGCTTTCTTCAAAGCAGCTTCTACAGCCTTCTGAACCTGTTCAGCCTTAGTTTTTTCGATAGCAACCTTGATTTCTTCTTCTTTCACAGATTCAGGAACACCAGCTTCATCAATAGCAATCGGGTTCATAGCTGCAATCTGCATACAGATTTCATGAGCCACTTTTTCTTCGCAAGGCTTGTTGAAAGCTACGATAGTACAAAGCTGGTTCTTGTTCATGTGGTTATATACTGCAGTGCAAGCACCTGAAACGAAGAAATAACCATCCAATTCAGTTTTTTCACCAGTAATACCGCTACGGTCGATAACTGCGTCAGCAATAGTACCGTTACCCATCGGAAGAGCTTTCACTTCTTCAATAGTCTGGCATTTATTTTCGATAGCAGCATCCAAGATAGCTTGAGTCAAAGCAACGAAATCTGCATTTTTTGCCACGAAGTCAGTTTCACACTTCAAAGCAATCATAGCAGCATAATCGCCTGTTGATTTAGCCAATACACAACCTTCTGAAGTTTCACGGTCAGAACGTTTTGCAGCTACTGCCTGTCCTTTTTTACGGATAATTTCCACTGCCTTGTCGAAATCGCCTTCTGATTCTGCCAAAGCGTTTTTACAGTCCATCATACCAGCTCCGGTCATTTTACGAAGCTTGGTGATATCAGCCATACTTACAGCCATAGTATTTCTTTTTTATTGAGTTAATAAATAAATCTGTATAAAGCAATTGAGAGCTGAGAATAGGGAGTTGAGAATTGCTGTATATAGTAACTCTCAACTTCCAACTCCCAACTCTCAGTTAAGTTATATTAAGCTTCTTCTTTGTCGATGAAAGCGGCAGCCTTAGAAGCGTTGATTGCTTCTTCTTCAGCTTTGTCCATGCGAGCCTTAGTAGTTTTTTTCTTAGCAGCCTTCGGTGCGTTTTCACCAGCAGCTTCCATATCTACTTTTTCAGCTTTTCTTTCTTCCAAGCCTTCAGCCATTGCAGCGCAACATGCATCCAAGATAACTTCTACTGACTTAGTAGCGTCATCGTTAGCCGGAATTACGAAATCAACGTTTGAAGGGTCAGAGTTTGTATCAACGATAGCAAATACAGGAATACCCAAACGGTTAGCTTCGCGAATAGCAATGTTTTCTTTCAATACATCGATAACAAACAATGCAGACGGAAGACGAGTCAAATCAGCGATAGAGCCAAGGTTCTTTTCCAATTTAGCACGCTGACGTGAAATCTGCAGAACTTCTCTCTTTGACAAGTTTGAATAAGTTCCGTCATTTGTCAACTTATCGATTGTAGCCATCTTCTTCACAGCCTTACGGATAGTCGGGAAGTTGGTCAACATACCACCCGGCCAGCGTTCGATTACATAAGGCATATTTACAGAAGCAGCTTTCTCAGCTACTACCTGTTTAGCTTGTTTCTTAGTAGCAACGAACAGGACTTTCTTTCCTGATTTTGCAATCTGTTTCAAAGCTTCAGCAGCTTCTTCAACTTTAACAACGGTTTTGTTCAAATCGATGATATGGATACCGTTGCGTTCCATGAAAATATAAGGAGCCATTGCAGGGTTCCACTTTCTCTTAAGGTGTCCGAAGTGGCAACCAGCCTCCAATAATGTATCAAAATTTACTCTTGACATTGTCTTTAATTTTAAATCGTTTACTTTCTTTTTTGTTTATTGAACCAACTGACGGGTAGTTTCTCTACAAGTCTCTGGAGAAGAAAATCCCGACGGTTTAGATACTAAACGCTTTCATTTTAAGTTTTTTGAGTTTCCAAGTTTTGAGTCAGACATAAGTATATGTACAAACCGATTACTTGCACCAGACTTATTAACCAGCCAACTTACAAACTAACAAACTCAAAAGCTTAACGTTTACTGAACTGGAATCTGCGGCGTGCTTTGGGACGTCCCGGTTTCTTACGTTCAACAGAACGAGCGTCACGAGTCATGAAGCCTTCAGCACGAAGTGCTTTCTTATCTTCAGGATTAATCTTAACCAATGCACGAGCAATAGCCAAGCGCAATGCCTGAGACTGACCGGTGAAACCACCACCACACAAGTTTACTTTAATATCATATTTTTCAGCAACTTCCAATTTATTCAGAGGCTGCTTAACTACATACTGCAGAATAGTTGATGGAAAGTACTGTGCAAGGTCTCTCTTGTTAATAGTAATCTTTCCTGTACCTTCGCTTACGAAAACGCGTGCAACTGCGCTTTTACGTCTGCCTAATGCATTTACTACTTCCATTCTTTATTATTTAAGTGAGTTAATATCAATTACTTTCGGAGTCTGAGCTTCGTGTTTGTGTTCTGCACCTTCGTAAACGTACAGGTTGCTCAGCAACTTAGCTCCCAAACGGTTTTTAGGAAGCATACCTTTAACAACTTTCTTCATCAGTTTTTCAGCGCCATTCGGTTTCGCCATCAAACGAGCCGGAGTAATTTCACGCTGTCCACCCGGATAGCCGGTGTAGCTCAGGTAAACTTTGTCATTCCACTTGTTACCTGTAAATTTCACTTTGTCTGCGTTGATGATAATAACGTTATCACCGCAGTCAGCATGAGGGGTGAAGTTTGGTTTGTACTTACCTCTCAACAACTTTGCAACTTTTGTACCGAGACGGCCTACAACCTGATCGGTAGCATCAACCACAACCCATTCTTTTGTTGCAGTTTCTTTGTTTGCAGAAATGGTCTTGTAACTTAAAGTATCCACTCTTAATTTCTTTTTTAAATGTTACTACTAAAAAACAATATCTTCCTGCTCCGTTTTTCCCGGACAATAAAGAAAAACAAAACATTCAGATTTTTAAATTTATCACTATCTGATAATAATCGGCTTGCAAAGGTACGGCTTTTCCCGGAAACGACAAAGCGTTTTTATATTTTTTCTATCCTTTTCTCTCATTAAACCGTTGTTATTCAGTACAGCCATGCAGGAATATAAAAAACATTCCGGTTTTCATGAGTATAAAGACGAAAACCGGAATGTTTTTCAAAAAGACCTGTATTGCAGTTAACGAACGATATTGTCCGGGTACTTAGTCGGCATCTCCACCCGTTTCCATATTTCATGCGCCCACGATTCAATGGTATTACCATCTATGTCTTTTTCCACAAAATACTTCACATACATTAAATCTCCATTCTCACACAGATCAAAATGCATTTCATTGACTTGACCATTCAACTGGGGCAGATGAATATTACGAGTTACATACTCATTAAATACGTTGCTCGACTTCAAATCATAAGTGCCATAACCGATAACAATCGCCCCCGACGGCATCATTACCACATTGGTAAATCTTCCATCATCAGAAAGAATCTTCAGAGAATTACTTGTTTTCAGTTCACCGGGTATATCAGGCGAGCTGGAACTATAAAAACACATTTGCCACACACCGTTCAAGCTGACCGGCTTTTTCTCTTCAATATCCTGCGCCATTACTGAACCAACAGCCATAAGCAGCATTGCTGCCCACAGGAAAAAACAACGAGTTTTCATAATCATACGTATTAGAGTTTATCAACATCAGGTTGACATTCAAATATACGTATAATTTTTGAAAACTCGTTACTTCTATGATAGTTATTTTTTCTAAACCAATGTTTTTCTGTGACTTCCTAACCAAAGAACGTCACAGAAAAGCAATTTGGTTTCTTAAAATTCCGCATTATTCGGAGTACGTGGGAACGGAATCACATCACGTATGTTTGCCATACCTGTCACAAAGAGCAACAGACGTTCAAATCCCAATCCGAAACCAGAGTGAGGACATGATCCATACTTACGTGTATCCAGATACCACCACATATCTTTCATCGGGATATTCAATTCCTGAATACGGGTCATCAGCTTATTGTAATCTGCCTCACGCTCTGACCCACCGATAATTTCTCCGATTTTCGGGAAAAGCACATCCATTGCGCGAACAGTCTTTCCATCTTCATTCTGCTTCATATAAAATGCCTTGATTTCCTTCGGATAATCAGTCAGAATAACCGGACGCTTAAAGTGTTCTTCCACCAAATAACGTTCATGTTCTGAAGCCAAATCAACTCCCCAATATACAGGGAATTCGAACTTATGACCCTTTGCTACCGCATCTTCCAGGATCTTAATACCTTCCGTATAAGGCAAGCGCACAAAGTCTTCTTTCAGTACTCCCTGCAAGCGTTCTATCAAGCCTTTATCAAACATATCGTTCAAGAACTTCACATCATCATAGCAATTATCTAAAGCCCACTGAACACAATACTTGATAAACTCCTCGGCCAAATCCATATTATCGGTAATATCATTGAAAGCCACCTCTGGTTCAATCATCCAGAACTCGGCCAAATGACGAGGAGTGTTTGAGTTTTCTGCACGGAATGTAGGACCAAAAGTATAGATAGCACCCAAAGCGGTAGCTGCCAACTCACCTTCCAACTGTCCTGAAACCGTCAAGCTTGCCTGTTTTCCAAAGAAATCGTTATCATAAATAATTGAACCGTTTTCATCTTTCTTTAAGTCATACAAGTTCATTGTAGTAACCTGAAACATTTGTCCGGCTCCTTCACAGTCGGATGCTGTAATCAGCGGAGTATGAAAATAAAAGAATCCACGATCGTGGAAGAACTTATGAATTGCAATTGCCATATTATGACGAATACGGAATACGGCACCAAACGTATTGGTACGAGGGCGCAAATGAGCAATTTCACGCAAGAACTCCATAGAGTGACCTTTTTTCTGAAGCGGATATGTATTATCACATGTTCCCAGCACCTCTATTTCACGAGCCTGCAACTCACAAGCCTGACCTGCACCTACTGATTCTACCAACTCACCGTTTACACTGATACATGCGCCAGTAGTAATCTGCTTCAGCATCTCTTCATCAAAGTTTGCCAAATCAACTACAACCTGCACATTATTTATAGTAGAACCATCATTTAAGGCAATAAAGTTTACCTGTTTACTACCACGACGGGTACGCACCCATCCCTTCACATTGACCATTGAGCCGAAGTCACGGCTTTTCAGAAGGTCAACAATTTTTGTTCTACGAATTGTTTCCATTTATTTCTATTTTTGGGTTAACTCACTGATAAGCCGACGAGTTGATAAGGGGTTTTATCTCCTGCCTTGTCAACTCGTACACCTGTCAGCAATTCACATTTATTATTCAAAAGACCCCATACGGAGCATGTTTACTTCCATCTCTGTCAAATAACGCCAGTCACCGCGACGCAAGCCTTTTTTCGTAAGACCAGCAAAGTAAACACGGTCAAGCTTTATAACGCGATAGCCCAATGACTCAAAAATACGACGCACGATACGATTCTTTCCCGAATGGATTTCAATACCCACCTGCGACTTATCCGTATCCGATGCATAACTGATTGCATCAGCATGTATTTCACCGTCATCCAAAGTGATTCCCGCAACAATCTGATCAAGATCTGACTTGGTTACATTTTTATCACAATATACGTGATAAATTTTCTTTTTCAGGAATTTCGGATGAGTCAGTCTTGAAGCAAGGTCACCATCATTCGTCAGCAGCAATACACCTGTTGTATTACGGTCTAAACGGCCAACCGGGTATATACGTTCTCTACATGCATCTTTAACGTAATCCATCACGGTTTTACGTTCTTGAGGATCATCCGAAGTTGTCACACAGTCTTTCGGTTTGTTAAGCAACACATAAACCTTACGCTCAATATTTACCGGCTGGTCATGAAACTTCACTTCATCTGTACGCTTCACCTTAGTTCCCAGTTCTGTTACAACTTCCCCGTTTACAGAAACTACTCCTGCTGTAATAAATTCATCTGCCTCACGACGTGAACAAATCCCAGCATTAGCAAGAAACTTATTCAAGCGGATTGGTTCATTCGGATCGGTCAAGACATCTTTATACTCAATCTGCTTCTTCATGCTATATTTTGCATTCGGATTATAGTCGGCAGTACGCTGGCGGAAGCTGCCTTCTTGCGCACGATTGTAGCCTCCCTGACCTCCATTATTATAGCGAGGGCGCTGCTGACGGAATCCGCCTCCCCCCTGCTGTCCATTATTAAAGCGAGGACGGAAAGGACGCTGTTCACCTCCTTCGTTATTATTAAAGCGAGGGTTATATGAAGAACGCTGAGGACGGAAGCCGCCTTCGTCCTGACCTCCATGGTTAAAGCGCGGACGATAAGAGCGCTGTTCTCCCCCCTCTTCATTGCGGTTGCCATATGGACGATACTGAGGACGGTTTCCATAGCTACGCTGCGAACGAGCCTCATTATTATCAAAACGCGGATTATACGAAGAACGATACGGACGTTCATTTCCCTCACGGTTATTATTATATGAACGACGACCATATCCCCCGCCTTCATAGCGGTTATTTCTATTATATCCTTCTCGGTTGTAAGACTTGTAACCATCACGGTTAGACTGGCTATTGTATTCGCCTTCCTGTCTGTTTTCTTTTTCTGCCATAATTCTTTAATTTAGCACCGGAGACTCCCATCTCCCGGTTTCGTTAACTTGTTTTCTTTACTATTATTATAGTCCGGTATAATTGTGCGGAGTAATCACACGCAATTCTTTCTTTATTTCTTCACTTACATTCAGCGTTTCAATAAATTCCTTTATTGAAGCCTCATTAATGGCTTGATTGGTACGTGTCAAAGCTTTCAAAGCCTCATAAGGATGAGGATAAGCTTCACGGCGCAAAATAGTCTGAATCGCTTCAGCTACTACACTCCAGCAGTTATCCAAATCTTCATATATCTTCTGTTCGTTCAGCAACAGTTTTCCCAAACCTTTCAACGAACTTTGGATAGCAATAACAATGTGTCCGAAAGGAACTCCAACATTACGCAAAACAGTAGAGTCTGTCAAGTCACGCTGCAAGCGGGAAACCGGCAACTTACTAGCCAAATGTTCCAAAACAGCATTGGCCATACCCAAGTTACCTTCCGCATTTTCAAAGTCAATCGGATTTACTTTATGAGGCATTGCACTTGAACCCACTTCACCGGCTTTAATCTTCTGTTTAAAGTACTCCATAGAGATATACTGCCAGAAATCGCGGTTCATATCAATCATAATTGTATTGATGCGTTTCATGGCATCAAAGATAGCACCCAGATTATCATAGTTTGAAATCTGAGTAGTATATTCTTCACGCTCCAAACCCAGTTTTTCAGCCACGAACTTATTGCCAAAGTTCTTCCAGTCGAATTCCGGATATGCCACATGATGAGCATTGTAATTTCCGGTAGCTCCACCAAACTTCGCAGTAATCGGACAAGACTTCAATACTTCCAGCTGACGATTTAAGCGATAAGCAAAAACCATTATTTCTTTTCCTAAGCGAGTCGGTGATGCCGGCTGACCATGAGTTTTAGCCAGCATAGGAATATCTTTCCACTCCTCTGCATAAGCGGTCAACTGGTCTATCAATTTTTGCAGCTGCGGATAATAAACTTCTTGAAGCGCATCTTTAATTGACAAAGGAACTGAGGTGTTGTTGATATCCTGTGAAGTCAGACCGAAGTGGATAAATTCCTTATACGATTCCAAACCTCCCAATTTATCAAACTGCTCCTTAATAAAATACTCAACAGCCTTAACGTCGTGGTTTGTTACACTTTCTATTTCCTTAATGCGTTGAGCATCTGCCTCTGAAAAATTACGATAAATATCCCGCAACGACTCAAAACGTGCCGAATCAAATGTTTTTAACTGAGGCAAGGGCAACTCGCACAAGGTTATAAAATATTCAATCTCTACCTGCACACGATATTTAATCAGTGCATATTCTGAAAAATAAGCGGCCAAAGCTCCCGCTTTGCCTCTGTATCTGCCATCAATAGGCGATATAGCTGTGAGTAAATCAAGCTCCATCATGATGATAAAAAGATTTGGTATCTATATTATGCTCATTAAATTAGGGTGCAAAGTTAATGCTTTTTCCCGAGTTTACAGGAATTTAAAGATTAGAAACTGCTTTGTTTTAACTATTTTATTCGCTTCGTCTCCTACTCCCACACATTATAATGAATGCGCGTTGCATCCCATTTATCTTTTGAAGCATATTCCCCCATCGGATAACCTACCGGAATCACGCAAAGAGACTTGATATATGAAGGGGTATTCAACACGCCTGCCACCACTTTCATCCGGTCTTCATACGGATAAGTTGCAGTCCATACAGCCCCCAGCCCCAAAGCCTCGGCTGCCAGCAATATATTTTGAGCAGCAGCAGAGCAGTCCAAGTACCAATAAGATGATTTACGTTCATCTGCACATACTACAATTGCCATCGGTGCTCCTTTCAACATCTTTGCGTAAGGAAGCTCATCTGCCATTTTATCTAATTTTTCACGTTCATCAACTACCGCAAACTCCCACGGACGACGGTCCATTCCACTAGGAGCTGCCATGCCGGCACGAAGCAGTTGCTCTACTTTTTCTTTTTCCACCGATTTTCCTTCCACATAGCGACGCACACTCTTGCGACTCAAAATATTCTCCATAACAACTTGTCCGCCATTCTCCTGCTTCACTTTTTCTTCGGGCTGACAAGATGCGCCAATCACCAGCCCCAATAAAGAAACCATCCAAATTCCACTTTTATTCATAAACAAAAAAAATATTAATACACAACAATCTGTAAAGCTAAGCAATACGATGAATCAGTCTTTTCCGGATAAATATAATAAACATTTTGAATAACGAATAAAAAAAACGCGTAACTTTGCACACGCAAAATAAAAAAGAAAGAAAAAAACATGGAACTGCCTAAAGACCCAATGATGTTATTCAGCCTCATCAACATGAAGCTACGGGATTTCTACCCTTCACTTGATGCATTATGCGAAGATTTGAATGTAAACAAAAGCGACATAGTAAACCGCTTAAAAGAAGTAGGTTTTGAATATAATCAAGAACAAAACAAATTTTGGTAACACGCATTTACCTGAAGAAATAAAAAAAGCCAACTGATTCAAAATACTTTATCTATGAATCAGTTGGCTTTTTATTGTATTTACAGCATACTCCGTCTTAAAAGCAAAAAAGAAGGCGACCTGCATTCTCCCTATGGGAAACAGGTCGCCCTTATCTTTTTTATTTACTTGTCAGACAAGAAAATATTACTGAGCCAGTTTATTATCTGAACCCAAAACGTTCACGATTTTATGTTTGTACAGTTTTTCCATGTTATCGCGAGCTGGGCCCAAATATTTACGCGGGTCGAATTCAGCCGGTTTTTCAGCGAATACCTTACGTACAGCAGCAGTCATAGCCA
>CAUDXH010000021.1 GCA_958453305.1 uncultured Bacteroides sp. | reverse complement strand
GAAAGTAGTTGTATATTCAGGGAAGTCGAATCCGGTTTTTTCTTCATGGATAACCATGCTTCCTGTTTCGCTTGACTTGGGAATTTCATAGCGGAAAGCTACATCGTTGTTGCTTACGCGAAAAACGATGTTGACCGGTTGTTTGTCTGTATTCTGCAAGCGCACGGTCAGTTCATTGGCTGCATAGTTGACAACAGAGCGTTTGATCCGGTCTTGTGTATAGGTCTTGTTTATCTGGTTGGTTTCTTGCCCGATGAGTGACATACCTTGGCTGAAGTTCCCTGTATTGGCAATAAATCCGAGTGGTGATTTTTCGAGAATGGTTTTTCCGTCATAAGAAACCGAGTACATGGGTACTCCTGCGCTGACTGCTAAATCAACTTTCAGGCGCATATCAGGACCGGTTACAGTAATAGGCTGTGCCAATGCCTGCGAGGCAAGTAATGCGAGAGCATAACATAGTTTTTGTTTTTTCATGAGTATAGTCTATAATAAAATGATTAGATGGAGGCAAAATTAATGAATATATGTGAAATTGGAAGGGTATAAATCAGTCAAAAAGCATACGTAAATCATGCAATAAGAGAGCAAAAGTGACGGATTGCTTCATTTATGAGGAAATCCCTCACTTGATGTGTTTATTCGTATTTCACGATAGGCCATCCGTCGAGACTCCAGTTTATTTCGCGGATGAATAGTTTGGGAGCTCCGTTTTCGGCTAAAGCGTAGGCATGGCAAATGAAATAATCTTTTCCGTCCAGATGATAAGCCGAATTATGTCCGATGCCGGCAAAATCTTTATTCCCCTCTATTACCAGTGAGCCGCCTCCTTTTTCCATGGGTATCCCTTCTTTATCCAAGTATGGTCCGGTAACCGTTTTCGAGCGTCCCACTACCACTTTATAATTACTCTTTTCGCCTCGGCAGCAATAGTCAAAGGAAACAAAGAGATAATAGTAGCCGCCATGTTTCATGATGAAAGGAGCTTCTACTGCTCCGTCACCGGGATTTTTATCATCGAGTTCAAACGTACGTTCACGGCGTGATAAAGAATACCATTCTTCGGGTTGGGCCACTGCGTTCATGTCGGGAGTGAGTTTCACCATTTTTATGCCGTCCCAAAAAGAGCCGAAGTTCATCCACGGAGTTCCTTTTTCATCGATGATGATATTAGGGTCAATGGCATTCCACATATCTCGGTTGGGTACAGACTGAATTACCTTGCCATGGTCAGTCCATTTAAACTTCGGGTCAGCCGGGTCGAGTGTCGGATTTGTGGCATGTCCGATGGCAGAAGTGTTTTTGGCAAAGGCTGAGCAAGAGTAAAACAGATGATATAGTCCATTATGATAGATAATGTCTGGAGCCCACGTATGTCCCTGATACCCCTTGATGGCTTCTACTGCCCAGGCGGGAGCTTCGGCAAATACCGGCTTTTCAAACTTCCATGTCTTTAAATCTTTTGATGACATGACAGAGATTCCCTGACCAGTGGCAAACAAATAATAGGTGTCACCTTGCTTGGCTAATACAGGGTCGTGTGACATGACTTTTGAAATAGGAATTTCTGTGGGCTTTACAGGAGAAGATGCACTTGATATGCTTGCTGTGGCGAGCAGACAGGCTGATAAAATTAGGTGTTTCATATTAATGTGTATTAAATTGTTTCTTTGTACAAACATAGTTCTTATCCGTGAGAATCAGGTAGACAAAATTAAGAAATAGGTGGATAAATGTATATTTGAGTGTTAGGGTTGTTATGGAAAAGGCAGAGGCAGAAGGAAGGTATAAAAATGCCTTGACGTTTGGATTCATACGTCAAGGCATATAGATGTTTTCTCCTTGTTGTTTGTGATAAAACGCGGAGTTGTTTTTTTAGAAGAAATTCGCAGGAGAACTATGCAGTGAAGGAGCTAATCTAAAGTTATGCTGCGCACCTGTAAGTTTTCCTCTTTTAAGAAGATAGAAGCAGATTCTCGGAATTTTTCAACTGATTCGGTTGTCAGAAATTCGTACCGTCCGTTTTTTGAGCAGCGGACATCCATTTCCGGATGTCGGTGCAAATAATTTTTCAGACTTTCACTTACCAGCTCTCCCTGTGATACCAACCGGATATGGGCGGGTGTAAACTGGCGTATTTTGTGGATGAGTAATGGATAGTGTGTACACCCTAAGATAAACGTATCAATAGCCGGGTCTTTTTCAAGTAGGTTTTCTATGTATTTGCGTACAAAAAAGTCGGCTCCTTCAGAGTTGAATTCATTGTTTTCAACCAAGGGCACCCAAAGCGGACAAGGAACTCCGGAAACTTGTATGTCAGGAAAAAGTTTGCGAATTTCAAGGGGATAAGAGAGTGAGCGGACCGTTCCGGCTGTGGCAAGAAGTCCTACATGACGGGTGCGGGTTATATCGCCAATACACTCCACAGTAGGTCTGATTACCCCTAATACGCGGCGTGTCGGGTCAAGGAAAGGAAGGTCGTTTTGCTGGATGCTGCGTAGAGCTTTTGCAGAAGCTGTGTTACAAGCCAGAATCACCAGCGGGCAGCCTAATTCAAAAAGTCTCCGTACGGCCTGCAGTGTAAATTCATAAACCACTTCAAAAGAGCGCGAGCCATAAGGAGCGCGCGCATTGTCTCCCAAATAAAGATAGTCATAAGAGGGAAGCAGTTCGCGGATTTTGCTGAGAATGGTAAGCCCGCCATATCCTGAGTCGAACACTCCAATGGGGCCGGTAACCGGAATAGAGGAAATAGGCATGTTGTGTTTTAAGTTTTTGGAGCTCTTCAGTTCTTCATGCTCTTGAGTATTTGATTTTCTCTCAATTTTAGTTTGGCTCATAGCCAGTCAGCAGTCCCAACAACTGAAGAAGTAAGTCTTTATTATAAAATTTGAGTTTTTAAGCTTAAGCTTCCTTGTTTCTTTCATCGGCATACTGATACCGATGGTAGAGGAAGTGTAAACTTAAAAACTCAAATGTATTTTAAACTTTCAGAACTTATTGTGCCGGAGCAGCTGGAGTATACGGAGCGGCTGTCAAGCTGATTCCTAAGTTAGTCTTGATATCGTTTGTAATATCTTTTGATGTAGCTTCATCAATGTAAGGAATATCTGTGCGGTTCAGGTCGAAAGCATAAGTATATCCGCCAGCCTGACCTACTGCTTTGATTGCTTTTTCCAATTTGTCATAAATAGGGTCCATCATTTTTTTGTAAGCAGCTTCCAACTGTTGCTGTGCGTCCTGCTGGAACTGCATTCCTTTTTCCTGAAGTTCCTGAAGTTCTTTCTGACGGCGTTCTTGGATGTTTTGCGGCAGTGTACTCTGTTCTTTCTGGTATTCTGCGAATTTTTTGCTGAACTCATCAGAAGCGCGTTTGATTTCGGCTTCGTACTGTTTCTGCATTGCCTGGATATCAGTTTGTGCTTTGGCAAATTCAGGCATTACCTGAATGATATCCATTGAGCGGAAGTGTGCAAACTTTTGTGCAAATACGCTCATCGGAGCGATGAGCAAAAGTAATAAAGCAATTTTCTTCAACATAGTCTTTTTATTTTTTTGTTTTTATTGGATGCAAATGTATGAAATTAATTTGAATATCCTAATTTTGAGAGGACTTCATTGCTGATATCAATGCGCGGGGAAGCAAAAATCATGCTTTGGGCAGAAGCTCGGTCAATTACAGCATCGTATCCTTTATGTGTGGCAATTTCTTTGATTGCGTTATAAATTGCATTTTGGATAGGCTCTATAAGCTCTTGCTGTTTCTTAGCCATTTCTCCTTCCGGTCCGAAATAGTTTTTCCGTAGCTCAGCCACCTCTTTTTCCTTAGCTATAATTGTTTCTTCTTTTTGGGTGCGCTGGCTGGCCGAGAGAGAGGATGCTTGTTTTTGATAAGCTTCATAGAGTGATTTGGCTTCGTTGGCTTTTGTTTCAATCTGGCTTTGCCAATTTTTAGAAAGAGATTCCATCTGTTGAGTTGCTTGTTCGTATGCAGGAATGCGCTGCATGATGTATTCCATATCGACTAAAGCGAACTTTTGTGCGTTTGCTGTAACCAGACAGGTTATAAGCAACAAGGCTGAAAGGATAAACTTTTTCATAGGTATTTGGTTTTGAGTTTTTAAGTTTATAAGTTTTTAAGTTCTTAAGTTTGTCATGATATTGTTTCATCCATGATAGCTTATGAACTCAAAAACGAATAAACTCATCAACTTATAAATTAGAATTCTTGTCCGATAATAAAGTGGAACTGGCTTCCGCTGTACTGGGTAGAACCGTTAATCTTGTCGAATCCATAAGCCCAGTCGATACCCATCATACCAATCATCGGGAGGAAGATACGTACGCCCACACCTGCCGAACGTTTTAACTGGAAGGGGTTGAAGTCGGTTACCTCATTCCAAGCGTTACCTGCTTCCACAAATCCCAGTGCATAGATACTGGTTGAATTTTCCAGCATCAGCGGGTAACGGAGTTCTGCACCTAAGCGGATGTAAGCGTAACCTTCTTGTCCGTATGGAGTCAAGGCTCCGTTTTCATAACCACGCAGTGCGATGGTTTCTGAAGCATAGTTGTAGCTGTATCCGGTCATACCGTCACCACCCATATAGAATGTTTCAAAGGGCGAGCGTTTATGCTTGTTGAAGTGTCCCAGAATACCAAACTCGGTACGTGTCATGATAACCGGACATTTCTTGATGTCCATCAAGGCTGTATAAGTTTTGGCTTTGAACTTCCACTTGTGGTATTCAATCCACCGGTACATGCTGGCAGCATCTTCATAATTGTCTTTTCCGTAAGTGGCAAAGTCTTTCTTGCTGAACAGTGAGTATGGAGGCGTTATCTGTACTGATGCCGAGAACTCTGAACCGTAACGCGGGAAAATCGGGTTATCGGTAGAGTTACGTGCCAATGTCAGGTTCAAGCTCAAGTTGTTACAGTTTCCGGTACTCATGTACTGTCCGTTATTCAGCTTGATATATAAGTAGCTCCAGTCTTTCAGCATGAATCGCTGGTAAGACAATTCAGCACTCAGGGTAAAGTAGTCATCGGGCCAGCGGAGACGTTTACCCCATCCTACAGATACACCAAACATCTTGATAGACTTATCAGGGTCATAATACGATTCGTAGTTATTATAATAGTTATTATAGCCATACATTCCGTATCCGTAATTATACATGTTATAGTAGTTGTTCATTACGGCTGAGTTGTAATACTGGCTGCTGACGTCAGTCTGTACCGAGTAGAATGCCGAAACGGAGAACGAGTTCGGGCGTTTTCCTCCAAACCATGGATCAAGGAAGGATACGCTGTATGACTGGTAATAGCGTCCGTTGGTCTGTCCGCTGATGGTCAATGTCTGTCCGTCTCCTTGCGGTAAGATACCGCGGTAGTTGTCATTTTTGCGGAACAGGTTCGCGAATGAGAAGTTGGTGAACTTCAAGCTCAACTTACCGATGACACCGGTTTGTCCCCATCCGGCAGAAAACTCTACCTGGTCGTTCGCTTTTGATTCCAATCCCCAGTTGATATCTACCGTTCCATCTTGTACATTCGGCTGTACATCCGGCTGGATATTTTCCGGGTTAAAGTGTCCCATCTGAGCAATTTCACGGTAAGAACGTTCCAGCGCCTCTTTACTGAAGAGGTCTCCCGGGCGGGTACGGAGCTCGCGTCGTACGATGTTTTCATACAAGCGGTCGTTACCGTTGATGCGTACATGACTGATGCTGGCCTGCGGACCCTCAATGATACGCATTTCGAGGTCAATTGAGTCGCCGTCAATGTTTACTTCTACCGGATTGAGCTGATAGAATACATAACCATGGTTATAATAGTTGTTACCGATGGCATCTTCATCGGTTGAAATACGCTCGTTCATGAGTTTCTGGTTATACACATCGCCTTTTTTCATGCGCAACTGCTCAGAAAGCAAATCGGAAGGATAAACCGTATTTCCCACCCACGTAATGTCGCGGATGTAATATTTTTGACCTTCGTAGATTTTCATGTATACATCTACCGTTTTTTCATCATAAGGCGATACACTGTCCACTTCAATCTGTGCATCACGGTATCCTAACTCATTGTATTTTTCAATGATTTTTTGTTTATCTTCTTCATAACGTTCGTCAATAAACTTCTTGGCACGGAAAAGGTTGACAAGTTTTCCTTTTTCGTTTGTTTTTTTCATGACGCGTTTTAATTTCTTGTCACTTAAAACCTCATTGCCTTCGATGGTAATCTGATGAACTTTGACTTTTGCTTTTTTGTCAATGTTTACATCAACAAATACCTGATCTTTATTGGCAGGGTCTTCCCGTTCAAGGATGTTGATTTCCGCGTTCTTGAACCCTTTTTCATCAAAATGTTTCTTGATAAGAATTTTTGCACGGTCTATCATATTGGGAGTAACCTGCATACCTTTCTGGAAACTTAATTTTTCCTCCAGGTCTTTCCGTTCACTCTTCTTGATACCATGGTAAACTACATCCGAAATACGCGGACGGCGTTTCAACTCGATAGACAGATAAATTTTGTTGCCTACTATTTTGTCAGCAACAATTTTTACATCCGAAAACAAGCCGTGACGCCAGTAGCGTTTTAATGCTCCGGTGATGTCATCCCCGGGGATGGTTATAACTTGTCCGGCAGCAAGTCCGGATATTCCAATTAAAACATAATCTTCATAGCCGGGTATTTCGTTGATTTTGATATCGGCTATTTCATATTTCTTGGGAGTTCCGTTGTAAAGAATTGTAGGCTTGTAAATGGTGTCATTTAGGGCTCCCTGTGCTTGTGCCCGGGTTGACAATCCGGTCAAGAAGCAGGTTATGGTCAATAGGATAAGTGAAAGACGGTATTGCATTTTTATATCTTAACTTATATTTGTTCACTGGTTTTGCCGAATCGGCGTTCTCTTTTTTGATAATCACAAATAGCTTTGTGAAATTCTTCTTCCTTAAAGTCGGGCCAGAAGGTGTCGCAGAAATAAAGTTCAGAATAAGCACATTGCCAAAGCAGGTAATTGCTTAAGCGAACCTCTCCCCCCGTGCGGATCAGCAAGTCCGGGTTGGGCATAAAGTGGGTGCTTAAGTGACTGTCGATGGTTTTGTCTGTAATCTCTTCAGCCCGGATCTTTCCGGAAACCACATCTTGGGCTATTTGTTTTACGGCTTCTGTTATTTCCCACTTAGATGAGTAACTCAGAGCTAAGGTAAGACACATGCCGGTGTTTTCAGAGGTACGCTGAATACATAGGTTCAAGCGATCTAATACCTTTTCCGGCAATTTGCCGGTGTCACCGATAATGCGGAAACTGATATTGTTTTTCATGAAAGTTTCCTCTTCGATTGAATCCATGAGCAGGTTCATCAGTGCAGCAACTTCATCTACAGGGCGGTTCCAATTCTCGGTAGAGAATGTATAGAGTGTAAGGTATTTTACTCCTAGCCGTGCAGCTTCTTCTGCAATGACATGTACCGTTTCGGCACCTGCTTGATGTCCAAAGGTACGAATATGACCGCGCTGTTTAGCCCATCGCCCATTACCATCCATGATGATGGCAATGTGGGCGGGAATGCGGTTTTTGTCTATTGAGTCTGTATTATGTTGCATGGTTTGTTATGTTTCAATAGAGTTATCTGTTACCATTTGGGGCGAAACCCTAAATGGTTGATGCGTCCGCGAGTTATTTTTCCATCTTTCCAGACAATCCAGATAAAATGGTTTCCTTCAGAATTATCTACGCAGCATGAAAAACTGCCGGGCTGACTGGCATCATACCGTTCAGCAAAGTATGTGGGAAGATATTCTTTTTCTGAAGCCTTCTGCCAAGTGCGGCCATGATCAGACGACACGTAGAATGTTTCAAAAGGTTTGATTTTAGAGTTACGTTTTTGACTTTCCCCGCCGAAAGCATACAGCTTCTTTCCGTAAGGAATCATGACGATATCTTTCAGGTTCGGACAACCTGAACTTTGGTTTGCGTCGTATTGGCTCCATTGCTTGTCGGTTGATAAGCGGTGGAACACCAAGGCGCATGTGTCGGCTTCACTTCCTCGGTCATTATATGCCAATACGATGGTTTGTGTCAAGGAAGAGTTATAAGGCAATGTGTTAGTCGCAACAAAGAGAGGCTGCGAAATTGGAATGCTTAACTCTGAAGTCGGATCTGTATGATACTCTGTTTCTTTGACATATCCGTAGGCTCCGTTCTTCTTGATAAAAAGAACTTCAGCTAATTCTCCGGTTGTCTGTTTGATGTTGCCAGCACCAATTAATAGCTCTACCTCTTTCGCGTAAGGATCTTTAGATTGGTTGGGATCATATGAATTAAACCAAATGAGACCAGATTGATTATTGGTTGTTGTTGCTTTTAAGAAAATCCGGTCATTGCTATCCCATAAAGTTGCCGATTGTGCATCCCATTTGGTGTAGGTGCTGATATTCGTAGTCTTCCAGCCAGTAGGCTGTCCGTTTTCTATTTTATTATAGAAGTAAGCAGGCTTTCCTTGCGCATCTTCACCGAATACGAAGAGTGTGTTGCGGGCAAAAATAGCTTTTTGCTTGACTACTTCGGTTCCGAAAGGAGCATCATCGAACTTTGTCCATGAGATAGAGTCAGGGTCTTGTGTGTGGCGGTTAATTTTAACCGTATAGGGCAGGCCTTTCTTGAAGTCGTAAGTATAGACTCTAAATTTCAGGCTGTGGTCGGCAGTGACGGTGAAATTAATAGAGTCAGTACTCGTCCAAGTGGTATCTTGCCCATTTTTTTCATAAGCAATGATTTCAGTATCCGCGGTAATGCTTGTCAGAACTTTATCTAAGTGAACTCCCATAGGAAGAGAGTCTTTGTTCTCAATGGTGCGCGTTTGTTGGTTGATGGTGAATGGATAGTTTGCGCAGTTAATTGTATCAACGTATGCGCTATCTTTTCCGTTTTTGTCTTTTCCTATGCGGTCGATGTGTAATGTGTTAAGTTTAAAGCTGGTTATGCTGGTTTCTGAACCATAATCAACCACTACCTCATCGTTATCCAGACAAGATGTTACTATAGGAGCTACGGCGAAAAGTGCCGCGGCTAGCGGTAAAAACTTTATTTTCATTTGCAAATGAGTTCTTTTGTTACAAGTTGCAAAAGTAGAAAGTTTTTTGTCGAATCTGTACTTTTGAAGGAAGTTTTATATAAAATTATGGATAAACCTTGCTTTTTTATCTGCCAGTCAAGACTTTCTATCGCTTTTCGGATATAATAATTGTGGCGTAAGCGTTTGGTTATGTGGTTACCGCCTGGCTTCAGACAAGATTTTTCGGGCTATGTAGGAGCTCAAGCGGTATATATGACAGTCTGCTTAGCTATGATTTGTCAGAGTTGTCGGATTCTTTTTTTGTGTATGACGTGTGTAATCGTTACGCCGTCAAAAAGAGACTGGGCTCTAACATGTCCGGAAGGGATATAAGGTGCTTCTACTCCATGAAATAACGGTTTTTGTGCTTGCTCTATATAAGCTTCATCCCATAAATCACAGTCGATAAACGACTGAAGAAGCTGGGCACCGCCTTCTACTAACAACGACTGGATTTTGCGTTGGTGTAGCTCAGCCATAATCTGAGGCAGGATGTCCCGGTTGAAATCTAACGTGATATAAGCTTGGTTTTCAGATGACGGATGTTGCTTTTTCGTGAATATAAGTGTAGGAGTCTGTCCGTCAAACAGGTGTAAGCTTGAAGGGAGGGTTAGATTACGGTCAATAACCAGCCGGAGCGGATTGCTCCCATACCAATGACGTACGGTCAGTGACGGATTATCAAGCAGGGCTGTCTTTCTTCCCACTAGAATAGCCTTGTGCTCGGCGCGTAATTTATGTACGTGCAGTGAGGTTAGTGGAGTAGAAAGTAAGACAGGAGAGCCCGTGGAACGGATTGCATCCAGATATCCATCGGCCGATTGTGCCCATTTTAAGGTGATGTAGGGACGTTGCTGTAAGTTGAATGTGACGAAACGGCGGATAAGGGTTTGGCATTCGTCTTCTAAGACTCCGACTGTTACTTCAATTCCGGCATCGCGTAGTTTCTTGATACCTCTTCCTGAAACTTGAGGAAACGGGTCGATGCAACCAATAACGACCCGGCGGATACCTTTGCTTATGATAAGATCGGCGCATGGAGGAGTTTTCCCATAGTGGGAGCAAGGCTCAAGGCTTACATAGATGGTTGATTCGGGAAGCAGGCTTTCATCTTTGACAGAGCGGATGGCATTCACTTCGGCATGTCCTTCCCCGCACCGTACATGATAGCCTTCTCCGATAATGCGGTCTTGATATACAATTACGGCTCCCACCATAGGATTTGGAGCTGCGTTTATTAAGCCATTGGCTGCCAGCTGCAGGCAGCGCTTCATATATTTTTCATCATTTGTCATACGTGTTGTTGGTTTTTATCGTTACATTTGTAAACTTATGAATCCTCTTTATTATCATATTAAACAGCGGCTCTTGTCTTCGGCTTATGAAGAAGGCGAAGCTACATCGCTTGCCAAATGGATTTTGGCAGAAGTCTTTGGCTTTTCAACGTTAGAGCTTTATACAGGCAAAGATACAAATTTTCCACAGGAATGCAGGGAGCGGTTAGACAATATTCTGACCCGTCTGGAACGATTTGAACCGATACAATATATAATAGGTGAAACTCATTTTTGCGGATTGGTATTTAAAGTGACACCGGCAGTTTTGATTCCTCGTCCGGAAACAGCTGAACTGGTTGAGTGGATAGTCGGTGACTGTGCTCATTCGCATGTGCGTATTCTCGATATAGGTACAGGTAGCGGATGTATTTCTGTTTCGCTGGCGTCTCGGCTGGAGGGAGCACAGGTTACCGCATGGGATATATCTCTTCAGGCTTTGTCGGTGGCACGTCATAATGCCCAGACCAATCGGGTGGCAGTTGATTTTTGTGAGGTTGATGTCTTGCAGGATAAGTTGCCGGAAATAGAAGTAGATGTATTGGTGAGCAACCCTCCTTATATTGCCGAACGGGAACGGGCTGATATGGACCGGAATGTGCTTGACTATGAGCCTGAGCTGGCTTTGTTTGTTCCTGATGATGATCCGCTGCTGTTTTATCGTCGTATTGCTTGTGCCGGCAATGATATATTGGTCCCGGGAGGGGCTTTGTATTTTGAAATCAACCGGGCTTATGGAAGTGAAATGATTGCATTGTTGGAGGGACTGGGTTATCACCACGTAGAGCTCCGGGAAGACTTGTCGGGGAATAACCGGATGATTAAAGCCATAAAAGTATGAAAGAGTATACAGAAAAAGAACTGAAGGTAAAGGCAGAGGCTTATTGCTCGTCGGCAGAGCGTTGCCCGGCTGAAGTGGAAGAGAAACTGAAACAATGGGGGGCAGAGGCAGAAGTGGCAGAGCAGATTTTAGCTTCCTTGTTTAAAGAACGCTATCTTGATACGGTGCGCTATTGCTGCTTTTTTGTTAGAGATAAGTATCGCTTCAATCAATGGGGGAGGATGAAGATAGCCCAAGCTCTCCGGATGAAGCGGTTGCCGGCCAAGGATATCGAGGTGGGGCTGGAGGAAATAGATGAAGATGAGTATGCCGGAATTTTGAAAAAAATGCTGTATCAAAAGATGCGCACGATGAAGGCAAAGACCCCCTATGAACAAAGTATGAAGTTGATGCGCTTTGCTGTGGGAAGAGGATTTACCGTGGATGAAGTGTTGCGTTATGTGAAGCAGGTAGAAGCAGATGAATATCTGGATTGATTTAAGGGAGTTTTTCTTCCCCCGCTGGTGCTTGGTTTGCGGGAAGAAACTGTTACGCGAAGAGCAGGCTGCCTGTGTCTCTTGTATGGGAGGCTTGCCTAGAACTGGTCTGATGAACACGCCGGGAAACGAAATGGAACAGCTGTTCTGGGGGTTAGTGCCTTTAGAAAGGGCATCTTCTTTGTTTTTATATGCAAAGGGGGGTGCTGTGGCACAACTGTTATATGCCATGAAGTATCACGGGCGCCGGTTGCTGTGTTCCCAAATGGGAGAATTAATTGTGTCAGAGATAGGACCATCGGGCTTCTTTGATGGGATTGATTTTCTGATTCCGGTACCTTTACACAAGTCTCGCCAAAGGAAGCGAGGATATAATCAATGCGACTGGCTGGCACGGGGAATATCCTCTAAAACCCATATTCCTATCTGTACAACGGCGCTTTATAGAGAGAGGAATAATAAAACTCAGACTCATTTTTCGAGCTATGAACGGTGGGAAAATACCATATCGCTCTTTCATTTAACCCCGGAAGCCGTTCGGCTGGAAGGAAAGCATGTTTTGTTGATTGATGACGTATTGACAACGGGAGCCACCCTTGTGGCATGTGCCACTGTCTTATCTAAAGTAAAAGGCTTGCGTATCAGTGTACTGACATTGGCTTGGGCAAAATATAATGCGATATAGAAAAAATACAGCAAATATCATGCTTTTAGTAAATTTAATACCAGTAAATTTCTTAATCCCGTCAGATTTCCATAATTTTGCAGAAACATTTATCAGATATTAAAGTTAAGTTATGAAAGCATTGGAAAGATTATTCGCAGAAAAGTTGCTGAAAGTTAAGGCAGTTAAGATTCAGCCGGCCAACCCGTTTACATGGGCCTCAGGCTGGAAATCTCCTATTTATTGTGATAACCGTAAAACGTTGTCATATCCTGCACTTCGTAACTTTGTGAAGTTGGAAATTTGTCGTGTAATTCTTGAGAAGTTCGGTGAAGTTGATGCGATTGCCGGAGTGGCTACGGGTGCGATTGCCCAAGGGGCTTTGGTGGCAGAAGAACTGAATCTTCCTTTTGTATATGTTCGTTCAAGTCCGAAAGACCACGGATTGGAAAACTTGATTGAAGGCGAACTCCGTCCGGGTATGAAAGTGGTGGTTGTAGAAGACCTGATTTCAACCGGTGGAAGCAGCTTGAAAGCTGTTGAGGCGATTCGTCGTGACGGCTGTGAAGTAATCGGTATGATTGCATCGTTTACTTATGGCTTTGACGTTTCGGCTGAAGCATTTAAAAATGCAAAAGTAGAGCTGGTTACTTTAACTAACTATAATGCTGTTTTGGAAGTTGCTTTGAAAACAGATTATATTAACGAAGAAGATATTCCAGTTTTGCAGGCTTGGAGAGAAGACCCTGCTCATTGGACCGGCAAATAATTACTGATTGAAATTTGTCTTTGCATTTTAGGCACAGGTTACACGAAGCATTAGAATGGAAAAAGTCTTTTGCAGCGCGTGAAATCTGTGCCTAAGGCTTATTAATATGAAAAGAATTCTAACATGGCAGTACAATTTGAAAGTAGTATAAAGCAGGTTCCTTATAGTCAGGAACGGGTATATAACAAGCTCTCTGATTTAAATAATCTGGAGTCTGTTCGCGGACGCCTGGATTTATTGAAAGATAAATTAGAAGGAAAACTGGAAGACATGAGCTTTGACACGGATTCACTTACTTTAAAGGTACAGGGAATTAGTCTGACGCTCCGTATTGTAGAGCGTGAGCCTATGAAATGTATCAAGTTTGAAGGTGATAAGACGCCCCTTCCGTTGAATCTTTGGATTCAGATTTTGCCGGTTGCTGACGATGCAGCAAAAATGAAAGTTACAATCCGGGCTGAAGTAAATATGTTTATGAAAGCAATGGTGTCGAAACCTTTGCAGGAGGGAGTGGAAAAATTGGCTGATATGCTAGCTGTAATACCTTATTAATTAAAGAAACAGATATGGCTCAGAAACTTTGGGAAAAAAATGTTCAGGTAAATGCCGAGATTGACCGCTTTACTGTGGGACGTGACCGGGAAATGGACCTTTTTCTGGCAAAGCATGATGTGCTTGGGTCAATGGCTCACATCACAATGCTTGAAAGCATCGGTTTGTTGACAGCAGATGAGTTGAGCGTTTTGCTGGAAGAACTGAAACAGATTTATGCTTCGGCAGAGAAAGGTGAATTTGTTATCGAAGACGGAATTGAGGATGTACATTCGCAAGTGGAACTGATGCTGACCCGCCGTTTAGGGGATGTAGGCAAGAAAATTCATAGTGGACGTTCGCGTAACGATCAAGTTCTGGTTGATTTGAAATTGTTTACCCGCACTCAGTTGAAAGAAATTGCAGAAGCAGTTGAAGACCTCTTCCGGGTATTGATTTCTCAGAGTAACCGTTATAAGGATGTTTTAATGCCCGGATATACCCATCTTCAAATAGCTATGCCTTCTTCGTTTGGCTTGTGGTTTGGGGCGTATGCCGAGAGCCTGGTTGACGATATGCTGTTCTTGCAGGCAGCTTATAAGACCTGTAACCGTAATCCGTTGGGGTCGGCAGCGGGATATGGCTCTTCTTTCCCATTAAACCGTGAGATGACGACCCGCTTGCTGGGATTTGACTCGATGAACTATAATGTGGTTTATGCTCAGATGGGGCGTGGCAAGATGGAGCGTAATGTGGCTTTTGCATTGGCTTCTATTGCGGGAACGCTGTCAAAACTGGCTTTTGATGCTTGTATGTTTAGTAGTCAGAACTTTGCCTTCGTGAAATTGCCGGATGAGTGTACAACCGGATCCAGCATTATGCCTCATAAAAAAAACCCGGATGTGTTTGAACTGACTCGTGCCAAGTGTAACAAGATTCAGGCACTTCCCCAGCAGATTATGATGATTATGAATAATCTTCCGTCGGGTTACTTCCGCGATTTGCAGATTATCAAAGAGGTGTTCTTGCCTGCTTTTGGAGAACTGAAAGACTGTCTTCAGATGGCTACATATATCATGGACAAAATCTGGATTAATGAGCATATCTTAGATGATGACAAATATCTGTATATATTCAGTGTGGAAGAGGTCAATCGTCTGGCCAGTGAAGGAATGCCTTTCCGTGATGCGTATAAGAAGGTAGGTCTGGATATTGAGGCTGGCAAGTTTACGCATAACAAGCAGGTGCATCACACGCATGAAGGAAGTATTGGCAATCTATGCAATGACCAGATTGTAAAATTAATGAATCAGGTAGTTTCTGGCTTTAATTTTGAAATGGTAGAAGCCGCAGAGAAAGCACTTCTGCACCGATGAAAAGGAAAAAATATGAAAAGAAAATGGGTGAAATGTTTGGAGTATATCATAAAACTCCTTACATTTGCACCCGTTAACGCGGAAATAGCTCAGTTGGTAGAGCATAACCTTGCCAAGGTTAGGGTCGCGAGTTCGAGTCTCGTTTTCCGCTCTTCTTTAAATGGATGCTCGAATGGTGGAATCGGTAGACACGAGGGACTTAAAATCCCTTGGCCATTGCGGCTGTGCGGGTTCAAGTCCCGCTTCGAGTACAAAATATGCCTCATATCCAATAGGTTGTGAGGCATATTTATTTTATAGCTATGAAGATTCTTTTTATAATGGCAATTTGTAAAGTGCTTTAATGTTTTCTTTGGAATCTCTCATGTTGGCTTTTTGTCTCTTAATAAATATGTTTTTGATTTAAGATATAATTACTAATTATGAAAGCACTTTGGCTAACTTTACTTGGCTTTATGACATTATCAGCATGTACTTCTTCTGTAGATAACAGAGATGTGACAGTGGCTGTGTTGGGTGACCTCCATTTTGATTTACCTCCCGAAACCGATCAGTATTATCATGTGCGGGCTTTAAATAATATCGAGGGGCTGTTCTGTGTGCCCGGAGATTCTGTAAGCGGCATTTCAACCGGTGTGGTGAATAAACTGAATGGCGTGATTATAGCCGGTGATATTTTTGATAAGCCTTATCCGGAAGTCCATGATTTATATAATCAGCGCTATACGCCCGGCAACGGTGACAAGCAAATTCATTTTCCTGTGTTTCCCGGATACGGGAATCATGATATCGACCCTTTTTCTCAGGATTCAGCGATGAATATGAAAGGAAGGGAAACAAATTTGCATCTGCTTGATTCTGTTTTGCATGAAAAACTGGCAAAGGGAGAAATCTTAAGCTTGCATGAAGGAAGCAGAAGTTATTCATGGAATATGGGTGACGTACATTTTATTCAGGCTCATCGTTATTCGGGCGACAGTGCATACGGAGAGGCAAACTGGAGCTGGCTGGAGGATGATTTAAAGAAATATGCTTCGGAAGGAAATCCAGTGGTGTATATCCAGCATTACGGCTTCGATAAATGGGCTTTGACATGGTGGACAGAAGACGACCGGAAGCGGTTATTTGACTTGTTGGAGCAGTATAATCTGGCTGCTTTTCTGGTGGGACATACCCATGAAGCAAGTATACAGACGTATCGCGGGCATGAAATTTATCAGGTAAACAATGCCTGGCCCGATGAAGATGGAAACGGTTCGTTTGCTGTGGTACGTATTCAGGGGAATAATGTTGTAATTGCCACTTGCCGATGGACTGATGGCTTGGGAAATTATGAAGTCGTGGCTCCTTTTTATGTTAAATCATTGAAATAATAAAACCATAAATACCTCATACGTCATGATTCGACCATTTATCGTATGTCTTACTGTTTTTCTGGGCTTTTCGTGTGCGGGAAGCAAAGATGTGAAAGGTGATTTTTCTATTATCCCTTATCCTAATCAGATAGAGGTGTCTTCTGGCTGTTTTTTATCCGTCAAGAGTCAAATCAGGGTGGGTATTCCGGTGGCTTTTGAAAAGTCGGAAGTGATTTTAGCTTATTTGCAAGAACGTTTAGGTGAATGGGGACTGGAGCAGGCTGTTGCCTCTTCGGAAACAAATCTCGATTTTGTTGTTGACTTCTCACTCTCTGATGAGGCTTATGATCTGAAAATCGATACGCACAAGATAACCCTTAGAGCAAATAAAGAAGGAGCTGGCTTTTTTTATGGCTTGCAGACCCTTTTGCAGATGTTTCCGCTTGAGGCTGACGGACAGGTTATGCTTCCGTGTACATCGATTCAAGATGCTCCTCAGTTTCCTTATCGCGGACTGATGCTTGATGTGGCACGTAACTTTCAGTCGAAAGAAACCGTTTTGAAGTTTATAGACTTAATGTCGGTTTATAAGATGAATCGCTTGCATCTGCACTTGACAGACGATCAGGGTTGGCGCATTGAGATTAAGAAATATCCTAAACTGACAGAGGTGGGCTCTTCCCGTAAGCAAACAATGGTGGGACATTCTGACTATTATTATCCTCGGCGGTTTGATGGAATCCCGAAGCAGGGATATTATACGCAAGAAGATATTAAGGAAATGGTGCGTTATGCAGAGGAGCATTTTATAACGATCGTTCCTGAAATAGAGATGCCGGGGCATTCTTCTGCTGCACTGGCTGCTTATCCTCAATTCTCATGTGGATTAGGTAAAACGTATGTGGTACGTGATTATATGGATATTTTTGATGAAGTATATTGTCCGCATGAGGGTACTATCCAGTTCTTGCAAGATATATTGTCGGAAGTCATGGCACTTTTCCCCAGTGAGTATATTCATATCGGAGGTGACGAGTGTCCTAAAAAGGCATGGAAGGTATGTCCGCGCTGTCAGGCTTTAATTAAAAAGGAAAAGCTGAAAGATGAACATGAACTGCAAAGCTGGTTTATCCATCGTATAGAACAGTTTGTAAACAGTAAAGGAAAAAATATCATCGGATGGGATGAAATTCTGGAAGGAGGATTGGCACCTCATGCCACCGTAATGTCATGGCGTGGGGAAGAAGGAGGCATTACTGCCGCTGGAATGAAACATCAGGTCATCATGACTCCCGGAGACTATTGCTATATTGACCATTACCAGGAAGACCCGGAATTTGCTCCTTTGGCTATAGGCAGTTTCTTACCTTTGGATAGCGTGTATGCCTATAATCCGCTTCCGTCTAAGTTGAGCAAAGAAGAACAGCGCTATATCATAGGTACACAGGCTAATTTGTGGGGAGAATATATCCAAACGTCAGAGTATTTGGAGTATATGGCTTTTCCTCGTTTGCTGGCTATGTCAGAAGTGCAGTGGACTGCGCTTAAAAATAAAGATATTCAGAGCTTTCTGCGCAGATTGAGGAAAAATTTTGACTGGCTGGATAAAAAGGGAGTTCATGCTTGTCGTAATTTCTATGAGGTTTCTTATCAAGGAAACTGGAATGAGAATTCGTCTGGATATGAAGTAAGCTTACATACCTTGTGTTCTGATGGAGAAATCAGATATGCCCTGAATGATTCTTCCGAATTGAATTTTCAAGTTTATTCTTCTCCTTTGCGCCTTGATGAAGAAACTGAGATTTTTGCTGCTGTCTATTTAAATGGTAAGCGTATGGGCAATATTACTCATAAGCGGTTTGCGGTGAATAAGGCTGTGGGCTGTGCCTATACGTGTGTTCCAGAAGCAGAGTGGGAACATATTCATAAAGGATATGGTCTGACTGATGGGTGGAGAGGCTATCCGAAAGATATGCGTCAGTGGACTGGATTCAGTGGAGATAGGCTGAACATAACGCTTCAACTTCATAAAGAAGAACTTATCCGGCAAGTTTATTTAGCAACTTTGTGGCGGCCATGGAATATGCTTTGGCCGACTCGTAAAATACAGGTCTATATTTCGCAAGATGGAGAAAAATACCATGCTATAGCCGAGTATGAACCGGTCTATGACTTTAGTCATACAGAAGGAACACGCTTCCCGGTTTCCGTTTCTTTTGAAGAAACGAAAGCCCGTTATATCCGTCTTACCATATGGAGTGGTGGAAAGTGTCATGAGGGATATTTTAATGCCGGTGAGCAGAGCGAACTGGCTGTAGATGAAATAGAAATTTATTAATGAATCAGAATATGAGAAAAGGACTCTTTTTTATGGTGCTGCTTTTGCTATGTGCAGGCATTGCATCAGCCCGGCAGCCGCTTCGGTTTAAGGATGGAAAATTTAAGATGGTTCAGTTTACCGATGTTCATTGGGACCCAAAGTCGGCAGGATGTGAAGTTACTGAACATACCATTAAATCGGTTCTTGAAATAGAAAAACCTGATTTGGCAATTCTTACAGGTGATATTGTTACCTCCGATCCTGCCCTTGATGGATGGAAGTCAATTATACGTATTTTTGAAGAAGAAAAAGTGCACTTTGATGTGACCATGGGAAATCATGATGCAGAATATTTGGATAAACATACGATTTATGATCTGCTGATGAAATCTCCCTATTTTGTAGGTTCGCATGGCCCGAAGGAGATAAAAGGATGTGGCAATCATGTTCTTCCCATTTATGGGTCAAAACAGTCGGATAAAGTCGCTTCGCTTCTTTATTGTATTGACTCGAATGATTATCCTGAAACGGAAGATTTGGGACATTACGACTGGATTCACTTTAATCAGATAGAATGGTATCGGGACCAAAGTAAAAACTTTACAGCTGGAAACGGGGGTGAGCCGCTTCCTGCATTGGCTTTCTTTCACATTGCATTGCCGGAATACCGTCATTTGATAGGAAAAAAAACTACTTGGGGTAGATGTGATGAAGGCGATGCTTGTGCTGCCGATGTAAACAGTGGGATGTTTGCTTCTTTTGTGGACTGCAAAGATGTGATGGGCGTTTTTGTGGGACACGATCATGATAATGACTTCCTGGGACAGGAAAAAAATATTGTATTGGCTTATGGGCGAGTAACCGGAAAGGATGCCTACGGTGAATTTATTCGTGGGGGCCGTGTAGTGGAACTATATGAAGGGAAACGCCAGTTCGATACTTGGATTACAACTCCCGAAGGGAAAGAATTTGCTTATTATTATCCGTCGGGTATCACTTCGATAGATGAAGAAGGCCCTTATCTGCCTGCCAAAAAAGTCCAGCCGAAGGAACAAGGAGTGGCTTATACTTATTATGAGGGCGATTTTGAACAGACAGCCGATATGTATGCGGGCAAAAAAGTAAAAGAAGGAGTACTTTCTAATTTTAATATTTCAGAGGCACCGGCAAAAGATTATTTCGGCTATGACTTCCGTTCTTTGATACGCATTCCTGAGAAGGGGGTTTATTATTTTTATGTATCATCCGATGACGGTGCAAAATTATTTATCGACGGAAAAGAGATTGTAGATAATGATGGTTCTCATAGCTTGAAATGTGTGGAAGGAAAGGTTGCTTTGGAGGCTGGATTCCATGAAGTAAAACTCTTGTACTTTGAGAGTTATATGGGAGAGTCGCTCAAAGTACGGATGGTGAGCCGTTTTACAGACCAGCTAGTGACGGATGAAATGCTGTTTCTTCCGAAATAACAGGGACTAATAAAATTATTTTTGAAAAAGGAAATATATGCCTTATGTAAAGCGATAAAACATCGCTAAATGTTGATAAATTCATAAAATAGTCACGCTTGAATGCCATCTTGCTTACGGCGATTTTTATCAATAAAAAGGACTTCAAAAGTCTGCGTTATCAGAAGCAGACTTTTGAAGTCCTTTAACTATTTAATAGCTTTTAATTCAAAGTTATTGTTTATCCCAAGAGATGGCATATTACTTATAACCTTTATTTTGCTGTAGCTTTCCATTAGAATTAATCACCTGGTCACTTGGATAGGGGAATACCAGCATGTAATCCTGATACTGTGCTTTATCGGGGTAGTCAACATAAGGCTCTACCTTAAAAGAAGATTTCGGATCACTGCGGTTTTCATATACGCGAACAGAAGGATGTGTGTTTAATTCTCTGGCGGCCAACTCTTTTATTTCTGCATTTGAAGACAGGTGCCAGCGTTTCAAGTCGAACAGGTGGTCGGTAAACTCAAAGGCTAACTCACAGCGGCGTTCATGATATAAATCGGTCATAGTAGGATTGTGCGTCAAAGGAGTCAATCCCGAACGTTTACGAATATCATTTAAGTCATCGATAGCTTTCTCTGGGAGATTCTTGACTAAATAAGCTTCTGCACGGAACAATTTCATTTCAGCAAAACGAATCAGCGGGAAGTTGATACGGGCTGTAGGCATATTACCATTGGTGTGTACATAGCCAATCAGATGTGCGTCTTTATACTTGAACGGATCCATGTATTTGTTGATCTGGAAACCTACATCAAAGTTGGTGTTTGAGTAGAAGTTCATAGTCTTGCCGAAGAATTCGAACTCCTGGTTGTACTCCAAGATAGAGCGTCTTAAACGGGCATTGTCTGCACCGTCTTTTGCCATCTCATTATAAATGTCAAGAGAGGGTTTTATTTGTCCCCAACCATTATAAACGCCCCAACCTTTGTCTTCAAGGATTACACCGGGGAACTCTGTTCCACCACCAGTTGAACCCCCATTTGATGGAATAGACCAAATGTATTCTTTGTTCCAGAAGTTCTTGAAGTCTGAAGAGAAGAACTCATCTAAAGAGGGAGCTAAGTCACGTCCGTACTCATTCTCCAGTTGGTCAACCAAGCGAATCACATCGTTCCATTTACTTTCATCCCACATAGCCCAATAAGCGTATACTTTTGCCTGATAAGCTATGGCTGCAGCTTCGTGTGCACGACCTTGGTCTTCTACACCATATTCTTCAAATCTAGGCAAGTAATGGATGGCTTTGTCCATGTCATCAATAATCAGCTGATAATTATCCATGACCGTGGCACGCTGAGGTGGAATAGAATAATCGTATTCTCCTTCAATATCCTCGAAGCGTAAAAACGGAACACCTTGGTCTTTTGTTCCATAGCGGTAAGCTATATAGAAATGAGCCATGCCGCGCATAAAGAAGGCTTCTCCTAAGCTGCGGTGCTCAATCGGAGTCAATCCTTTTTCTTTTTCTTTGGCAAGCAGATTCTTGATAACCCAGTTGGAACGAGACATGGTGTTATAGAAAAGCTCGAATGTGCTTTGCAGAGGTCCTTCACTTCCTGTATATTTAAATGTGGCCAATGTGTTGTAGTTTCTTGATTTGGCCCATACAATGTCGCATGCAGCTCCTTGTTCCCAGAATAATTCACGCCCGAATCCGTCTTCCTGGTGAATAAATCCATATAGACCATCGATGGCAGACATCGCTTGTCGGTCATTGGTGAAATAGTTATCGGTCGTGGGGACTCCCTCCGGCTGTACATCCAAAAAATCGGAGCAAGAACCAAATATTAAAGCTGACAAGGCGAATATAGGAATATATTTTTTCATATTAGTTGGTTGCATTATAATTTAAATTGGCATTAATAGGTTAATTTAACTCCAAAAGAGAATACTTTTGATACAGGATATTTCAAAGCATCCCATCCTCCAGTTTCAGGATCCATACCAGAATAGTTGGTAATAGTAAACAGGTTTTCTCCGCTGAAGTATACAGACATCTGGCTCTTACGCTCTTTGAGGTGTGTCCATTTCTGTAATAAACTTGACAAGTCGTAAGATACAGTCAAGTTTTTCAGACGCAAATAAGAGGAATCTTCTAGGTACCAGTCTGAAGCTGTAGAGAAGTTGTTGTTGTTATCTGTTCTAGACAGGCGCGGAATATTTGAACCTGGATTTTCTTTTGTCCAGGCATTCAAGATTTCTTTGCTGCGGTTAAAGTTTCCATCTACATCGCTCAGCAACATTGTTTTGGCTGCATAGAATGTTTGTGCTCCACCTACCCCTTGGAACATTGCATTTACAGATAGTTTCTTGTAAGTTGCACCTAGTGTAAAAGCATATGTGGTTTTTGGGGTTGCACTTCCGCAATATTGACGGTCGTCATCGTTAATTTTTCCGTCACCATTGGCATCTACAAATTTCAAGTCTCCTGCTACGGCATTAGGCTGGATACGATTGCCGTTTTTGTCTACATAGTTGGCAGCTTCTTCGTCGCTTTGGAAAATACCAGCTGTCTTAATCAAGTAGTAAGAACCTAAAGGTTGGCCTTCGGCTGTTTGACGGGTCCAGGGGATGTTACGGAATTTAGAACTGCTTTCTGTCCAAACTCCGGGAGTTCCATCCGGGTTGCGAACACCAATGTCTGAAACTTTGTTTTTCAGATAAGTAAAGTTGGCAGAAATATGATATGAGAAGTCTTTGGTTATGTTGTCGTTCCAACTAGCAGTAACTTCCACACCACGGTTTCTAACTTCACCTTGGTTTACTAACATAGCATTCAAACCGATGGTAGTAGGCCAGTTCATGGTCTGTTCCTGAATCAAGTTGAATGTGCGTTTGTCAAAGTAGTCAATAGACAATGCCAAGCGTTGTTTGAACATTTCTATATCCAAACCTAAGTCCCATTGTTCAGAAGTCTCCCAAGTTAAATTCTTGTTCAATGCAGTTGCATAGAATACGAAGTTATCATAGGTATGATTCTGAGTCGGGTTATACATAGCCTGCTCGTGCCAATTCTTGGTTCCTAACAATGAAGTTTTATAATTGTATCCTATAGATCCCAGATTACCTACACGTCCCCAAGAAGCACGTAACTTCAATAAGCTAAGCACATCGCTCTTAGGGAAGAACTTTTCGTTTGAAATCTTCCATGCGGCGGTTGCTGCAGGAAAATCGCCATAGTTGTTTTCTTTGGGAAGGCGACCTGCATAGTCACGACGCCAAGAAGCTGTCAAAAAGTAACGGTCATCGTATGAATAAGCCAAGCGAGCAACCAAAGAAACATTGGCATCAGGACCTGTTAAATAGTCACTAGCTGTTACACTTCCAGCATAGGGAAGATACTGCAAGTAAGCATTTTCATCAGCAAAATCAGAGCCATTTACTTCCATTCCGCGGGTGTTAAAGTGGTCGGCTGTGGTTGAGAATAATGCTCCGACAGTGTGTGCACCAAATGTATTGTCGTAAGTCAGTGTGTTTTCTGTTTTCCAAGAGTCAGTACGGTAGCTACTTTCAATTAATCCGTTAGAAAGATTTGGTTTGCCTGGCTCATCGTTTTTGGGTTTGAACTTCTTATAGTAGTTATTGTTTACGTTATAAGTAAAACGGCTGGTAAATTTCAAACCAGGTAATACATTGGCTATTTGTAATGTAGTAGTAGTCCAAATCTCACTAGTCCGGTTGAAGAGATTTTCTGCTTCTAACAGACGTACGGGATTGACAACATCCCCGTGTGCGCTGGCAAAGTTGCTTCCATATTTTGCTATGTAGTCCGGGTCTTCAGTTGTTGTACCTCCATAAGAGCCATCTAATGGATTGTAGATAGTAGCACTGGCTGGCATGTATACAGCAGACAAAATAGGACCGGTATAGGCATCATCAGTGTCTTTAGAACGATTTTCATTGTTCTTCCATACGAAATCTTCGGTGATGCTAATCCATTTGTTGATGTTTAATTTACCATTATAGCGAAGAGAGTAGTTCTTGTTGAATGTATTAATCAGAACACCTTGGTCATTATCATATGAGAATGAGATTCGGCTTGAAGAGTTTTCTGTTCCTACATTTAATGCGATATTATGGCGCTGGTAGAAAGCGGTACGGAATATAGCATCCATCCAGTCTGTGCGGGTGGTGCCAATCCATGGATTTTTTGCTACATTCCAATCATCTGGAATACTAGATCCTGCTGCTGCATACGAACGTTTA
The DNA here is from genome assembly GCA_958453305.1 of uncultured Bacteroides sp. Classification (GTDB taxonomy): domain Bacteria; phylum Bacteroidota; class Bacteroidia; order Bacteroidales; family Bacteroidaceae; genus Phocaeicola. The sequence continues at coordinate 10,992 of CAUDXH010000021.1, read as the reverse complement.
CGCATTTCCACTTCACCTTCAGCATTCAGTGGTTCAATTAAGTTACTAGCCTTGCGGATGCCATAAGTACCATCGTAACTTAATGTCGGAATGCCAGCTTTAGCCTTCTTAGTTGTTACCAAAACTACACCACCGGCTCCTGATTGAGCACCATAGATAGCAGCAGATGCAGCATCTTTCAAGACTACGATAGATTCAATATCGCTGGTAGAGGCAATGGGAGCTCCGGGAACACCATCAACTACCCACAAAACATTATCACCATTTTGTGATCCTTGACCGCGAATGACAATAGATGGAGTAGCGGTAGGGTCACCACCATTGGATTGAACTGTTACACCAGCCAACTGACCTTGCAACATACTTTCAGTAGAGGTTACAGGGCGCGAAGTTAGTCCGTCTGTGTTGTTAATAACGCCCACAGCAGCAGATAGGTCTTGTTTACGAGCATTGGCTCCATACCCCAATACAACAACTTCATCCAGCAACTCTGTGTCGTCTTTTAATATAATTTCAATTTCTTGACCAGTTACTTGGACTTCTTGACTAGAGAATCCAACGAAGCTAATGACTAGCACATCCTTATTTGCATTAGCAGGCAGTTCGAATTTGCCATCCACATCAGTAATAACACCGGTAGTGGTCCCTTTTAACAATACGTTGGCTCCTATCACTGGTTCCCCCGTCTGATCTTTGACGACTCCTTTAACGGAAATCTGCTGCGCAAGAGCAGATACTGACAGAAACGACCCTAAAAAAAGGGAAAGAATCATGCGATTTGTTTGTTTCATGCATTTTTTATTTAATGTTTTACAATTGAAATTTCCTAATTTTGCTGCAAAGGTCTGGAGCAAAAATTACATAGCCATTACACACACACATTACAAACAAAAAAATAGTTCAATTCATATGTATTCGATGGTTGGTTTGAATAATGAATGATTTATGGCTAAAGGCTTGTTATGTTGTTTTATATCAACAAATTAATATTGATAGTCTGTGATTGTTGTTTTTCATGGGCAAAACTTTATGCAATATTCGCAAAATAGATTGACATCTGCAAACAAATTGCGGGAAATTTAGGTAATGGTTGGGGAGAACTATTAGTGTGTCATTGCTCCTGTTTTTCTAATTTAGATTGCTTGATTCAGTATGGCTATAGTGTTACCGGTTATTGCAGCGAATAATAGCATCAACTAGCCGAACCCCGTCTGTATAAGCTACAAAATCAATAAGTACAATACCACAATAACGTTGTTCATGATTTATAAGATAATCTGCGATAGTTCCGTTGAGGTAGTCCGCAAAAATATGGGGAGTGCCATGAGGCAATCCTGTTGCACTAATGAAAGAAATTCCCCAAGAGGAAGCTCTGGTTTTCGGACATGACATTTGTTCAAAATAATGAATTATGGCTTGTTCCTTTTTTTTAAGTTCTGTAATATCACCTGATAAATATTGATACTCATCTTGTAAGTAAGCTGTATCGACAATCCCATTTGATGCTCTAAGGGTTAGTTGGCAACTAGCATTGTCCTGCCAACCTTCACAGCGTACACCATGATAGTCGGGTCCTGCTTCATCTCGGTGTAAAAAGAGTATTTTACCACGGCAATCTCCTAATGTTAGCTTATTGTTATATGAAGAAATTATGTAAGGGTGATATTGGGTCTGCTGCAAAGAGGCGGAAAGTAAAGAAGAATATTCGCTAGTACTTCCACCTTCACATTTAAGGGAAACAACCAGCATTTCGGTAGGATGATTTTTCAAGAAAGAAATCATCGTAGGAAGTACATCTTCTTCCCAAAAGATATGTTGAAAGGCAATGCTGTGATATACTCCTAATTTCCCATTATGGCTTTGTAAACGAACATCGAAAGCACGTATGCCTATTTCTAGTTGTTGGGATAAGGTAGAACTTTGTGTACGTAATGCTTCCCCACCCCGCATGGCTCCGCTATCATGTGTGCCAGGCAGAGATAGATGTCTGATAAGTAAAGTATCATTTAAGGATTTCATCCACTCGTTTGCTCTTATGTTTACATTTGTTGCACGCAAATCAATTTCTGAGCTATTGCTTGCGGTGACAGGGAAAATTAATAAAACTGATAGATATGCAGCACAGAGCGCACTCATGATTGATTTAATAGGTTTCATATTCGTGAAAAATTATTTGTTGCTGTAAAGATAGAGTTTAACATTGTACCCACGCAAACAAAGTTACAAAAACTTTTTTAGGTTAAGATAGAATATAGTGCTTAGTTTAACGGCTCTTTCAATAGATTGTTCTTTAGACCCTTATTTTCTCCAGCTAGCCAAGCTATATTGAAAAGAATGCATAGAGTTTTTGTTAAGAGATTTGTAAAAAAGAGAAATCTTGAAGTAATATGCTTGAAATTTTATAGGCTATTTTGTCTGCTTTTTGTTTGCAGATGTCGATAGATTTTGCGAATATTGCATACGAATTATGCTTATGAAAAAATGGAAACTGATTTATTCTTTGTTTATCTGCTGATCTCTAGTAATAAGCGTAATTGTTTTATTATGAATTATCTATTGTTTTAATTCTATCAATGGATTAGAATTACCGTAAAACTATTTGTCGAAGGGAGTAACATAGCCTATCTGATAGAAAATGTTATTTCCTTTTTTTCTTCAAATTATGTATATGAAAAAAACGCTGTTATTTCTTGCTTGTTTATCTTCGCTGAACCTGTTTGCCGGAGATGATACCAAGAAAATTTTGGATTATGTAGATCCTTTTGTCGGCACCGGATTCCACGGACATACTTATCCGGGAGCTACTTTGCCCTTTGGAGCAGTGCAGTTGAGTCCCGATACCCGTCGGGGAGACTGGGATGCTTGTTCGGGATATCACTATTCTGATTCTACGCTATTGGGATTTTCGCATACGCATCTAACTGGTACCGGATGTATTGATTTAGGCGACTTGTTGCTCCGCCCTACGCTTTCTCCGGCTAAAGAGGGAAAACAATTATATAAGCCAGCGCGTTTCTTGCATTCCTCTGAAAAGGCCACACCCGGATATTATTCGGTGATACTGGAGGATGAAGGCATTCAGGCTGAACTGACTGCTACTACCTATGCCGGTATGCATCGTTATACTTTTCCTAAAGGGAAAGAAGCGTATGTTGTAGTGGATTTGGCACATCTGCTGACCGATGAGTTTATTTATGAGGCTGAACTGAAGCAGACGTCAAACAATGAAATTGTCGGAATGCGACGTACGCGTGGATGGGTTGACAATCAGTATATTTATTTTGTAATGCAGTTTGATTCTCCTATTGCTTCTCTTGAACTATTTGATGAAGGGAAGATGGTAAAAGGAAAAAAAGAATTATCCGGACAGCATTTACAGGCTCTTTTGAATTTTAAAAAGTCTAAGCAAGTTGTTGCTAAAGTTGGATTGTCGGTTGTCAGTGTGGATAATGCACGCTTGAATTTAGCACATGACACGAAGGGATTTGATTTTGACACTGTGCGTGAGAAGGCTTCAGATACATGGCAGAAAGCATTAAGTCATGTGCAAATAGAAGGAGGAACCGAGGCACAGCGTATTAATTTCTATACAGCCTGGTATCATGCACTGGTTGTTCCTAACGTGGTTAGCGATGTAAACGGACAGTATCGTCGCCATGATATGAAGACGGCTACAATGCCTACGGGACATAAGATGTATTCTACCTTTTCTTTATGGGATACTTTCCGTGCCTGGAATCCGTTGCTTACAATGACTGATACTCGTTTGGTGACTGATATGATCAACTCCATGCTTGCCATGTATGATGCTTCCGGAGAGTTGCCGATGTGGCCTTTGTCTGCCGGTGAAACAGGAACGATGATTGGATATCATGCAGTTTCTGTAATAGCCGACGCTTATCTGAAAGGAATCCGTGGTTTTGATGCAGAAAAAGCTTTAAAGGCAATGATTGCTTCTTCTGAAATAAATAAGAAGGGAGCTGATTATTATATTAAATATGGCTTTATCCCCTCGAATATCAAGAAAGAATCTATCTCCTGTTTACTGGAATTTGCTTACGATGACTGGGCGATAGCTCAAATGGCAAAAGCGATGGGAAATGAAGAGGTTTATAAGACTTATATTGCCCGTTCTCAGAATTACATGAATGTTTTTGATGGAAAGACGAAGTTTTTCCGTGGAAAACGTATGGATGGAAACTGGGATACAGCCTTTAATCCTTTTGAAGTAGGGCGTGATTATACTGAAGCAACGGCGTGGCAATACCGCTTCTTTGTTCCACACGATGTGAACGGAATGATTCAGCTGTTTGGCGGGCAAGATAAATTTAGCGCTTGTTTGGATTCTTTATATACCGTGACTTCTGTTATTGATGGACATTTGTCGGATATTACTGGATTAATCGGTCAGTATGTGCATGGAAATGAACCGAGCCATCACATGGCTTATTTATATAACTATATTGGTCAGCCATGGAAAACACAGGCGATGACACGTCGGTTGTTAGATGAAATGTATGCCCCTACTCCAGAGGGTATTATAGGTAATGAAGACTGCGGGCAGATGTCTGCATGGTATATTTTATCAGCGATGGGATTTTATCCGGTGTGTCCGGGAAGCAATGAGTTTAGTTTAACTACTCCTCTTTTTGAAAAAGTAGAGTTACAGTTGGCTAACGGAAAGACATTGGTTGTGAAAGCTAATAATCCGGCTCAACATATTTACATTGAGAAAGTAGAGTTGAACGGTCAGCTTATTGATAAGAATTTTATTACTTATGAACAGCTGATGCAGGGAGGAGAACTTTGCTTTACTTTGTCAGACCAGCCCAATTACAAGCGTGGAACACAAGCAGAAGCGTTCCCGTATTCATATACAGAAGGCAAAATGGTTTCTGTTCCTTATGTGAATAAAGACTTAAATCTGTTCCTTACTCATGTTGATGTAGAAATAGCATCGGCTACAGATGGCAGTACGATTCATTATACATTGGATGGAACAGAGCCTACAGAGGCTTCTCCTGTATATACACAACCTCTAACAATTGATAAAACCACATCAATTAAGGCGATAGCTTTTAAAGAAGGATATGTTCCGAGCCGTATTTTGACTATCCAGGCTACGAAGGCTGAACTGTTGCCGGCGATAAAAGCTGAAGGTAAACAGCATGGCACGGTCTATACTTATGTAGAAGGCTATTTCCAGAAGGTTGCCGATATGAAGAGTGTAGCTGTGGTAGAAGAAGGAGTTATGGCTGAACCTTCTATCTTGAAATCCCGTCAGGCCGACCACTTCGGTTATATCTTTAAAGGAGTGATAAATGTTCCGGAAGACGGTGTGTATACCTTCGGAACGAAGTCGGATGACGGTAGTGTGTTATATATTGATGGAGTTAAGGTGGTGGATAACGATGGCTCTCATGCTGCGATTACCGCTACCGGAAGAATTGCTTTAAAGAAGGGATTCCATACTTACGAATTGCAGTACTTTGAAGATTATGAGGGAGAGCATTTAAGTTGGGAGTGGACTTTACCCGGAAAGCAGCAAGCAGAATCAATTCCTGCTAACGTTCTGTTTGTAAGGTAACTGACTCTATAAAACTTCATGAAATATTAATTTTAAAGAGCCTGCAAGGACATTTCTTACGGGCTCTTTGCTTAAATTTAAATGAATATATAACCATGAAAACTGTTTTATCTAAATTTTTATTCTGCTGTGCTGTATGCTGCTCTATTAGTTCTTACAATGTAATTACTGCTCAAAACTCACGTACAGACAAGCTACAGACTTATGTACTTGAAAATCCTTATCCGGTGGAAAAGATTGTATCTCCTACCGGTAAAAAGGTGCGGAATGTAATTCTTATGATCGGGGATGGTATGAGTTTGATGCATATCTATTCAGCATGGACAGCCAATAGAGGAAAACTATATCTTGAAAATGCACCGGTTGTTGGTTTATCAAAAACTTATTGCGCTAATAAGTTGATTACTGATTCTGGAGCAGGAGGAACAGCGCTGGCTGCTGGAGTCAAGACGAATTATCATGCTGTGGGAGTCGACACTGAAGGAAATCCAGTTCCTTCCTTAGTGTCACTGGCAAAAGACAAGGGTTTATCTGCAGGCATAGCTGTTACCTGTCGGTTATGGGATGCCACACCCGCTGATTTCTGCTGCCATAATTCAAATCGTGACAATGAATATGAAATCATAGCTGATTATGTAAATTGCAAGGCTGATTATGTAGTAGGTGGGGGTGGATTGAAGTTTGAAAATCGTCCAGATGGCAGAAATATCTTTAATGAACTAAAGCAAAAAGGATATCAAATAGCTAGAAGTTGGGATGAATGTAGAAGAATGACTGATGGCAAAATTTTTGCAGTAACGGATTCATTTGATACACCTAAGCCTAAAGAAAGAGGTGACCGTTTAGCTCAGTCTGCCATTAAGGGGATGAATTTGCTAAATGAAAATAAAAAAGGCTTTTTTATGATGATTGAAGGCTCACAATTGGATGATTACGGGCATTTTAATGATTTAGATTTATTAATGCAAGAAACTCATGATTTTGACCGTACGGTGGGTGAAGTTTTTAAATGGGCTGCAAAAGACGGTGAAACGTTGGTCGTTGTTACAGCAGATCATGAGACAGGAGGTTTAACTTTAGTAGATGGTGATAAAGATAAAGGAGAAATTCAGTGTAAATTTTCTACTACTAGTCATTCTGGCGTAATGGTCCCAGTATATGCATTTGGTCCTGGTTCTGAATACTTCACTGGTATTTACGAAAATACTGCTATCTTTGATAAAATAAAGAAACTATTAAATTTGTAATCTGTTTTATGAGAAAATATTTTTGCTTGGCAGTATGCCTTACGTTGGGACTCTTTTCGATGAAAGGAAATGCCCAGTCTTGTGGAAACGATAGCCTTTATCGTCTTCCGTATAAAGACACTTATGTAAAGTCTCCTTTAGTTGCTGAAAATACTTATCGCATAGCAAAACCCAATTATACAAACCTGCCTAAAAGCATGGATGAGGCTCGCAATATTCTCCCTTGCCCTATTTGGGAAGGGCATGAAGAAGAACTTCGTATGTATTGGCGGGCATGGGAAATTGCGATAGGAAATATCCGGAATCCATTACCCGGTTCCGGCTTTGTATCTCCTTACATTGATACGGCTTATAACGGGAACCTGTTCATGTGGGACTCTTCTTTTATTCTGATGTTTGCCCGTTATGGTGCGAATTTCTTTCCTTTCCAGTATACCTTGGATAATTTTTATGCGAAGCAGCATCCCGACGGATTTATCTGCCGCGAAATCAAGGCAGACGGAGCCGATTGTTTTGAACGCTATGATCCTGTAAGTACCGGACCGAATCTGATGCCTTGGTGTGAAATGGTTTATTATCATCAGTTTGGTGACACAGAGCGTCTGCATAAAATATTTCCGGTGCTTTGTGCTTATTATAAATGGCTGAAGCTGAACCATACGTGGAGAAACGGAATGTATTGGTCCAGTGGATGGGGAACGGGCATGGATAATATGCCGCGCGTGAAGAATGAGTACAGTATGATATACAGTCATGGTCACATGATTTGGCTGGATACCAACTTGCAACAGCTGTTTACTGCAAATCTTTTACTTGAGATGGGCTTCTATCTGGAGCGTTGGCAGGAAATTGAGGAGCTGGAAGATGAGGCTAACTTACTGAAAACCTACATCCGCGAAAACTTGTGGGATGAAGAAACTGGATTCTTGTATGACCAGTATGCAGATGGTTCACTTTCTACTACAAAGGGTATTGGTGCGTACTGGGCTTTATATTCAGATGTGTTGAATGAAAATCAGATGAAACGCTTGGTCGCAGAATTAAATAATCCGGCAACATTTAAGCGTCCGTACCGGGTTCCTTCTTTGTCGGCAGATAATCCTCGCTATAAAGCAAATGGACGTTATTGGCAAGGCGGTATATGGCCGGGAACGAACTATATGGTAATTAACGGATTAATTGAAGAGGGATTCAGAAAAGAAGCGCATGACATCGCTTTGAATCATTACAGTCAGATTTTCCGGGTTTTCCAAAAAACAGGAACGTTTTGGGAGTATTATGCTCCTGAGGCAGATGAACCAGGATTCATGGCAAGAAAAGAGTTTGTAGGATGGACGGGGTTGGCTCCGATTGCCGGATTAATAGAGCATATTATCGGTATTAGGGGTGATTTTGTGCAGAAGCAAATCACTTGGGATTTGAACCTGACAGAGGCGAACGGGATTGAACGTTATCCTTTTGGACCTGAGGGATTGATTTCATTCAAAGCAAAAGCAAGACGCTCGGCAAACGAAAAACCGTCGATTGAAGTCGAGTCAAATGTAGAGTTTGAATTAACGGTTTTGTATGGCGATAAAAAAGAAGTGTTCAAAGTAATGCCGGGAAATAATAAATTTTAAAAAGATACATGCTACCATGAAAAGATATAACTGGATTTTAGGAGCTGCATTGGCTTGCAGTTTGTTTAGCACAGCAGAGGGAATTGCCTGTAATCAGGAGGGTAAAGTTTATGAATCAAAGCGTCCGGTGGCAGATAACCGTCATTTCGTTTCGGATGCAGTGGAGAAGGTTATCAAGGAAATAACCAAAGACATTGCCGACCCTAAGTTGCGGTGGATGTTTGAGAACTGTTATCCGAATACGCTCGATACGACAGTGAAATTTCAGCTGAATAATAAACGCCCGGATACATTTGTTATTACAGGAGATATTCATGCAATGTGGTTGCGCGATTCATCTGCTCAGCTTTGGCCTTATTTGCAGTTGATGAAGAACGATAAGAAGCTGCAGCAATTAGTGGCAGGGCTTATAAACCGCCAGGCAGCCTGCATCTTGTTAGACCCTTATGCGAATGCTTTTAATGAAGGTCCTACGGGCAGTTACTGGGAAACAGATTTCACCCAGCCAATGAAAAAGGAACTTCACGAACGTAAATGGGAGCTTGATTCTTTATGTTACCCGATTCGTATAGCCTATTTCTATTATTTGCTTACTGGTGATGTTTCTGTCTTCGATGCGGCTTGGCAGGATGCCATGAAGCTGGCTGTGCAAACCATGAAAGAGCAGCAGCGTAAAGAGGGAAATGGTTCATATAGCTTTGCACGAAACTGTGAGCGTCCCACCGATTCACAGATAAACGGAGGGTTTGGTGCACCGGTTAAACCGAACGGAATGATTGTATCAGCATTCCGCCCGTCGGATGACGCAACCCAATACGGTTTTTTGGTTCCCTCAAATATGTTTGCTGTAGTTTCCTTGCGCCAGTTAGCTGAGATCGAATTGAAGGTGTATAACAATCATGAGTTTGCAAAAGAGTGTACCGAATTAGCGGATGAAGTTGATAAGGCAATTCAGAAATATGCAGTGGTAAACCATCCGTTCAGTGGAAAAATCTATGCTTTTGAAGTCGATGGGTTTGGCAACAGCCTGTGTATGGATGATGCCAATGTTCCCAGCCTTTTGGCTGCTCCTTATTTAGGATACTGCTCACAAGATGATGAATTATACCAAAATACCCGTAAGTTTATTTGGAGTGAAAATAACCCTTACTTCTTTTCAGGAAAAGCAGGTGAAGGAGTGGGTGGTCCTCATGTGGGATTGGATTATGCGTGGCCGATGAGTATTATCATGAAAGGACTGACCACCGATGATAAGGAAGAACTGAAAGAATGTTTGGCCTTATTGAGAAACACAGACGGGGATACTGGCTTTATGCATGAATCATTTAATGTAAACAATGCTTCCAATTTCACGCGTTCTTGGTTTGCTTGGGCAAATACCTTGTTCGGAGAACTGATAGTTAAGGTTCATGAGAAATATCCGGAATTATTGAAAACCTCTTTTTAATTTGTTGTGACAATGAGAAAGTTTGTAATTGGCTTTGATTTAGGAGGTACAAATTCAGTTCTTGCCCTAGTGGATAAAGAAGGAAATGTATCAGAGCGTATCTCTTTTAAGACGCAGGAATTTCTCCGGGTTGATGATTATGTAAGCCGGTGTGCAGAAGCGATTCATGCACTTGTGGAAAAAGCTGGAGGGGCAGAACAGGTCTTGGCATTAGGTATAGGTGCACCCGATGTGAACTACTGGAGCCGGTGCATTGAAAATGCAACGAATCTTCCTTGGAAGGGGATTGTTCCGCTGGCTGATGAACTGGAACAACTAACAGGCATTGCTACGGTTATCACGAATGATGCGAAAGCGGCTGCTCTAGGAGAAATGCTTTACGGGGCAGCTAAAGGAATGAATGATTTTATTATGATTACTTTAGGAACCGGTGTGGGTAGCGGTATTGTGGTAAACGGACAAGTTGTTTATGGGAAGCGTAGCTTTGCAGGTGAATTAGGTCATCTTTCTGTCCGGCCAGAAGGAGGACGCCTTTGTCCTTGTGGCAGAAAAGGGTGTTTGGAAGCTTATTGTTCGGCAACGGGAGTTGCACGTACGGCTGTAGAGTTTCTGGAAGAAAGAGAGACCGAGAGTTTGCTTCGTTCTCTGCCAACTTCCTCTATTACTTCAAAAGATGTATATGATGCGGCAATGAAAGGAGATCTGTTGGCTAAAGAAGTCTTTGAATATACGGGTAAATTGCTGGGTGAAGGACTTGCTGATTGTGCTACTTTTTCTGACCCGGAAGCTTTCATTCTTTTTGGCGGATTGACTCAGGCAGGGAGCTTGTTGTTGGATCCGGTAGTTCGGACGTATCGTAAAACGGTGTTTGAAAATTATCGGGACACGGCTAAAATTATATATTCAGGATTAAAGGAAGCAGACGCTGCTTTATTAGGAGCTGCAGCATTAGCCTGGACAGAAAAAGGACATTGTTAGAACTGGCGAGGAATTTCCTCATCGGTCAAACTCTTATTATATCTCATGAAGAAAGAGTCATATGTAAGCATTCTATTTTCCGCCTTGACACGCATGTTTCCTAAACCTACCTTT
>CAUDXH010000020.1 GCA_958453305.1 uncultured Bacteroides sp. | reverse complement strand
AAAGGTAACAAGGCTTCAGGTGACAAGGATACAAGGTTCTAAAATGTCAAGCCTTGTCAACTTGTCAACTGAAGCCTTGTCAACTAACAAAAAACTCAAGAACTCAAAAACTTAAAAACTCAAAAACTTATAAACTCAGAAACTCATCAACTCAAAAACTCCAAACCCATGAAATCCTCCCGTTTTGCATTATGCGGAGCAGCAGCCGGTCTGTTAGCCTCCTGCAGCTCCATACAAACCCTTACATTCGACCAGCTTTATCCTGCGTCGCTAACTTACCCTGAGCAAGTCACCCGGGTGGCTGTGGTCAACAATGTACCTCCCGTGCCCCAGTCGGATGAGAAGAAACTCACCTTAGGCGTACTCGAAGGAGACGGAAAGATAGCAGCCGAAACCCTTGCAGCCTCCCTTGCCGACAGCCACTACTTCAATCAAGTCCTGATCTGCGACTCCGCCCTGCGTGTACCCGGTGAGCCCGTCTATGGCGACCACCGGCTCACCCTTGCCCAAGTAGACACCCTCAGTGCCCTGCTCGGAGCCGATATGCTGTTTTCCGTAGAGCGCGTACGCCTGCAGACCTCCCGTCAGGAAGTGCTTTACCCCGGCTTTCCGATGCCCCTCACCATGGTAGAAATCAAAACCACTCCGCTGGTACGCATCTACCTTCCTACCCGTGAAACCCCGGTAGCCACCCTTGCCAAGACCGACAGCCTTTACTGGGAACTCTCCCCCTCGCTCACCTCTGCTCAAATCATCAAGGAGGGAACCGCCGGAGCCTTCCCGGTCTTGCTCAACGACCTCGTTCCCCACTGGGAGCCAACCACCCGTATGTATTATGACGGAGGAGCCGTTGAAATGCGCGATGCGGCAGTCTGCCTGCGTGAAAACGACTGGCAGGGAGCCCGCGACCTCTGGACCCGGCTTTACGGCTCGCGCAAGAAGAAGAGCCTGAAAATGAAAGCCGCCTTCAATATCGCCCTCTCTTGGGAGATGGAAGGCGATTTGAAGCAAGCCAAAGAATGGATTGACAAAGCCCGCGCCTGCGCCCCCACTGATGCCGCCGACCGCGAAATACTCCAGTATTATGCCCGTCTTTTAGACGAAAAAACGAAAAATATGCCCAAGCTTGATTTGCAAATGCGGCGTTTTGAAAACAAAATCCCCTGATATTTCTTGGAGCAATGATTTTTTTTGTACATTTGGAGTACAAACAAATAAAAAGCCTATGAAAATTAGCGAACAGTCGCATAACGCTTTGGTCTCGGCTCTGAAAGAAGCCTTGAGCCGTTATGTGGGAAATGAAGAAAACTCAGCCGTAACCGATATTCATCTGCAGCCCCGTCAGGAGAGTGGAGAGTTGCTGATATTCAATGATGACGATGAAGAATTGTCGCGTACCCTTCTTAGTGAATGGGCGGAATATGAAAACGATGACTTTTACGCACAAACCGAGAATCTGCTGCGGGGCATCCTTGTAAAGATGAAAGACCAAGCCGACTTCAGTCAGCTGAATCTCCTGAAACCCTATTCGTTTGTATTGGTAGACGAAGACAAGGAAACCCTTGCCGAACTGCTGCTTATTGACGATGAAGATACCTTGTTGCTCAGCGAGGACCTTCTCAAAGGACTCGATGAAGAATTAGATGCTTTTCTGAACGATTTGTTAAGCCGATAAACCTTGCCCAGCCGAAACCTCATATTCCGTCGGAACGAACACCTGCTCTCGGTAAATCCCCGCTGGAGGGGAAATCCCACCAAGGGAGGGAAGTTCTTCAACCGCCAGCACCGTTGGCGGCCCGGGGCTGTCAGTGTGCTGAAATGGAGGCTTTCTCCCAATCCGCAGCGTAAAGAGAAACGCAGCATCAAGTGGAACCCGAAAGTGCATTTCCTGCGTTCGCTCGACGGGGTAGTGGGCAACTCCCTGATCTGGCTGGGGCATAATTCCTTTTTTATCCAGCTGGGAGGAAAAAGGCTGATGATTGATCCCGTTTACGGAAACATTCCTTTCGTAAAGCGGAGAAGTACGTTTCCTGCCAATCCTTCCATCTTCCGTAACATCGACTACCTGCTCATCAGTCATGACCATTTCGATCATCTTGACAAGCCCAGTGTGGCGCGTCTGGTAGCCGATAATCCCGGCATGACCCTCTTCTGCGGACTGGGAACCGGTGCCTTGATTCAAGGCTGGTTTCCTCAGCTGAAAGTGATTGAAGCAGCCTGGTATCAGCAGTACACTGACGGCGTGCTGACGCTCACCTTTCTGCCTGCCCAGCACTGGAGCAAGCGGGGAGTCAGCGATGGGGGAGAGCGGCTCTGGGGAGCCTTCATGATGCAAGCCGATGGCATTACGGTGTATAACAGCGGAGATACGGGATATGCCCGTCATTTCCTTGAACTTCCCGAACTGTTTCCTCATATTGATTATTGTATGATTGGTATCGGTGCGTATAAGCCCCGCTGGTTTATGAAGCCCAATCATATTTCGCCCTATGATGCACTGACGGCTTCCCGCGATATGGAAGCACGTCTCACCATTCCCATGCATTATGGCACGTTCGACCTTTCCGATGAACCTCTGTTTGATCCGCCTCATGTCTTTGCTCAAGAGGCTCGTCTGCGCAGTATGCCTGTGCTGATACCTGAGCTGGGTGAGGTTGTCAAACTCCATCCCCGTCATTAATCCGGACTGATTCAAGTCCCTGTTTTCTCCCAGCTTCTATGGAAACCATCCAAGGCGGCTGGTCTCTTTCCATGCTGCCTGGAGACATGGCATACTTCAGCAGCGCAATTCAGCGGTATATATAAAAAAAGTCTGACCTATGAATACCTCACCAGTCAGACCTATTAATACCTTATTATAAATAAGAGATAATATTTAGTTCAGCCTGCGATCACTCGTGAGCATGAACTACACACATTAAAAATGTGTTCTTTTTTTCAATAAACCTTCAAAAAAACTCTTTTTGCGGGTATGCCTCTTTTCCGTAGGATATTCATCACTTATCAGATCTGTAACTTTAATCCGTTCGTGAATCATCCGGTAAATCAAGCCCCAGTCGGGCAGGCCCCCCACATTCCGGTCGTCAATGAACACATCCGCTTTCAGTTTCCGTGAAAAGTGTTGATGTTCATTCCGTTCCTCCGTATAATTACTGTTTACGGCGTAAAACTCCACCCCGTGTTCCCGGCAGAAAGCCACTGCCTCTTCCAGCAGCTCCCCTTCGCGTACACTCCATAAGATGAGCCGGTGACCTTCCCGCTGCAACATCTTCAGCGTATCAAAGGCAAAAGGAATCTCCCGGCCAATCTTCGGGTAACGGTGTTCTACTATGGTTCCGTCAAAATCAACCGCTATCAGCATCTGTCACCGATTATTTAACCATACGGATAATCGCTGCACGGCTCAAGCGGGCATTGTCACGGAACAGGGTATCTACACCCCCTTTATATTCCATTTTCAGCTGTTTGCTGTCAACGCCATATTTATCAACCAATGTGTTATATACAGCCTCTGCTCTCAGCTTACTCAACTGTTCGTTATATGCTGCACTACCAGTCTGCTTGTCGGCATAGCCGGTAATGCTGAAGCTGTTTTCAGGATATTTCTTGATCAGGTTTGCATAAGCTTCCAGATTTACAGCTTCTTTTTCGCTCAGATAAGCCTTGTTGATATCAAAGAAAGCCACATATTCGGTAGCATCCGGCAATTTGTTGCTCGGTTTTTCCACCACCACCGGCTGTGCATTTTTCTTTTCTTCCTCCAGGCTGCTGATACGGTTTCTCAGCGCAGCATTTTCTTCGTTCATATTTCTCAGCTGGTTCTGTACGCTCTGCATTTCAGCCATAGAAACGCCCGTACCCTTAGTCCAGTTGCGGCGGTTGAAGCGGTAAGTTGCTCCCACCATGATTGCAGCCGAGCCTTCGAGGTTATTTCCGCCGCGCACACCGTCAATCACATCGTTGTTAGCCGTTGCCTTCAGTTCCAGATTCACGTCCCAAGCCTTGCTTACGCGGAAGCGGTTGATGAAGCCCACGCCGCCACTCATTTCATTGTCATTGCTGTCAATGTTTCGTATATAGCCGAGACTCACATAAGGAATCGCGTTATACAGACGGTCTTCTTTGTATCCGCAGAACAGGTTGGTCAGGTTAAACATCACGTCCCCGTGGAGGTGAAGCATGCCCCATTTCGTACGATACAAGTTCTGTTCCACGCGTTTGTAAGCAAAAGGCATTTTGTCGGCAGCATAGCTCTTCGTCTGGTTTCCGCCAAATCCGAGGCGCACCCCGATACCCGGAGTAAACCATTTACCCACATTCACCTCAAAGGTCGGCGTAATCAGCTTACCGGCATTTCCCGCTTTAAAGTTGTCTCCGAAGTACATCTGAGCACCTACGCCTGCACCCACAAACCAGTTTGAACCAAACAGATTCGTCTGTACTGTATGTTTTTCTATTTTTTCAGTTCTCTTATTGGCGTTAGCATCCTGTCCGAATACGTTAAGTCCACTTACCAGTGCAACACCAAGTGTCAGCATCAATTTTGCTTTCATATGCATTTGTTTTTATTTAGGTTAGTCTTGCATTTATCCAGGCAGGCTTCCGACCATGATCCGCATTCCGCCCGATGATTTCCATCCTTGTCTTGTGCGGAATTTTCAAAGCCCTCCGATATGCTAAATTAAAGCGGATTCTTGCGTTTCCGCTTTAATTATGATGCAAATATAAATAATTTTAGAATAGACTATACCATTTAGCTGAAAAAAAATAACTTTTTTTTGTCAGCCTCCGTTATAGGTTTAGATTAAAAGAAATAATTCACCCCCATGTTGGCAAACGGCATGAGAGAGAAGTTCTTGTCAGTCAGGGTTCTTGCTCCCGGAATGATGGCATTCTTATAGGTTCTCACCCCTTCTTCAAGGAACACTCCCCAGCGGTCGTCTATGCGGAAACTTTCTTTCAGTCCCCCCTGCATACCGAAGTAATTTTTCTTGGCAGCCTTGTGGTGTGTGTAAAGGATACCGGCAAACAGTTCCACCGAGAAGATGCGTTCCGGGTTATATTCTGCTGCCAGAGCCGACAGGTCGGCCATATAATCCACACCCAGCGTCAGCGGATACGTATGCCGTCCGTCGGCATAGGGCAGGTGACCCACTTCCACCGTACCTCTCACACTTGAATAGCGGCTCCAGCGGCGTCCGTAGCTCACACTCAGCTGCTGTCCGAGGTGCTTCATCATCTGCTTCACCTGCGCTTCTCCGGTGCGGGTAGGGTAGCTTGCCCCTACAGCCACCGATACAAAGTTATACGGTGTAAAGAGATACTTGTTGGTTATATCCTCGGTTCTTCTGCGGTACTGCACACCCAGTTCGATGCCCAGATTCTGCATGAACCGGTCTTCCACATAGGCAGAGTTCTTAAACGACTGCGTATACAAGCTCTTGCTCCAGCGTGCCTGTCCGAACACCCCGATCCGGCTGTTTACGGCATACACCAGCTGAGCTCCGGCTGTAGGACCATGGAAGGGACGCACCTTTCTGTCATACTTCTCTCCGCGGTGAGCAAGGAATCCCAGCTCATATCCTCCGAAGAGGTTCGCCTCCAGTCTCGGGTCGGTCACATGATGATTGAAGAGGCGGTTCAGGTTCAGCAGTCCCTCCAGACGGCCACCGATATAGCCCTCTTTCAGTGTATAGGTCTGGTCATCACTCAGCGTCTTATGGAATCCCGCAAAGAGTCCCCCGCGTATTCCCAAGGGAGAGTACCATTTACCCATGGCGATACCGAAGGCAGGTCCCAGCGGCGACAGCTTATGCTTCATCAGCGGCGATTTCCGGATGCGTGCCGAGAAATCCCCCTGCGCTCCCATATACAGTTCATAAAACAAGTTATCCTTGGCATCCGCGTTGGTCGGGATTCGTTCCGTATTCACCGTCTTGGTCAGGCGGTACGTCATACCCGCCATCAGCTGAAATCCGAGGTCATACTTTTTCCGCGAGTCAGCCACATCAATCTGGTCGGTAAACAAGTTCATCCGAGGTTCAAGGAAAAAGTCCATAAAACTGTTCATCCGGTAATTCCACTGCAATCCCCCGTGTACCCCGAAAGCCGCTTCCCGGTCTTTCGTTGCATCCAGCCGGGAGCCATATCCCCCGAAACCTACCACCGTACTGATAACCCAAGGGCGGTTTCTTTCATAGCCTATCAGATAATCCGACAGGCGGAACAAGTGCGAAAGTTCCAGTCCTCCCTGTTTGATTTGATCATTGATACCTCCTCTCACCGTCAGCCGGTACGAGTTGAAGGCAGATACATCCTTGGTAACTGCGATACCAAATTCCTTGGTAGTGGGAAGCGAGACCGTTTCCCCCGCCAGTTTTCCCACACCGCCGAAGATGGAGAATGAAAAATTCCGTCCTTTTGCTTTCGGGTTGATTACCCTTCCTGCCGGTATATATCGTTTTTGCCGGATATAATCTGTCGCATTAAAAAAATGAGTCTGTGTAGTGTCGGCTGCTTCTTGAGCCATCATCAGGGCAGGAGTCAGCATACACGTTCCACACAGTGCTGTGATCAGATAGTTTCTTTTAAGTATTTCCATTGTCGTTTGTTTTTTTTTTAGGTAACCAGTTGACTAGTTGACCAGTTGACTAGGTTTTTTAGGTAACCAGTTGACTAGTTTTTTTTTAGGTAACCAGTTGACCAGTTGACGAGTTGACTAGGCTTTCCATCCGGATGGAGGCCTCGTCCCCTTGTCAACTTGTCCCCTTGTCAACTCCGAGAGAGCCTTGTCAACTCCGAGAGAGCCTTGTCTCCTTGTTAACTCGTCAACTTGTCACCTTGCCAACTCGTCCCTTACTGATGATTATATAAATCAAGTGCAGTTTCCATAATCTCTTTATCAAACTCACCGTCATTCTGCGCCGTAGCAATCAGCTTCTTGTCGAGGTTGAAAGCCCGCATCAGGCAGAGAGCCGCATCCGTCAGTCCCGAATCTCCCTTACGGGCAGCCACTACCGCCTTCAGATACCACATCACGGCATCCTCCATGCTCTGGTGTGCCAGCATCGTTTCTGCCGTGCGGTTACCCTCCGGAGTCTCCAGAGCCAGATGCATCACAATGGCATTCCGTTCCGACGACTGACAGATGGTATCAAACGTGCGCCGTGCGCGTTCATTCTCTTCTGTATTGTCACCTCCCTGCAGGAAATAGCCTCCCAGTGCCCATGCATATGCCTTGGTCAAGTCATATTCCGTTGCACTGTCAGGAATCAGCTTCGCCATCACACTGGCATTCTCGAAATCCCCCTTCCGGATATACATATTCAGCTGGTTTGCCACCACCTCAATGGGGTTGACTATCTCCTTGCGTCCCGTGTTCGGGTCCGTACGCTCATAGTCCACCGTAAACACCGTGCGGTCAATCAGCGGTTCCAGCACCGATGTATCCGTTGTATCTCGTTTCAGATACATCACAGCCAGCAAGTTGCCCGGCACCACCCACGGCTGCTTCATCTCCAGCGATTCGCGGTAAGCCTTCTTTGCCAGCTCCTCTTTCGTGCGGTCGTCTTTCAGCATCTGAAACAACTTCCAGTATTCATAGCGCGTATAAATTCCCTTGAAGCCCTCTTTCCGGAATTTCGCCATCACCTCTTCATCCGTCGGTTCCCGGTAGATGTCATAGCGGCATTTATATTCCACCTGTCTCAACTTTTCCAGATACGGCACGATTTCCTTCTTATATTCCGCAAAGGCACGGATGTTTTTACCCTGCTGCGCCATCTGACCGGGATACTGGTCGATTACCCTGCCGATGCGCTCTGCCAGTTCCTCTTTTCCGTCCGCCTTCATCAAGTCAGCCACCTCACTCCATGCAGCCACCTTCGCCTGCGGATTCTGGTACACCCGTTCTGCGGTATAACTCGGGATAACCTGCATGATTTGCTCCTGCACCCGCTTCATACGCTTCTCAGCCAGTTGCAGGTTGGTCTGATACGAACCTTCGGGCGAAGCCGTACCAATCAGGTGAAACTCTTTCAGCATCGCTCCGGGTTCATTGAGAATCAGCTTCAGCTTCTCGCCAATCAAGTTCAGGTTCTGCTGGTTTTTCGGATCATCGGTCAGCTGGTCCGAGCTGATTTCAAAGCTCAGTTCCACCCGGTCTTCCGTATTTCGTTTCTCCACCTGCGCCCGTTCCGGATAACGGCTCAGATCGAGCTCATTCACATTCAACTGATACTCCAGAAACTTCAGCGGACGCTTGTTGGCACACGTATTCAACTGAAAAATCTTGCGGAAGGGGATACTGTTATAGTCTTCTATGCAGAAGTCGGCATAACAACTGTAGTTCACCTGCACATCCGGCACCACCACCGTATCCTGCCAGTGAATCGTCATGCGCTCCTTCGTGAGCGTTTCCTTCTGGATATACGGCTCCAGCGGGTCACGCTTCAAGTCATACCCCATCTTCCGGATTTGCGTCCGGTGAAACTCCTTTCCGTCGTACACCAGCGGACGCAGGAAAGCCACCGTATCATTGGTCTCACAGTTTAAGACATACGGCTGGATAATCAGTCGGGAATACGTATTCCCCTGATTCTGCGGAATCACAAGCGAGTTATACGGATAAAAATGATTCCCGATGAGCCGGCTTGCCTTCGGTTCCGGCTGAATCTCTTTCAGCTTTGCCGTAACCATGACATTGCCCAGCATGATACCGTCGCTGATTTCAACATTAATCTGCATCCGGTTGTTCACCCGTTCCAGAATCGGTTCATTCATGCCCGCCTTAAACACCAGTGCTCCGTTGTCGGGCACCAGAATCTCATAATATCCGTTGGCATCGGTCTCTGCCAGTTCATCTCCCACGTAAAAAGCCGTCAGCTCATCAGGTGTAGCCGCATTGCTTTTCAGTTGCTTACTCAGGTCTTCTGCTTCTGCCACCGTCTTGCAACTGTAGATATGCACGGCAATGTCCGAAAACGGAACTTTATGTTTTTTATCAGCCACATTCATTACGGTGCCGCTCACTTTAATCATGCGTTGCGCCCATGATGCAGCCGGTGCGACAGCCATCCCTATGGCTAAAATGTATTTCCCTATTCCGGGAATTTTGAATTTTCTCATTTCTTTTTCTTCTTTTAGTTGACTAGGTTTCAGTTGACCAGTTGACTAGGTTTTTTTTAGGTGACTAGTTGACAAGTTGACGAGTTGACTAGGCTTTCCATCCGGATGGAGACCTTGTCAACTTGTCCCCTTGTCAACTTGTCAACTTCGAGAGAGCCTCGTCAACTCTTATAGATTAAAACACATAGCTGCAAGTCACTTCCACCTCTGCAGGCAAGCACTTCATGCCACGCTTGTTATACACCAAATCTTCTATTTTCTCCGTACCCTCCGGATATTTTCCTTCGCGATACCAGAATAAACCCACTCCAGCCGAGAACTCCAGATTAAAGTGTCTGGTCAGCGGCAAGGCATAGCCGTAAACCAGTCCCGGTCCGAGCGCATCACCATGATGCAAGTTCCCCTTATAGGTAACCAGATAACGCATCCCCGTCAGGTTCACGCCCACAAAGGTTCGCGCCATCGGGCGGTCTGAAATCCAAAATCTGAATTCCGCCTGTGCTCCCTTCAGCTGTGCATCCAGCGGATTCTTTTCCAATCCGTAAAACACCGTACCTTCAAGGCTGGTCCTTCTGCCCGTAACCAGCTCCAGAGAGAGGTTAGGGGTGAGGTTGCCCCAAAGTAATACATTGGTCTTCACCGCAGCAAGCTGGGCTTGAGCTTCTACTGCTCCTATAGCCATTGCTGCAATGAAGACCATTCTTTTGATCTTATTTGTCATTTGTTTAAGTTTGTTAGTTTTTTGTTAGTTGACAAGGCTTCAGTTGACAAGTTGACAAGGCTTGACATTGTAGAACCTTGTATCCTTGTCACCTGAGGCCTTGTAGCCTTAAACTTAGTATGCGTTCTTTTCTCCCTGAATCGCATTTGCCACCGTTTTAAAGATAATATACAAATCGAGGCTGAAACTCCAGTGCTCCAAGTACCAGATGTCTCCCCGGATACGACCCTCCATCTCTTTCAGTTCACGCGTTTCTCCCCGGAAACCGGTCACCTGACTCCATCCCGTGATACCCGGTTTCAAGAAGTGGCGCACCATGTAGCGGTTAATCAGCTTCGAATACTCTTCCGTATGCTTCAGCATATGCGGGCGAGGACCAACCACACTCATGTCCCCCTTCAGCACATTGATAAACTGAGGCAACTCATCTATGCTCGTCTTGCGCATAATGTTACCCCACTTCGTCTTGCGCGGGTCATCCTTCGTAGCCTGTACACGGTCGGCATCCGCATTCACCCGCATACTCCGGAACTTATAACAATAAAACTCCTTGTCATTCAGTCCATTCCGTTTCTGACGGAAAAACACCGGTCCCGGCATAGTCATCTTCGTGACCACCGTAACAATCAGCAAGATAAAAGGAAACAGCGTACATAAGAAACACAGCGAGAAGACGATGTCGAATGCCCGCTTCAGAAGTCGGTTGCCCACATCACTCAGCGGATCCTTGCGCAACTCCAGATAGGGGACAGACCCCATCAGATTAAAATACACCCGGTTTTGCAGATAGTTATATAAATTCGGAACACTGTAGAAATGCACGAGGTTATTCTCACAATAATCAATCATCGGACGAATCAACTTCTCCTCCGCAGACGGCAGCGAACAGAACAAAACATCCACCCCACGTCCCTTCAAGTAAGAAATCACCTCCTCCGGTGTGCCCAGATACGGACATTCTTCCGGAAATTCCGGATTCGGCTGATGGTCAAAATACCCCAATACCCTGTAACCAGCCCACGGCTGGCACGTAAGCTCCTTGTATAACGTCTGCATGTTCAGTTTACTGCCCACCAGAATCACCTCCCGCCGGTTTCCGCCGCGCAGACGATACCATTTAATGAGAAAACGGGTCATGACCCTGAATACACAGAGAGCTCCTCCAAGTGTCAGCAGGAATATGGGAAACTTCTGTCCATACACATCCAGTTCCTCTCCGGCAAACAAGATAAACGTAGCCAAGAGCGAGAAGATAGCCATATTTATAAACACCCGCTTCAGCATTTCGTAGACATAAGCCTTACGGCGGTAAATCACCAGTCCCGTCCGCATGGCACAAATCAAGTAGCACAGGCCCAATGTCAGTCCCGTCTGCATGTCTTCCGAAGGAATCTTCGTCCATATCGGTAGTCCGGAACCGCCCGCCATAATCCAGTAGAACAGAAAAGCACCGATTACCATGTCGCCGGTATAGGTAAATCCGTTTACTATTTTTTCGTAGGAAGTTGCGTAGTTTCTCATATGTTTGAGTTCTTAAGTTTTGAGTTTTTAAGTTTTGAGTTTTTTTAGTTTCTTATGCCCTTATGTTCTTATGTCTTAAGTCTCTAAATCCACCAACTCAAAAACTCAAAAACTCACCAATTACTGTTCACCCAGATACCATTCATACATCCGGTGAATACCCTCATCAATTTCCACTTTATGATGCCATCCCAAGCCATGCAGTTTGCTCACATCCGTCAGTTTGCGCAGTGTGCCATCCGGTTTCGAAGCATCCCAGCGCAGTTCGCCCTTAAACTGGATTTCCTGCATAATCTTCTCAGCCACCTCCTTGATAGAGATTTCCTTTCCGGTACCCACGTTGATGTGACAGTTGCGAATCTCCTTGTCGCCCTCACGGAACGTATCCTTGAAATCGACATGCAGTAACACGTGCACACTGGCATCTGCCATTTCCTCGCTCCACAAGAACTCACGCATCGGCTTACCCGATCCCCACAGCGTCACCGCTTCCGGTGTAATGCCAAACTTCGCCAGCTTTTCCAAAATCTCAGCTTCCGAGCTCTCGCCGTTCACACCCTCCACCGGGCGACGGTTCATATCCTTGCGCACAGCCTCCCAGTTGCCCTCATTCAGGCACTTTGCCAGATGAATCTTGCGGATCATGGCAGGAAGCACATGACTGTTCTCCAAGTGGAAGTTATCATTCGGACCATACAGGTTAGTCGGCATCACAGCAATGTAATTCGTACCATACTGCAAGTTAAAGCTCTCACACATCTTCAGTCCCGCGATTTTGGCAATCGCATACGGTTCGTTGGTATATTCCAGCGGAGAAGTCAGCAACACCTCTTCCTTCATCGGTTGCGGAGCCTCTCTCGGATAGATACACGTACTACCCAGGAAGAGCAGCTTCTTCACCCCGTGACGGAAACTCTCCCCAATCACGTTCTGCTGAATCTGCAGATTCTGATAAATAAAGTCTGCCCGGTATTGCAGGTTCGCCATGATACCTCCCACATGAGCAGCCGCCAAGATCACTGCTTCCGGCTGTTCACGGTCGAAAAACTCCTTTACAGCCACCGGGTCCAGCAAATCCAGTTCCTTGTGAGTCTTTCCCACCAGATTGGTATATCCCCGTTGCAGCAAGTTATTCCAGATGGCAGAACCCACCAGACCGCGGTGTCCTGCCACATATATTTTTGTAGATTTGTCCATTTTTGTTGTTTTTTTTAGGTAACTAGTTGACTAGTTGACCAGTTGACTAGGCTTTTTTTTAGGTAACCAGTTGACTAGTTGACCAGTTGACTAGGCTTTTTTTTAGGTAACCAGTTGACTAGTTGACAAGTTGACTAGGTTTTTATTCAGTTGACCAGTTGACTAGGCTTTCCATCCGGATGGAGACCTTGTTCCCTTGTCAACTTGTCCCCTTGTCAACTCCGAAAGAGACCTTGTTGCCTGTAAATCTTACTTCACAATACCCTTTTCCAGATACTCAGCCAAGTTCATGCGGATACGCTCACCCGCCTTCTCAACAGCCACCTTCGCCATATCATGTTCCACCATGATACGCACCAGTTCCTCAAAAGAAGTCTTCGAAGGATTCCAGCCCAGTTCCGCTTTCGCCTTCGTCGGGTCACCCCAAAGATTCACCACATCCGTCGGTCGGTAGAAATCTTCCGAAACCTCTACCAATACCTTACCGGTAGCCTTATCATATCCCTTCTCGTCGATACCTTCCCCTTTAAATTCCAGTTCGATACCCGCATATTTAAATGCCAGATAACAGAACTCACGCACCGAGTGCTGCACACCCGTCGCAATCACGAAATCCTCCGGTTTCTCATTCTGCAAGATCAGCCACATACATTCCACATAATCCTTCGCATACCCCCAGTCACGCAGCGAGTCGAGGTTACCCAAGAATAACTTCTCCTGCTTACCCTGTGCGATGCGGGCAGCAGCCAGCGTAATCTTACGGGTTACGAAAGTCTCCCCACGGCGTTCACTCTCATGGTTGAACAAGATACCCGAGCAGCAGAACATATTATAAGCCTCACGATATTCCTTCACAATCCAGTAGCCATACAGCTTAGCCACTGCATACGGACTATACGGATGGAACGGTGTATTCTCATTCTGCGGAACCTCTTCCACCTTACCGTAAAGCTCTGAAGTAGAAGCCTGATAGATACGGCAAGTCTCTGTCAAACCACACTGACGAACCGCTTCCAAGATACGCAACACGCCTGTAGCATCCACATCCGCCGTAAACTCCGGAGAGTCAAAGCTTACCTGCACATGGCTCTGAGCAGCCAAGTTATAAACCTCATCAGGTTTCACCTTATTGATAACTTGAATGATACTCATTGAGTCGCCCAAGTCGGCATAATGCAGATGGAAATGAGGTTGACCTTCCAGGTGGGCAATGCGCTCACGGAAATCTACCGACGAACGGCGGATAGTGCCATGCACTTCATAGCCTTTTTCCAATAAAAACTCGGCCAAGAAAGAGCCGTCCTGTCCGGTAATACCGGTAATCAATGCTGATTTTTTCATGTTTGTTTTATTTTTGAGTTTTTTGTTTTAGTTGTTTAGGCTTTTTTAGTTGACAAGTTGACGAGTTTTCTTGTCAACTAAACCTACACAAATATACAGTATTTTTGTTAAATTGACATAAAATAACCAAAAGAACCTCTTATTCTTTTGTCAGATTCCATAAGAACAGCGTATTGCCAATGATATAGCGCCTCCACATCCGCTTCGGCTCCTTCATCAGGCGATACAGCCATTCCAGGCTATGCTCCTGCCACCAAAGCGGAGCACGCTCCATCGTACCCGCAAAAAAGTCGAATACCGCCCCGATGGTACCACAGTGGCAGTGAATCTCCAACTCCTTCCAGTGCGTATACGCCCACTTCTCCTGCTTCGGAGCCGTCATGCCAATCCATAGCAGATCCGGGTTACACCGGTTGATTGCTTCCACAATCGCCCCGTTCTCTTCCGCACTGAATTCCGGCTTATAAGGCGGCGAATACGTCTCAATCCGGATATTCGGATACACCGATTTCGCTCTCTCACGAATCAACCCCAATACCTTCTCGCTGCTTCCCATAAAGAAGCAAGTTCCCCCTTTCCGGTTCAGCTTCTCCATCTCAAAGGCAAACAAGTCCCATCCCGCAATACGCTCCTTGGGCTGCACCTTCGCCTTCAGCCAGCGACAAGCCATGACGATACTTGCCCCATCAGGAATCAGTACGTCACCCTGCAGCAACGCTTCCGCAAATAACGCATCCTTTTGTGCTGTATTATACGAATGTGCGTTGATTGTGTTGATTAATAATTTACCTTCCGGCAATGCTTCCAGCGATTCCCGGCAGGTCAGTAGTTTTATATCTTTTAGTCTTAACATTTGGCTTTAGTCTTTAAGTTTATGAGTTTTTTAGTTTAAAACTCACAAACTCACAAACTCATAAACTCACAAACTCACTCCTTATCTCCATACCCATAGCCATAACCGTAGCCATACTTCTTGCCATAGCCATAATGCCCGTATTTACCATACTTGCCATAGCCATAATACGAACCCGTTTCACGCTTGTTCATGTCAATGCCATTCAGCAAGACACAAGGGTGGGGGAGTTTGTTTTCATTCTTCAAGTCGTTCACCAGCTTAAATTCGCTCTTCGCCGTATAGCCAGAGCGACAAACATACACACTCAAGTCAGCTACCCGGGCAATCAGCTGCGTATCCGTCACCATACCGATAGGAGCTGTATCGAGAATGACATAGTCAAAATGCTGCTTCAGTATCTCAATCGCATCATCCAGTGCCTGACGAGCCACCAGCTCCGTAGGATTCGGCGGAATCGTTCCACCGGGAAGAATAAAGAGATTGGCAGACAAGGTAGAAGGCTGGCAGAGCTCTATTAAATCCGTATGCTTCGGATCAGCTAAATACTGCGTAATCCCCCGTTCCTTATGTGAAATCTGGAACACCTTGTTCAGTCCCGGCTTACGGATATCCAAGCCCACAATCACCACCTTCTTGCCCATGAAAGCCAAGCTCGTAGCAAGATTTCCGGCACAGAAACTCTTTCCCTCATGCGCCGTGGTAGAGGTAAAGAGAATCACCTTCTGTTCCGGCTGCAAGAGATACTGCAAGTTGGTACGCACCGAGCGGAACACCTCCTCCATCAGTTCGTTGCGGTTCTCAGCGATGACAATCGGATTCGTTTCAGCCATCGAGCTCATCGGAATATCGCCCACAATCGGCAGACGAGTCAACTGCTCTATATCTCCGCGGGTTTCAATCTTGAAGTGCAGCAAGCCGAGCAAGAAGATGATACCCACCGGCAAAGCCAGTCCCAAGACCCCTGCCATCATATAAATCTGGGCAGGCTGGGGGAACACCTGACCGCCCGCCAGCGGTTCATCAATGACCCGCGCATTGTTGGCAGTAGAAGCCAGCGTAATATTATTCTCTTCCCGTTTCTGCAACAGCATCAGATAAAGATTCGCCTGAATCTCCTGCTGACGGGCAATGCTGAGATATTCCTTCTCCTGAACCGGAGCATCGCTGATTTTTCCGGCATACTTCTGCGCCTGACGCTCCAGCGCCTGACGGTTGATGAGCAAGCCCTTTTCCGCTGTCTGGATGGCAGCCAGTACACTGTTACGCATCACTTCAATGCTCGCATTCAAGCTCTGCACCGCCGGGTTATCCTCATGCGAAGTACGGAGCAACCGTTTGCGTTCAATCAGCATCTCGTTATAGCGTTCCACCACTGTGGTCAAGTCGCCGTTCGTCAGACCGATGTTGGCAGGAATCACCTCATCGTTGCTGCTCTCACTCAAGATATGCTTCTTCAGATGGTTAATCAGCGTAAGCTGCACCTCATTCGCAGCATACTCCTGCTCGTAAGTGGACTGCTGCGACACAGCTTGGCTGGCATTTGCCGAAATATCCACCACACCCGCCTTCTGCTTGAAGCTGGCAAGCTGACTTTCCGTGCTTCCTAATTCCGCATTAATCAGTCGGATACGCTCATCAATAAACTGCGCCGTCTTGGTAGCCACCTCATTTTTCGCATTGTTTCCTTCCTCATTATATACATCAATCAACTTGTTCAGGAAATCGATGGCACGGCTCACCTGACTGTCGGTCTGCGTCAGTTGGGCAATGGTTGTAGACCGGTTGGTCGATACAATTGCCAGATTCGCCCGGAATCCCGCTGCGATTGCCGTAGGCGATGCCACCGTAGCCACCACCTCCTTCATCTGCTCTGGAACCACCAGCGCAGAGTCGGCAGCCGAGAACGTAAAGACCCCAATCGGAGTAGGGAAGACCAGCGGCAACTTGCTCACCTCCTGCGTCCATTCCTCGTTTCCCTGCGTAATCGTCACACGCTCCAGTTTCCCCTGATTGAAGAACATGGAAGCCTGTGCATACCCCATTTTCTCCGCCTCTTCCGGAGTGACCCACACCTTCACGGGCGACTTCCGGTAAAGCTCCGTATCACGGAAACTGCCCGGTACACGATATTGGATATAGAGATCCATTGCATTCACCACCTTTTTCACCAAGGTGCGCGAGCGTAAAATCTCCAGTTCGTTATCGAAATCCTGCGTAGAAGCCGTCACAAAACCCAAGTCGGTCAAGTCCGCCCCTCCGCTTTTCTTGCTTTCATTTTTGATTAAGACCGAAGAGCTGACCGTATAGAGCGGCGTCAGCGTCTTCACATAGAAAAATGCGCCCACTAATGCCACGATGACACAGCCCAGAATCCAGGGCCAGCGCATGAGGAGTTTGATAAGGAATACTTTGTAATTGAATCCCGCTCCGCTTTCTTCTTCTTCGAGCAGGTAGTTGGGTGTGTTTTCTGCCATGATATGTTTGAGTTTTTTGAGTTTTTAGAGTTGTTAAGTTTATAAGTTTATGAGTTCCATTCCTCATTTATCATTTATCATTCTTCATTTATCATTCTTCATTTATCATTCTTCATTTATCATTCTTCATTCTTCATTTCCTTAATTACTAACCGCAATGACAAACGAAGTGATTGATGTAACCAAGCTCAGCAAGGTAATCCACATGCTGGAATTCTCGCTGAAGGTTCTGGAATGCACCTTCGCCTTCGTCGGCTTCACATAAATCACATCATTCTGTTGGATATAAAAATAAGGAGAAGTAGCCACATCCGCCTGCGTCAAGTCCAAGTGATACACCTGCCGGCGTCCCACACTGTCCTCGCGGAGCAACTGAATATCATTACGAACCGAAGAAAGCGTCATGTCACCTGCCTGCGCCAAGGCCTCAAAGATTGTCACCTTCTCGTCGTTCACCTGATACGTACCCGGAGATCCTACCTCCCCTAACACACTGAATTTATAGTTCGAGCTGCGCACCGTCACGTTCGGCACCTCCTTCAGATACGGCTTCAACAACTCACGGAAGCGACTCTCACATTCACGCGTCGTCATGCCCATCACATGCACCATGCCCAGCACCGGAAAATCAATGTTCCCGTCATTGTCCACTAAATAAGTCAGCAATTTGGCATCCTGCATACCCATGGAAGAATTGTTGCCCCCTTCCTTGCTCTGTCCTATTTTACGATAAAAAGGAGCCGAAGCCTCCGGGTCACTGGTACTCACCGTGATGGTCAGTTCATCTTTCGGCATGATACGGAAGTCATAAAGCTGACCCTGTGTCAGTTGGTTTAGCACTTGCTCATTTTGCAGGTAGAGCGATTTCTTGTACGAGGTACATCCAGTGGTCAGCAGCAGGGCAAGCAAGCCGCAAGCAAACTGCAATTTTCTTCCGATAGTCATGTTTTTATTCGATTTAATTTTTCAAGTTACGTTCCAGTTAACCCTTCTATCCGCCTCATTCCCAACTTTTTTCATCCCGTTTCACGTTCCCGAAAAAAACATTTAAGTTTAGAGTCGGAAAAGGGTGTGACAAAGATACGTGTTTTTTGTGAGTTTCACGGCATAAAATTGAATAAATGACAAGAAAAAGGGTAATGTTTCCATGTCGCCAGTTAAGGACTTCGAATTCGTCCGTTTATTAAAGTCAAAGCCAGATTAAGATTTTTTCCATAAATCTGTATAAGGAATATACCTCTTTGAAATCAAAAGAGTTAGAAGAATTACCTCGTTTTAGGGTAATGAGTTGGCAACTGTCCCAATTGCTACGTTTTGCCTTAAATTGCTTTTTAGGTAACTCTTTCCATGACAAAAGTACCCAATTTTTCTTCTTAACCACTTTACAGATGCCGGCGGCAACGACCGCATGAAGGAGATGATCCAAGATAACTACAACCGTATCCGTGCTGAGGTCCGGCAGATTGTTGCTGACGAGTTGCAGCGCATACAGTCCGACCCCGAACTGCAATACCTCTTGCAGAACAAATAGAAATATCATAGACGAAAAGAAAAATCCGTAATACGACTGGATATTCCAGACTGTATTACGGATTTTCCTTTTTTATAACGCGTAAATAGAAATTGAATCCGTCAATATAGACTATAACGCGTTGTTTTTGCTCCATATCCCGATTGTATATATAAAAAATAAGCCACCTTTTTAGGGGTGGCGAGCCTTAGTATTTTCCACCTAAGGGCGATATTGTATTGCAAAAGTACAATTTATATTTGATAATACCAATATAGTAGAAACTTTTATTACTAGGATTTCTTCAATTTATAAAGCATACTGCACAAAAAACATGCTATTTTATGCAATACAAAGTAATAATTGCACAAAAACTAACTCTATAATATGAGAATTTACCTTTTTTAGAATAACAATACACCAATAACTACCTCATGGACTTTGCGCCGTGTCAAAGAACACGCTGTATCGCGCACTTTTGAATGCCCGCACCGACTGGCGAATGCTTCTTACGTAAGCATGCGTTCAGAGGTCATGGCTCTGACTGGTCTGTAAAGCTTGACCCAACAGAGACATTTTAAACTCATTCAGTTTGGTGATTCGATTCTGAAAACAGATACAAACCAAAGCAATCAGTCGTTTTTCACCTTAAAACGCCGCGGTTTTTGCGACATTATATAATATCTCTTGGTGATACGACAATAATCTACTATATTTGTCGCAAATATTGCGACGTTATCCGTTACTAAATGACGCATCAGCTATGTATATACACGAAAAAGATAATTGGACTGCGTTTCGTTGGAATGCTACTGAGTTGACGGCTATACTTGAAGAAGTGAACCGTAAACAGGGTTTGTTGTATGGCAGGCTTTCCTCGCTTGGATTTGATAGCAAATTGAAAGCGATGGCGGAGAATCTGACATATGATGTGGTTTATTCATCAGAAATAGAAGGAATACGACTAAATGTAGATGAAGTACGTTCATCCATTGCCCGGAAATTGGGTATCGAAAATGTCAAACAGACAGCACCGTCGCACTATATCGATTCTGTTGTGGCTGTCATGCTTGATGCTGTAAATCATTATGACCAATTATTAACGAAAGAGAAAATATGTGCATGGCAAGCAGCATTCTTTCCGACAGGTTTCAGCGAGGGCTTTCAGATTGAGGTCGGGCAGTATCGCACCAACGAGGAACATATCGTTTCCGGAATGTTCGGTCGTGAGAAAATCCATTATATAGCTCCTTCTCCGGAACGTGTGGACGAAGAAATGGCACATTTTCTTGACTGGTTCAATAGTCAGGAAAATATAAGTTCGGTTATACGCTCAGCCATTGCCCATTTCTGGTTTGTCAGCATTCACCCATTTGAAGATGGTAACGGACGCTTGGCACGCATACTTTCTGATATGTTGTTGGCTCGTGCGGATAAGAGCGAGTTCAGATTCTATAATATATCCTCGCAAATAAATAAAGATAAAAACCGCTATTATAACATTTTGGAAAAGGCTCAACACGGCGATGGTGACATTACTGAATGGATATACTGGTATGCTAATACGTTGTCGGTTGCACTTGACGAAGCGGAAAATATCGTCAGTACCATCTTAAATAAAAGTTTCTTTTGGCAAAAGGCTTCTTCTGTACCACTTAGTCAAAGACAGACCGATATGCTGAACCTGTTCCTTGATGGCTATGAAGCAAAGATTACTTCCAAAACTTGGGCATCATTGGCTAAATGTTCCAAAGACACAGCCATACGGGATATCCAAGACCTTGTGGATAAGGATATTCTTCGGGAGGATATTCCCGGTGCCAAACGACCGAGCTATTCCATTATATATGACCCGGAAGACATCACTGTCTTTTTTTCTGATGTTACCATTGATCAACAAAACGGAAATCATTACATCAAAGCTCTTTACAAGGGCAGATTGAAAGTGTACGAAAGGATTTTGCCACTTGATGCTGAGCGATTTGAAAAAGGTGATCTCCCATTGGAGAACCTGCTTGCTAAGTATTGCTCCTATTTGAGGATAAGCTAAAAATCGTACATTAGCAGTCCTTAATCAAGGGAATTGCACAGAAGATAGCTCGCAACAACAAGCCAAATGTTCTCTTAGCAGAATGCTTAAAATGTAGTTCATCCACTCTGCAAGAAAGTGATGTCTGTGAGAATGGAACCTATCCTGTATATGGCGCAAATGGTATCATTGGCTATCTCGATGGTTATAGTACAGAAGATGAAGCTGTCCATTTTATCAAGGATGGTTCAGGTGTAGGAACAGTCTATTATGTTACTGGCAAGTGTTCTGCAACAGGGACATTGAACACTTTACAAGCTAAAGACGGCTATTTGCTTCAATACCTATACTATATGCTAAAAGTATTCAACTTTGAACCTTACAAAACAGGGATGGCTATACCTCACATCTATTTCAAAGACTATGGAAAAGCCAAAATCTACTGTCCAACCTATGAACTCCAAAATAAGTATGCTGATTTGCTCTCTAAAATTGAGCAAAAGGCAATAGCAGAACAGAAGATATTAGATAATTTATATAGTCAGAAGCAATACTTGCTTCACCAGATGTTTATATAATATAAACACCTGTTAATGAAATGTTAAATATGGGCATCGGATTAGTTAAAAGGAGCCAATACATTAATTATATGTAGAATATGAATTACCTTTGTATCCTAAAAGGTAAATTGCGATGACACAATTTGATAAGCAAAAACTTACAGAGGTTGTTCTATACATCTTGAACAAGACTAAGGGGCTGGATTATTACCATGTGTTCAAGATTATATATTTTGCCAATATAGCACATTTGGCAAAATATGGCTTTCCTATGGTCTCTGACGAATTTTGTGCATTACCTGATGGCCCAGTTCCTTCTATCTTGTATAGTTGCATAAAAGGCGATGCTTGTTGTGACAGAGAGTTGCAGGATATGCTTGAAAAAAATGTATCAAAAGGTGCAGACGATGCTTACTATATGTTAGAAGCAAAGCGTAATGCGGATATGGATTATCTATCAAAGGCTGACATTGAAGCGTTAAACAACTCTATCTCTGAAAACGCAAATCTTTCTTATGGTGATTTGCGTGCAAAATCACATGGCAAAGAGTGGAGTCGTGCTTATCAGTCGCAAGGTCGTAAAGTTATGGATATTGTTGGAATGGCTAAAGACGCTATGGCTTCTGACTATATGATAGAATACATTAAAGAAAACCTTGCAGTAGAAGCAGCTTTAGCATGACGAATATTGGTGATTTACTTGAGGATGCAGCAAATGAACTCTTGCAGTCAAACATAAATATTGGTGATGTCCATCTGCTGAATCTTGACCGAACTAATGGTATTACACCTAAGAACGGTGATGTCACACGTAACAAGTTTTTCATTGTACTTGGATTCGACAATGAAGGCAATGTGATAGGAGGGTTGGTGATAAATTCTAAGATAAACCACAATTTGCCACCAACTGTAACCGATTATCAATTACCCATAACCATAAAACAATGTCCTTTTCTGCAACACAACTCTTTTGTAAATTGTTCTAAAATCATTGTTGCTAAAAGGACAAAGTTTAGCAAGAATACATATAGAGGAGAAATCTGTGATGATGAGTTAATGAAACTTATCATTGACACTGTGAAAGAGAGTCCTACAATCAACAGAAAACAGCTGAAAGATTTTGGACTAATCTAAATTTCTGCTTCGCCAAATGTTTATATAAACATCTGACGGAGCAAATACTGCTTCTGGCGACTATATCGCTCTAATGTTGCTTTCTCTACCATTATCTTGTCGGATAGAGACTTCAAAGCCTTGTAAATACGCTTTTGATTTTCCAATGTAGGAAGTTTGATGGTTGCCTTTTCAAAGTCCGCTTACAGAACCGATACCCACTTCTTCTGGTGTTTCAGAGGAAAGAGTAAACAAAACATCGCCATATCGAACAATACGTAAGCAATTAGTAAACCCCGTCTTGCAAGGTCTATAAACATAAAGAGATTCTTAAATGATACCTTGTTTCTTTAAAGAGTGTGGCAACAGATTTACCAGATCCTTGGAGTAGTCACTGTCATATTCATGAACATGGTTCAGAAAATAATTCATCCACTGCTTGAAGTCCACGTCTGCTGCCTTGCAGCATCCCATCAGGGAGTAGATGACGGCAGCATCTTCAGCAGCGTCGTGATTGCCGCAGAAGAGATAGTTCTTGCGTCCGACAGCTACGGGTCGCACACTGTTCTCTATCAGGTTCGTGTCTGGGAGATACCTTCCGTCCATCGTATACCTCACCAACCGGCGAGAGTTGTTCAGGAAGTAGCCGATGGCTTTTCCTATGGGACTCTTCGGAAGCACATTTCCCTGCTCACAGATACACCACTTCTCAAAAGCGCGTATGATGGGATAGGCAAGCCGCTTCCTCAGCTCCATGCGCTGGAGGGTATCCATATGCTGGTCGTCTGCCATGCTCTCCACATCATAAAGCATGCCGATCTGGGCCAAAGCGTATTCCGCCCTCGCCTTGTCATGGGTTAATGCCCTGTCAAAGTACCTTCGGGTATGTACCCAGCATCCCAATGTCGTTATGCCTTCCTGTTTTTCCAGGATGTTGTATCCGGCATAGCCGTCTGTCTGTATGGCTCCCTGATAATCCTTGAAGAGCTGCAGGACCACCTTGGCTCCCTGGGAACCTTCATTATAGGCGAAGAACACCAGACCGTTGACCATGCTCCGTACCAGCCACAGGTAACCTTTTACCGTCCGGTGCTTCTCGTTGTCGATGATGGGAACCGTCGTTTCATCGGACTGGATGTAATCGGTGGACAGGACGAGTTCCCTCAACCGGTAGTAGGCTGGCCGCATCAGGTCAGCCACATCGTGGAACCAGACTTCGATTGTGGAAGGGGGTATGCTGACTCCCAACCGCTTGAACATCTGTACCTGGCGGTAGAAAGGGAGATGGTCCACATACTTCCCGACCATCAGGTCGGTCAGCAGCGATGCACTGGCATAGCTCTTGGCAATGGGTTCATTCTGTACGGGCGCTGTAACGATTTCCTTCGTCTCCTTGCGCATGCCTTTATGCCGGATGGTCACCCGGACGTACAGTTCGGCAGGCTGGAGTTCCAGGTGTTCGGACGTTTCGGCATCCCCGAACAGGATCCATTCGTCTTCATGCCCCAGATAGCCGTCAGGATAGATGTGCTCTTCCACGCGGCGGAGGTTGTCCGGCAGTTTCTGACGGACCGGAACCCGTTTTTCATGTTCCTTGACCGCTACCTTCCTGTATTTATTCACCTCCTCGACAGCCTTGCGGACCGTCTCTTCCTCTTCCGGGGTCATTTCCAGCAGGTCAAAGTCCAGTTTGAGCTGGTTGGGGTCATCGGGGATACGCCGCTTCTCGGACATGGCACCCCACATCTTGCGCTCCAGATAAAGAAGTTTCTGTTCAAGTTGTGCTATCCGGCTTTCCTTGGACTCCAAAGCCCGGTCGCGCTCCTGGATGGCCTTCTCCTTTTCAGCCAGTCTGGCTTCGTAGTCGGCCTGCATCCTTTTGGCGTCCGAGAATTCCTTCAGCTGCCGTTCCGCTTTCACCGCCCGCCGGAACTCGGCATCACGGTCGCTGAGCAGCTGCTCGATGAGGGCTTTCTGGTTGGAGGTTTCTGACATGGTTTCTGTTCTTTTCTTACACTGCGAAGATACGAAAATCAGACCATTTTACCTCATTTTCAGACCATAAAAAAACGACTTGGAACACTACTTTTTCTTGGGCTCCCATCGACTGCACCGATGAACTTCCGAAGGGGATATCCCTTGTACGATCATCATCAGGTCAGCCCATTTTATACCCTTTGAAGTGGCAGGGTCATCGGTGTCAATATCGGGGAGTTTGAAGGCTCCCCGTTCAAGTTTCATGTTGTAGATAACCAGACCACCGTACTCGGCATGGAGAATCTTCAACCCGGTCAATGATTTGTTGATAAAGATATAGGCATCACCGTCCTGAACGTTCATGCCCATGAGGTTGGTCACAATGCCGCTCAGCGAATAGAAGCTTTTGCGCATGTCCGTAGGATACGGGTACAGGAAAAATCGGTTTGAATCATTGAGATTGAACATGGGCTACCGGCATAAGAGGATTAACGAACGGAGCGCTTCCAGGACACTGTCCAGAATTTTGTGTAAATGAAAACAGGAGCCGTCAGCAGTCTTACCCAACTTAGGAGAAGCCAAATCAATATCAGAAAACAATCCGCCAAAATCCTCTTCGCTATCAGTTTCAGAGCCACAAATAGCCTCCGTTTCAGCAGATAGAAATCGTCTGGAATAAGTTGTGTGCTTTCAAAAAAACCGGACAGAAATCGAAACCTCCCGATTCGGGGAGAAAACGATACAGATGGAGAAACGGAAAACACAATAGATGGGGAGGGTTTGATTACGTAACGCAATCAGCTTTTTCCGGTGAACCCTGCTTTTTTCCTCTTTTCGAGGGCAGAAAAACAAGGAAAAGTAAAAAGAGCAAACAAACCGGTGTGATACTAAAAATATTTATTAATTTCGCTGCCTCATTTTTTTTTAAAACAATCGCATGGAAAAAACATCAAAACGGCTTCCGCCCGGAAACCGAAAGGAAAGTGCAGCAGTCCTGCCATTCAAAAATTAGTGATTACAATGTTGCTCAATCTGAAAACAGAAATCCTGAGTGAAGACTTTCATCCTTCCATCCGCAACCTGCGCCTGATGCTGTCCGTCATCAAGGTCATACAGCGTCATCTGGAGAAGCTGGCAGATAAGGAAAAGAAATAGGCTCTTTTTTTCGGGTAAGGATTTCCAAGGTCTCTTTAAATTGCTTAACTTTGTCTAAATTCTAAACTGACCTCTAAAAACGAGAAGAATTATGAAATATCCAGTTGGCATTCAGACTTTCGAAAAAATAATCGCAGGCGGTTTCGTCTATGTAGATAAGACTGATTTAATTTATTCTTTAGTTAAGGAAGGGCAGATTTACTTTCTGAGCCGTCCCCGCCGTTTCGGAAAGAGCTTGCTGCTTTCCACCCTCCGGGCCTATTTCGAAGGGAAGAAAGAACTGTTTGCCGGCTTGAAGATTGATGCGCTGGAACACGACTGGCATGTACACCCGGTGTTTCATTTCGATTTTAACGGAGTGGATTTTACCCAACCCGGTGCCCTGCATCAGAAGATAGAGGGGTATCTGCACGATTGGGAAAACGAATTCGGGGTCACTCCCGGAGTGGATACCAACCTCGGTTCCCGTTTCGACCGCATCCTTCAGGCGGCGGCCGAACAGACAGGGCGGAGAGCAGTGGTCTTGGTCGATGAGTACGACAAGCCCCTGCTTGATGTGCTGGAGAAAGATCCGGAGCTGCTGGAACAGAACCGCAATTTGCTCAAGGCTTTCTATTCGGTGTTCAAGTTGTCCGATGCTTCCCTACGTTTTGTTTTCCTCACAGGTGTCACCAAATTCTCGCAAGTCAGTGTGTTCAGCGGCTTCAACCAGCCCAAAGACATCAGCATGTTTGATAAATACGAGGCACTTTGCGGCATTACGGAAGAGGAACTGCATGTGCAGTTTGCCGAACCCATCCGGGAGATGGCAGAAGCCGACGGCTGCAGCGAAGAGGAAATCCGCCAGAAGTTGAAACGGCATTACGACGGGTATCATTTCGGTGAAAACATGACGGATATTTACAATCCGTTCAGCCTGCTGAATGCCTTCGATAACCAACGGATTCGCGACTATTGGTTCGCCAGCGGTACGCCCTCTTACCTGATTCGTCTGATGAACCATTTCCATGAGGGAATAGACGAGCTGACCAGCAAGTATTACCTTCCGGATGAGTTTATCAACTATAAGGCAGACATCGAGTACCCGTTGCCGATGATTTACCAGAGCGGCTACCTCACCATCAAGGATTATGACAAGGAATCGAATCTCTTCCTGCTCGATTTCCCCAACAACGAGGTAAAGAGCGGCTTTCTTGCTATGGTTGCCACGAACTACCTGCAGTGCCGTATGCCCCTGGAGTCGTGGATGGTGAAGGCGGTCTTTGCCCTGAAACGCGGTCAGCTGGAAGAGTTTCGCAAGATGCTCACCTCCTTCTTTGCAAGCATCCCCTATACCCTTCGCCGCAAGGAGAACGAGCCGGAGAGGGAGCGTTACTTCCAGTACACCTTCTATCTGCTTCTCCGTCTGATGAGTGTGTATACCGTGCTCGCAGAGCAGGAACAGAGTGAAGGCAGGGTAGACTGCATCGTGGAGACTCCCGGCTATGTCTATATCTTCGAGTTCAAGCTCGATGGTACGGCAGCCGAAGCCCTGCAACAGATAGACGATAAAGGCTATGCCCGTCCGTATGAAGCCGAAGCCCGTACTGTGTACAAGGTAGGTGTGAGCTTCTCTTCCAAGACCGGAACCATTGAGGAGTGGGAAGCCCGAAAGAGATGAGTATTCTTGAAGCTACACGAGGCAGAGACTTCTTAAAGTAAAAACGATTATGGCGCAACAGAAATATACACAGACACAACAAGTGATAGATACTCTTCGCAAAATGGGTGGGTATGCTACTCTTGGATAAAGGTGAGTGGGACAAAGGAAAATCGCAAGACAACAGACTGTCGGGTGCCCGAAAAACAGCACCCCCCTTTTCACACTTTTTAAATTTGTTAATTTTGAACATTTTACCCCGATTTTTACCCTCGAAAACCCGCTCACAAGGCTTGTGAGCGGGTTTTCTATGTTCATTTTTAACATTTTAAGATTCCAGAAGAATCATGCATCTTTGTGTGTTATTAATTTGAAAAATGGATAGAAAACACATGACAGTCTTTAACCGGTGCTTTCAGAAGACCGGTAGTTGCCTGACCGACCTCCCCGCATGGATCGAAGAAATCCGCAGCGGAAAGTATCAAGAGGCGGTCAGTCGCTTGCGCAGCTTGCGCAATGAGGGAAAGTCGGCACAAGCCGACGAAGTAAAACAAACCTTGCCTGCTCTTGCTCCGGCAGGCAACTGCATGGAAGGACGGCAAATCCCCCGGCTGAAGGACCGGACGGGCGTGGCGATGTTCGACCAAGACAAGATGTCGCCCGAACAGGTGACCCATGCCGCTCAGGTGCTCCGCGAAGTGCCGTGGGTTATGGCGGGACACATCACCTCATCGGGATGCGGGTACCGCACCTTTGTCGATATTGGAAGGGTGCATCCCGACGTCTACCGCGAAGCCTACCTTCAGGTGGCAGAAACCATCGGACAGCTCACCGGCTCGCCTTGCGATACTGCCACCTGCGACCTCTGCCGCTTGTCGTACACCTCGTTCGACCCCGATGCCTTCTATCGTGAAGACGCTCTCCCGTACCCGTATCCAGCCGGACGCAATCCGCTGAACTACGTACCCCTTCCGTCGGGAGGCGCATCCGAAGATTTTTCCGAAGACTTCTATCGGATGAGCGGATTCACGGAGGAGAAAACAAAACCGGCAGAACCGGCAGAAAGCTCGGCATGCAAGTGCGTTCCCAAGGGAGTGGGAGACCAGAAACGGCTGATGGAAAAGGTGGACAGCGTGCTTCAGAAATACCTGAAAAAGCATCCGCTGGTGGTGGGACGGCGACACTTGACCCTTTTGCGGATGGGGCAATATGCTTGTTGGCGCAACCTTTCCCGACGGGAATTCGAAAGCCTTAAGATAGAGGCATTTAAGCTCTGTCCCGACATGCACGAAAGGGAGGTTTCACAGGCCCTGGAATGGGGCTTTACACACGGCTACAGCGACCTCGTAAATAAAGGGTCAGTGCCAAAGTGTCAAGACACGAATTTCTCCTGCGCACGCGCGGACGGTCCCGATGGGGGAGAGGAAGGCGAAGATTTCAGTTCGCCGGAAGAGTCGGAAGAAGACGAAGTGAAACGCCACTGTCCGCTCTTCCCTGAAGAAGTCTATGAAAACCTTCCTCCCATGCTGCAGAAAGGACTGGCAGCTGCACGCACCCCGAGAGAACGCGACATGCTCCTCATGGCCATGCTCACCAACCTCAGCGGTTGCCTGCCCGGCACCCACATGCTCTATGCCCGTCACGACTACACCCCTCATCTCTACTTTGCCGCCATCGCTCCGGCAGGGTCGGGGAAAGGGGTCGTGTCGCTGGCAGCCGGACTCGGAGCCCGCATCGAACAGATGTATGAGGCAGATAACGAACGAAACAGCATGGAGTTTACCAAGCAAAGCTATGCATGGGAAATGGAAAAACGCCAGGCACAGAAGGAAGGGCGCGAACCCAACTGGGACCTGCAGCCCGAACCCTTCCGCCGGAAAATCTTCCTCCTCCCGTCGAACATCTCCAAGAGCCAGTTTATGCTCAATCTGGAGGCAGCCGAAGAAGTCGGCATGGTGGCAAACTGCTCAGAGATGGACTCCTTTTCCTCCTCCCTCGGCAGCGACTGCGGAAAGTATGCCGCCGAACTGCGTATGATTTTCCACCACGAAACCGTGGGACAGAACTACAAGATCGACGGCCGTCCCATCGTCATCAAGAAACCTCGCCTTGCCATGTGCATGTCGGGCACCCTGCTGCAGCTCGTCCGTTTCGTCAACTCGAAGGAAGACGGAATGTACAGCCGTATGGCACTGCTCACCGGTGAAGGCTCCTCCGGATGGATTTCAGCCGCCCCCGATGCCGAAGGTGTGCTCGATGGAGGTGCCCTCTTCGAAGTCCTTTCCGAGCAAGTCCTTGAACTCTTCCGCTTCTCGCAGAACCATCCGCTGGAAGTCCGCTTCAGTTCCCGGCAGTGGAAAGAACACACCCGCTGCTTCGGTCTGGCATGGAACAACGTCTCCATGGAAGAAGGAGAGGGGAACATGGCCATCGTAGGGCGTCACGGACTCATCGCCTCCCGTCTCGCCATGGTCTTCACCGCCCTCCGCCGCTTCGAGACCGGCTTTGCCGTCGACCGGATGGAATGCTCCGACGAAGATTTCCGCCGCATCATGCTCATTGCCCAGTGTCTGCTTGAGCACAGTCTCTCACTCTCTACCATCCTTCCCGGCAACGGAACCAAGCGGAAGCAACAAACCACCTTCTTCCGCATCCGTTCCATCTTCAGCCAGATGTCCGACGAGTTCACCTTCTCTCACTACATTGAGTGCATAGAAAACGCCGGACTTTCCAGACGCAGTGGCACCCGTGCCCTGACCAAGCTGATCGAGAGCGGAGAGGTGGAAAAAGTGGAGCACGGACTCTACCGGAAAACCAGTGCCGGGAAAAAGGGTCAAGAAAAAATTTGGCACTGACACTTTGTTTAAGACACCCTTTTTGAGCGGTATTTCAGATGTAACAGTCTGAAATACCGCTTTTTACAAAAGGGTCAAACGGCTCCTAGAACGGGGTTTACGAAGCACTGATATCCTTAAAAAAAACGCTTCGGTGTTCAGAAAAGAACGCCGAAGCATTTTTTTTAAAGCGACTCGGCATTCCGTCTTAGCTGCCTGAAAAAACCCGTTGACGAGGTTTTCCATCCAGACAGGAACCCTGTCAACCCGTTCACTCGTTCCCTTCGATACCCGGACAAGCCTTATCAGCCCGTAAAAAATATCCTAAATCAATTCTTGCACAATTTTTTTAAAACAGCTATCTTTGCACCTACACCAGTCAACGGGTCGCCCGGTCAACTACACTGGTCGTCTGGCCATCTGGTCAACTGGTTTAAAAAAACAACAAAATGAACCGAAGTAAACTGCTGCCCGGAGCATCCGCTCCACAGTACATACGTAGATAAGCGATTCGATGTCACTGGATAGTACCGAGCCCCTTTCTACCGCCCCCATAGGCACCCCTCATACCGAGCCCGCACAGACACGTGCTATAGGTCCGGAAGTAGAAGTACACCCTTGCAGCAAGAGCCCCCATGCCCAAACCCCCTGCACCACGTGGAGCTACCTTTTTCTCCACCACACCCGTGTAGAGCGCATGGCAGCCACCCTCTCCGTTCATTTTCCCACCTACGTTCACACCACCACCACCTACCTGCGCACCCGCAAGCGAGTGGTACAGATAGAACGCCCCACGGTGTCCGGTCTGCTCTTCATCCAAGGCAACCCCACCGCCATCGCCGCCCATCTGCGTGAAAACTTCCCCGGACATTACCTCGTGCGCAACTGCGCCACCGGACACGTAGCCGTCATCCCCGACAGCCAGATGCAACCCTTCATGCGCATCTCCACCCTCGATGCCCAGCGCCTCCGCTTCCTTCCCCACGGACTGGATTACTATGCCGAAGGCCATCCGCTGGTCCGCATCATAGGCGGTCCGCTGCACGGCATGGAAGGCTACATCCTCCGCATCGCCCGCGACCGCCGTCTGGTACTCTCCATCGGCAGTTTCACCCTCGCCCTGAGCGGCATCCACAAAGAACAGTTCGAAAACGTAACCCAATACATCACCGACCGTCAGCAAGCCGTACCGGTATCCCCGTTGTGCGGAACCCCGCAACAGGAAGCCATCCGCACCAGTCTGCTCCGTCCGCAGACCCTGCTCGACCACCTTGCCGTGGCACACGTCATCGAAGACTGGCACTGCCGTGCCCTCCGCTGGGTCAAGGAAGAACGGCAAGAAGAAGCCCTCTGCCTCCTGCTTGACCTGCTGCACATCGTAGGCGACCTCTACCGCCGTGTGTGCGACCGCCGCATCTCCCGTGCCGACTGGGCAGAAGTGCGCGTCCAGCTGCGCAATGTGCAAGCCGAAGCCGTTTCCTTGCTGGCTTATCCCTCGCTTTCGCTGGATGCGAAAGAAGATGCCGAAGCAGCATTGGAAGCACTGGAAATGCAGTATGGAGAGGTGTGGGGAGAGATGTAGTAAGAGGATGAACATGGCTGAGTGTTTACACCTTGTTTTTTTAAATATTCCCGTTGGCATATTCCTGTTTTTGGAGTAAATTTGTAGCAAATTTATATATTCAACAGACAATACAATGGTAAACAGCATATCATTAAAAGGCTTCACAAGCTTTACGGACAACCGGTTTTCATTTATCAATGGGGTAAATATACTCATTGGCAAGAACGGAACAGGAAAAACGCATATACTAAAATGCCTGGCATCTGCTATGCAGGCACGCCATGAATTTCAGGAAAAGCAAACCACTTCGAAAGAACAGTTTGAGTATATTCTGGCAGAAAACATGGGTCGCTACTTCAAACCAGACTCCATAGGCAATCTGGTAAATAAGAATATCATTTCAGGAAAATCAACAGTCGGCATAGAAATAGACGGAAAAGAACTCTCATTCAGTTTCTCTACAACTTCAAAGACAACAGTAAAGATAGAGAAGGATGACAAATGGGATGATTGCCAGTTCATATACATTCCGCCGAGGGAAATGTTTTCGCTGTTTGAAGGTTTTATCGGACTAAGCAGCAAGCGTGAACTTTCATTTGACCAGACCTATATCAATTTGGCCCATTCGCTTGCCCTTCCGGTCTTACGGAATCTGGAAAACAATCCCTTAAAGTCTGCCATAGGGTTACTGGAAAAGGAACTTGGATTCAAGGTGCTTCAGATGAACGGTCGTTTCTATATAGAGACCAACAACAAAGCTATGGAAGCACATCTTGTTGCTGAAGGGTTGAGAAAGCTGGCATCCGTACTCTACCTTATCCTTAATGGAGAAATAAACAAGAATACCATTCTGTTTTGGGATGAACCGGAATCAAACCTTAACCCCGCTTTGATACGTGTAGTGGCGGAATTTATCCGTGAGCTTGAGAAATGCGGTCTGCAAATCTTTATTGCCACACATGATTACCTGCTTACCCATCTGCTTTCCCTTTATTCCGAATACAAAGAGCATACCGACATCCATATACGCTTTTTCGGGCTCCATAAAGAGGAAAACACTATCAGTGTGGAAGAGGGAGAAACACTTGCCACCATACAGAATAACCCTATACTGGAAGAGTATGCAGCTTTTTACGAACTGGAACAACAATATATGAATGATTATGAGTAGCTTTCAGGAAAGTGGCATCAACTTCTGTTTCCAGCCCAACTGGACTGTATTCTGATGATGAAAGTACCAGAGAGGTACTGAAAGGTAAAGGAGACGAACTCATGCGCCGTATTGCCATCAAGGTAAGGGATACCATTGCCACATCAACGGGGGCAGCCCGATTCTCTACAAATGACGAAAAGTTC
The DNA here is from genome assembly GCA_958453305.1 of uncultured Bacteroides sp. Classification (GTDB taxonomy): domain Bacteria; phylum Bacteroidota; class Bacteroidia; order Bacteroidales; family Bacteroidaceae; genus Phocaeicola. Next base: position 4,286 of record CAUDXH010000020.1, on the reverse strand, counting down.
TTTATCCAAGTAAACCGGCTTCTGCTTGACAGCAGCAGGAAACTGACAATAATAGCATGCATTGAGCTTGATGTATCCAATGACAAGGAAAGGAAAGCCAAAATGGGAATATGGATGCAGACACTGAAACAAAAGCTTTCATGGCTACACCCTGCCAAAATATCCGTCAACTCCGTAGATAACATTACGGATATAATGCCAGATTTGGATGTTTCGTTCATCTAACGTAAGCAGTCACTTTAGACCGTCGGTAAGAGGATGAACATGGTTGAGTGTTTACGCCGTATGTTATTACCCTGTTATTGCAACTTATAAAGATGAAGACTTACGAAGAATTAGAGTCCTACATGGACAAGGAACTTGAACTGAAGTCCCGTTATTTATGCTTGCAACAGCTCTATACTTTTTCAGTGGGAAAGCTGGGTGTTTATCGCAGGAAGACTGACGGAAAGGAAATTCCCGGCCTTTTGAAACTGCTGGATAAGGATGAGAAAGCTACGAGCGAAGCGGTAGAACACTATATGGTAGAGCAGTACTCCAGCTTCTGCAATTATTTGCGCGGATGTATGGAAGCTGCCGACGAAGAATATGCCAAATTGCAGCGTGAAAACGGCTGTTCTGATGAAAAAGCAGTTCAAAACAGCCCATCTGATGGCCTTTAAATGTTAAAATCAACTATTATCCTCTTTTTTCTATCTTGCTAATCTTTTGTAAACCAAAAGGTTTTAGACAGTTGGGGAGAAGTGGATGCTTACCGTCTAACTAAGCGTATAAATCAAAGTTAATTCTTAAAACTTTATAAAAATAGGTTTCTTTAGGTCCTTAACGGGTCTAAAGTGACTGCTTACAAATATCTTTCAATCACTTTGGCTACCAGCCAATCTAAATTCAAAACTAATTAATTAATAAAACTCGGTTTAGGGGGTACTGGAATGTGCTTCTGCAAGAGGGGTATGCTCTAAATTGAGTGGTTACATCAACTCACTTATATGAAAAAGAACATTGCCGTAGCTGGAACCGGTTACGTCGGTTTATCCATTGCCACCCTGCTGGCGCAGCACCATCATGTGACTGCCGTAGATGTGATTCCCGAAAAAGTAGAGAAAATCAACCAGAAGATTTCTCCCATTCAGGACGAGTATATTGAAAAGTATTTGGCAGAAAAGGAGTTGGACCTCTCAGCCACCCTTGACGGAGCTTCTGCCTATAAAGATGCAGACTTTGTCGTCATTGCAGCTCCCACCAACTATGACCCGGTAAAGAACTACTTCGATACCACCCACGTGGAAGAAGTCATCGACTTGGTCTTAGAAGTCAACCCCGATGCCGTGATGGTCATCAAAAGTACCATCCCCGTGGGCTACACCCGGAGCCTCTATCTGAAATATGCCCAGAAAGGCGTGAAGCAGTTCAACCTGCTGTTCTCACCCGAATTTCTACGTGAAAGCAAAGCCCTTTATGACAACCTCTATCCCAGTCGCATCATCGTAGGCTATCCCAAACTGATCGACCGTCCGGAGTTTGCCGAAGAAAACCAGGCCATCCAAGCCGTCACTGATGTAGAGCGGATGAAAGAAGCTGCTCAGGTCTTTGCTTCCCTTCTGCAGGAAGGTGCCTTGAAGCCCGATGTGGATACCCTCTTTATGGGCATGAAGGAAGCCGAAGCCGTGAAACTCTTCGCCAACACCTACCTTGCCCTCCGCGTGAGCTACTTCAACGAGCTCGATACCTATGCCGAAGTCAAGGGACTCGATACGAAAGCTATCATCGAAGGCGTGGGACTTGACCCCCGTATCGGAACCCATTACAATAACCCCTCCTTCGGTTATGGCGGCTACTGTCTGCCCAAAGACACCAAGCAGCTCTTGGCAAACTATGCCGATGTACCCGAAAACCTGATTGGGGCTATCGTAGAAAGCAACCGTACCCGTAAGGACTACATTGCCGATGCCGTACTCCACAAAGCCGGCTATTACGGCTATGCCGATGCCAACAGCTTCGATGTCAGCAAAGAACACACTTGTGTGATTGGAGTTTACCGCCTCACTATGAAGTCGAACTCCGACAACTTCCGTCAGAGTGCCATTCAAGGCATCATGAAGCGCATCAAAGCCAAAGGGGCCGAGGTTATCATCTACGAACCCACGCTGGAAGATGGAACCACCTTCTTCGGTAGTCGGGTGGTGAATGACCTTACAGCTTTCAAGCAGCAGAGTCAGGCTATCATAGCTAACCGCTACGATGCGTGTCTGGATGATGTGCAGGGTAAGGTGTATACACGTGATATTTTTAGGAGAGACTAAAGAAAGGGGAAGGAAAATAAAAGTATCACGTAAGAGATATTTTCTTGCAATAATAAAAGTTGGATACCTATAATTCTTTAAATCAACATGAACAATAAAAGTTCTGTAGTAAATCAAATTTTCAAGTTACGGAAAGATTTCCTCATAATAGCCCTTACTGGTCGTACAGGTAGTGGATGTACAACAGTCGGTAGCATTTTACAGCAGGAATTGAATAACACTGGTATTAAATCTGAATATTTGGAGTTTAATGATGCAAAGATTGATAATAATACCCGGAAAAATAGAATTATAGCGAAGTTTATTAGAGAAAACTGGAAACCTTTTCAAGTTATAAGTGCAAGTGATATTATCTTTTTTTATGTTTTGTTGGAAGGATTTGAAGATTTTTCTGCCGTTTTGTCTTGCCCTGTAGGTGAGGAAAATGCGAAATTGGGTGTTGATGAAAAAGAGAATACAGCAATAAAAGAGGCATTAAATAGTATAAAAAAAGATTTTAATGATTTGCATGATCTTGCCCAAGAATGTAATGTTTATATTGAAGGTAAAAAGTTTTATAGGCAATCAGAGGAAGACTTGATGAATGATGTGGGAAAATATAAATCTTTTATTTTTCATAAAATTCCTGCTTTTAGAAAGAAACTTACTGAATTACTTGCCAGATTTGATAAGAGAATACTGACTAAAGAGTTTCAAGTTTGGGGAAATAATATTCGAAAATATGATTCTATTTTGAGTCAAGACTCTACTTGTGAAAAAGCACCTTCTTGCTTGGCTCATAAAATTAATCTTATTATAAAGATGTTGCGTGAGTTAGATAAAGTAGAAAAACGAGGAACGAGAGTCGTAATAGATGCACTTCGTAATCCTTATGAGGTACTTTATTTTAGAGAACGCTATTCTGCTTTTTATTTAATGTCTGTAAATACGACGGAAGAAGTTCGTTTAAACAAACTTTTTCAAAAAGGTTATCGGATTGAAGAGGTAAAATCTTTGGATAAAGAAGAAAGTGAACGTAAGGATTTTACACAAGCATATCAGAAAATAGATATAGATACTTGCATTGAAATGTCAGATATCCATCTAACTCATGATGGTACGGAAGGCAATCGAAATAGAAAATTAATCAACCAGTTGTTTACTTATATTGCTCTTATTTTGCACCCTGGACTCATACCACCATCTCCCATTGAACGTCTAATGCAAGTAGCTTATATGGCAAAGTTGAATTCAGGCTGTTTGTCCCGACAGGTAGGAGCAGCAGTAACCAATGAATATTATTCTGTAAAGTCGGTAGGTTGGAATACTGTGGCTGAGGGACAGACTCCTTGTTCACTTCGTAATATATATGATTTGAATAATCGGGAAGATGTGCATGCGTATAGTACATACGAGAAAACAGATCCTGATTTTTCAGCGCACATACAATGTTTATGCGACAAGTATAATCCTGTACAAAAAGAACTAGAAGGATTAACCATTCCTTATTGCTTTAAAGATATTCACAATCAGGTGTGTGACAAGCAGAAATATAATCAAGTACATACTCGAAGCCTTCATGCGGAAGAAAATGCATTTCTTCAATTGGCTAAATACGGTAATACTGGTATTAAAGGTGGAAAATTGTTTACTACTGCAAGTTGCTGTGAATTGTGTGCGAAAAAAGCATATCAGTTGGGGATAAAGGAAATCTATTATATTGATGCTTATCCTGGTATTTCTCAAAAACATATATTGGAATGTGGGGATGAAGAAAAAAGACCTGAAATGATTTTATTTACTGGAGCTGTTGGTCGGGCTTATATCAACTTGTATAATCCATTCATTCCCTTAAAGGATGAGATTGAAGCGAGAACAGGAATAAATGTTAAGGCTGTAAATTATAAAACAGAGAAAACAGCAGAAAATAAACCAAAGGAGGTGTAATATGTAAGCAGTCAAAAATTGGCTCATAATTGAAAACCCTATCTTCGCTGCGAACAA
>CAUDXH010000019.1 GCA_958453305.1 uncultured Bacteroides sp. | reverse complement strand
GCGGGGATTTTTTTTTGTCCCTGCACGGGCGGTGACCTGCCGCTATGCTCCCGTGCATCCTGCGGATGCTCCCTTTCCCCTCAGATTATTCTTTTTCTTGTTCAGTCCTTTTTTCCTAAATGCAAGTTCCATTAATTTATTTCTGATATTTAATAGGTATTAGTGTGATTTTCATAGTAAAAAGATTAATTTTGTATTTATTATATGATAATTTAATCAATCTATTAATTTATGAAGAAGACAGCTTTATTTTTATGGGTAGTATGTTTTGGCATTTGGCTAGGGACAGGATGTATGCCAAAGCAGGAATGGGTATCAATTAATTCAGGAGAAATTTGGCCTGATGATCAAGGAGTACATATCAATGCACATGGGGGAGGAGTTTTGTTTCACAATGGTACTTTCTATTGGTATGGTGAAAATAAATCCGACAGCACAAGCAGTGCTATGGTGGGTATCATGTGTTATTCATCTAAAGACTTGGCGAATTGGAAGAATGAAGGAGCTGTGCTTCCTGTTGTAACAAACGACTCGTTGAGTGAAATTACTCAAGGCTGTGTGATGGAGCGCCCTAAGGTTATATATAATGCCAAGACAGGCAAGTTTGTTATGTGGTTTCACCTGGAGTTGAAGGGAAAAGGATACGCAGCTGCACGTTCTGCTGTTGCGGTGTCTGATAGTCCGACAGGACCTTTCACCTATTTGCGCTCAGGCCGTATTAATCCGGGAAAACTTCCTTTCGATATGACAGATGAGCAGAAGGCTATATTCGATACCTTGGATTTGGCTAAGTATAAAGCTTGGTGGACACCGGAATGGTATGATGCCATCAATAAAGGATTGTTTGTGAAGCGTGACTTAGAAGGCGGGCAGATGGCACGCGATATGCAGTTGTTTGTTGACGATGATGGCAAAGCATACCATATCTATTCTTCAGAGGATAATCTTACTTTGCAGATTGCAGAGCTGAGTGATGATTTCCTTAGTCATACAGGTAAGTATGTTCGTATAGCTCCAGCCGGCCATAATGAAGCTCCAGCAATCTTTAAAAGAAACGGAGTCTATTGGATGATTACATCCGGGTGTACCGGTTGGGATCCCAATGAGGCACGTATGTTTTCTTCTCCCAGTATTTGGGGACCTTGGAAGCAACACCCTAATCCTTGTATGGGAGAAAATGCTTATCTGACATTCGGTGGACAAAGCACCAGCGTATTGAAACTTCCCGGAAAAGAAGATGCCTTTATTTTTATGGCTGATATTTGGAGACCCAAAAAGCCAAGCGATGCACGGTATATCTGGTTGCCTATTACTTTCCGGGGAGGAAAGCCGGTGATTGAGTGGAGAGCCAGCTGGACATTAGAAGAGTTTGAGAAAGAGCAGTCAAATGAAGCCTTGATTCCGACAGACTCCATTCGTTTGAGCGACCCTTGTGTGTTAGCCGACCGAAGAACAGCCACTTATTATATGACCGGTACAGGAGGAATGTTATGGAAAAGCAAAGACCTGCATCTTTGGAGTGGACCTTATGAAGTGGCACAAACCGATTCAACCTCTTGGATGGGAAAGCAACCGATGATTTGGGCTGCCGAACTGCATGCCTATCATGGCAAGTATTATTATTTTGCTACTTTCACGAATCAGGAAGTCAAGATTGATACAATAGGCGAAAATGTAATTGAACGTCGTGCCAGCCATGTCTTGGTGAGCGACTGTCCGGATGGTCCCTATGTGCCGATGCAAGATTCTATTTACCTGCCGGAAGATAAACCCACTTTAGACGGTACTTTCTGGGTTGATAAAGACGGAAAGCCGTATATGGTATATTGCTATGAATGGCTATAGAACAATAACGGAACGATTGAGAAAATTGAATTAAAAGAAGACCTGAGCGGATCAGTAGGCGAAGGTAAGCTGCTCTTCCGTGCCAGCGATTCGCCTTGGAGCCGCGAAACAACACCCGACGGAAGCATCAAGCCGAATAAGGTTACAGATGGTCCCTATCTGTTCCGGACAGGTACGGGGCGTTTGGGGATGATTTGGACCAGTTGGGTAGAAGATGTTTACACTCAAGGAGTCGCTTATTCAAAAAGCGGAACACTGGACGGACCATGGATTCATGAAAAAGAGCCGATAACTCCTCCTAATTTTGGCCATGGCATGCTCTTCCGTACCTTTGAAGGCAAATGGCTGATGTCGGTTCATAGTCATTATAATGACCACGGGCATTACGTTCGGGTTCCCCATTTTTTTGAAGTAGATTTTTCAGGCGACAAACTGGTTGTAGGAAAGGAATACTTTCCGGGGAAGTAATCAACGCCTGTTAATGCGGACAGTCAGGATGGATTTTACTGAAGTTTAGCTTCACAGATCAATACTGATAGAAAAACGAAGTGAGCTGTATGGATGATACAGCTTACTTCGTTTTTATTGTAGAAACTTGATTATACAGATTATAGGCATTTAGAGGTTACATCATTGCGGCTGTTTTAAATGAGGCGCCGGACAGATTCTTTTAGCTCGCTACAAGCATATCTGTTGTATTTATGCAGCCCTTTCATTTTCTGCCAAAACGTTGATGAAGGGCGCCTATAGCCCTGCAGGTACATTTACTTCTAAAGAATAGCAGCATGATTGATGCTTATTCAAATTCAAGAACAAAGGTCGTATTCCATCCGTTCGTGCCGGGACGAAGCAAACTGATACTGCCGCCCGACAGTTTCATAATTTGTCGAGAAAGAGACAGTCCGATTCCGCTTCCTTCTCTTTTCGTAGTGAAGAAAGGTACGAAAATCTCCTCCGCCTCCGCTTCCGGAATAATCATTCCGTCGTTGCTGATATAAATCAAGACATGCTCTTCGGCTGTACTGTAGGCTCGAAGATGAATTTTTCCGGTTGCAGAAGTAATGGCTTGCACCGCATTCTTTATTAAATTGATGATGACTTGTCGTATCAAGTTCGGATCAGCATAAATCATTAAATCTTCAGGTTCAATTTGGAGAGAAAAAGTAATCTGCCGAGGGATGATATGCAATTCTTGTATTTGCAAAATCAAGTCATAGAGATAAAACGGTTCCGGTGCCGGTTTCTGTAAAGAGGAAAACTTGCGGTAACTGTCTACAAAGGAGATGAGTCCGGCAGAGGTCTCATGAATGGCACGTATTCCGTCGTATAGCGGACTCTCTATCACATCCTTCCGTTGCAGGAAAGTTTCACTCAGAGATGAAATAGGAGCTATCGAGTTCATAATTTCATGCGTCAGTACACGCGTCAGCTTCACCCAAGAATCCAACTCTTTTGCATCCAGTTCATTCCGTATATCATTGAAGGCAAGAATTTTCACCTGCTGTTTTCCCAGCTGCATGATGGAAGCCTGTACCGATAAATGAACCTCCCCCTTTGTGGTGGCATATTGTAAGTTACATCTTTTCCCGGCAGTTAAAGAGCGCAGCATATCCGGAATGTCAGTGCCATAACGTTCCAGCTGCTGCAATGTGCCTAAAGTCGGAAGCCCTAACAGCCGGGAAGCCGTAGGATTGGTCTGGATGATTTTCATCTGTTCGTCTAAGACCACAATGCCTGAAGTTACGCTTGATAAAACCTGTTCATAAAAGCGTTCGCGCTGTTCCATAAGCTGTTTTTGTTCACCCATCAGTGCACCGAATTGATTCAGTGTATCCTGCAAGATACGTTCTCCGCCGGTAAATCCATACGTAGGCAAGCGGAAAGAATAGTCTCGGTTCCGGATGGCTTCAAGCATCAGATAACTTTTTTCACGCAGTTGTTTTTGGATGTGGAAAAACAGGTATATGGAGAGTAGAAGGCAACCGATACCGGCTATAAGGAGCGATATTTTTCCTATGCTCAGGCCAAGTGTCAGTAGGGCGACTCCAGCTATAAGCAGAATAACCCTTGCAAGAGTTGAAAATAGCCATTTAGAGCCCATATCGTTTCATTTTGTTGTAAAGCGTCTGCCGGGTAATTCCTAACTGAGCTGCTGCCTGCGACAAGTTTCCGTTACATTGGTCGATTGCGCTTTTCACCAGACTGCATTCCATCTCGTCCAGTGTCTGAAAAGGAATCTGCTTTTTCTCCGGTTGGGTCGATTCGTCTGCCGGACGGGCATGTGAGAACTGAAGTGTTTCAGCCTGCAACTCTTTCCCCTCAGAAAGAATCACGGCTTTTTCGATGGTATGTTGCAGTTCACGTATATTGCCATACCAGGGATATTCGGTCAAGCGGCATTCGGTTTCAGCTGAAAGCTTTTCAACCATTCTGCCATACTGTGCGCTGTATTGCTTGAGGAAGCGGTTTGCCAACGGCAAGATGTCTTCTTTGCGCTCTCGCAAGGCTGGGATATGCAGATGGATGGTATTGATACGGTAAAGCAGGTCTTCGCGGAACTCCCCTTGGCGCACCATTTCTTCCAGGTCGCGGTTCGTGGCACAAATCAGCCGGATATTGGTAGCTTGCGGCGTATTGCTTCCCACCTTGATGAAACACCGCTTCTGGATAGCTGTCAACAGCTTGGCCTGAAGATGATAAGGAAGGTTCGCTATTTCATCAAGAAAGAGCGTACCTCCATCGGCGGCCTCAAACCGCCCTATCCGGTCGGCATGAGCATCGGTAAACGAACCTTTCACATGACCGAACAGCTCGCTCTCGAAAAGCGATTCGGTGATGGCTCCCATATCCACACTCACCATAGCCTCGTTTCTCCGGTTGGAAAGACGATGGATTTCCCTTGCCAGCATATCTTTTCCGGTACCGTTTTCACCGGTAATCAAGATATTGGCATCTGTTGAACTCACCTTTTCCACCAGCATGCGCAGAGGCTGTATCACCGGTGAGTTTCCCCAATACATCTTATTATTGTCGCTGTCGGATGCATTGCCTGCAGCTGCCGTTTTCTTCTTTCCGGTTTTAGTCACCGTCTTGTTATAAGCCTCTTGCAGAGCTTGTACCAGCTTATCGTTTTCCCACGGTTTGACCACAAAGTCGGAAGCCCCCTCTTTAATGCCGGTCACAGCCAAGTTGATGTCTGCATAAGCCGTAAAGAGTACGACCTGCGTCTGAGGCCGGATTCTTTTGATTTCACGGAGCCAATACAGTCCCTCGTTGCCGCTGTTGATACCCGAAGAAAAGTTCATGTCGAGCAATACCACGTGAATGTCTTCCTTGCGCATCAGAGTTGGGATTGTGACAGGCGATGAAAGCGTCAGTACCCGTTCAAAGTACTCATTCAGCAGGTATTGAAGTGAAGTCAGAATGTTTCGGTTGTCGTCCACCACGAGCAGGGTTCCTTGTTTGGCCATGATATTTCATTTTTTTTTATTGGGACAAAGGTAGCTAAAAAGGCGGAAACCCGTTTATCGTTTGGCTTTGAAAGTTTCGTACAGCAGATATAAACTTTCTGTAATGCTTGGGAGAAAGTAGGTTTTCTTCCGGCAGAAGCTCAAAACCACACTGTGATTTTTACAGGTCACACTGTGGTTTGTACAAGTCGCAGTGTGGTTTCTGTAATTCACACCGCGACTTTGAGTTTGCACAGCCAGTAATAAGGTTTTGGCTCTAATATAACAGCATTTAGGCAATGCCGGATAATGTATAAAATCCCCTCTCTTATTTGGCAGGGTAAGAGAGGGGACTTTTTAAAGAGCTTTTATTATTTGCACCGGAAGATTGGTATATTCTGCTATCTTTTCTAAAGGCATATTGTCTTTTTTCATATTTGATGCAATTTTGATGGTAGAATATCCGGAAGAAGGAGTTTGGAACAGTATGTCAGAAAGATATCTGATGACTTTTATAATTCTTTCTCTGTCTTGCTCGTTGTTCAGATTGATTTCGCTAAATTCGGACAATTTCCACACAGTTTTTAGTTATAGTGTCATAGGATGAGGCTGTATGTGAGTTTGTATAAAATAGGTGCATCCGGTTGTATAAGATTAAAAGTTTGTATAATATAAATGCAGAAAAGGCGGTTATATCGGAGTTTTTCATTATCTTTGAACACTTAAAACTTTTAGAAAACAATGAGCGAAGAACTGAACCCAAACAGCGGAAGCAATTACTCGGCGAGCAGTATCCAAGTATTGGAAGGACTGGAAGCTGTGCGCAAGCGTCCCGCTATGTATATCGGCGATATCAGCGAAAAAGGATTGCACCATCTGGTGTACGAGGTGGTTGACAACTCGATTGACGAAGCCCTCGCCGGTTATTGTACCCATATAGAAGTAACCATTAACGAAGATAATTCAATTACCGTACAAGATAACGGTCGTGGTATTCCGGTTGATTACCATGAAAAAGAGAAAAAGTCGGCACTTGAAGTCGTGATGACCGTCCTTCATGCCGGAGGTAAGTTCGACAAGGGCTCGTATAAAGTATCCGGAGGATTGCACGGTGTAGGTGTTTCGTGTGTGAACGCTTTGTCTTCTCACATGACGACCAACGTATTCCGTAACGGAAAAATCTATCAACAAGAATATGAATGCGGTAAACCGCTTTACTCGGTAAAAGAAGTAGGTACAACCGATATCACCGGAACCCGTCAGACTTTCTGGCCCGACGGAAGCATCTTTACCGTAACCGAATATAAATATAACATCCTTCAGGCACGTATGCGTGAGCTGGCTTATCTGAATAAAGGGATTACCATCAAGCTGACCGATAAGCGCGTACAGGAAGAAGACGGCTCGTATAAGAGCGAAGTGTTCCATTCAGAAGAAGGAGTGAAAGAGTTCGTGCGTTTCCTGAACTCTACTAACACACCGCTGATTGACGATGTTATCTATTTGAATACAGAAAAGCAGGGTGTACCCATTGAGTGCGCCATCATGTATAACACTGGTTTCCGTGAAAACCTTCACTCGTATGTAAATAACATCAATACCATTGAAGGAGGAACGCATGAAGCCGGATTCCGTACAGCCTTGACCCGTGTTCTGAAAAAATATGCCGAAGAAAGCAAGGCGCTTGAAAAGGCAAAGGTAGAGATTTCAGGGGAAGACTTCCGTGAGGGTCTGATTGCCGTTATTTCGGTGAAGGTGAGCGAGCCTCAGTTTGAAGGACAGACCAAAACCAAATTGGGTAACAATGAGGTAAGCGGTGCGGTGAACCAAGCAGTAGGTGAAGCGTTGACTTATTATCTGGAAGAACATCCCAAGGAAGCCAAGATTATTGTTGATAAAGTGGTGCTGGCAGCTACCGCACGTATCGCTGCACGCAAGGCACGTGAGTCTGTACAGCGCAAGAGTCCGATGGGCGGAGGCGGATTGCCGGGTAAACTGGCCGACTGTTCCAGCCGTGTGGCTGAAGAGTGTGAACTCTTCCTTGTCGAGGGTGATTCTGCAGGTGGTTCGGCTAAGCAAGGTCGCAGCCGTCAGTTCCAAGCTATTTTGCCTTTGCGCGGTAAAATCCTGAATGTAGAAAAAGCCATGTGGCACAAAGCTTTTGAAAGCGATGAAGTAAACAACATCATTCAGGCATTGGGTGTGCGCTTCGGGGTAGATGGTGACGAAGAAAACAGCAAGAAAGCCAATCTGGACAAACTGCGTTATCATAAGGTAATCATCATGACCGATGCCGATGTCGATGGTTCTCACATCGACACCCTTATCATGACACTGTTCTACCGCTACATGCCCGAAATCATTCAGGCAGGACACTTGTACATTGCCAACCCACCGTTGTATAAATGTACCAAAGGTAAAATCAGCGAATATTGCTATAGAGACGAAGAACGCGATGCTTTCATCCGCAAATATGGAGACGGAAGTGAGCAAGGCATCCACACACAGCGTTACAAAGGTTTGGGTGAAATGAACGCCGACCAGCTCTGGGAAACTACCATGAATCCGGAAACCCGTGTGCTGAAGCAGATTAATATAGAAAATGCGGCTGAAGCCGATTATATCTTCTCCATGTTAATGGGGGATGATGTGGCTCCGCGCCGTGAATTTATCGAAAAAAATGCAACCTATGCCAATATTGACGCATAAGGTTCCTTTTTCATAACTTAATTATTTACTAAATCCATCCTCGCATCTTACACCGAGGGAATCCCGAAAGTACTCCTTTCGGGATTTTTTTATGCCTGCACGGGCGTGGGAAAAGAAAAAAAACAGTATTTTTGGAGTAAGAATAACCAAATACCTGAAAAAGACTATGAAACTGACTTTTCGTATAAACTACCGTACGGTATGGGGAGAAAGCCTGTGTGTTTTGATGGAAGGCAACCATGGACAAGCCATTCCACTTTCCACCCGTGACGGCAACGAATGGCAGGGAACCACAGAATATATGCCAGAAAACGATAAAGCTTTTGTGACTTACCGTTATGCTGTTTTTCGCGATAGCCGATGTGTACGTAAAGAGCTGGGAGCCCTTGCCCATTCTTTTTATCCGGGAAATGAGCAGCAGAGCCATTATATAATCGATGACTGTTGGCGTGATTTACCCGTTGATGCTTTTCGTTACAGTGCGGCGTTTAATGGATCATATAACTCAAAGCAACCGGTGAATCTGTCCGATGGAGTGGGAAGCTGCATCACCTTCCGTGCACTTTGTCCGGGACTGACCACCCGGAAGCAGGGGCTGGGACTGATAGGCAGTTGTGATGCGTTAGGTAATTGGGAAGCCTGCCGTCCGCTCCGCATGGTAGAAGTGCAGCCTAATGTGTGGCATTTAACCGTCAGTGTATCTTCTCTCCGTTTGCCGTTTGAATATAAGTTTGTGGCGATAGATGCCGAAACGGGCAGAGTTATGGCATGGGAGACACATCCCAACCGCTTGTTTCATATCCAACCACTTCATCGGGGCGAAACATACCTGCCCATGGAAACCGAAGTGTTTTTTGAAGAGCCGCCTGTACGTATAGCCGGATGCGCCATTCCTGTTTTTTCTTTACGCTCGGAAGGAAGCTACGGAGTGGGCGATTTTGGCGATCTGAAGACCTTTGTCAGATGGGCTGCCGATACGGGGTTGCGTGCTGTACAGATTCTGCCGATTAACGATACGACCATGAGCGGGCATTGGACCGACTCTTATCCGTATAACAGCATTTCTATTTATGCTTTCCATCCGATGTATATTGACCTGCGTCAGCTCCCTCCGCTGACCGACAAGGAAGCTTCCGACCGGTTTGAGGAAGAACGCATCATCTTGAATCAGTTGCCGGAAGTGGATTATGAGGAAGTCAACCGCTGGAAACGGGCTTACCTGCGTGCCGTTTATCTGCAAGAAGGTGAGAAGGTGTTGCAATCGGAGGTCTTTCATGCTTATTTTGAACGTAACTCTCACTGGTTATTACCTTATGCTGCTTTCAGTGTGTTGCGCGACCGTTACGGTACTCCCGATTTTCGTCAGTGGGAAATCTATAGCGAATACGATGCCGAAGCGATTGCTTCTCTTGGTTCTCCGGAGAGTTCCAGCTATCGTGAAATCGGATTTTATTATTATCTGCAATATTGCCTTCATGTGCAGCTTCTTTCAGCAGCAGCGTATGCTCGTAGCCGGGGAGTCATTCTCAAAGGAGATATTCCTATCGGCATCAGCCGGTCCAGTGTGGAGTCATGGGTGGAACCTTATTACTTCAACCTGAACGGACAGGCAGGTGCACCGCCCGATGCCTTCAGTACCAAGGGGCAGAACTGGGGATTCCCTACTTATAACTGGGAGGTAATGGAGCAGGATCATTATTTGTGGTGGCGCAGACGTTTCGCTCAAATGGCAGAATATTTTACGGCTTACCGCATTGATCATATCCTTGGTTTCTTCCGCATTTGGGAAATTCCAGACCACAGTGTGCACGGATTGCTGGGGCAGTTTGTTCCCTCTCTTCCTATGAGTGTAGATGAAATACGCAGTTTCGGTCTGAATTTCCGTGCCGACCAGATGCTCCGTCCGTTTATCAGCGAGTATATGCTGAATACCCTGTTCGGCGAGCAGAGTGATTTGGTGCGTGAAACCTTTGTCCGTCCTTTGCATCATGATTTATATGAGATGCGTCCGGAGTTTGATACCCAGCGCAAAGTAGAGGCTTGGTTTGCCGGAAAGACAGATGAAGAGAGCCTGAAGCTCAAAGAAAGTCTGTATGAACTCATCAGCGATGTCTTGTTTGTGCCCGACCGTAAGCAGCCCGACAGGTATCATCCGCGTATTGCCGTGCAAAATGATTATGTATTCAGGCAGCTTACCCCGCAAGAGCAGGAAGCCTTTAATCAGTTATATAACCATTATTATTATCAACGTCATAATGAGTTCTGGTATCGGGAAGCCATGAAGAAACTCCCGGAACTGACTCAGTCTACTTCCATGCTGGTGTGTGGGGAAGACTTGGGCATGGTGCCCGATTGTGTTCCTTGGGTAATGAATGAACTGCAGATTCTTTCCCTCGAAATCCAGCGCATGCCGAAAGCCATGGGACAGTTATTCGGACGGGTGGAGGCTTATCCGTATCATTCGGTGTGTACCATCGGAACGCATGATATGTCTACTTTCCGAGGTTGGTGGGAGGAAGATCCGCAGCTTACAGAGCGTTTTTATCACGATGAGCTTCATCATTGGGGAGAAGTGCCCGAACAGGCTCCCGGATGGCTTTGCAAAGAAGTAATCAAGCAGCATTTGGATAGTCCTTCCATGCTGTGTATCTTGACTTGGCAAGACTGGCTGTCGGTGGATGAGGCTTTGCGTAATCCGGATGTGGAGGCGGAACGGATCAATGTGCCTGCCAATCCGTTAAACTACTGGCACTGGCGCATGCATCTCACACTGGAGCAGCTTATGGAAGCAGATGAACTGAATGAAACGATTCGGGAACTGGCTGTGAGGTAGCGGGTTAATAAGTTAACGGGTTGACAAGGCTTTCATCCCTCAGGTGATAAAAGCCTTGTCAACTCGTCACTTGGCTACCTATCGTATATCGATTAATTTATGAGTCTGAAGACTGAGCCGCCATTGCGGATGCATCTTGATGTAATCAATCACCTCTTTGGTATTCTGGCAAGAGCAGGGTTGCAGGAAATACTGGTGAGCGGGAAGTTCCAGATACGGTGAAACATCCTGACCCTGATACACCACTTTTACTTCGTCTATCCGCTTTACTCTCAGCGGAGCGTCTTTGGGTGAACAGGTAACCCAGTCGATGGCTTCTGGTAGTACGCAAGTTCCGTTAGTTTCTATTGCCACATACTTTCCGGCTTTGTGAAGCATTTCTATCAGTTGCTCATCGATCCATAGTCCGGGCTCTCCTCCGGTCAGAATCACCATCCGGCACGGATACGAATTGACTTGATTTATGATTTCCTCATCCGAGAGCAGGATTCCTTTTTCATGCTGTGTGTCGCAGAAACTACATTTCAGGTTACAACCAGAAAACCGTACAAATACCGCTGGTGTACCAGTATGAAATCCTTCTCCCTGCAGGCTGTAGAATATCTCGTTAATCTTTCTCATAGACAGCCGTATTTCCTTCCGATTCGCAGACTTCCACTTTATAGCAGTTCTCCACCTGATCGCATATCCAGCGGGCGATGTTTTCTGCCGTAGGATTACAGGGAAGTACATTGTTCAGGTTCTGGTGGTCCAGTTGTCCTTTTACAATTTCTTTGATGTGGGTAAAGTCGGTAACCATTCCGTTTGCATTCAACTCTCTGGCGCGGCAATATACAGTGATAATCCAATTGTGACCATGCAGATGCTCGCATTTGCTCGGATAAGAAAGTTTCAGGGAATGAGAAGCTGAAACCTCCATGCGCTTCATGACTGTGTACATAATGATACTGAAAAATATAAAATGAATACCGGCACTTAATGTCACCTCAGTGCCGGTACAAAGATAGTTATTTTTTATTCCGTTTTCAGATTATTCACCGGATTTTCTCTGGTGGCCTTGTGGCTAACCAAGTAAACCGAGCCTAATGAAATCAGCGTAACGATAAGAAAGGCGGTAATTGGAATCCACCAGGGGAATGTGCTTTCATAAGTTACAATCTTGTCTATCTGATACACCCCGAACACGATTAACGGAATAGAAACCAAAAGGCTGATGGTAAGTGAGGTGAGTGAGAACAGCATCAGACGACGCATTTCACTGCCGGTGCTTGAACCGAATACCTTTCGGATGGCAATATCGCGCTTGCGCTGGGCTATGAAGTAGATACTCATGGCAGTCAGTCCTAATAAGGAAATTAACAAGGCAGCGCAGGTAAAGATTCCGATGAGCTTGTTTATCCGGAAGAAGTGGGCATACGTATTGCTTACAAGGTCATGATACCATGCCGATTCAAACGGAATTCCTTCGATGAGGCGGGAATACAATCCGTCCAGCTCACGCTTATAGGCAGGAAGGTCGCCGTTTTGTACTTCGATGGAGATATTCCACGGATAGATACTATCTGCCGGAGCGATTCTCATAAGGAGCGGATGAGGGTCATTCACAGCGAGCGAGCGGATGTGGAAATCCTTGAACTGCCCGGCAATGCGCATACGGTAACCATAGCTGTTGACTATTTCGTTTGTCTGCCCGGTATTTCCTAATTCTTTCATCGTGTTTTCGCTCACAAAATACGTATTGTCATTGTAGGTCATGTGACGGTCTTCCGTTATGCGGATGTGGTAGATGTCGGTAAAAGCCGAGTCAACGGTAAAGGTCTGGAAACTCATCTCCTTCAAACTATCCCTTGTTTGGACTTGCATCGTATTGTTGTTCCCTCCATCGATGGGAAGTCCCTGAGAAAATGATACTTGTTTAACGAACGGCAGTTTGAGGGCTTCGTTACGGAAAAGCTGCAAGGTATTTTTTTCTGCCATCGGTGGATAAGTCAGCACATTACCGTATTCATAACCTAAAGGAGCATGGAGGATGCGGTAAAGCTGTACGCTTAGGTAGAGTGTGCAGGCAAGCATGGCAACGGTGAGTCCGCATTGCACAACGTTGAGCAGACGCAGGTAAAGCGATTTTGTTTTGCGCCGGAAGGTTCCTTTTACCACATCGAGCGGATTATAATTCGACAGAATGGTGGCAGGGAAGAAGCCGGACAGAAGGGACAATATTAGAATGAGTGTCAAATAGGCAAGCATGACGAGAGGAGTCAAATCGCCTGTCAGGTTCAGCTTTACATCGAGCAACCTCATGGCAACGGGTTCGGCAGCCTTCGCCAATATGAAGCCGAGTGTAAACGCTACGGCTGTAAGCAGAAATGACTCGGCAATCATGCGCCAGAAAATATCCGGACGGGAGGAACCCAGCAAGCGGCGTGTTGCCATTTCCTTGGCACGGTAAGAGGTTTGGGCTACACTCATGCTTACATAGTTGAATACTGCCATGAGCAATATCAGTATGCCTACGGTAATGAAGATGATAACCAACTTGAAGTCGTACTGGTTCAGCGTTGATTCGCACCAGATATTAGAGAAGTAAAAGTCGCGGAGTGGAATGAAATGGGCTTCTTTCATGGAGCCGTATTGATAAATCCAGAAGAATTCTTTCATGTAATTCACCACATCGTCCGATTTGCTGTTGAGGTCGGCACCCGGTGCTGTTCGCAGAAACAAGGTCGTTCCTGCAGCGTTCCCCATATTGGCTTGTTCAATGGCACAGCTCGGATTGAGGTATTTCATGTTTTCAAAGGGAATGAACAGCTCGGCTTCAGAGGGCATGACAGAGTTGTCAATATCCTCGATGATTCCGGTTACAGTAAAGACCTGATTGTTGCAGTTTTTTATGACTAGAGTCTTTCCCATGGCATGTTCTGTACCGAACAGGCGGAGAGCAGCTGAACGTGTAATAACCATGCTGTTATCGTCGGTAAGCAGATGTTCCCGGTTCCCTTCACGCAGGGCGAAGCTGAAGAAGTCGAAGAAGTTTTTGCGCACACTCATCAGCTGGGCGGTTACAGGGTTGTTGTCTGTTATCACGGTTACGCCTTCATGACCGCGCAGGGCGCACCAGTCTTCTATCTCTGGGTAACGGCTTGCGAGCCGGTCACCTAAATTGTAATGCGCTCCTGCCCATACTTCGTTGGCAAAGATACTGATGCGGTCGGCATCTTTCAAATCTTTGTCGATGGTGAGCTGGCGTGTAACCATATTGGCGATGAGCAGGACGAACATCAGCGAGATACTCAGTCCGGCTACATTGACAAAGGTAAAGAGCTTGTTTCGCTCTAAGAAGGTAAAGTAGGTTTGAAATCCTTTCATGGGTTTATTCGTTTTTTGTTCTTTAGTTGACAGGGTTTCAGGTGACGATTGGTTACCATGATGCCTGGGAACGATTCATTTATTCTGTCTTAATACTGTTGGCTGGGTTCTCGTTTGCATTCTTCCAGCTCTGTATGGTTACGGTAAGCATGGTAATCAATGTGACCAGCAGGAAGGCGATCAAAGAACGAGGCAAAGGCAATGCTCAGCCCGATGATGTTCAGCAGGCTGGCAGTGAGGAAACGCCGGAATGTATGTGAAAAGTTTCTGATAATTGTCTTCATGCTTGCTTGCTTTTAAGTTGGCTACAATTATTTACCACCGATTTTTAGCTTGCTGGTGCTGAAGCCTCCCACTCCGTTTTTCTCGAAGGTGGCTTGCTGCGCTTTTCCACTGAAGGTGATTCCTCCCACACCGTCTATGTCGGCTTCCAGCATTTGGCAGTCTACATTGATTTCTGCGCCTCCTACTCCGTCTTTCTGAATGCTGATATGATTGGCTTTACAAGTTAATTTGCTTCCTCCCACTCCGTCAATCTGAGCGTCCATGTCATGGCATTCGGTATGTAGGTCGATACTTCCCACTCCATCCATCTCAACTTCAAGGTCGCGGCAGTGCAGGTCGTTTATTTCCATAGCTCCCACCCCGTCTTTCTCAATGCGGAAGTCTTCTACTACCAATCTTTGGGGGCATTTGAATGAACCTACTCCATCAAACGATACTTTTTCAAGCATAGGGGCGGTAACAAAAACGGTCACATTGCCGTTGTTTCTGTTTTTTCTCCATTTTATCTTTTCGTTGTCAATGATAAGAGTCTCGTCTTCTACTTGGGTGATAAGGCTTTTCACCAGCTCTTCATCGCCTTCTATGCGTAATGAATAGTTATTGCCTTGGGTGAATTGAACGGAGGCTACACCATCCATCTGAATAGAGGTGTAGGGCTGTATAGGGCGGGTTTCGGTGATTTTCTTGTTGCTTCCTGCCATGCAAGAGGTGAATCCGTTTAAACAAAAGACTGCTGTTAAGAGTAAATGAGCTGTTTTCATATGGTTTGAGTTTTTAGTTGTTATATATCTTATTCGGTTTTGATGCTGTATGCCGGATTCTCGTTTGCATTCTTCCAGCTCTGTAGGGTTACGGTAATCATGGTAATCAGCGTGACGAGTAGGAAGGCGATGAGAAATATCCACGGACTGATGGAGGTCTTTTCGACAAATCCCTCTAACCAGTTGCTTCCTATCCACCATCCGAATGGAGCAGCCACGAGGAAGCATCCGCCAAGGAGGGTGAGGTAGCGGCGGTTGAACATATAGAGTATTTCGGCTGTAGAGCTTCCCATAATCTTGCGTATGCCTATCTCCTTGCGCCGGTATTCGCTCTCGAACATGGTGAGTCCGAACACGCCGATGATGCTGATGGCGATGGCCAAAAGAGAGAACAGCAGAATCTGACGGGTGAATCGCAGTTCGTTGTGGTAGGCTTCGTCAATCACTTCATCCATGAAACGGAAGTTGAAGTCGTGTCCGGGGGTGAATTTCTCCATTGCCTTTTGTAACGACCTGATAATTTCGATGCGGTCTGTTCCGGCGGCTATGCGGATGTTGACAAACCTCTTTTGTGTCCATGTTTCATTTCCGTATAAAAAAGCCATTGGACGGGTGGTGTCATCGTTACGGAAAGTGCTGAACTTGATATTCTCACAGAATCCGACTACCGGATAGGGAAGTCCTCCGTTTTTGATAGGGGGTTCTCCGAGCGTAAGCCACGGATACATTTGTCGTGCTGCCTCATTGAATATGAACTCGCATCCGTCAGTATTCTTGAAATTCCGTCCGTCGGTGATGCGGATTCCCGTCGTTTTGAGGAAGTGTTCATCAATGGGGAATACTTCAAAGTTCATCTGCTTTTCTTCCTGTCCCATTCCGAAACTCATATAGCTGTCCGAAGAATTCAGTGAGAATTGCGACAGGGCTACGTTTTCTACGCCAGGGATGCGAGAAAGTTCTTCTGCTATGGCTTCGGCGCGAGACATATCTTCCTTGCTTATTCTTCCTACAACGATTGCGTCTTTGTTATATCCGTAGTCGGACGTACGGATATAGTTGCTCTGTACATACATGATTCCGATGGCGATTATCAGCATGAACGATACGAAAAACTGGAGGGCGACCAGACCGGTACGCAGGCTCTTTCCTTTGGGTGACAGGCCGAATGAACCTTTCAGGGCCAAGGCAGGCGGGAAAGAGGTAACGTAATACGATGGGTAAATTCCGGCCAAGACTCCCATCAACACGCTGATAGCTCCTGTCGTTATCAGCAGGAAAGGATGCTTGGTCAAGGTCAGGTCGGCGGTTACCAGGTCTTGTATGCCGGAGTCTTGTAAGGCTAACAATAAAACAAGCGATAGTCCGAAAGCAATGAGGCTGATGGCTCCGGATTCGCCTATGAGGCTGATGCGCAGGGAGCGGGCTGTTGCGCCTAATACTTTCTGGGTGTTGATACTGCGGATGCGCATGGGTGTTTCCGCCAAAGAGAAGTTCATGAAGTTAATGGCGGCAATGACGATGATAAGGAAAGAGACGCAACACAGTAGGTAGAGGGTGGTGCGGCTGCTTGCGCTCTTGTTTCCGACTGTCGAGAAGTGAACCTCAGACAATGGGGTGAGGCGGATAAACTGGTCGCCCTGCAAGGTGATGTTGTAGAAAGGATTGAGTTCTACCAACTTTTTGCATACGGCTTTTTCGATTCCTTCCTTTTCCTGCGTACTGCTTATCCTTACATAAATATGATAATTATACGTGTTCCAGGCATTCTGGTTATCGGCATCGGGAAGGGCGCAGAAGATGGAATTCCCGAATTGCGTGTTTGCCGGGAAGTCTTTATATACTCCGCCAATGGTCAAGGGCTTTTTGTTGGCTTGTTTCCCGTCGAAGATAATCTTCCCGACAACATCGGTTGTATCAAAAAAGCGGAGAGCCATGGATTGGGAAATCAGAATCTGTCCTTGTTGTTCAAGTGCTTGGGTAGATCCGCAGAGCATTTCCGGCTGGAATGTGTCTATGAAGTCACCGAACCCGGCTGTAAATGTTTCATTAAACAGATGCCCGTTTACTTCATAGTCGGAATTGTCTGACCAGGAAAGTATGGTGGAAATGGCTTCGACATGTGATGAGCTGGTTTCTATGACTTTTCCTAACGGGCGGGGCAAATTGTTTTGCCATGCCCCGCTTTTATTCCCGTCAAATTCTACCCGGAATATCTTGTCGTAGTCCTTATATCCTTTGTTGAAGCTGTAGTCATAATCCACTTGTGTCATGATGACGAAAAACGAGGCAAAGGCAAGGCTCAGCCCCACAATGTTGAGCAGGCTTGCGCTGAGGAAACGCCGGAAGGTATGTGAGAAGTTTCTGATAAATGTTTTCATGCTTGTTCGTTCTTTTTAGTTGACAAGAGGCCAAGGTTTGGCTACATGCCTTATGAGTGAGAGAGGTTTTGGTGCTGTTAGAAAGGCTATAGCTATTAACCTTGCCGACCTGTCATCTGGTATCTCGTTAACTAATTCAGTATCAATACTTCATTATCTTTATAAGCTTCATATCCTGAGATAATTACCCGTTCGCCTTTTTCCAGTCCTTCGGTTACTTCGTAATACTGTGGATTCTGGCGTCCGATTCGTATCTTGCGGCGATAGGCTTTATCTCCATCTTTATCGACTACGAATATCCAGTTGCCTCCTGTAACTTGGAAGAAAGTACCTTTCGGAATCAGTACGCTTTCAGTGGGCTCACCTAGTTGGAGGTCAATGTAATACGTCTGTCCGCTGCGGATATTTTCCGGGCGTTCTCCTTCAAAGACAAAGTCGGTGCGGAAGCGTCCTTCACGTACTTCCGGATAAACCTTGCGCACTTTCAGGCGGAACTGTGAACCTTGTCGTTCAAAGGTAGCCGGTAGCCCGTTGGTCACGCGGTCAATGTAGTGTTCGTCAATCATTGCTTCAATCTTGAAGTCGGAAAGGTCATTGATTTGACCCACCATTTGTCCGGCGGTAATGTTTTGTCCCAGTTCGGCATCCAGCAGTCCCAGTTCTCCGTCGATAGTGGCACGCACTTCCAGTTTCTCCTTTCGTTCACGGATGAGCAACACGTTCTTACGCATGTTTTGCAGATTGTCTTCCATCTGGTCCATCTGAATATTACGGTACAGAGAGTCTTGTTTGAGCCGTTCCGTGATAAGGCTTTGCTTTTTCAGGGCTACGTCATAATCTTCTTTTGCCTGGAGATACTCCTCACGGCTGATGAGCCGCTCTTGATAGAGCCGTTCGTACTGGCTGAAAGTACGCTGCTTGCGGCGGGAGTCAATGTCAAGCTGCACTTTTTCAGTTTCATTGTTCAGCTTGTCTTGCTGCATGGTGACCTGTGTATTTCGCAGCAGGTTTTGCTTTTCTGCCAGCTCTGACTCGGCGTTCAATATCTGAAGATCGAGATTTGAGTTACTCAGACGGAGAATGACATCTCCTTGTTTGACATGAGCGCCTTCTTCCACCACCTTTTCACGTACGATGCCTCCCTCTTCAGGGCTGAGTTGTACAATGGAAATGGGTTGTACCTGTCCGTTTACGCGGATATAATCATTAAATTCTCCATAAGCCACTTCGGCTATATTTAAGGTACGTCCGTCCACTCTTAAAGTGGAGGCATGGTTGCCAAAGATAATCCATCCCAAGATAAAAAGGATCACTGCTCCTCCGATGAGGTAGGGGAGATGACGTTTCTGAATTCCTTTCTTTTTTTCTAATTGTATGTCCATAGTTTCTTTTAATTATCTGTTGTCAGTTGAATAATGTTTTCTCCTTTATAGTAGTCCACGAGTCGACATTTCATAAGGTATGTCAGTTTGCTTTGTAACAGTAAAGTCTGGCTTTCAAGTAGCGTGGCAGCATTGTTTTGCACATCAAGCGAAGTCATCAGGCCTTCTTCGTATTTCCGGCGGGTTACATGATAGGCAAGCGAGTCGGAAACGACCTTCTTTTCCATCTGTATGCTTTCGCGCAGATACCCTTCGCGGTCTTGTACGGCCTGTTCCACCAGCTTTTGCAACTCTTCTTTTTGTGCTTCGTATTGTTCGCAGGCAATGCGGTAGTTATTTCGTGCCTGCCGGAGATTGGCTACTCCGTTCATCCGGTTGAAGATAGGGATGCTCATGCTGACTCCAAAATATTGTCCGAAGTTATTGTGAAACTGGCTTCGGAATCCCGGATAATTTTGGGCATGTAGTTCTTTATAATACGAGCTGGAGAGTCCTCCGAACAGGGTGATGGAAGGAACGAGGTTTCCCCATGATATTTTCCGGTTCATGCGTGCCACTTCTTTGTTTAAAGCCGACTGCTTTAATGTAGGATTTACTTGGATGGCGATGCGGTAAACCTCTTCAGCCGGCTCATGGTCGAGCTGGATAAAGCTGCTTGATTGAGTATAAACCAGAGTAGTATCAAGCACCAACGTATCCGATGAAGGATAGTTCATTTTCTGCTTGAGGGTGAGCATGGCTGTTTGAAAGAGGTTGCGCTGGCGGGTAAGGTTATATGCATCGGTAGCTTGCTGAGCTTCCATCTGTGCTACATCCGCACGTCCTTTGAGTCCCAGCTCTTCCTGACGTCTGGTCTTGTAAAGTAGTGAATCGCTTTCTTCAAATTTCTTCTGTGCCAAGTGAGCCGTACCATAATAATAGAGCGCATCAATATAGGCCTGAAAGGTTTCGAGTGCAGTATTATCGCGAGCTTCCTCCAGTTCGGCTTTTCCTAATAATCGGCTGGCCTTTGCTCGCCGTACCTGATTAATCAGGCTTCCCCCTTTGAATAAACTGAGTGAAGCCTCAAGTCCGTATCCGTTGTTAAAAGTTGAGATATTGTTATACGTGTTGGTTTCCGGGTCAACCGAACGTCCGAAGTTATACTGTGCAGATACGTTTCCGCTTATGCCCGGCAAGAAATTGCCGATGGCTTTTACCTGCTCCATTTTATCATTGTCGGCTTCCAGTTGGCGTTGCTTAACTGTCCGGTTATGCATCACAGCATAGTGCATACACTGGTCTATGCTCCACACTTCTTGAGCCATAAGGTTTGAAATGGGTGAACAGCTGTATAAGCACAAGGCGAAGATTATTTTTCTGTATGGTTTCATTTGATTTAGTCTATATAAGTTATAAACAGTAAATCAAATACTGTGCCATACTGTTAACCGTCTGTTTATTAGATAATTGTTCTGGTAGTGGGTTTGCTGGAGTGTCAAAAAATTAGACACCGCCTGTCTAATTTTTTGACATCGTTCACCTGTATTGAAAAAAGAAGATATGCAAGATAGTGGTAAGATAAGGCCCTGGTGGGGTAGAAAGACACCGAGTTGTTTGGCTTGTTTTACTTTGTTGTTTTAGAAGAGATGTCTGCGTGTTTTCCAGAGAGGAGATGGTTGATGCATATGTATGGGGTCAGGTACAAAAGACAAAAGGCCGGATTAAAAAATCCGACCTTAATATCTTTTCACGTAAAGCGATTGCTTAAGCTAATTTGCTGATGTGTGCAGCCAATTTAGACTTCAAGTTGGCAGCCTTGTTCTGATGGATAATGTTGCGTTTAGCCAATTTATCCAACATTTTCTGTACACTAGGGAACAAAGCAACTGCTTCTGCTTTGTCAGTGGTAGCACGAAGTTTCTTCACTGCGTTACGCATTGTTTTAGCATAATATCTGTTGTGAAGTCTTCTTTTTTCTTCTTGTCTAATTCTTTTGATAGATGATTTGTGATTTGCCATCTCGACTAATCTTTAAAATTGTTCGTGATTTTGTTTATTATGTAGCCCGTGGGGGAATCGAACCCCCCTTTCAAGAATGAAAATCTTGCGTCCTAACCGATAGACGAACGGGCCATCCTTATGCTCCGGAAAGAACTTCCGGGCTTTATACGAGGACCTAATCTCTCGTTTGCGGATGCAAAGGTATGAATATTTTTTATTTTGCCAAAATATTCAAGGTTTTTTTTATGTTTGTCTACTATAATTTCTTTATGTCCGGACTTGATGACTTGGAATGTACCGGTTTGGCTTAAAGTTATTGTGAATGTGCATTTTCGGTTTAATCCCCGTTTGCTTCCGGTCTTTTCTTGTCATCGGCCTCTTGCGGTGTATTTTTGTTTGCCTCCGTGTCGTCCTTAGCAAGGTTGTTTTGCATATATTCTGTAGGTGTTACACCATAAGTATCTTTGAACGAGCTTGAAAAATGTGACAGGCTGTTATAGCCTACCGCATAAGCCACTTCCGAGATGGTCAGTTTTTTTTCTTTTAAAAGTTCGGATGCCTGCTGCATACGAATGTTCTTGATGAAGTCACGCGTAGACAAGTTGGTCAGTTCTTTCAGCTTGCGGTGCAGGTGAACCCGGCTCAGCCCTACTGCCTCGGCAAGCATTTCTACGTTGAGATTGGTTTCGGAAAGGTTTTCGTTGATAACCTTCATAATCTTGTCTAATAAGGCTTCATCGGCCGACTTGAGTGTGATTTTCTGAATCTTGTCACTTTGCTGCTGGGTTCCGCTGAATTTATTTTTTAGAATCCGTCGGTTGGTTAATAAGCTCGCAATACGGCTTTTTAATATTTCGGTGTTAAAGGGTTTGACGATATAAGCATCTGCTCCTGTATCCAGCCCTTCTACCTGATCTTCTACCCGGTCGCGGGCAGTCAGCAAGATAACGGGGATATGGTTGGTGTTGGCATTCTGCTTGATTTTCTTGCATAAGGTCATGCCATCCATATTATCCATCATGACATCGCTTACCACAAGGTCTATTTCGTGGTTGAGCAAGTATTCATAAGCCTCTTTTCCGTCATTGCAGGTTGCTATTTTATATTCGTCGGCAAGTTCCTGTTTCAAGTAGTCTTGAATTTCTTTTTCATCGTCTACGATAAGCAGGGTCAGATTGTTTTTTGCTCTTTTCTTTTTCGGTGCTTCTTCGGTTTGCGGTAAAACCACTGTTTCTTTTTTGACCGGAGAATCAGAATTCAGGGAGATGTGCTGTTCATTTTTTCTGCCTGCTTCTATTTCCTCCATGCTCAAGTGGTCACATCCTGAGGGGATGCGTACGGTAAACGTACTTCCGTTGCTTCCCGGGTTGTTGTCGGCTGTTATTGTTCCGTGGTGGAGCTCTACCAGCGAACGGGTCAGATGCAAGCCCACTCCGGTTCCGCCCTGATTATGTGTGATTCCGTTGTTTATCTGATAAAAGCGTTCAAATATAAAGTCTTTTTGAGCTTCATCCAGTCCGATTCCACTATCAGTTACTTTGATTTCAATATACTGCCGCAAGGCTGTTTTAGCTTGCTTGTCTTCTCCGGTGGTTAAGATTACGGTGATGGTTTCCCCATCGGGAGTATATTTAAATGCGTTGGAAAGCAGATTCATGAGAATCTTGTCGAAATTATTTAAGTCAACCCAGGCTTTTACTTCTGGATTGGAATGTATAAACGAGAATTTGATATGCTTTTGTTGGGCTGTGTGCTCAAACGTAAGCATCAGGTCGTTGATAAATTCCACCATGTCGGTTTCACGGAATGAGAGGCGCATTTGTCCTTTTTCGATTTTCCGGATATCCATCATCTGGTTGATTAAGCGTAAGATGCGTTGGCCATTGCGGTAAATCATCAGATAGATTTTGTTTTGTTCCGGGTCTTGGCAGTTGGCTATCAGTTTTTCCAGTGGGTTGATGATGAGCGTCATCGGGGTACGTATCTCGTGAGATATATTAATGAAGAACTGCAGTTTTGCTTCATTCAGTTCTTCTGCATGTTTTAATTCGAGCATGTCACGGCGCCGGCGCATACGGATGCGTATATAGTTTATCAGATTGAAAAGCAAGGCGATGCTAAGCAAACTGTAAATGAAGTATGCCCACCATGATTGATACCATGGAGGTGTGATGGTTATATGAAGGGTGCGTATCTCCGACAGGTGATTTCGTGTAACGGCACGTACCTCGAAGGTATACCTGCCTGGGCGCAGATTATTGTATGTCACATAATTGCTTCCCAACGGGGTGGATAGCCAGTCTTTATCTAACTCACGGATGCGGTATTGGTAATAAGTCTGCCGGGTATGATCATACTGCATGGTGGAAAATGAAATACGGAATGTATTGTCTTGATACGAAAGGCGGATATCGGTAGCCTCGGTTATGGCTTTGCTTAAGATAGGCTTTCCTCCCGACAGCGTATTCTTGTTGATAGATTGACCGGATATCTGGAAGTCGGTTATTTGTACATCGGCTTCAGTGCTGGCATTGGTTATGTCTTCAGGAGTGAAACAGGTAATGCCGTTGGTTCCTCCGAAGAAAATGCGTCCGCAGGGCGATTGGAATACAGCTCCACGGGTGAATTCGCTCCCTTGCAGTCCGTCGCTTGAGTAGTAATTGGTAAAACGGTTTTCTTTGGGATTGAACTTGCTGATACCATTGAAGGTGCTGACCCAAATAGAGCCGGTTTTATCTTCACGTATGCCGCAAATCACTTCATTGTTCAGTCCGTTTGCCGGAGTATACCGCTTCAGTTCCTTTGTCTTTTTGTTTAAACTATATAGTCCGTTGGCTGTTCCCATCCAGATGGTATGGTTCTGGCTTTCTATGATAGAGTATCCGATATTATTATTGACAATATAATTGTTAGGAGTGAAATTGACAAAGCTCTTTTTCTTCGGATTGAAACAGCTTATCCCTTTGAAATGTCCAATCCAAATAAGTCCTTCACTGTCACAATACAGACTGTTGATCCAGTTGTCGGCAAGTTCGTTCCGGGTGTTTTGAACTCCTTCAGAGGAGCGGTAATTTGTGAGTTGGTGTGTGTCTAGATTATATACATAAAATCCCGACCCGTATGTACTTATATACAGATTACGCTGCCGGTCTTCAATGATACTGAAAACGTGCTCGCTGGTTAGTTGGGGAATATAGCTGCAGCTGCCTGTTGCAGGATTGAAACGGGTTATCCCCCGGGTGTATGAACCAAGCCACAAATGCTTGTCTGAATCTTCAAAGATACTTAAAATGGTTTCGGGAATCTTGTTTTTTCCGTTTTCGGGGGTGTGGTGTTTCAATAAACTAAAATCAGAGCTTAATTCGTAGAGTCCTTCATTGTCAACCCCAACGAACATATGCTGGCGGCTGTCTTGAAGAATAGACATGACGCATCCCTTTCCTATGGGGCTCTGGCTCAGAAGCTTGCCGCCGTAATAGAGGAACGGGTTTTTCTTTCCGGGAATAAACAAGACTCCTTTTTGGAAGATGCCCAGCCATATATTCCCGTCTTTGTCTTTGATAATGGAATGAACTTTGGCATCGGTTAAATCAATGAGGCTTTCATCGATATAAAGGTTTTGTATCTCCGGTTCATTCTCACTATACATTTTAATACCTTTGCCGTCTGTTCCGATGTACAGCATATTTCCTATTAGTGCCATGCTCTTGATAGGAAGTGACTGCTGTTTTTGATAGCGGATTTGCTTTATTTGGCGGGTGGATTGATGGCAGATATTTAACCCTTTTGTAAAGGTTCCTA
The DNA here is from genome assembly GCA_958453305.1 of uncultured Bacteroides sp. Lineage (GTDB taxonomy): Bacteria > Bacteroidota > Bacteroidia > Bacteroidales > Bacteroidaceae > Phocaeicola. The sequence goes on along the minus strand of CAUDXH010000019.1, from coordinate 12,501 downwards.
TATAGATATTTCCCTTCGGGTCCTTAGCCAGGGCAGAGATATTATTTTCTGTTATTTGTGGATAACGGATACGCTCTATTCCTCCTTTCTCAGGATGATAAATGGCCACACCTTCTGTTTCAGATCCGAGCCATAATTGTCCGTTGTCATCTTCTAGGATAGAAGTGATATGAGTTAAATCTTGCTTGTAAGTTTCATCAATAGAATGTCCGCATTGTTTTTCAATGTCTATTTTGAATATGCCTTCATTTGAAGTGGCAATCCACATCTCACCGTTTCTCCGTTCTATAATTTGCGCAACATGCGGATATACCACCTTGCTTTTTCTGTAGAGAGGAATCGATGTAAAAGAATCGGTGTCACGGTGATAGCACATTAATCCGGTCATGGTACCTATCCAAAGCTGGTTGCGGCTGTCTTCAAACACCGTACGTGTATAGTTGTTGCATAGCGAAGTAGAGTCGGTTTCGTTATGTTTAAATGTAAAGAATTGGTTCCCGTCAAAACGGTTTAGCCCATATTCGGTAGCAATCCAGATAAACCCTTTTTTATCTTGATAAATATAATTAATCAGACTGCTTGAAATGTGTTCTTCTGTTGTGTAGAGCATGCTTGCCTGAGCGAGCAGGTGAATTGGCATATAAATCAGTCCGATAAAAAAAGAGATGAGCTTTCGTTTCATTTGTTAAATGTTTTTCTTTAGTATTGCGGCAAAGATATAGCAAATTTTTTAAAGCGAGGCCTTTTCTGTTTCTTTTCTTGTATTCCTTTTAGATGCTTAAAGCTTTTTCAGCCGCTTACTTTGATTGTTTGTATGGTTTCTTGAACTTTCAGTTTTGCCGTATGACCGGCTTGCTCATAAGTAGGCTGGCAGTCAGGAGTGTGTGAAAGCAGTTGTTTTTTTGCAAATGAAGTTGCTGCTTAAGGGGGGGAGGAATAAAGAAGCTGCTCCAGTCTGCTGAGACAGGTTACAGGCATGAGCCTAAAATAAAATCTCACCATCATATAGTTACGATGGTGAGATTCCGTTTAGCTGCAGAGATAAGAGCGCTTTTACTCTTCTGCATTTAAAATCTTTAAAAACAGTATTTTGAAATTTAGGGAGTGTTTTTCCCTTTATTCTCTTCTATTTTTACTTTGCGTAACAGGTCGGATGCAAAAATGAAGTTGTTTAAGCGTTCATTGGTTGCAGTAAAGACGTCATCTTTTGTTCCCTCCCATTCTTTATGTCCCTGATAGATGTAGAGGATACTTTCTCCGATTCCCATTACCGAGTTCATATCGTGTGTATTGATAATGGTTGTCATGTTATATTCTTTGGTGATGTCATGAATCAGTTCATCAATAACTAGTGACGTTTTAGGGTCCAGACCGGAGTTTGGTTCGTCGCAGAAAAGATATTGCGGTTGCAATGCGATGGCGCGTGCAATGGCTACACGTTTTTGCATGCCTCCACTGATTTCTCCCGGATATTTGTTTTGTGCATCAATCAGATTCACGCGGTCAAGGCAGAACTGGGCACGGCGGATGCGGTCTCGATACGTATCATTAGAGAACATATCAAGTGGGAACATAACGTTTTCCAAAACAGACAGCGAGTCAAATAAAGCTGCGCTTTGGAAAATCATTCCCATTTCGCGGCGAAGAGCCTGTTTCTCTTTTTTGTTCATCGAAATCAAGTTTCGTCCGTCATAAAGCACTTCTCCTTGTTCAGGTGTAAACAAGCCTACGATACATTTCATCAGTACTGTTTTCCCTGAGCCGCTCTGGCCGATAATCAAGCTGGTTTTCCCGTTTTCAAATGAAAAGTTGATATCGTTTAAAACGTTTTTCCCTTCGAATGATTTATTTAAAGATTTCAGTTCTATCATCCCATTAAAATTTGAGTAAGTATTAAGTCTGAGAACAGAATAAGCACACTGCTTGATACCACAGAGTCGGTACTGGCTTTACCTACGGCAATAGAGCCTCCTTCTACCGTGTAGCCGAAATAGGCAGAGACACTTGCAATGATGAAGGCGAAAAACAATGATTTGATAAAGCTGCACCAGATATACCATTCCACGAAGGTGTATTGCAATCCATATTCTAAGTCGGTGGCATTCATGATGCCTCCAATCCATGCGGTGCAAAAAGCCCCGATAATGCCCGCTGCGATGCTGAAGATTACCAGGAAGGGAATCATGGTCATTAAGCCTAGTATTTTGGGAAGAATGAGGTATGAGGCAGAATTGATTCCCATAATCTCTAAGGCATCAATTTGTTGGGTTACGCGCATCGTTCCGATTTCAGAAGCGATATTCGAGCCGACTTTTCCTGCCAAGATAAGACACATGATGGATGATGAGAATTCCAAAAGCAAAATCTCGCGTGTGGTATATCCGACGACAAAGCGTGGCATCCACGGACTCTCAATGTTCAGTTTGATCTGGATGCATATAACAGCTCCAATGAAAAAAGAAATAAGCAATACAATGCCGATGGAGTTGATTCCCAACTGTGCCATTTCGCTGACATATTGCTTGAAGTACATGCGAAAACGCTCCGGGCGAGAAAAAACTCTGCCCATCAGCATCAGATATTTTCCTAAAGTGCTAATCGGTTTAACCATATGTATGTTCCAATTAATTTATTGCAAAAGTACGTCTTTTTACCTAATTATTATAAAAAGCAGACGGAAATTCAAGGGAGTAACCATATAACCCAAGATTTTTACTACTTTTGCCATGAAATAAGTATGGTGGAAGGCAGGCTGCTTTCCCGGTTTCTATATCTTAATCCTTACTTAAATTATGATGGCAGAGGAAAACCAACAGCATATCACAGAACCCTTTGAACTTCCCGAAGACGGACGCATGGTGCTTCGGACGGAAAACTTAGTGAAGAAATACGGGAAGCGTACCGTGGTGAGTCATGTTTCCATTAATGTGAAACAAGGTGAGATTGTCGGGCTTCTTGGACCTAATGGAGCCGGAAAGACGACTTCGTTTTATATGACTACGGGGCTCATTGTTCCAAATGAAGGGCATATTTATTTGAATAATCAAGATATTACTTCTTATCCTGTATATAAACGTGCGCAAAATGGCATCGGCTATTTGGCACAGGAGGCTTCTGTTTTCCGCAAGATGAGTGTGGAAGACAATATTGCTTCTGTTCTTGAACTAACCGGAAAGCCTCTTGAGTATCAGAAAGAGAAACTGGAAAGTCTGATTGCCGAATTCCGCTTGCAGAAGGTTCGTAAGAATCTGGGTGACCAGTTGTCGGGAGGAGAGCGGCGGCGTACGGAAATTGCCCGCTGTCTTGCCATTGACCCGAAGTTTATTATGCTTGATGAGCCGTTTGCAGGAGTTGACCCGATTGCCGTGGAGGATATTCAGCATATTGTTTGGAAACTGAAAGATAAGAATATCGGAATCCTGATAACCGACCATAACGTACAGGAAACGCTGAGTATTACAGATAGAGCTTATTTGTTGTTTGAGGGAAAGATTCTGTTTCAAGGTACACCTGAAGAATTGGCTGAAAATAAAATTGTGCGTGAGAAGTATTTAAGTAACAGTTTCGTGCTTCGTCGTAAAGATTTCCAGTTGCGCGAGATTCGCGAGTAACCAAGAATATTGGAGATTCTTATATAACTCAAGTGAGTGATGCAAAAAGAGCCGAACTTTAATTTAGAGTTCGGCTCTTTTATTTGTATCATCACTGAGATGATGATTATTTTTGTTGTCTGGGCTGGCGTTCACGTCTAGGCTGTGCTTCTGCCATACCTTCTGGCTTCGGAAGCAGTACCTTGTGAGAAAGTTTGAACTTACCGGTCTTCGGGTCAATGTCGAGCAGTTTCACTTCGATTTCATCGCCTTCTTTCAGACCTGACTCTTCGATGGTTTCCAAACGCTTCCAGTCAATTTCTGAAATGTGGAGCAAACCGTCTTTTCCTGGTAAGAATTCAACAAATGCTCCGTAAGGCATGATTGAACGAACTTTACCAGTGTAAACTTCTCCGATTTCCGGAACGGCTACGATACCCTTGATTAAGCGCATAGCGTCATCGATGCATTTCTTGTTTGTTCCAGAAATTTCGATGCGACCCATACCGTCTACTTCTTCAATGGTAATGGTAGCTCCAGTTTCTTCCTGCATACCCTGGATAATCTTTCCGCCCGGGCCGATAACTGCTCCGATAAATTCTTTCGGAATTGTCATGGTCTCGATACGTGGAGCATGTGGTTTCAAGTCTTCGCGAGGTTCGGCAATGCATTCGGTCAGCTTACCGAGGATGTGTTCACGTCCTTGTTTTGCTTGCAGCAATGCTTTTTCAAGAATATCATAAGTCAGACCATCGCATTTGATATCCATCTGCGTTGCAGTAATACCGTTTACGGTACCTGTAACTTTGAAGTCCATATCACCTAAGTGGTCTTCGTCGCCCAAGATGTCAGACAATACGGCATATTTATCTTCACCGGCATTTTTGATCAATCCCATTGCGATACCAGATACCGGGTTTTTGATAGGCACACCTGCATCCATCAGAGCCAATGTTCCGGCGCATACGGTAGCCATTGAAGATGAACCGTTTGATTCGAGAATGTCAGAAACAACACGTACTGAGTATGGATAATTAGCAGGGATTTGTCCTTTCAGTGCACGCCAAGCCAAGTGTCCGTGACCGATTTCGCGGCGGCCTACACCGCGCTGTGCTTTCGCTTCTCCTGTAGAGAAAGGAGGGAAGTTGTAATGCAGCAAGAAACGTTCCTTGTGCTGGTCAAGTACATCGTCAACGATTTTTTCATCCAGTTTGGTACCTAAAGTAACCGTACTTAATGACTGAGTTTCACCACGGGTAAAGATAGAAGAGCCGTGAGGACCAGGCAACGGACTCACTTCGCACCAGATGGGGCGGATTTCCGTTGTAGAACGTCCGTCCAGACGCTTGCCTTCATCAAGGATGCAGCGGCGCATTGCTTCTTTTTCTACATCGTGATAATAACGGTCAATCATGCCTTCTTTTTCTTCCAGTTCTTCTTCGCTGAACTGTGCTTTAAATTCATCGCAGATAGCGTCGAAAGCATCCTGACGTTCGTGCTTGTTGCGGTTTCCGGAAGCAGCGATGGCATAAGCTTTTTCATAGCAGGCATCGTGAACTGCTTTACGCAGGTCTTCGTCGTTTTCTTCGTGACAATATTCGCGTTTTACAGTAGAACCTACTTCTTCCATCAGTTCCATCTGTGCTTTGCAGTGAACTTTGATAGCTTCGTGTGCGCACTTCATGGCTTCCAGCAAGTCTTGCTCAGAAACTTCTTCCATTTCGCCTTCCACCATCATGATGTTTTCATACGTAGCCGCAACCATCAGGTCCATGTCGGCTTGTTCTAACTGGTCGAAAGTAGGATTGATAACAAACTTACCGTCGATACGTGCTACGCGCACTTCTGAAATAGGACCTCCGAAAGGAATATCAGAAACAGCCAGTGCAGCCGAGGCAGCAAGTCCTGCCAATGCGTCTGGCATATCTACGCCGTCTGCTGAATAAAGGATGATATTTACGTAAACTTCTGCATGGAAATTATCCGGGAAAAGTGGACGTAAAGCACGGTCTACCAAGCGGCAGGTAAGGATTTCATAGTCAGAAGCTTTACCTTCGCGTTTAGTAAAACCGCCCGGGAAGCGTCCGAATGCAGAATATTTTTCTTTGTACTCTACCTGAAGCGGCATGAAGTCTGTACCGGGAACTGCATCTTTTGCTGCACAAACAGTAGCCAGCAACATGGTGTTACCCATGCGTAGCATAACAGCCCCATCTGCCTGTTTTGCTAGCTTTCCCGTTTCGAGCGTGATGGTTCTTCCGTCACCCAGCTCGATTGTCTTGACAATAGGATTAATCATAAAAATGTTATTAAGTAATTTTTATCTAAAATACGCACAAAGATAGCTATTAAAACTGAAGTAGCAGACCTTTGTTTCATAAAAGTTTCATTTTTAAGTACTTTTTCGATTATCGCATTTTTTTTGCTGCTCTCGGATGAAGAATAGGCTATACGGCAGGGAGGCTGTTCCCGTTTATCTTCCGATAGAGATCGAGGGCATAAACATCGGTCATTCCCGATATATAATCGAGTACAGCTTGTATTTTTCCGTAGAGCGTAGGAGCTTCTACGTCGTATTGTTTCGATATGCGGTTTATGAGAAGCTTTGAATAGGCTTTATCGGGATAACGTACGGCTTCAATCATTAGGTCTATCAGCGTGGTAATGACCTGATAGCCGGCCAGCTCGATGTCGAGCACATCTTTTGCGCAGTAAATCTTGGCGAAGGCTGTTTTTGAACAGTTTTCATACGCTTGTTTGACTGGTTCTGACAAGTGGCGGATGAGAGGACCTGAGAAGGTGCCGCTCAAGATGGCAGTCTCGTTTTCCACAAACACACGGGTGCATTCTTTTATCAGTACTCCGATGACCGATGAGCGGAGGTAGGCTATCTGCTCGTTTGTGTCGGTTACTAATTGACATATCTGCTCTATTTTCTCAAGGCGTTCGCTGTTGAAAAACTGTTTATACAGCGCTTGGGTTTCTTGTGTGGTTAAGATTTTCAGTTTGTGTGCATCTTCAATATCCATCATTTGATAGCAGATGTCATCGGCTGCTTCAACTAAGTAGACCAGAGGGTGGCGGGCATAGTGCAGGGGTTCTCCTTCCTGACTCAGCCGGGTGATACCCAGTTCCTGGGCGATACGCTGGTAATCATTTTCCTCACTTAAGAAGAACCCGAATTTTTGCTTTTTCCCTGCAAGGCGCGAGGAAAACGGATATTTCACAATCGAGGCAAGGGTGGAGTAGGTCATGACAAAGCCTCCCTTACGACGTCCCCGGAACTGATGGGTCAATAGGCGGAAGGCATTGGCATTCCCTTCGAAGTGAATGAGATCTTCCCATTCGGCAGACGAGAGGAGCGGTCGCAGATGTTGTCCCTTTCCTTCCGAAAAATAAGTTCCGATGGCTTGTTCTCCGGAATGCCCGAAAGGAGGATTCCCTAAATCGTGAGCCAGGCAGGCAGCTGAAACAATAGAGCCAATCTCAGAGAGGTGACTGTCTGATAGTTCGGGATGGCTCTTTAGTAATAAAGTTGCCACTTCATTCCCCAGCGAACGCCCTACACACGATACCTCTAAACTATGTGTGAGCCGATTATGCACAAAGATACTGCCGGGAAGCGGAAATACTTGTGTCTTGTTTTGCAGACGCCGGAAGGGGGCGGAAAAAATCAATCGGTCGTAGTCGCGTTGAAATTCAGTACGGTCGTCTTTTTTTGCTTCATGCAGAAGCTCTAGCCCGAATCGCTTGTTAGATATCAGTTGTTTCCAGTTCATTGATGTGTAGAAGTATTGTTTTTGCAAACTTAGGGAAATTCTTCGGAATATCCTCCTGAAAAGTGAGACAGTGGCAAGATTAAAAGTGAAAAATGAATGGGAATGTGGCTTTGACGAGGAGGCAGAAGATTATTTGAAGCATGGAAGATAGGCTTTGGAAATGTCTAAGCGTTTGGTTTAACTTGCCTAGGCGTTTCATTTTAGGCGCCTAAGCGTTTTGGAACGGGGGTATCTTTATCTTTAATTTAGGGCGATAAGTGCTGCTTTAAGTATTTGTTTGGTAAGCAAAAAATAAGAAAAAAAGAGCGGGCAGTCTTTTAAAAAATGGTAAACGTAAGTATAAGTCCCATGAAATGCTTAATTTCGCAAATTAAATCAATAAAAAAAGAATGTCAATGAAAGTACAAATTATAAACAAGTCAAAACATCCGTTGCCAGCCTATGCCACAGAGCAGTCGGCAGGAATGGATATCCGTGCCAATCTGGAGCAGCCTATTGTGTTGAAACCTCTGCAGCGTTGTCTGGTTCCGACCGGACTCTCGATTGCATTGCCTTCGGGTTATGAAGCTCAGCTGCGCCCCCGCAGTGGCTTGGCATTGAAGAAGGGGATTACCTTATTGAATACTCCGGGTACGATTGATGCTGATTACCGGGGTGAGATAGGAATTATTCTGGTGAACCTTTCGTCTGAAGACTTTGTGGTGGAAGATGGTGAACGCATTGCCCAGATGGTTATTGCCCGTTATGAACAGGCAGAGTGGAGCGAAGTGGAAGTTCTTGATGAAACAATACGTGGGGCCGGAGGTTTCGGTCATACGGGAACCATTTAATTGTTCAGAGTCGGATGAAGAAAGTCTTATTGTCTATTTTATGTTTGGTAGCCTTGCTTACATCGTGCGGAACTACCGGAAAATCTTCCCGGCAGGCTAAGCGTGCAAAAAAGGCAGCAATGGTTGATCCGCTTACTTACGAGCAGCGCCGCAAGTATGATTATTTTTTTCTGGAGGCTGTTCGCCTGAAGCAGAAAGAAGAATATGATGCCGCTTTTGAACTATATAAGCATTGTCTTGATATCTATCCTGAGTCGGCAGCTACGCTATATGAAATTTCGCAGTTTTATCTGGCGCTGGGGCAAGAGGATAAAAGTGAACAGGCTCTGAAACAGGCGGTGCGCTTGGATGAAGATAATTTCTGGTATAAGCAGACGCTGGCCACGTATTATCAACGGAAGCACGACTTGCCGAAAGCTGTTGCGGCGTATGAAGATATGGCAAGGCAGTTCCCCTCTCGCTTGGAACCCTTGATAGCCTTGGTGGAACTCTACAGCCAGACGAAAAGCTACGGGGAGGTGGTAAAAACACTGGACCGTCTGGAAGAACTTGACGGAAAATCGGAACAGATTAGTATGGAAAAGTTTCGTATGTATCTGCTGATGAACAATCAGGAGCAGGCCTTCCGGGAAATAGAAAGTCTCTCAAAAGAGTATCCTTATGATATGCGTTATCAGATTATGCTGGGCGACGTGTATTTGAGTAATGATAAGCTGCAGGAAGCTTATGATACGTATCAGCGCATTTTAAAAGAAGACCCCGGCTATGCTCCGGCATTGGTATCTATGGCCTCTTATTATCAGAAGGCTGGTCAAGACAGTCTGTACCATGTGCAACTGAATGATATCTTGCTGAATGACGATGTCGAGTCGGCTACGAAAATGGAGATAATGAGGCAGCTCATCATGCAGTCTGAACAGACCACCAAGGATAGTACACAGATAATCTCTCTGTTTGATGAAATATTGAAGCGTCCGCAGCAGAATGCCGATCTTGCCATGCTGTATGCCCAATATCTGATTACGAAACAGATGGAAAAAGAGTCTGTTCCCGTATTGCATCAGGTGCTTTTGCTTGACCCGGAGAATAAACCGGCACGGTTGCAGTTGTTGAGCTACGCTATCAGTGAAAATAATCTGGATGAAATGATTAAGGTGGCTTTACCGGCTCTTCAATATAATCCGGAAGCTATGGAGTTTTATTATTACTTAGGTATTGCTTATTATCAGAAAGAAGAAACAGATAAGGCGCTTGATGTGTTTCAGAAAGGGGTGAAGCAGGTAAACGATAAAAGTGACAAACAGATAGTTTCTGACTTTTATGCTATTTTAGGTGATATTTATCACGCTAAGCAGATGCAGGCGGAGGCTTATGCGGCATATGATTCTTCGTTGGTATATAACCCCAATAATATTGGTACGCTTAATAACTATGCGTATTATCTTTCTGTTGAAAAGAAAAACTTGGATAAAGCAGAAGAAATGAGCTACCGGACTGTCAAGGCTGAGCCTGAAAACTCTACCTATTTAGATACCTATGCTTGGATTTTGTTTGAAAAAGAACGGTATACGGAGGCACGTATCTACATTGAACAAGCCATGAAGAATGGGGGAGACAGCAGTCAGGTAATTGTGGAACATTGCGGAGATATCTATTATAAGTTAGGTGAAAAAGAGAAGGCACTTGAACTGTGGAAAAAAGCTGAAGGGATAAAAGAGAGTCCGGACAGTGGCTCAACGCCTCGTTCGGCGGAGGAACTGAAACGCTTGAAGCGGAAAATAGCCTTGAAAAAATATGTAACTGAATAAACAGATGATAAAACGACTTGTATATTATATAATGCTGACAGCTGTGATGGCGGTTGTTGCTTCGTGTTCTTCTTCGCGTCATGCTGTACAGACTCCTATGATTGGCGAACTGACCGGTGCTGATTATATGGAGAAGGTGATAGAATGGGCTCCGAAGTGGGACGCATTGACGGCGAAGGTTGTCCTGGATTTGCAGTTGGGTAAAGGCGGAAATCCGCATGTAAACGGAACTCTGCGTATTAAGCGCGGGAAAGTAATTCAGCTCTCTGTTGCTCCCTTACTGGGAATTGAAATGGCACGAATGGAGATTACACCGGAACGGGTGCTTTTAGTAGACCGCTTGCATAAGCAGTATGTGGAGGTTTCGTTTGAAGCTTTGAGCGGTCTGGCCAATACGGAACTGGATTTTCATATGCTGCAGTCTTTGTTCTTGAATGAGCTCTTCCTGCCGGGAAAGTCCCGGCTGGCTGTGACTGATGCTACGCATTTTCAGATCACTCCCGCAGCCGGACGGGCACTTCTGGAAACCAGACCGGGAAGGGCTTTGACTTATCGGTTTTGGACTACTGCAGGCGAGGGATGGCTGGAGCAGACCAGTATCGGATTAAAGGGAACAGACTATTCGATGGATTGGCTGTATACTGATTTTGGCAATTTGGAAGGAAAAGTATTTCCGCAGCATATGAAGGTGTCGCTTGGAGATAAAGAGCGGGTTAAGTTCGCTTTGGATATGAAACTGTCACGCATTTCTGCCGGTGGAAACTGGGAGGAGCGTACCGAACTCTCATCGAAGTATAAGAAAATAGAATTGCACGAACTTCTGAAAATGTTACTGAAGTCATGAAACGCTTGCTGGGTTTTATATGGATAAGTTTGCTGGCTTTAGGACTTTATGGTCAGACCACTCCGAAAATTCGTCAACTGGAGAAGCAACGCAAGGAACTTCACCAGCAAATTTCGGAATCGGAATCATTGTTGCAGTCTACTCGTAAGGATGTGAAAAGCCAATTAGATAATTTGGCTTTGCTTTCCGGTCAGATAGACGAACGTCAGAAATATATCCGGCAAATTGAAAAAGATGTGCGTTCCATTCAGCTGGAGATAAACCGGTTGGCGGTTGAATTGCAGAAGCTGCAGCGTGACTTGCGTGACAAGAAGAAAAAATATGAACAGTCGGTTCGTTATATGTACCGCAATAAGTCGGTTCAGGAAAAAATGATGTTCATTTTCTCCGCAGATAACTTGAGCCAGATGTATCGTCGCTTGCGCTATGTACGTGAATATGCCGACTATCAGCGTATGCAAGGGACCCAGTTGCAGCGCAAGCAGGAGCAAGTGCAGCGTAAGAAAACCTCGCTTCAGTCAAGCCGGAAGGCAAAAGAAGAACTGTTGAAGCAGGGAGAGGTTGAAAAAATCAAATTGCAGGAACAGGAGAAAGAACGTAAAGTTTTGTTGGAATCCTTGCAGAAAAAACAGCAGAGTATCCAGAAAGAGATTGCAAAGAAACGCCGGTCGGCTGATAAACTGAATGCTCAAATTGATAAACTGATAGAGCAGGAAATAGAAAAGGCAAGAAAGCGTGCCGAAGCTGAGGCGCGGCGAAAAGCAGAAGAAGCCCGGAAGGCAGCCAAAACTGATAACAAAACAGAAACGGCAGCAAAGTCTCCGGCAAAAGAGACTGAAAAAATGGATGCTTATAAGGTGGACTCGGAAGACCGCAGGCTTTCAGGTACGTTTGAAAAGAACAAAGGTATTTTGCCGGTTCCTATAACCGGAGCCTATGTTATTGTGGGTCATTATGGGCAATACCAGGTGCAGGGACTTCGTAATGTAAGGCTTGACAATAAAGGTATTGACATAAAAGGGAAGCAGGGAGCGTATGCTCGTGCCATATTCGACGGCGAGGTCTCGGCGGTTTTTCAGTACAATGGACTGACCAATGTGCTGGTGCGTCATGGAAGTTACATCTCTGTTTATTGCAATCTGTCTTCTGTGCGGGTGAAGAAGGGCAGCCGTGTCAGTACACGGGACGTACTAGGTGAAGTGCATACCGACAAAGAGGGAAATACGGTTCTCCACTTTCAGCTGCGTAAGGAAACGGTAAAGCTAAATCCGGAGCAATGGTTGAAGCGTTGAGGCTGAATAATGGATAAGATGCCGGCTTAAGCAGGCAAAGATGAAGCTCCGAACGTTAATAAAGTGAAGTAAAACAAACTTTTTCACCGAAACCGGTGTCTATATATAACATTTATTGTTATTTTTGCAGATGGAATTTAATCACTAACAATTATAAATTTTACAACAATGGTTAATTACAAAGATTTAGGTTTGGTAAACACTAAAGACATGTTTGCCAGAGCAATCAAAGGCGGCTATGCAATTCCGGCTTTCAACTTCAACAATATGGAACAGATGCAGGCTATCATCAAGGCTGCAGTAGAAACTAAATCTCCTGTGATTCTTCAGGTTTCTAAAGGTGCTCGTCAGTATGCTA
>CAUDXH010000018.1 GCA_958453305.1 uncultured Bacteroides sp. | reverse complement strand
AGGTTGCAGCCACAGAACTTGACAATCTGGAAAAGAAATGGGGAGGAAAGTATCCATACGCCATACTTTCATGGAGAAACAACTGGGATGATTTGACTGTTTTCTTCCAGTTCCCGCTGGAAATCAGAAAAATAATCTATACTACAAATCTCATTGAAAATCTGAATGGGAAAATCAGAAAGTACACAAAATCAAAGCTTTCATTCCCTTCGGATGATGCAGTTAAAAAGACCGTTTATCTTTCACTTATGGAAATTGAGAAGAAATGGACACAGCCGATTCATAACTGGGGCTTGATTATGAATCAATTTATGCTTATTTTTGAAAACAGAATCCAGATATAAGAACAAACTTACAACTGAATCCTGTTTCCATTTACACAAAATTCAGGACAGTGTCTCACAAAAGTATTTAACTCCTGTTTAATCTCCATTTAAACGGGAGTTAAATGCCTTATGCTCATTGCATAACAATTTAGCAGATTATAATCATCAAACCTATAGATTGAATACTTTGCAACCACTGCTTTTAATTGGTCAGCCATCAGCTTTGCCAATCCAGCTTGTTCAACAGATGCAAACTCTTCCTTGTTTTTGATGATAACAAATTTTCGTTCCATACTATCTATGCTTGCCAGCAGCCAATGATAGTTCCCTTTATATGTTCTCTCTTTGGGATAAGTTGCCCCTAATTGAGGTGGTTGTTCATATCCTTTTATTTCTTTTGTGATAGGATCAATTAATATTGCGTAAAAACTTTTCCAACGACCATGTCTATAGTTATTATCGGCTGAACCACTTCTCATTAGTGGACGCAATTCTACATTATCTAACTCATCTTCGTTTTTCATCACATTCTCACCTTTAGGAGAAAGTATGATGGCATATTCATGTGTTCTAGAAACATTTTCCTTTGGCGTTCCTTGTGGATGGTGGTTCACAATAATCATGTCTCTTTGAAATCCTAAATAATTAGCATCTAGTAATTTGGAGAGATTTGCCATTTCAAAGTCATCAATAGCAACACATAAGCAACTAGTATCATCAATCAACTTATAGCATAAATTAAGTCTATTATCCATTAATGACAACCAACTTCCATTTTGGAAATTATTTTTATAAATAATCTTGGAAGGTCCGGTATTGTATGAAGGATCTATGTATACACACTTTATTTGCTCTTGGTATTTCTCTTGCAACAGTTCCAATGCTTGAAAATTCTCTGAACTTATCAATAATCCATTGCATTGTTCATCAATATTCTCCATTTCAGCCAATAGTTTATGCTTGAATGAAGTGGAAAAGAAAGCAGTGTCTAACACTAAAAAAGGATTTTGTTGCAGGAATTCTTCTGTTAAGGGTACAGTGTATCCTTTAGTAGTTAACTCAAGTTTCGGATTTAGATTTCATGCCGTTAGAGCGTATGCTCTGAGCGCTGCCAACCTCTTGTCATTATTGATGACTTGTAATGTCAACACTTCTGAATCAGCCTCGATGAGTTCCGCTACAACAGCCACAACCTCTATTATAATCGCCCATATTTTTTCCACACCGTCAATTCGTGTACTCCCAAATACATGTCACCAAACAGCCCTCCGATACATAGTCAAGTGTCCTTTTTATGGCGGACAGCATATTGTAGCGTATCATGACCAATGATACGTGTGCAATATGTGCGGAAAAGTCCCGTGAAGAACAGTCTGCCAGTCCCAGTATACGCTTGCTGTCGGAGAAGAATACCTCAATGCTCCAACGCATGGAATAGATCTCATAGGCACGAATGAAATCAAGATTCAAGTCTGTAGTAAGAAGCAGTTTCCATGCTTCCTTTTTGCCACGTTTGCAGAAGAAGAGTTTTACGGCACGCTTTCCAAGGACGACTTCAGTTTCTGCATAATAGCAACGACATCGTCGGCTGTGTTTCACCTCTTTGGCCCTCTTGAGCTTGGTGATGATGTCCTTGGCGGACAGTTTGCCCCAACTCTCCGTTACATACTGGGTATTGCCCATTCTTGCCATACCGAGGAGATGGAATTTCTTATGGCAGCGGCATACGAAATCAACGAGCTCGGTACATGTAAACCAGCTGTCCACCAACAGGTAATCAAATGGAATCTTGTTTTGTATCGCATCCTTCACCATTTCCAGCAGCTTGCCCCCCTTGCCCATGAAATACTCGTTCTTTCGCTTGGAGATATGCGAGTCCTTGTCACGTTGACGCTCATAGCGGGCTTTCCTTTGTGCGGAAGTCAGTCCCTGCTCCTTGCCCTCAATCTTTCCCATCTCCCCATTGAGTGAAAAATCAAGCATGAGCTGAGTCCGGCCGTCGCTCCAACACAGCATGAGGGCCTTGTAGCCGAGGATACACTTCTGATGGACATGGGAGAATATCTTGCCGATGGATTCCATGTGCATGCCTGTCTTGGGAAGATCTGTATCATCAGCTATCAGGACCTTTGGCAATCTGCTCTTCTTGTGGTCATCACGGATAACCACCCGCTTGACAAGCCGATTGGTGATGCGGTATATAACCTTGCACCAATTGAGGTTGTCTTGCTACAGAATAGGAGTAGAACATATCTTTCCTACAACCAAACATGCGGTTCAGGGCAGAACCCGCATAATGGGAATACCCCTTGATGGCAAAGAAAGGGAACAACACCAAAATCTGAAACACCTGCAGGTTAGTCAACCGGCAGTTCTCACGCTTGATACCGCCAAGACTGCGACAATCCAAATTGATGTCTTCAAGCAGGCAGGTAAATGCATTCATAACCAAACTGCGACGTTTTTCTAAGAAAAGACTTCGAATATCTGAAGGAATATTTGTAAAATTGCCCATGGCTTTGAGATTTGAGTATTCTTTTCTTACACATTTAATTTACTCATTTTCCGCGATATACGGAAATTCTCAAAGCCTTTTTTGTGCAAATTCACTTCTTAATATCTAAATCCGAAACTTGAGACTATAATATAAAAAGCAATCTGTATTCTTCTTTTCTTCTCCGTTCTATTGACGGAATTTTCTTTCCCTTATAATGACAATATCGTATGAAGTCCGCATAAATGTCCCGGTTACCAGCTAGCAAATTGAGGCGCTTTACGCACCCAGACAAATTACAGAAACAAAAAGACAAATAAGGTGGACTTGATTGGAGTTTACAGAAATAATAGCCTTATATCGTACGCCCCGACAGACAGCAATCAACAGACTAAATCACTCAACTGCCTTCTAAAAACATTGCAGAATCAAAGATTATTTTCAAAAAACGCTTGAAGTTTATTGAGAATATATCTATTTTTGTTGTTAGCTAAAGGTGTCATAGGATTTGTTTTGCTACATGACTGATTTGATAATCATTAAATTATCAAGCTGTTTTAGCCTCTTTTGCACTACACCTTTGCAAAACTTAAGTTACTCATTTGCACAAATACATGAATACACAGATGAAAAACATTTATTCAAACAATCCAATAAAACTTACAGCTTCGAACAATCCGATTCAGAATCCGACGGGAAAGATCCACGATGTTTCACTCGACCTAATCCGACTGATTGCTTTTATCCTGCTGATAGCCTGCCATGCTTGCGACCCGTTTAATGCAGCGGCTACTTACGGCAGTGGGGAATCTAATCCTGAATTTACCTGGTGGGGAGCCGTCTGGGGCAGTGTGGTACGCCCCTGCGTCCCACTGTTTGTCATGCTGACGGGGGCATTGCTCTTACAGCACCCATTGGGAGAACACTTTTACCGGAGACGCATTCCGCGGGTGCTGTGGCCGTTTTTGATCTGGTCGGTGCTTTATTATCTGTTTCCTTGGATACTGGATCTGCTGGGTGGAGGAGCCGATACGGTTACCTTGTTCTTTCCCTGGACCGAAACCACCAGCCAGACTTTAGATACTGCCTGGTCGCGTATCGTCCGGATTCCCTTCCATTTCAGTTATGTGGCATGTCATATGTGGTATATCTATATGTTGATTGGACTGTATCTCTATCTGCCGGTATTCTCGGCTTGGGTAGAGCGGGCTACGCGCCGTCAGCAGGAAGTTTTCCTTGGCATTTGGGGGCTGTCAACGTTCTTGCCTTATGTGACGGAGTTTGTCAGCAAGTACCATTTCGGCACGTGTGACTGGAACCAGTTTGGCTTGTTCTATTCTTTCGCCGGCTTCAACGGTTATCTGCTGCTGGGTCATTACTTGCATACCTATGTACGTTGGAGCCTGTCACGTGCCTTGGCAATAGGTATTCCAATGTTTGCAGCAGGTTACGCCGTGAATCTGTCGGGCTACTTACATGTATTGTCCATGGACCAGCCTACTCCTCAACAGATAGAACTGTTCTGGACGTACTGCACGCCCAATGTAGCGTGTATGTCGATAACTCTGTTCCTTTGGGCCCGAGCTCTGCCGATGACCAACCGGCGGATTTGTGCTTTACTAGCTCATCTCACCTATTGTGGTTTCGGCATCTACATGATTCACTACTTCTTCATCGGTCCGGCTTTTGAGGCTGTCTCCAGACTGGGAATTCCTGTACCGCTCCGCATCGGAGTATCAGCTGTGCTGGTTTTGCTGATCAGCTGGGCAGTTGTAGCTTTGGGCAAACGCATTTTGGGTCGGGGTGCCAAGGTGGTATTCGGGTGACCCGTCATCTGATGCCATAAACTTCTATCGAAAGGCAGCAAAGCCTGCTCCGGAAGTTGTCAAGAAGAACTTTACAGGAGTACAGAAACAACGGAGTGATATCTTATACCTAACTAGCGGCAAGATTCTGCATCGGAAATCCAACAGAGAGGCTTCTGGAAAACAACACAGGTGAATACCATAAGGTATCCACCTGCTATTGTTATTTAAAAGTTTATGAAGAGTTTGCTTACAGCTTATTTCTTATGCAAAAAGTTTTCAGCACGTCCCGGTGTAAACAGTTCCCACAAAGAAGCAACAGTCCATCCAGGAGCAAAGATATTGTTATAATAGCCCTTGCCATTGCGACCATAGTCCCAATTAGTATGCTGCACTACTTCAGGATAATATCCCACTTTTCCAATGCCACACATATGACCTTCATGAGGAAGTAACTGACGCATAGAAGTTGACATGACCTCTGCAAAATCAGCAAATCGATTTTCATTATATTCCTTAGCCAGCCAGCGCAACACATCAGCAAATTCGAAAATAAACACATCTATATGATTATTTTCTACAGACACATTACCCCAACCTCGAGTTTTTAAACCAAGATCACCCAACATCTGTCCCTGAGCAAAAGGTACATCCCAAGTATAATACCAAGACAAAGCAAAATAAGAAGCCTTTTTAGCTAATTCTGCATAATGAACACGTTCTTGCCCCTTAGTAACCAAAGCCAAATAATAAGAAGCTGTAGCTGCGTAAAGAGAAGCCTCTTTATCTTCACAGTTTGCATCCAGTGTAGAAGAAAAATAGTCGGCTTTAGAAATCAGTTCTTTTTCCAAATATTCTACCGTTCTCTTGGCACTGGCTAAATAACGTTTGTCTTTAAAATATTTAGAAGCCATAACCAATGGCAAAGTAGCCGAAGGGGTACTGCCACCACTGGCATCTACAATAGAAAAGTCATCTTTAAACTTGCGCGGGAAACTACCGTCGGCATTCTGCAGTTTCAAGAAATTATCCAACATGTTTTTGATACGCTTTTCCCATTCAGGGTGTTTACGCTTATGTTGTTTCTCATAATTGAGATAATTCAAAATAGCATAAACACCTTCTGACTGACGGCGGATACTATGTCTGCTTTCCTTGAATCCACGATTATAATGTACCACTTCATTAAAGAAACCAGCTTCAGAGAAACCATTCTGCAAATAAGTATCAAATATAGAATTGGCATCTTTCACCAGATTCTGACGATTCTTCATTGAACCATATTCCAACGCATTGAAGGCGTTCAGCAATACACGGCCCACAAAACCGACTTCTGCCACATCCGTGCTTGCACAAGTAGCTGTTTCCAGTTCCACTCCAGAATAATAATGAGTAGGTGTATTATTCACATAACTTTCCACAAAGAAATTACTCATTACCTCTTTCATGTAGTCTATTGTATAAGGAGTTTCTACAACTTTCGGAGCATACGTATCATAGCTATATTCCCATGTACGCTGTACACATTCCGAAAAATCCGCAGCGTCACGCTCTGCCAATTCCCATGTCAAAGAAATACAATCGCCCTTACGCAGCAGTTGATAAGCCTCTACGGCCGGAGCCAATGTCAACTTACGGATATAGGTTTTCGGGGCTTCCTTATAAGGAAAACCATAAGAAAGCACAGTTTTTCCATCTACATTCTCAAAGCCGGTATAGCCGATAGATGTCTCCCCTGAAAGAATAACCTCACCTTCCTTATGAGTAGTAAGCGCATCTTTATCAAACTTATCAATACGAATTACAGACATAGATTTTCCTTTAACCGCATTAAATGCCGCAGTCAAAGGAGTACTCAAACGGTCTTCGCGCACCAGCCAGCTATCAGATGTATGAAAGGATGGAGCTTCTTTGGGTGAACGCAAATTTTTGCGATACCAAAATCCAGGCATATAGAACTGGCAATCGGCATGATTAAATCCGGTATTAACCTGTTCTCCATAATTAAAATAGATATTTTCCAGAGCTTTCAGAGTGACTGTGATACGCTGTTTATCACCCGTTTCATTAACCTGACGTACTACCACTACAGGTAACTTTTCAACAGTTGTCGCTTCAAAAGTTCCGTTCGATTGTTTATTAAAAGACAGTTCATAGCTCTTTGCTTCATTACCTGGCACTTTCAATGAAAGTCTAACCGACACGTTTTCCTGAGAAAGATTCATTGCCGACAAATGCATTGCACCCGCCAAGAGAACAATGCAGACTAATAATTTTCGCAATTTCATTGTTTTCTATTTCTTATTACTTAAACATAGGTTTTTCTGACTTCAAAGAAGGAGACTGATTGACTACAACAGGCCATTCATTTTCCCAGTTAATCTTATCAAGCATCAACACACGTCCGTCTGGGTTCTTGGTACTAACGGCATGATAGAAAAACCAATCATTGCCTGCCTCATCGGTCACTATTTCCGAGTTATGTCCGGTACCCACAAAAGCTTTATTTTTATGAATCAGAATTTCATGTTGATTTTCTAACATACTGCCTCCTTTTTTATCTAAATAAGGTCCATAGAGGTTTTTCGAACGACCTACAACCGTAGTATAAGTGCTGTTCAAACCTTCACAGCAAGTTCCGATAGAAGCAAACAGATAATAATAATCACCTTTCTTATGGATATAAGTACCCTCATAAGCAGTACCTGCAATACGGGTTGGTTTGATTCTTTTTTTTACAGTCAAGCCATCATCAGAAAGTTCAATGGCATAAATACCGCGGAAACTTCCCCAGAAGAGATATTTTTTCCCGTTGTCTTCAATATAAAAAGGGTCAATAGAATTCTGCACATTAATTTCATTGCTGCGGAACATTTTCCCCTGGTCTGTAAATGGTCCTTCAGGCTTATCAGCTGTTGCGCAACCAATTCCACAAGTCCATTCTCCGCCCCATACTGACATGGAATAATACAGAACATATTTATCACCAATTTTATTGATATCAGGTGCCCAGATACCACCATTTGCTTCAAACTTAGGACGCGTATGGTCGTTAAAAGCTGTTCCAAGATATTCCCAGTTTACCAAATCCTTGGAACGGTGAATCGGCAGATTGCGGATATCCTCCGTTGCATACAAATAGAAGAACCCATCCTCTCCTTTTATAATAGTAGGATCTGGTAAACTGTAATTAATTACCGGATTACTATAAACCTCTACTGTTGATTGAGGACCTGTGGCAGGCTGGTCTTCTTCAGCAGAAGGAGAAGACGAACAAGCTGTCAGACCACACAATGCCAATAATAAAAAATTTTTTCTCATACTCTTATCTATTTTTATTTATATAATATCATATAATCAATGCCCAGTAACGAATTTGAAGCACGTCTATCAGCCTTTTTCATTACAATTTTCAATGTATTTGTTCCCTTATGAAAAAAAGTATGTCCAAAATCATACTCACAGGTTATAAGTTTATCGGAATACAAATTTATATTTTTCTTCCAATGATTATTCAAATAAATATCCACACAACCATAATCGGGTGCCATACTGAACGCAATCTTCAGTCCATAACTTCCTTCTTTCTCCACCCTAAAGCCTAAAACCGCCTCATCTCCAGGCTTAGCTTCTGCCCAAAAGAACTGTGCCCCATTACTCCAATTCATGGCAGGAATACTTTGCGACTTTTCAAGACCTCCCTTAAGTTGGATATCCAAAAATTCGCCTTCCACCTTCTTCCCCGCCGATGCTACATTGCTAACCAAATCATTCTTATGTCTGGCTATGCTCGCCCCCGCTTTTTGAGGATCTGCCTGACGATTTGAAGTACCTCCCGGCAGCATATACCAAAAAGTGGACGGAGCATAATTAATAATCGTGCTTCCCCAATGCCAAATTTCCATATCAAAAATCAAGGAGTCTGTGAAAGGAATTGCATCTAACCCCCGATAACGCACATTAGAGACATGACCGCACTGAGTGGAACCGGTTCCATCGGGCTCAGCAATGAACGGATGACTAAATTCATGATGCATACACCAGGCATATCCATAATAATCTTCTGTTCCTGTACCAAAATGAGAAGGAAACTTTTCACCATCTACATAAATTTTCTCATCTCCTTCACCCCACCAGTCTGCTAAGGAATTAAATAAAGTAACCCCGTCGCCCACATAAACACCTTTCCCTTTAAGCTGTACAAAGTTCCGTTCAAAATGGTCATCAGTAGTCACATATTCCTGATTAGTACGAGTATGAAGACCAGCAAACTCCGTCCATCCTGCACCAAAATACATGCACTGTTCCTTCCATTCCCAAGGTGAACTGTAAACAGTTAATGACGTTTCAACCTCCTCCTTAGCTATATTCTGCAAGGAGATTCTACACTCTTCCTTGTAAGGCATAACCCAAAAACATGACAACAGAGAATCAGCCGTTACTTCTGTATAAAAGGTCTGGAAAGGAGACAGCCGGTTACCACTTCCGAAGAAATCGCCTACCGGAGCCCAAACTGTTTCTTGCTTATCAAAAGAAATACGCAACACAGTAGACCGAAGAGCCTGATTAAAATCCTTTGCATCCAACTTTACATCCAGACGCCGCACAGCTCCTGAACCTGAAAGAGATACTACATTTTCTTGACCGGCGGTTAGTTTTTGCGATTGGATTATTCCATCATTCCAGTCTTCAGTGAGTTTACGGGAAGTGGCCAGCAGATGCTGTGCTTCTTCCAATTCATCCTGACAGGCTGTTAAATCAGCTACAGAAAAGGTCTGTACTTCAGTTCCCTTTTCATAAGTGCGATAATTAATATTATAATAAAAACATTCTCCAGAAAACTCACCCGGTTCCTTTATGGAAGGACTCTCATAAGTAATTTTACAATGTTTTCCATAGGGAATCGGCAAATATAAATTATGCCCTCTTTGCTTATAGTCAGTATCTTCAGAAACTGAAGCAGATAATGGAGCACCCACCAATATATGTCCACTCAATACCTTCAAGACTTCCCCCTCTATAACCGGATTTTCCTGATAATCTAAATAGACACGGAGAATTCCTTGATCTGAATAATCGGCTACGGTTACCCAAAAGCGAGTAATAGCCCCAGGTCCGTCTGTGTCTACCATGACGAATTCTCTCCGCCCTTCTATAGAATCTGTACGTAAAAACTGACTACGGTCACAATTTGCATACCACGACAAACTGTCTTTATCAGTAGAAGCCCTGTCGTAACTACTGAACTGCCTGGTAATATAAAAAGGATCTGGATATTGAGTCAATACCTCAGGGTTAACCATTTCATGAAGCAAGGAGCCTGTAGTAATTACTTGAGATGGATCTTGACAAGCACAGAAGCAAACCAACAATAAACTATATAAAATATTTCTGTTCATTTATTTTCATTTTTTTCAGTTATCACATGGGGACGTATCAACAAGCCGCTTACAGACACTATACCTCTATCTGAAATAACAAGATCTTTAATAAAAGAGGTTCTTGGCTGTACCTTTGTGTCATTCCAATGAGCATGAAATATATACCTCCAAATTCCTTTCTTATCACAAAAAGGGGCGCCATGACCTGTTCCCACTAAACCATCCGTTCTTTGCAGAATCGGATTTCCTTCATATTTTTTCCAGGGTCCTTTAGGACTTGCAGAAGTAGCATAACCTACCCCATAATTTTTACTTTCAAAATGGTTAGCCGAATATATCAAATAATAAACCTCTCCCTTTTTCAATACAGAGGGGCCTTCCGCCACTTTTGCAGGTTTATCTTGAGACAATTCCCAAGGCTCTTCCACTTGAATACATTTCACCAACGTATTTTCTTTGATGCTCATTAAATCCTTATTCATTTCAGCTACCCAAATAACATTACCTCCTGTAAAACGCACAAAATAGAGATAAGGCGTACCATCATCGTCAATAAACAAAGAAGTATCAATGCTCTTTTCATGCCAGATGGGTTGTTTCACCGCTTGACGGAACGGTCCCTGCGGGCTGTCAGAGGTAGCAACACAGATATGTTCTTCACTGGAATAAAACATATAGAATTTCTGCCGGTCTTTTACATAATAGACCTCCGGTGCCCAAAAGCCCCAAGTGCCATACGAATCATCAGCCATCAGTGCTTGCCCTTCACGCTTCCACGTTTTTAAATCAGTAGAAGTAAAACAAGCAAACCCATCACCATGAACCATACCCCCTGTACCATATGCATAATATTTACCTTCATGAAACAACACATACGGATCGGCTATCGGAAGATAGTCTGATTCTACCGTTACATTACTCCTACAACTGGCAATGAAAACAGACAATAAAAAAAACAGCAAATATTTTCTCATTATTTTATAACATAAGGGGTCATATATTCTTCACTTATTTTCATCTTCTTCACACCATTCACCTCTTCAAAAATCACATCACTGATATACATGAAACGAGGGTGAATGTTATTCTTATCTTTATGAGCATGAAATACGATACGAAGTTTTCCGTCCTTATCTTTAAACATAGCACTATGCCCCACACCAACCAGTTCACCTGGCTTCTGCAACAATGGATTATCTTCGTATTTAGTCCATGGTCCCATCAGGTTTGTAGCTGTGGCACACCCGATACCATAAAAAGGACTTTCATAACTGTTGGCTGAATAAGTCATATAATACAAGCCATCGTGTTTCACTACATAAGCTCCTTCATTAACACGAGGCCAGACTTCCTCCCAAGGCTGGGAAACATGAATACACGGATGCATTGTTTCAGTCTTAATTGTCATTAGATCACTTTCCAGTTCTGCTACCCAGATATTCAATCCATCATTGAAACGATCAAAAAACAAATAGGGCTTACCATTGTCATCTATAAACAAGGAATTGTCAATGCACTTTTCTCCAACAATCATCGGCTCTTTTTTGCTTTGCTTAAACGGACCAGTCGGTGAATCAGATGTTGCCACACAAATATGCTCATCGGCAGAATAATACATATAAAAGGTTCCATTTACCTCATATACTTCAGGAGCCCAGAACCAGCGGTCGGCCCATACATCTTTCTTTAATAAGGCCATACCCGCATACTTCCAGGTTTTCAAATCGGCTGATGTATAAACCTCTATACCATCATCCGCATTTGTTCCATAGGCATAGTAAGTATCTTCATGCAGCATAATAAAAGGATCACCAAAAGGAACCTTTGTCTTTACATTTTCTACTACAATCTCATCTACATTTTTATACTCTGAAGAACAAGACTGGCAAGAGGAGCAAGCTACCATCAATCCTAACAAAAACATAAAACCATTTCTCATAACATCGTAATTTAAGAGTAAATCATTTATTTATTTCCAATGTGATAATACAATATTCCTTTATATAAAGAGGCATTTTCACCTGTACTAAACCCGACAATAGAAGCTGGATAAGCCACCTCTAATTCATCTATTTCCTGACCGTCTACAAACAGATGCAACTTTCCGTCCCTGCGTACAGCCCGAAAATGATAAGCATCTTTCCACAGCTCATGAACTCCGATCTTATAGATATGCCGGTTTAAATCTTGCGGGTTCTTGTTGATAAAACGAAGCCCATCCGCTTTTACCGGTGTAAACGATAAAACATTATAGGCTGGATGAGAATCTACAGCAACATTCTGATTCGGAATAGGAAGCCATTCTCCTTTATTCAAATATTCTACATCAAAATGGCTAAACATATTTTCCACGAACTTAGATTTATCACTAACCTCATGCCGAGAAAGATAAAGAGCATCAAGCAGAACTGGAGCTTTAAACCGATAGGTCTTCTCTATAAAGTCTGTATATTTTATATCCGGATAAACCGTTGTGCGAGTTTGTAACCCATATTCTTTTACTGCTATTTCCTTTCCGTTTTTCATCATCTGAAGTTCCAGCCGCTGTTTCCGGCTGTTAAAAGTGACCTTTACATAATTCTTTGCATCTATATAAACAGGGTAACAACTTCCGGTTTCTTCTCCAGATAATCCATCAAGCTGAAAGCTAAATTCATAATCGGTAAACCAATCTCCTTTACGTATTTCCGAATGTCTCTGCAAGTCTAACAGATCCATATCAAAACCAACCGTATAGACAGCACCTTCAAACAAAGCTGTTTGAGTTTTGTCGAATACACCAGGAACCCCTGGTTCATCGGCTGGAATTATTCCCTCAAATACAGATTTTCCCGGAGTTGGTATTTCGTCTAACCAAATTTTCAAATTTCCCTCCTGCCGCTCTATCCGAAAATGATGATATACCCCCCAGCGGAAACCATCCGGCAACGCATAAGAGTGCACTAATTCTTTTCCATCTGCCAACGTACGTAAAAACCATGTATTCTTCGTTCGGTCCAAACCTACTGCCGCTTGATTTTTTTCATCTTTCCACCAAGCAATAATTCCAGACTCTCCAGCTGTCTTCACCCCTGTTTCAAACAAGTAACTGACAGATGGCTGTGCCTGCGACAAAATACCCCAACACGCACTTTCTTCTTTTTTTGCAAAGGTAGGGAGGGATGGTTCAGGATGGTATCCAGTAGTGGAAGGACCGGTAATGCCATCAACATGCAATGTTTTATCAAAGAACTGCACTCTATTAATATATTGTCCTCTTCGTTCATTATTCTTATTAGCCATATAGATAAGCCACCATTCAAATCCATTCGGTCCTCTTAAGATATTCGGCTGACCCGGTGTCAACAATATATCATCTGCTACTTCCTCCTGCATATCAAACAAAGAAACGTCAAAAAATTGAGAACGTCCTTTATGCGTTTCTACTGCCAATACATTGGTTCCACTCTTCAGTAAATTTCGCTGTGCAGAAGTCAGATTCACGATGCAATAATCGCTTCCCTCTTTCTCATAAATCAAAGTTTCATTTAAATAAATCTTTGTATCCCCCTCATGAGCTACCCGCAGCGCCAAATTGCCAGCCTGCTTTACTTCAAATCTTTTTCTGAGCCACAAATCAGAAGAATGCCATCTGGTACCTTGATGACGAACCGTTGAACCTTTTATCTCCTTTGAAGAGAAGCCTGCTTCTCCTTTTTTCCATGCTAAATCATCGTAAGAAACAGAACACCAGCGCCCCTGCGGTTGTTGTTCCGTATAAGTAAACATAGAATCATATCCAGATCCATATCTCAATAAATCAACCTTTTTCTCCTCTAACAAAATCTGGTTTCCCACTACTACCGGATAACTATATTTATTACCATTTTGAAAACCTAAAGGCGAGTCGGCTTCTGCTACTCCTAACTGATAATTACCCCACTCTGTAGATGTATGATTCGCATTATACATCATGTAATAACGATTCCTATATTTAATAACCCAAGGTCCTTCTGCCACACGATTATCCATGGTTTCCCAAGTATCTGGCAAAGAAGCAAACAAGCAGATAGGATCACCGGCAAATTCCGAAGGGTTCTTCATTTTACGGACCCAAATCGTATTTCCATCCGTAAAACGAACCATATACATATAAAGCTGACCATCATCGTCTTTAAAAAGCATCGGGTCAATCCGATTATCCATCCACCGCTTTTGATCAGGTTCCACATACGGACCTGTTACCTTATCACTCTGAGCATGTGTTATATGTACTGCATGCTTATCTTTTCCCCAATAATTTACCGACCAGTATAAATGAAAATCACCATTCAAATACAGCATATCATTAGCATGAATCTGATCATCTCCTGCACCGGTGCCTTGAGTCCAGTCATTCTTCATCGTAACCACGTGGACAGGATATTCCCAATGAACCAAATCATCAGACACATAGAAGTCGCCATTAGTAAAAACACCTCCAATATAATATCTACCATTATATTTTAATACACCAGCATCTGCCACTCCTGGCAATACCGGATTAGAAATATTCTGTGCAGCCAAAGTACTGCTTACTAATATGCCAAATGAAAATAATACTTTCCGTAGATTATCCATAACAGTAAATTTAAAAGGGAAAAAGGCTGTGTATGGAGTGTTATGAACCAATATCCATACACAGCCGTATTCATTATCACATCATCAATACATAGGATTCTGAGTCAGATGAACCTCACCACCTACGGTACTGTTGCTTACTTCATCTCTCGGAATAGGCAGGCGTCTGTGCTTACCTATAACAAAATTATTGAAGTCCTTATCACGGCTTTTCAATTCATCTATGCCGACCTGTGAATCAAGCATTCCCCAACGTTTTAAATCGGCCCAACGCCAGCCTTCAAAACAAAGTTCAAGGGTACGTTCAATCTGCAAACGCTTCATAAAAGCATCTTTTGAGTTCAAGCAGTCTTTCCATTGACTTTCAGATAAATCCACAAGACCCGCACGATTTCTTACCTCGTCTATATATACGGCAGCATCTGCTGGAGGAGTACCAGTTTCAACCAAACATTCTGCATAATTCATCAAGACATCTGCAAAACGGATGATACGATAGTTATTACGTGCAAAATAATCTTCTCTATCACGGTAATAAGATGTATTGTACTTACGTATATAGCAATCTTCCGGATCCATACCCCATCCCTCATTCCAATCTGCATTGTCAAAGTTATAATATTTCTTAGACTGATCTGGGAAATCAGCAGAGAATCCACGATAAAGAATACTATGATACAAGCGTAAGTCATTCGTTCCGTCTTCACGTTTTTCTTTCAAGAATTCATCCACTAACCAGCGGCGTGCTTTACCGTCGCCCCAACCAATACCGCTGGGTGCATAAAACTGAGTGCGCTGGAAGCCAAATGCCATACTGGCATCATTACCTGTACCACCTTTATTCTGGTCATCGAACTGTATTTCAAAGACACCTTCCTTGTTGTTTTCATCCGAATCTGTAAAGTTATCCTGACGGTTTGGAATCAAATCATACAAAGAACCTTTTCTTTCAATCAGCCAATCAAGCTGTTCTTTCGCCAATTCGTACTTATGCTGCTGCATGTAAGCCTTACCCAAAAGAGCTTTGGCTGCACCACGAGTGGCACGACCCAAATTAACGGCATCCCAAGTTTCCGGCAAATAGGTAGCTGCAAAGATTAAATCCTTTTCGATCTGATCCCAGATTTCTTGTTCAGAGGCATCTTCAGGAACATAAGAAGCATCCATGGGTTCCAAAGGCATAGTACCCTTTTCCCATAACAGATTTACCTGAAAATACCACAAAGCCCGCAAGAAAGAGGCTTGAGCCAATACTTGATTCTTTAAGGTTTCATCCATTTCAATCTGAGGCACCTTGCTCAGCACCTGATTACACCGGAAGATACCTACATAAAAGTGTTCCCAATGTACCGTATTTCCTTCATAGAAATTATAATTGTTATATAAGAATCGGGTCCAATCACCTAATTCAATCCACGGAGAAGAACTCCATCCTTCATCTGATGTCAAATCATAACGGAAAGACAGCCAACGCATCCAAGTGCCTTCTTTATATAAAAAGCTATAACAAGCATTTACTCCAGCTGTAGCATCTTCCGGCTTATTCCAGAAGGTTTCATTGGTAACCTCATTGGGATTATCAATATCCAATAAGCTGGCACTGCATCCACTACCCAAAGTTAAGGTCGCAGCCAACATTAATCCACAATATATCTTTTTCATAATTTTCAAATTGATTTATTAATTAAAATGTCAAGTCCAGTCCAAACATTACAGAACGGGTATTAGGATATGCAAAGCCATCTGTACCGCTGTTCCATACAGAATTTACGCCCTTGAAATCAGGATCCAATCCTGAATAGCCGGTAATAGTAAGCAAGTTACTACCTGTTGCAAACAGACGTAATTTTTCAATACCCAAATTTCTAATCCAATCTTGCTTGAAGTTGTAACCGATGGAAATATTCTTCATGCGGAAATAAGACCCATTTTCCAAGAAACGATCTGAATCGTATGAGTTTCTCATATCTCCATAAATAATACGCGGTGTATCAGAATTAGGATTAATCTGATAAGGTTCTTCACCTTTTTCAAAGCGGATATAGTTGGAGTTATCTGCAAACTGACGACCTTGCCATCTTGATACATTGTAAATCTTATTACCAAACTGACCATTCCACATCATGCTGAAATCGAAGTTCTTCCATTCTGCATTAAAGACAAAAGACAATTGCATCTTTGCCCAAGGAGTGCCACAATAATCACGATCGGCATCAGTAATATTACCATCGTCATTCAAATCCAGATATCTTACATCACCTAATTGAGGACGTTTACCGTCAATCATGATAGGATTACCCTCAGAAGTTACATAATTATCTATATCGGCCTGCGTACGGAAAAGACCATCTGTTCTTCTCAAATAAAATTCAGCCAATGATCTACCCGGTTCGGTTCTTGCCTGACCCGAATCAATAAAGTTTCTTTCAGAGCCGTCACGACCCAAACTCAAAACCTTGTTTTTCATTGTAGTCAGGTTCAACAAAGCATTATATTTGAATCCAGAAACTTGATCTTTCCATCCTAAAGTGATTTCGAAACCTTGGTTGCGCAAGCTAGCTGCGTTCTTCCAAGGAGAACCACCTTGATTACCTGTTGAGATAGCGATTGGAGTTTCTGCCAAAACGTCACTAGTCTTAGAATTATAATATTCAGCACTAACAGTCAACCGCTGATTCAAGAAACT
Source organism: uncultured Bacteroides sp. (assembly GCA_958453305.1). Taxonomy (GTDB): domain Bacteria; phylum Bacteroidota; class Bacteroidia; order Bacteroidales; family Bacteroidaceae; genus Phocaeicola. The sequence continues at coordinate 20,240 of CAUDXH010000018.1, read as the reverse complement.
TGCATCAAATCCCACATTCACAGTTTCCTTGGTTTCCCAAACCAGACCTGAGTTTACTAATTTCACCTGAGTTGCTCCCGGAACGATAGCACCGCCAAACACAGTAACAATACTTTGATTAATAGTACCGATATAATCCCAATCACCGATAGAAGAGTTACCCAAGCGTCCCCAGTTTCCTCTAATCTTCAAGTCATTAATCCAAGGAATATTAAAGAAACTTTCTTTAGAGATTCTCCATGCACCTGAAACTGAAGGGAAGTTACCCCAACGATTTTCTTTTGACAAGCGAGATGTCCCGTCACGACGGAAAGTTGCTGTGAAATAATACTTATCATCGTATACATAATTAGCACGGCCCAGATAAGAAATCATAGCATTTTTACTAATACTGTTTGAGTTCTGCTGATTACTCTGACCTGCATTCAATACATGCAAATATCCTCCATCACCAAGCTGTGGGAAATTTAAACGCGATGCCCACAAGCCTTCCCATTCATGCTGCTGATAAGAAGTACCTACTACAGCATCAACATGATGCTTTCCAAAATCCTTATTAAAGTTCAAGGTGTGTTCTACCAGCATATTATAGGTATTGTCACGAGCTTTTTGACTTTCCGGATCACGATGTTCTTGATTCTGAGTCCAATTTCCTTCACCACGGAACCAAGAGTTTTCATAGAAATACAAATCAACACCCCCATTAAATTTATAAGAGAGGAAATCAAATGGTTTAAATTCCAGCCAAACAGAACCATTAATACGGTTTTGACGCATTCTGCGGTACTCCAAGTCTTCACGTGCAATAGGGTTTACACCAAACGTATTGTACTTCGCAGCATCACCATACCCATATCCGCCCGGATTGTTTTCATCGTAAACAGGAATGGTAGGCATCATACGCAGGAAATCGTTATACGTATTTGTCTGGTTCGGGTCAGTATTGGTTAAAGAGTAAGCCAGGTTTTCACCGAAAGAAAACCATCCTTTTTTACCCTGTGAGTTCACACGGAAGCTATAACGCTCAAATGTATTTCCATAAGAAACACCATCGTTATTATAATAACCTGCAGATACAAAATAATTACCAGAGTCACCCCCACCTGAAAGAGATACATTATAGTCTTGCACCAAAGCTGTCTTCAAAACTTCATCCTGCCAATTTGTATCATACTCCGAGTGTTTTTGAGTGCTGTTTACGGTAGCTATTCCATTCTTTATTGCTTCATTATAAGCTATATCATTATATTTTATGTATTCTGCAGCATTCATCAAATCGTACTTCGGGCTCCATTCCAACGTTTCTTTCACGCTAATGTTTACCTTCATCGGACCCTTAGAGCCTTTCTTTGTAGTAACAATAATTACTCCATTCGCAGCACGCGAACCATAAATTGCAGCGGCAGAAGCATCTTTCAAAATCTGAATTGACTCTGCATCGGCCGGGTTAAAGTCAACTCCCGGATCGGTAATCATACCATCAATTACCCACAAAGGAGAGTTGTTACTTAAAGAGCCTACACCACGAATTTCTATGGAAGAGTCTTCACCTGCACGACCGCTGCTACGAACATTTACTCCTGTAGCCAAACCTTGCATCTGACTAACCAAAGTTCCTGCTGCACTTTTTTTCATTTCCTTGGTATCAACAACCGCTACAGCTCCTGTCAAATCTGACTTTTTCACAGTCTGGTAACCAATAACAACAACTTCTTCTAAGGCTTTTGAATCATCTTTTAAAACCACTCGCATAGGAGAGCCTTTATATACAACCTCCTGAGTAAGCATACCAATATAAGAGAAAATAAGCGTACTACCTTTTTCCCCACTCAAAGAAAAATTACCGTCAAAATCGGTAATAGCACCTGTGGTAGAACCTTTCACTACTACATTCACACCAATTAAAGGCTCTTGATTAACATCTGTTACCGTACCTGTTATTGTTACATTTTGCGCATACACTGTAACTGAAAATACGGCCAAGAATAAAAATAAAATTTTCTTGATCATTTTTTTTAGAATTAGATTTTAAACTTTACGGATTATCATACACCCGTTTTTAACAGCGAAACAATCACAACTTTTGCAACTGTCACAATAAACATGAAGAGATGAATTTAAGTAATCAGTTTTAGAATCATAGTACTATTTTTTAATGGTTTTTCACATCTGCAAATGTATAAAAAGGACTATAAAACAGATGCAAATATTTTTTCATTATATAGAAAAATAGCACCAAAAAAGCCTCCAGAACATATCTGAAGGCTTTTTAAACAGAAAAATCCTCTACTTCTCTGTTTTATTTGATAAATTCTTTAGGCAATACCCCAAACTGTTTCTGAAAACATTTGGCAAAATAAGAAGGTGTATTAAAGCCTATCATATAACAAACTTCATTAATCTTACTATTACCTTCTTTCAATAGCTGAGCCGCCTTCTTCAACCGCTCTAACCGGATATAATCATTAGGGGTCATATCAAGTACTCCCTTAATTTTTCTATTTAAACTCGAACGGCTCATATTCAGCAGGCTTGCCATATCGTCTAAATTGAAGTCTGGATTTTGCATGTTTTCCAAGACAACCTCTTTCAAGTCTTTCAAGAAAGCTTCATCGGCTTTAGTTAAAGCCATACTATTGGTTTGTACAAATGGAGAATTGACAAAAGACATCCGCAGTTTCTCACGGTTATTCAACAGATTGGCAATACATACCTTCAGATATTCTACAGAAAACGGTTTTTCTATATAAGCATCTGCACCTAATTTCATTCCTTCTATCTTGGATTGTAGGGTTGTTCTTGCCGTCAGTAACACGATTGGAATATGACTGGTTTCCAAGTCTGATTTTAAGTGCTGACACAATTCCATTCCATCCATCTCCGGCATCATGACATCCGATATAACGAGATTAACCGTCTGTTCTTTCAAAACATTCAAGGCCTCAACCCCATTTTCAGCCGTAAAGATCTGATATTCGGAAGATAACTGTTTGACGATAAATGTTTGCATTTCCTTGCTGTCTTCAACTACCAAAAGTGTATATCCAAGCAGGCTCTCTGATTTAGCCATTTCTGAATGTTGCAAAGCATCATCTGTTGTCACCGACTCGATAGCGATGGTTTCAACATGATACAAAGGAAGCTTCAATACAAACGTATTTTCCTCCAGTGAACCATCCATATTCAGCCATCCTCCATGAAGTTCTGCCAGCGAACGGGCTAAGGCCAGACCAATCCCTGTTCCCGGAACAGAATTAATTACTCCTTCCTTATATTGAATAAAAGGCTTGAATATTTCCTCCCGCATTTCAGCAGGCACAATCCGCCCGTCATTGCTTACCTGCAGATACATCCAATCACCTTCGGCATACAGACGGATATGAATATAAGAATTTGAATATTTTACAGCGTTCGTCAATAGATTACTAATTATTTTAGTCAACCCCTCTTTATCTACAGATACATTCAAGTTTTCTGGAGTATCAATAGTCAATTCCAATTCTTTTTCATGAGCTAAAGGCTGGAAACGCCGATAAGTATTTCGCAATAAACCAGCCACATCTTGCTCCATAAAGTTTAGCTGAAAACCTTTTGTTTCTGTCTTCCGGAAATCTAACAGCTGATTTACCAAATCTAAAAGGCGATTTGTATTTAATTCCATTATCTCCAAATCTTCCTTCACATCATCTGGCAAAGAATGAGAAGCTTGCACATTTCCCAACGGACATTTAATAAGTGTCAAAGGAGTTCGTATTTCATGCGCAACATTCGTGAAGAAATCAATTTTTGCCGTATACAGCTCGCGCTCTTTTTCTCGCTCAAACTGTTCCATCGCCCGCTGATGCTTACGGCGGCTTCTCCGTTTAAAGTATAAAATAACAGCAAACAATGAACAGAAAAATAACACGATATATAATATGAATGCCCATACAGACAAATAAAAAGGAGGAAGAATGCGAATACCCAACACACGCTCTTGAGGATTCCACTTTCCATCACTGTTAGACCCTCTGATTCGTAAGTTGTAACAGCCATATGGAAGATTGGAATAATTAATCAGTGAATTGGGTCCCACTTTATACCACTCACGGTCAAATCCTTCAAGTTTATATTCTAATTTATTCATTTTGGGTGACTGATAGCTCAAGGCAGCCACTTGAAAAGAAAATGAATTTTGACTGGAAGCCAATTCGATTTGATCTGAATAAAGAATGCTGGTACGGAGCGGCGAATCGGGACTGCTTGCCGACATATGTTTATTAAACAGGAAAAAATCTGTAATTACCACCGAAGGTAAAAAATCATTTTCTACAAATGTATCCGGATCAAAAGCAATGAAGCCATTGATACTACCTAAATAGATTCTACCATTCTGATCACAATATCCCGACTGAAAATTAAACTGATTGCTTAACAGCCCGTTAGATGTAGTATAAATGTGTTTGCTGCCTGTGTCCGGGTTAAAACAAATCAAGCCAAAATTACTAGTCATCCACAGATTCCCTTTCTTATCTTCAACCATCTTATAGATGGTATTGCTTGGAAAACCGTCCGACATATCATAACGAACAAAATTATCTGTCTTCGGATTATAACGACATAAACCTTCACCTAAGGTCATAAACCATAAACGCTTCTTCCTGTCTTCATAAATACTGATAACTTTGTTATAAGATAAAGAAGTAGAATCTTTAACATCTGATAAATAATTCTTCCATCTATGCTTTGAGACATTGTAACAAAAAACGCCATTAGAAAAAGTTGCAACCCACAAATTTCCGTCAGAATCCTCTAATATATTATAGGTAAACATATTACGAAGTTGAGGTATCCGGGTAAAATCATCGGTATCACGGTTATACTTCAGTAAGCCGGAGGTAGTTCCTATCCAGATTTCCCCCAAAGTGGTTCTATAAACGCTGAATGCATCATTAGCACACAACGAATTCTCAGACTCACCTTTACTATAATGCTTAACTTGGCGAGTCTTTAAATTTATCCGGTTCAAGCCCCCAGAAAACGTACCCACCCACAAATCTTGATCATCCAAACAAAGCCCATGCACATTTTGATAGATAACCGGATGATGAAACGAATCAATCTTTCCTGTCTTTGGGTTAAAATTGAAAAGCCCACGATCCTCAGTACCAATCCATAAAGTACCATCATTCCCCTCACAAATTTCACGCACCCTACGACCAAAATTGCGAAAATCATCGCGCGGATAAAACTTTTCAAAATAGGTCCATTGATAAGGATGATAATTCACACCTCCGAAATAGGAGCCTATCCACATACCGTTTTCCTTATCACAACACAGTGAATAAATGGCATTGTCAGCTAAAGCATAAAAGTCTTCTTGTAAAGGTGCGGTAAGATGCGTTAATTCATCACTTCTCAAATTATAAATATACAAACCAGTTTCAGTACCTATCCAAAGTTCGTCATCTTTTCTAAACTTCAAAGTCCGCACATAAGTGTCCAATAACCGGCGTGTTTTTTTATTGGTCAAATTTATTTCAGTCAACCCATTTAAGGAAGCCACATACATACAATTATGCAAGCCATATACCTGCCAATTAATAATATCATTCTTAAAAACTTCTTTCCCGTCCGCATCTCTAAACGGGACTAAATTGCCTGACAGATGATTATCTATGCAATACAGATTATCTGCATATAGTGCAAGCCAAAGTTGGTCATCATTCATCCAAAACCGAGTAATATTAGACATAGGAGTTTGGGGCAAATAACTAACCAGCTGCTTTGAGTCAAGTTGAAAACGAAACAATCCCTGATTTTCTACTGATATCCAAACAAACCCATCACCATCTCCCTCTATTTGAGTCACAAAATCATCAATAACCTTTCCTGTATTACTAACAATATCGAAAGCGGTAAAAGAATCCAGCTGAGGATCATAAATAAAAACACCCCCATCGGTACCTATCCAGATTTTCCCTCTTATATCTTCATAAAGAGCTGTTATAAAATTCCTACCCAAACTGGAATTTTCTTTTTTATATACTCTGCAAGAAAGACCATCATAGCGGTTCAAACCATCTTTAGTTCCAAACCACATAAATCCATTCTTATCTTGAATAATCTGATATACTGTATTTTGAGACAAGCCATTACGAATATCAATCGTCTTAAAATAGTAATGCTGAGTATTTCCTGCAAAAACAGGATATACTATACACATACACAAACATAAGATTAATTTAATCATGGGGTGTTTCATCGTATCAACGCTTCTGTTCTAAAAATAATGAGCGATTGGAAAGTTACACCAATCGCCCATAATTACAAAATTTTCAAATCATTATTTTTTCAAAGAATTACAAATACGAGTATTTATTTCCCGAACTCGCTTTTCATCCATCTTGATAACCTTACGGTCATAAGTCATCAAACCATTTACCTCCATTTCCACATCCGTGGTCTGTGTATAAACTGCCGCTGAAAAACCTCTCGAAATCATTTCATAGAGCATATTGGCATATTTTACATATTCATCGGTCACTTCATCAGAAGAATTAAACTGTATATATCCCCAATTTCTATTTGGCTCCCAAATATGATCTTTCAAGACTAAACCTATGCCACCATATTCTCCCAAAACAGTAGCACGCTGTGCATCATAAAGATACATTTCCGGCTGAGGGTAATTATGCAAATCAAGCATATCACCACAAGTATAATGATTACCGCCACTGGCTGGATTAACCAAACGGGTAGGATCATAATTCTTAGTCCATTCAACTATTTCTTCTGTCTTAAACTGCCCCCAAGCCTCATTAAAAGGTACCCAAGTTCCAATACAAGGATAAGAATAAAGATAATCCATTATTTCTTTCCATTCCTTACGGTAATAAGCCTCTGATTCGGCAGAACGTTTTAGCTCTGTACCTTCAAAGTATTTTCTGTTCTGCCATTCCGGATTACGGTCGCCACTTGGCATGTCCTGCCATACAATGATACCTAAACGATCGCAATGCGTATACCAGCGAGCTGGCTCAACCTTAATATGTTTACGAATCATGTTATAACCAAAATCCTTTGTCTTTTGAATATCATACAACAATGCTTCATCTGTAGGGGCCGTATATAAACCGTCAGGCCACCAGCCCTGATCTAAAGGACCAAACTGAAATAATGCCTTATTGTTTAACTCCAGACGCATAATGCCATTCTCATCACGGCGGGTAGAATACTTACGCATCGCAGCATAACTATCTACCTCATCAAACACTTTATTCCCATTTTTCAAAGAGACTTTCAAGGTATAAAGAAAAGGAGAATCCGGACTCCATAATCTTATATCAGTCGGCATTTCTATTTCTATAGGTTCAGCATTAATGCTCTTACCTACAGCCACCAACCGGTCTTCTTCATATACTCTAACTTCTACACAATCAGAATTATCGTATGATGCCACTTCCGGATGAACCTTCAATATATTACGGTCTATATCAGGAGTAATACGCAGATGGCTGATATATTTTTCCGATACAGGCTCTAACCAAACAGTTTGCCAAATACCACTTACAGGAGTGTACCAGATTCCTTCCGGATTAGTAACTTGCTTACCACGAGGTTGAGGTCCCTTATCTGTAGGGTCCCAAACTTTTACTCTCAGCTTGTTTTTACCCTTAGCTATTAAAGCTGGTGTTATATCAAACGAAAAAGGAGTAAATCCACCAATGTGAGTACCAACTTTAACATCATTTACCCATACATCTGTTTTCCAATCAACCGCACCAAAATGCAACAAGACCCGCTTTCCTTTCCAACTGGAAGGAATATCAAATTCACGTTGATAAACCAATTCTTGCTCTTCACTCAATCTTTTACCCACACCTGATAAAGAGGATTCAACAGCAAAAGGAACTAAAATTTCTCCTCCGAAATTTTCAGGAAGCCTTTCTCCCTTCTGAATAAGGGCATACTTCCATAAACCATTTAAATTTTTCCAATCTTTGCGTTCCATAATCGGACGAGGATATTCAGACAAGACTGCATCAGGATTAATCTGTGTAGCCCATTCTGTTTTAATTCTATCTCCAACAGGCTTCCACTGTGCCTGCATACCACATGTAAATAAAGTCAAGAAAGACGATAAAAATAAAAATCGTTTCATAGTATTGAATATTATAATTGATTTGCTAACAAATTTAGAGGAAAATAAATCAAGACAATAAAACAATAGAATCAATAAATAGAAAAATTTTCTCTTTTTCATAAAAACAGTGATTTCGTAATTCATCTCCTTTATCTTTATACACTATAAAACGACCTTATCAAAAAAAAATTCCAGACATAACTCAACAACAAATCAATGCTAACCTACAAGCAAAAACAATTCTGTAACCTAACATAAGGAACCTATAGAAAACAATCAAAACGATTGTTGAATGAAAAAACGACAATACAAATTTCTAAAAGCATCAAGCATACACGCTTTTGGGGATTCATCTTCACAGATTCAAAAGAAAAATCCTATCTTTGTAATATCAAAAGTCTTTTTTATCTAAAGAGCAAAAGACTATTTCAAACGAAATTAATGAACTAAAATCAAAATAAAGTAAATAGCTGGATAAACTTTACAGTTCGAGTTCCAGGCCGATCACTAAAGTAAAGACAGCTACTTAAACTAAAGTGGTTGTCTTTTTTATCGCAATATGTCGCACACTTCTATTGATACAAACAATCCGGAATTTCAGAATGCCTTACGGCTGATACAATATACACGCCAGTCTGTCTTTCTTACAGGAAAAGCAGGAACGGGAAAGTCAACCTTCCTGAAACATGTATGCAAGGTGACTAAAAAGAAATATGTCGTTTTAGCTCCAACGGGAATCGCAGCTATCAATGCCGGAGGAAGCACACTGCACAGTTTCTTCAAACTTCCTTTTCATCCTTTGCTACCCGATGACCCGAATTTTCAAGGGAAGAAATTACATGATACGCTAAAATATTCATCCGACCATCGGAAACTCATCCAAAACATCGAACTGGTTATCATTGATGAGATTTCAATGGTACGGGCTGACATCATTGATTTCATTGATAAAGTGTTGCGCATCTACTCACGAAATATGCGCGAACCTTTTGGCGGGAAACAAGTGTTGCTAGTGGGCGACATCTTTCAGCTGGAACCTGTGGTAAAAGCCGATGAACGGGAAATTATCAACCGCTTTTACCCTAATCCGTATTTCTTCTCAGCACGCGTCTTTCAGGAAATGGAGCTGGTCGCCATTGAATTGACTAAAGTGTACCGACAAACTGATAAAGTGTTTGTAGGAGTACTCGACCGCATCCGAACCAATACTGCCGGAAACGCCGACCTCCAACTGCTTAACACACGCTGCAATGCACCAATACATAAAGGAGAAAACGATATGTATATCACGCTTGCTACCCGACGCGATACAGTTGATCATATCAATGAACAAAAACTGGCAGAATTGCCCGGAAATGCGGTTACACTCCAAGGAGAAATCCACGGAGAGTTTCCCGAAAACAGTCTTCCCACACTCATGGAACTCATAGTAAAACCCGGAGCGCAGGTTATATTCATCAAAAATGATCAGGAAAAGCGATGGGTGAATGGAACAATCGGCACTATCTCCGGACTGTCGAACGACGGTACCATGTATATCGTTACAGAAGACGGAAAAGAATTTGATGTACATAAAGAAAGCTGGAGCAACGTAAGATACCGCTATAACGAAACTGAAAAGAAAATAGAAGAAGAAGAATTAGGTACCTTCATTCAATACCCCATCCGCCTGGCATGGGCCATCACGGTACATAAAAGCCAGGGACTGACGTTTAGCCGGGCTATCATTGATTTCAGCGGCGGAGTCTTTGCCGGAGGACAGACCTATGTGGCACTCAGCCGCTGTACCTCGCTGGAGGGCATCCAACTTAAACGGGAAATCACGCGAGCTGATATTTTTGTACGACCGGAAATTGTGTCATTCTCTCACCGGTTTAATAACGAGCAGGCCATAGAGCGTGCCATGAAGCAGGCACAGGCAGATATCCAGTATGCCGCATCAGTAGAGTCATTCAATAAGGGTGACTTTGCTACTTTCCTCACCCATTTTTTTAAAGCGATACACAGCCGATATGACATAGAGAAACCGGTTATCCAACGGTTTATCCGCAAGAAACTCGGAATCATCAATCAGCTGAAAGAGGAAAACCAAAGATTGAAAGAGCAGATGAGGGAGCAACAAAAAAATCTGGAAAAGTATGCGAAGGAATATTATCTGATGGGTAATGAGTGTATCACAAAAGCCCATGACATACGTGCTGCCATAGCTAATTACGACAAGGCGATTGAACTTTACCCTCAGTACACCGATGCTTGGGTGAGAAAAGGAGTCACCTTATTCGATGACGGACGTATGGAAGAAGCACGCGATTGTCTGGAGCAAGCTGTCCGGATTCGTCCGAGTGAATTTAAAGCGGTTTATAACCGGGGTAAATTGCGGCTGCATATGGGAGATAATGAAGGGGCTCTTGCCGATTTAGACAAAGCTACCAGCTTAAAACCACAACATGCTGCTGCCCACGAATGGTTTGCAGATGCATTAGACCGCTTCGGAAAAGAAGATGAAGCCGAATTACACCGGCGCATAGCTTCTGAGCTGAAAAAACAAAAATATAAAGGAGGATAAAACCAGAAAATGCATCCGAATATATAAAATATATAAAGAGGCATGAACCGCAGTCTTCTATATGAGTATCGGCACATACCTCTTCTTTTCGCATAAGCACTGATTATGCCTGACGGATGTAATCCACAATCCAGGCACCTACTTCTTTCGTTCCATATTTGGCACCACCTTCCACTTGGATTTCCGGTGTCCGCACACATTCATCCAGTGAAGCATCCACAGCACGACGAATCAAGTTGCCTTCTGCTTTACAGTTAAAATATTCGAACAACATTGCCACAGAAAGAATCTGTGCCAACGGATTGGCTATATTCAATCCTTTCGCTTGAGGCCATGAACCATGAATCGGCTCGAAAACCGGTGTACTTTCACCAGTAGAAGCAGAAGGGAGCAGCCCCATTGAACCGCTGATACAAGAACCTTCATCGGTTAAGATATCGCCGAAAGTATTTTCTGTTACCATCACATCAAAGAAAGTGGGTTCCTGAATCATACGCATCGCCGCATTATCCACATACATATAGTCAGTAGTCACTTCAGGGTATTGGGGAGCCATTTCCTGCGCAATCTGACGCCATAGACGAGAGGATGCCAGCACGTTCGCTTTATCAACGACCGTTAAGTGTTTCCTACGCTTCATGGCATATTCAAATCCCACCTTCAAAATACGCTCTATTTCCGGGCGAGTATACATATTTGTATCGTATGCTTTTTCATTGTCCTGGTATTTTTCTCCGAAATACATGCCTCCAGTCAGCTCACGGATACAAAGAAAGTCTGCTCCCTCAACCAGTTCCGCACGCAACGGTGATTTATGCAACAAGCATTTGAAAGTCTGTACCGGACGGATGTTTGCAAATAACCCCAGTTTTTTTCGCATAGCCAACAGTCCTTGTTCCGGACGTACTTTGGCTGTCGGGTCGTTATCGAATTTAGGGTCGCCTACTGCCGAAAACAAGACAGCATCTGCCTGCTTACAAACTTCGTAAGTCTTTTCAGGAAAAGGGTCACCCACTTCATCAATGGCATGCGCACCACATAGCGCATATTCATAACTTACTTTATGTCCGAACTTCTCACATACAGCAGTCATCACATCTACACCCTGAACCGAGATTTCCGGTCCGATGCCATCGCCTGCCAATACTGCAATTTTAAATTCCATAATTCTTATTCTTCTATTATATTCAACATCTTAATTGTAGCCTTAATTGCAGCCTCTGTTTGGTCTGCATCCAGTCCGCGCGTACGGAACTCTCTATTTTCATAACTCCATGTAATAACCGTGTGCACAAACGCATCAGTCCGCCCACCTGGTGGAATTGTTACCGCATAATTTATCAGCATAGGAAACTTTCTTCCAAGAGCTCCTTTATAGATTTTGCGGAGAGCACGAACAAAAGCATCATATTGACCGTCACCAGAGGAGCTTTCTTGATAGGTCTGTCCATTGATTTCAATACTAAGGGTAGCCATGGGCTTCAATCCTTGAGCTAAAGTAACAAAATAGCTTAACAGACGTACTTTGTTTTTCTCTCCGTCATGCTTCAGCACATCGCTGATAATATATGGTAAATCTTCTTGAGTAACCAGCTCTTTGCGATCGCCTAACTGAATGATGCGCTCAGTCACTTTTTTCATTGACTCTTCATCTAGTTCCAGTCCAAGGCTTTCCAGGTTTTTCCGGATATTGGCCTTCCCAGATGTTTTTCCCAGTGCATACTCACGGATTCTGCCAAACCGTTCGGGCAGCAAGTCATTGCAATATAAATTATTCTTATTGTCCCCATCAGCATGTACTCCTGCCACTTGAGTAAACACACTTTCACCTACTATTGGCTTATTGGCAGGAATGGTAATTCCGGAATAAGATTCCACCACACGACTTACATCATTCAAGCGACTTTCATCAATGCCGGTAACAGCATGAAAATGGTCTTTCAAAATAGCCTGCACACTGGCAAGAGGTGCATTTCCGGCACGCTCGCCTAAGCCGTTGATTGTGGTATGCAATCCTTTAACTCCACATAACACAGCGGCCAATACATTACTTACAGCCAAATCGTAATCATTATGCGCATGAAAATCGAAATGCAAATCAGGATAATGCTTTTTCATTTTCCGCATATATTCGATAACCTGCAAGGGATTTAGAATACCCAATGTATCAGGAAGCATAAAACGACGGATACCCGTATCTTTCAAGCCATCAATCAGCCCGAATACATAATCAGGCGAATCTTTGATGCCATTGCTCCAGTCTTCCAGATAAACATTCACATCCATATCACGCTCATGGGCATAACTCACTACACTACGAATATCATCTAAGTGCTCATCGAGTGTTTTCTTCAACTGGTATTTACAATGTTTCTCTGATCCTTTGGTCAACAGATTAATGACACGGCAACCAGCCCCATGTATCCAGTCTACAGATACTCCTCCATCTACGAATCCCAATACTTCAACCTTCGGCAGTAGATTCCTGCGTGCAGCCCAGTCGCATATCATCTTTACAGCTCCGAATTCTCCTTCTGAAACACGTGCCGAAGCAACTTCAACACGATCCACTTTCAAATCTTCCAAAAGCAGACGGGCAATCATCAGCTTTTCATGAGGTACAAATGATACACCGCTGGTTTGCTCCCCATCGCGTAACGTTGTATCCATGATTTCTATTTTGGGATAGTTTTCCATAACCTTTATATTTAACAGAGACACGTACAAAACCAGGCTAAACACGCTTCCTATCGTACTTGCCTACTTTTACTGCATCATCGTTGTTTTTCAAACGCTTCTATTTTATCTTTATTTTCTACCAGGAAGTCAATGTCATCCAGCCCGTTTAGCAAACAATGTTTTTTATAAGCATTTATCTCAAACGTTTCTGATTTTCCTGTAGCTTTATTGGTGATGGTCTGTTCCGGCAAATTGACTTCAACTTCCGTTTTCGGATTAGCATAAATAGAATCAAACAGCTCTTTCAGAAAACCTTCAGATACCACCACTGGCAAAACGAAATTGTTCAGTTCGTTATTTTTATGAATATCAGCAAAGAAACTAGATACAACGACTCTGAATCCATAACCGGCAATAGCCCATGCCGCATGCTCGCGGCTCGAACCGCTACCAAAGTTTTTACCTGCTACTAAAATCTGACCGCTATAAGTGGGATCATTCAACACAAAATCTTTATTCAACGAACCATCCGGATGGTAGCGCCAGTCACGAAAAAGATTATCGCCAAAAAACTTTTCCTCACGCGTTGTCGCTTTTAAAAAACGAGCCGGAATAATCTGGTCTGTATCAACATTTTCCAAAGGCAATGGGATACATGTGCTTGTTATGATATTGAATTTTTGTTTCATATTTCTATTAATCAAGAATGGAAAGAAAATAATTACATAAGTGTTCTCGGATCGGTAATCACACCTGTTACAGCAGCAGCGGCAGCCGTTAGTGGACTAGCCAATAAGGTACGTGACCCTGGTCCCTGCCGTCCTTCAAAATTTCGGTTACTTGTAGATACGGCATATTTACCGGCAGGAATCTTGTCGTCGTTCATGGCTAGACAAGCAGAACATCCCGGCTGACGGATAGAGAAGCCAGCCTCTTCCAGTATTTTATCTAATCCTTCTTTACGGATTTGTGCATCTACCATCCATGAACCCGGAACTAACCATGCAGTAATAGAATCGGCTTTCTTACGACCTTTTACGATAGAGGCAAAAGCACGGAAATCCTCGATTCGTCCATTGGTACATGCGCCCAAAAAGACGTAATCTACTTTTTTACCGAGCAGCGATTCACCGGCTTGGAATCCCATATACTGCATTGATTTCTCAAATGAACCCTGTTCGGCACTTTCCATTCCTTCTGTAGTAGGGATATATGCTGTAACTGCCATTCCCATACCCGGATTGGTTCCATAAGTTATCATCGGCTGAATATCGGATGCATTATAATATACTTCCTTATCAAAAACAGCATCCTCATCACTCTTCAAAGTCTTCCAGTAAGCCAGAGCCTGTTCCCATTCTTCTCCCTTAGGGGCATATTCTCTTCCTTTTATATATTCAAAAGTCACCTCATCTGGAGCAATCATTCCTCCGCGAGCTCCCATCTCAATAGAAAGATTACACAACGTAAGACGTCCTTCCATACTCAACCCACGTATCGCCTCTCCTGCATATTCCACAAAATAACCGGTTGCACCGCTTGTGGTCATCTTCGACATCATATAGAGTGCAATATCTTTTGCTGTTACTCCTTTTCCAAGTTTTCCTTCTACAGTAATACGCATGGTTTTCGGTCTAGCCTGCAAGATACACTGCGATGCCATTACCATCTCCACCTCACTGGTTCCGATTCCAAAAGCTACAGCTCCCATTGCTCCATGAGTAGAAGTATGTGAATCACCGCAAACAATGGTCATTCCCGGAAGAGTAAGTCCACGCTCCGGACCTACCACATGAATAATCCCATTTTTCTTATCCATCATTCCGAAATGAGCCAAGCCAAAATCAGCTGCATTCTGTGCCAACGTGTCCACTTGCTTTTTGGATACCGGATCTTCAATCGGCTTGTCTTGATCATGAGTAGGGGTATTATGATCGGGCATGCAGTAAATTCGCTCCGGACGGAAACATTTCAATCCTCTGGCACGTAAACCGGCAAATGCCTGCGGACTGGTTACCTCATGGCAATATAAACGATCTATATATAACTGAGTGGGACCTTCCTCTACTTGCTGTACGACGTGAGCATCCCATATTTTATCAAATAATGTATTAGCCATTTTTTATTCTGTTTAATTATTTTCTGAATTTGTTGATACAATCAATGTAAGCTTCAACCGAAGCGGCTATAATATCTGTGTTGGCTCCGAAACCGTAATACATCTGTCCATCATATTCCACCTGCATGTGCACTTTACCTACATCATCACTACCTTTGCTAATGGCCTGAATGGTAAACTCTTTCAAAGTCATCTGACGCTTGATAATCTGTTTCACAGCTTTAATAGCTGCATCAACCGGACCGTTACCGGTGGCAGCAGCTTCAAAATGTTCACCCGAAATATTCAAGCCTAAACTTGCCACAGAACGAACGCCAACTCCACTTGTAACCTGCAAGTATTCTAACTTTATATGATGATTTACATTTCGGTCAGCTCCCGCCAAAACCATGATGTCATCATCTGTAATATCTTTCTTCTTATCAGCCAGTTTCAGAAAATCTTCATATACTTTATCCAGCTTTTCCTGACTCATTTCTACTCCCAGCACATGAAGACGGTGTTTCAGTGCCGCACGTCCGCTACGAGCCGTCAGTACGATAGCATTATCATCAATACCCACATCTTTCGGATCAATGATTTCATAGGTCTGTACATTTTTCAAAACCCCATCTTGATGAATACCCGATGAATGTGCAAATGCATTTCTGCCCACAATCGCTTTATTAGGCTGTACTGGCATATTCATTAAACTGGAAACCATACGGCTGGTTGGGTATATTTTCTGCGTATTAATGTTTGTATCAATATCAATATCTTTGTGACAACGTAAAATCATAGCCACTTCTTCCAAGGAAGTATTTCCTGCACGTTCTCCAATCCCGTTCATGGTCACTTCTACCTGACGCGCTCCATTCAATACTCCACTAATGGTATTGGCTGTAGCCATTCCTAAATCATTATGACAGTGAGTTGAAATAATTGCCTTATCAATTCCTTCCACATGTTCCATCAGATATTTGATTTTCGCACCATACTCATCGGGGAGGCAATAACCGGTTGTATCAGGAATATTAACTACGGTAGCTCCTGCCTTAATCACGGCTTCAACCACTCTGGCAAGATATTCATTATCAGTACGGCCTGCATCTTCTGCATAAAACTCCACATCGTCTACATATCGACGTGCATATTTGACTGCTGCTACTGCACGTTCAATAATTTCTTCACGGGTTGAATTAAATTTATACCGGATATGTTCATCAGAAGTACCAATACCTGTATGAATACGCTTATGTTTGGCATAACGTAATGCGTCGGCAGCCACATCTATATCTTTTTGCACCGCACGGGTCAGTGCGCAAATGGTAGGCCACGTAACCGCTTTAGATATTTCAATTACTGAATTAAAGTCACCCGGACTTGATATCGGGAAGCCTGCTTCAATAACATCTACGCCCAAAGCTTCCAGCTGACGTGCAACTTGAATTTTTTCTACCGTATTTAACTGACATCCGGGAACCTGTTCTCCGTCACGAAGCGTCGTATCGAAAATAAATAATCTGTCACTCATATTCGTCTAAATTTATATCTTTATACCTCAATCAAACAAAAAGCCTTTCACACAGGGAAGTGAGAAAGGCTCTATATTTTTATTCTTACATCTAATGGATACACGACTCACTTCCCCCTGGCATTCCCAGCAGAATAATCAAACCGCACAGCAAAATATGTAAAAACAAATTAGTCATTATTTATATCTTCTTTTTTATTCCAACGCTGCAAAGGTAAGTAATATTTTGAAACAACAAAATAAAATGAAAGTTTTTTATACGTATAAGCTACATTTTTATACTTTATCATACTTCTTTCTATGTTTAAGACATAAAACGAAGGTCTATATAAACATCTATTTATATTCCATGCAGCCGGAGTTCATGAAGGCAAGCTTCCACTTCACTCATGCTCCCCATATGTTTTCCCATATCATCCGATAGTTTCACACACTCACGCCATTCCTGACTACTATCCATCTTACAACGGGATAATTTCATCACAATGTTAGAAGGTGAAAATCCTGTATCATTCGTCAGATTGGTACCGATTCCAAAGGAACATCGGATTTTCCCTGCACAATAGCGATAAATACTCAATGCCTTTTTAAAATCAAGTGCATTACTGAAGATTATGGTCTTCGTAGTAGGGTCTATTCCCAGTTCTTTATATCGCTTTATCAAACGGTCTATAAAATTAAATTCATCGCCAGAGTCACAGCGCACCCCATCAAAAAGCTTTGCTTGCTTCCTGCTGAAATTACTCAGGAAAGAATCCGAGGTATAAGTATCAGCCAATGCAGTTCCTAAATCACCATCATATACATTTACCCAGTTTTCTAATGCCATATAGTTGGCACATTTATAACCATACTGAGCACCGTGAAACATAAACCATTCATGGGGATGAGTTCCCATGGGACGCATAGTGTACTTCATTGCCAGGTAACAATTAGATGTACCTGTACAATAATCGGCATGTTCCTTCAAATAAGCAACCACACTTTCTTGTACATCAAAAGAAAAACGGCGGCGGGTACCAAACTCTGAGAAAGGTATTTGATGAGAATTAGATAATTCCACTTTTTCTGATAACTTTTCCAGCAACCTGGTTTCATCAGGAATACGGTTCAGAAAAAGATTCTTTATCTCTGAAACTATGGCCAACAAAGGTACTTCATATAAAGTTACCTTATATAGATAATCGGTAACCTCCATATGCAAGTGCTTTTGCTCATCCAAATAGACTTCTATCTTTTCAGGATCAAAACGAAAAGAAGAAAGCCATTCCCAATAGACTCGAGGCAAGAAACGACAATGAGTTGCCATATAATTTAACTCATCCTGCGTCAGTGAAACCATATTCAAATTGTCAATTTCACTTTTTAATGCAGCAAGAAAACCTTCGGTATATTCCGTTTCATCCCTATCTTTAAAAGTAAAAGTACCTGTTGCATTAGGAAATAATTTAATATAAGCATACGATGTTGTAAACTTATAAAGATCTGTATCCAGAATCGTTTTTATGATCATATCACTCCAACCTATAAATTTAAACCAGAAAAAGGACTGTTGAAACCTGAAGTTACTCAACAATCCTTTTCACCTTATTATTACACTCTCTTATTCAAGTTTGCAAATGCTCTACTCTCCTGGAGTCAAGCAACAAGACGGCAGATAATACACATCATCTTGTCGCCTTACCTCCCGCACAGCGAACATAGAAACCCGGCTATCATTTTTTTAATTTCAACGTAACGATGCAGTCAATACTGGGTTTTAATTGCGCTGTATGCAGAACGATTCCTCCGTCGATTTTTTCCCATTTTACCTTCTCGCCCGAATCAAACAGAGTTACCGAAGCAACTCGTTCCGTAAGAGGAAGAGTAACGAATTGCGGCATAGCATCCGACAACAGATGTACATAAAGCATATCCCCTTTACGGGTGGTAGTTCCCCATGATGCTTTCATCACACAGCCTGCTGTGGAACCATAAATCGTTTCACCATACTTCTGCATCCAGTCTCCTACTCCTTTCATGCGCTCAACTGCCAGTGCAGGTAACTCACCATTAGGCTGAGGTCCTATATTCATCAGCAGATTGGCTCCTTTACCCGCTGCATTTACCAACAGACGAACCAACTCTGTTACCGACTTATAATTCGAATCTTGAATGCGATACCCCCACATACCATTCATTGTTTGACAGGTTTCCAGAGGTAATTCACTGATTGACTGCCCATCCGAAAATCCTGCATGATTTTCTCCGGGAAGGTCACGCTCAAACATCTGAAAATCTTCACCGGGATAAGGAGTTTTATGATGATTATTTCCAATCAGACAAGCAGGCTGAAGCTTATGAATAAGCTCATATTGTTCATCAAGTTTCCAGTCAAAGTCGACAGGCTGATCCCATAGTCCGTCAAACCAAATCGCCCCAACGGGCCCGTAATTCGTAAGCAGTTCTGTAAGCTGGTTATTCATAAACTCGAAATAAGTCTTCCATTCACCATGACGAGTACGTCCAGTCTTTTTTCCTGTTTTACCTAATGGATAGTAATCTTCCCGGGTCCAATCTAAATGGGAATAATAAATATGCAATTTGATTCCCTGTTTCTGACACTCGTCGGCCAACTCCTTGACGATATCGCGCTTAAACGGAGTGGCATCGATTATATCATAATCTGAGTATTTTGTATCAAACATAGAAAATCCATCGTGATGGCGAGAAGTAAAGCAAATATATTTTGCTCCGGAAGCTTTTATCGCTGATACCCATTCACGCGCGTCAAATCGGGACGGATAAAATCCGGATGCTACCTTCGCATATTCATGGCAATCAATATTTGCATTATTCATATACCACTCTCCTTGACCAAACATGCTATAAATGCCCCAATGGAGAAAGATTCCAAATTTACTGTCTCTAAACTCTTGTCTTGCCTGCAAATTTTCAGCAGGAGGATTATAAGGTGCTCCTGAATGCTGAGCAAAAAGGGAACCTCCTCCTAAGCAAGTACTCAGACAAAATAAACTCAAAAAACGAGAAAAGATTTTTTTCATATGATTAGCTATAAAAGTTTAACGGCTGCAAAAATACTCAAATAACTCTGCACCCCAAAAAGTTCTGAAGAAAAATTAGCAGGAAAGAGATGTCTGCAAAAGGAAAGGCTCACCGCAAGGAAAGGAGCATCCGCAGGAACACGGGAGCATAGCGGCAGGTCACCGCCCGTGCAGGGACAAAAAAAAATCCCCGC
>CAUDXH010000017.1 GCA_958453305.1 uncultured Bacteroides sp. | reverse complement strand
TATTAGGGCTTACTCGGGACTTGCACCCGTTAGACAATGCTCGTGCCGAGCATACAAAAAGAAAAGAGCCATTAATGGAATGGCTCTTTTCTTTTTTATCATAAGCTAAGTTTATTTCCGGAACGGCGGTTTTACAACCTGCGCTTTCAACTTACGTCCCCGATTATCCAAATAGATTTCTGAACCCGGTTTGGCAAAAGCCGTTTCCACATAGCCTAATCCAATTCCGATCTTACGCGTAGGCGACATCGTACCCGAAGTAACCTGTCCTATTTGATTTCCTTCAGCATCAGTCAGCTGATAGCCATGACGCGGAATTCCCCGATCAATCATTTCAAACCCTACCAACTTGCGGGTTACCCCTTCTGCCTTCTGCTTTTCCAATGCTGCACGGTTGGTAAAGTTTTTTCCATCTACAAACTTGGTAATCCAGCCTAATCCGGCTTCCAACGGAGAGGTTGTATCATCTATATCATTGCCATACAGACAAAATCCCATTTCAAGACGCAACGTATCACGTGCACCCAGCCCTATCGGCTTGATACCAAATTCTGCGCCTGCTTCAAAAATGGCATTCCATATTTTCATTGCATCCTGCGGATAGAAGTAAAGTTCAAAACCGCCTGCACCGGTATAACCGGTGTTTGAAATAATCACATTCGGTATGCCGGCAAAGTCTCCTACACGGAATGTGTAATAAGGAATCTCACTTAAATTTAAAGAGGTCAGTTTTTGTAATGCTTCCACGGCTTTCGGTCCCTGGATAGCCAGTTGACCAATGTTATCGGAAGAATTTTCCAGTTCTGCTCCCACTTGATTATGAGAGACACACCAGTTCCAGTCTTTTTCAATATTTGCAGCATTGACTACCAGCATATATTTTTCAGACTCATACGCATAAACCAGCAGATCGTCTACAATACCTCCGGTTTCATTGGGAAAGCAAGTATACTGAATCTTTCCCGGAGTCAGTACGGCTGCATTGTTTGAAGTAACTTGTTGAATAAACTCAAGGGCATGGGGACCTTTTACCCAAAACTCACCCATATGAGACACGTCAAAAACACCGACACCTTGGCAAACGGTAAGGTGTTCATCAATGATTCCTGAATACTCAATAGGCATATTATAGCCGGCAAATTCATGCATCTTGGCACCGAGAGCGATATGTTTCTCGGTAAAGGGAGTTGTTTTCATAAGATTAATAAGTTAAGGTTTGAGTTCTTAAGTTTTTAAATTCTTAAGTTGTTGAGTTTTTTTTAGTTTAAGCAGTTAAGGCTTGAGCTATTGAGTTCTTGAGCTGTTAAGTTTATGATAGTAGCATCATACTTCAGCTCAAGAACTCAAAATTATCAGTAGCGTTTTGCTGTCAGTTCGGCAATCTTGACAATAACACGCATTGCCTTTTCAATAGACTGCACCGGAACAAATTCATAACGTCCGTGGAAATTCAATCCGCCGGCAAAGATATTCGGACAAGGCAGACCTTTAAACGAAAGTTGCGCTCCGTCAGTTCCCCCACGAATAGCTTTCACACGAGGTTCAACGTCAGCTTCTTTCATAGCAGCAAAGGCGATATCAATGATATGCATCAACGGTTCTACTTGCTGGCGCATATTGTAGTACTGATCTTTGATTTGAATGCTTACGGTACCTTCGCCATAACGACTGTTCAGAGTGGCAACACACTGCTCCATAAACGCCTTGCGTGCTTCAAACTTCTCACGGTCATGGTCACGTATAATATATGAAAGCTGACTTTCCTCCACTTCTCCCTTCATCGAGGTTAAGTGATAGAAACCTTCATACCCTTCAGTAGTAGCAGGAGTTTCATCGGCAGGAAGCATCTGAATCAGCTCTGAGGCTATCAAACCGGCATGAATCATCTTTCCCTTTGCATATCCCGGATGTACATTACATCCTTTTATGGTTATATGGGCTCCAGCCGCATTGAAGTTTTCAAACTCCAGTTCGCCCACTTCACCTCCATCCATCGTATAAGCCCACTTCGCACCGAACTTCTCTACATCAAACTTATGAGCACCTAACCCGATTTCTTCATCCGGATTAAAGCCAACCCGAATTTTACCGTGTTCGATTTCCGGATGTTCTTTTAAATAGGCCATAGCTGCAACAATTTCAGCAATTCCAGCCTTGTCATCAGCTCCCAGAAGCGTATGTCCATCAGTTACAATCAAATCTTCGCCCATATGGTCAAGTAATTCCGGGAACTGCTTGGGCGAAAGAATAATGCCGTCTTTACTGCACAGAGTAATATCTCCTCCGTCATAGCCGGATACGATGCGGGGCTTTACTCCGCAGCCCGACATATCCGGACTGGTATCCAAATGTGAAATAAAACCGATGGCAGGAACCGGACGGTCAATGTTTGCAGGCAGCGTGGCAAACAGATAACCGTTATCATCAAGCGTGATGTCTTCCAGCCCGATGGCTTCCAGTTCTTCTTTCAAATATTGGGCAAACACCATCTGCTTTGCCGTACTGGGAGTTACATTCGTCGACTCATCAGATTGTGTATCAAAAGTTACATACTTTAAAAAACGTTCTATTACTGTCATATCTACATTTTTTGAAATTCATTGATGTAAAGGTAAAAAATAGGTTCCGAATAGCCAAACTCCTTATCATTTTTTATTAAAAACCACTACAAGACCATAAAGTCTTACAAGAAAACACAAAAGATTCAATGAACTTTCGTATTTTTGCCTTGAATATTGATAATTATGAGAACATTTATTTTAATTTGCCTTTCCTGCTTAATTACATCCACAGGATTTTCACAGGAATCTCTCCAAGACAGCACCGTCAAAGCGCCTCTGAGCAAAAAAGAATTAAGACGCCAACGGGTAGCCAAACGTAACTTCCACTATAACATTTTAGGAGGTCCGAGTTATACCCCCGACTTTGGTCTGCTTGTGGGCGGAAGTGCACTCATGACGTTCCGTATGAATCATAAAGATACCACAATGCGGCGCTCGGTCATTCCTGCTTCATTGGCCTTCATGTTTAACGGAGGTGTCAGCCTTATGGTGAAGCCTCAACTCTTTTTCAAAGACGACCGCTTTCGCATCTTCGGACAGTTTTCCTATAAAAACTCACAGGAGAATTTTTATGGTATAGGATATGACACGAATAAAGATTATGTGCGCAGCGATTCTACCAGCCAGTACCGCTACAGCGGACTCCAAATCAATCCGTGGTTCTTATTCCGCATCAAGGACAGCGACTTCTTTATCGGTCCGCAAATCGATATCAACTATGACCATATCACCGACCCTGCGAAACATCTGATTGAGCAGGCCGACTATAAAGCAGCCGGAGGTACAGCCGATGGATATAAAAGTTTCAGCTCAGGTGTCGGTATTCTTGTTTCGTATGACACGCGTGATATTCCTGCCAATCCGTATAAAGGGCTTTACCTTGATTTCCGGGGAATGATGTATGAAAAGTTTTTAGGCAGTGACACGGAGTTCTATCGAGTAGAACTTGACTACAGGCAGTATAAAAGCGTAGGTAAACGTAAAGTGCTGGCTTGGACTGTACAAAGCAAGCACGTATTTGGAGATGTTCCCTTAAACAAGTACGTACTGACCGGAACTCCATTCGATTTACGCGGATATTATATGGGACAATACCGCGACAAATCCACGCACATGGCCGTAGCAGAATACCGGCAGATGTTTAATACCGACCGGAGTACATGGCTGAAACGAATCATCCACCATCTGGGATTCGTGGCATGGGGAGGATGTGGATTCATGGGACCGAATCCCGGT
Organism: uncultured Bacteroides sp.; assembly: GCA_958453305.1. Lineage (GTDB taxonomy): Bacteria > Bacteroidota > Bacteroidia > Bacteroidales > Bacteroidaceae > Phocaeicola. The sequence continues at coordinate 34,313 of CAUDXH010000017.1, read as the reverse complement.
AAGATAGAAGGTGTATTGCCTAACGCCGGCATAGGGTTACGTATTGAAGTTCAACCTCGTATGAATGTACGCCTTGACATGGGACGTGACTTCACCAACGGGCAAAACCTCTTTTATTTCAACATGACCGAAGCTTTTTAAAACAAAGTTTAAACAGCGAGTACGAACCATCAGGAAAAAGCAGTGTGGTTCATGCCTGCACAAAATTTCATAACATAATGAAAAACAAACTCATTTTCATCACCGGAGCCACCAGCGGAATAGGTGAAGGCTGTGCACGCAAGTTCGCTTCTATGGGAAGCAACTTGATACTGAACGGACGAAATGTTGAAAAACTGGAAAACCTGAAAAACGAACTTACCGCACAGGGAGTGGAGGTGCTTACCTTACCCTTTGACGTGCGTAACCGGCAAGCTATGGCTGAAGCCATTCATTCACTGAAAGACAAGTGGCAAAACATAGATGTACTGATAAACAATGCCGGACTGGTACTCGGCATGGATAAAGAGCATGAAGGCTCGCTTGATGAATGGGATATTGTAATTGACACCAACATCAAAGCCCTGCTTGCCATGACACGTATGATTGTACCTGAAATGGTCAAGCGAAACAGCGGACATATCATTAATATCGGTTCCATTGCCGGTGATGCTGCCTATGGAGGAGGAAGCGTATATTGTGCTACCAAAGCAGCCGTTAAAGCACTCTCCGACGGTTTGCGCATTGACTTGGTTGACACGCCCCTGCGCGTTACAAACATTAAGCCCGGCATGGTGGAGACCAACTTCTCTGTCGTCCGCTTCCGTGGAGACAAGACCAAAGCCGATGCGGTATACGACGGCATACGTCCGCTTACCGGCGACGACATAGCCGAAGTGGTTTATTATGCGGCCTCTGCTCCGGCTCACGTACAAATAGCCGAAGTACTGGTTATGCCTACCTATCAGGCTACGGGAACCCTTTGCCATCGTCAGAAATAGTCACCAGTTTCTCAGGCAATTTCAACCTACAGTATCCAACTAAAAAAAGCGTTTTGACGTTTCATTTATCCGTCAAAACGCTTTTTTAATGTCAAAGTCCATCCCCCAATGCACCTTGACATTTTATTTAAAACCTTAGAAACAGCTTGATCCGTCAAAGCAATGCGTACAAACCTTACATTTAGGCAATCCGATCGCCTCAATCAATGTTTCCAGCGTATTAAACTTCAATGAAGTCAGTCCGAAACGGGCACGGATACGTTCCACCAGTTCATTATACTCCGGCGAACCGGTCGTAGCATACTCTGCCAGCTTAGCATTTCCATCACCTTCTATTTCCTTGATGATACGGCGAGTTATCAGTTCCATATCTCCTTTCGAAGAAGTAAAACCAATAAACGGACATCCATAAATCAACGGAGGACAAGCTATACGCATATGCACTTCCTTTGCTCCATAATCATATAAAACATTTACATTGTCACGCAGCTGTGTTCCACGTACAATCGAGTCATCACAAAACAGCAAGCGTTTACCCTGCAGCATAGCCCGGTTCGGAATCAGTTTCATCTTAGCCACCAGCGCACGCATATTCTGGTTACTTGGAGTAAAGCTTCGAGGCCATGTAGGAGTATATTTAGCTATCGCACGGTGATAAGGGATTCCCTTCCCTTCAGCATACCCCAGTGCCATACCTACTCCAGAGTCAGGAATACCACAAGCGCAGTCTACCTCCGACTCATCAGTCTGCCCCATCTTATAACCACTCATGAAGCGCACTTCTTCTACATTACGTCCTTCATAACATGACACAGGGAAACCATAATAAACCCATAAGAAAGAGCACACCTGCATCTTGTCATTCGGCTTGCGAAGCTGTTCCAGTCCGTCGGCACGCATCCGGATAATCTCACCCGGTCCGACATACCGTTCGATTTCGTAATCCAAGTTAGGCAAACTGCTCGATTCGCTGGTGGCAGCATAAGCCCCCTCCTTCTTGCCGATGACAATCGGCGTACGCCCCCATTTGTCACGAGCCACAATAATGCCGTCTTCCGTAAGAATCAGCATAGAGCATGAGCCTTTTATCTTGTTGAATACATTTTCAATGCCATCCACAAAATCTTTTCCCTGCACAATAAGCAAAGCAATCAGTTCAGTGGGATTTGTTTTTCCCATACTCATTTCAGAAAAGTGCATATTATTTTCAAGCAATCCTTGCACTAATTCTTCAATATTATTGACTTTTGCTACGGTTACGATTGCAAACTTTCCCAAATGAGAATTAATCATCATAGGCTGAGGATCTGTATCACTGATAACACCGATACCCGCTTTCCCCTTGAACTGAGGAAGTTCGCTTTCAAATTTTGAACGGAAATAAGAACTTTCCAGATTGTGGATTGAACGTATGAAACCATCGCCTTCGGAGTATGTAGCCATACCGGCGCGCTTCGTTCCTAAGTGTGAATTATAATCCGTGCCGTAAAATAAATCAGTCACGCATTCAGCCTTTGCGACTGTCCCGAAAAAACCACCCATTGTTTTTAGTTTGTTAAACGATATAGTTGTTTTGTTGAATATGCTTGCAAAGGTACAGAAAAAGCAGAAAAGCATAAAACGAATGAAGTATTATCTTCAAAAAAAATAAAGCATACGCCTGGATGATACATATAAAAAAAGCAGAACTTTCTGGAGTTCTGCTTTTTTGAGCCTCTTGTCGGATTCGAACCAACGACCCCGAGATTACAAATCACGTGCTCTGGCCAACTGAGCTAAAGAGGCGGGTGGGCAAGCTTACCATATCGCGCCGCTACGACCATCTACCTTTGCTGCGATCAAGCCCTGGAGGATTCAACAGGAGCTGGCCGTATGGGACTTACCCGTATATTGCGAACCGTTTGTTTCAGATATTAACATCGTTTGTTTCTCGATTGCGGTTGCAAAGGTAGACATATTTTTTGAATCTGCAATACCTTCTTGAAAAAAAATCGATTTTTTTTGAAAATAACCGATTTTACCTCTCTATATATAGCACAGATAAATGAAAAAACGTACTTTTGCAGGATAATTAATAGAATATATATGACAAACGAACAACCAATAACCTTGCAAGAAGGTGCAATGCGCTTTGGTACCTTCATGGGAGTTTTCTGGATTATCAAATTTTCTTTTCTCCTGTTAGGCTTCACCATGCCTTTGCTACAGCTCCTTTTTGTATTACTTACCCTTTTTGTACCCGTTCTCGGTGTTATTTATGCCCGGCGCTTCCGGAATAAATACTGCAACGGTATCATTACATTCGGCAGAGCATATATTTTCACATTTCTGCTTTATCTCTTTGCAGCTCTTTTAGCAGCTGTGGGACACTATATCTATTTCCGCTACATCGATAACGGATTTTTATCAGGAATGTATCTGGAGCAATTAGAGTCACTGAAGTCGTCAGTAAAGGGAGATATGGTTCTTTCCATTGACCAATTGATTGAAGCGTTTAACACAATATCTTCTCTGTCTCCGCTGACCCTGACTTTCCAACTGATTTACCAAAACCTATTTTACGGCATGCTGCTGGCACTACCCACTGCATTGTTAGTTATGAAACGTAAAAAAAACATATAACTATAATGGACATATCTGTTATTATTCCTCTCTACAACGAAGAGGAATCACTACCCGAACTACACGCATGGATTGAGAAAGTAATGAAAGCTAACAACTTTAGCTATGAAATTATATTTGTAAACGATGGCAGCACCGACTCTTCATGGCAAGTCATTGAATCATTAAGCCAAGCATCCGACAAGGTAAAAGGCATCAAGTTCCGCCGCAATTACGGCAAGTCACCCGCCTTGTTTTGCGGATTTGAAAAAGCTCAGGGAGATGTGGTTATCACCATGGATGCCGACCTTCAAGACAGCCCGGATGAAATTCCCGAATTATACCGTATGATTACCCGGGAGGGATATGATTTAGTTTCAGGATGGAAACAAAAACGTTATGACCCCCTGTCGAAAACCATACCCACCAAGCTGTTTAACGCTACTGCCCGTACGGTTTCGGGAATCCATAACCTGCACGACTTCAACTGCGGACTAAAAGCCTATCGCAATGAAGTCGTCAAAAACATTGAAGTATATGGTGAAATGCATCGTTATATTCCCTATTTGGCAAAAAATGCCGGATTCAACCGCATCGGCGAAAAGATAGTCCATCATCAGGCCCGCAAATACGGAAAGACCAAGTTCGGACTAAACCGCTTCGTCAACGGATATCTTGACTTGCTCACCCTGTGGTTCTTGTCGAAGTTCGGAATCAAGCCCATGCATATTTTCGGTTTCTTAGGTTCCATCATGTTTATCTTAGGTTTCTTCTCCGTCATAGCCGTAGGAGCCATGAAACTTTATGACATGTATCACGGCAACCCCTACGGGCTGGTAACCGACAACCCTTATTTCTACCTGTCACTTACCACCATGATTTTAGGAACCCAACTGTTTCTTGCCGGATTTATAGGCGAACTCATTTCACGCAATTCACCTGAAAGAAACAAGTATCAAATAGAGAAAGAACTATAGAACCATGAAAAAACTACCGGTCGTTTTCAGCATATTGCTGACAGTCGCTTTCCTGCTTCAAGCCTGCGAAGCAGAAAACTGCCCGCCCAATGCCCTGGCCTTTGCCAAATTTAATTTCGTAAACCAGTCAGGACAAACCGTGGAGTACAATGACACCCTAACAGTTATAGGTCAGCTGGAAACCAATGACACCATCATTTATGATACCCTAATAAACAAAGAAACAAAAGTAAACACCCTTACCCTCCCCCTCAGTTATGGCGAGACCACCCGGTTTATCCTCAAGTATAACCAACAGGGGCAAGACGTGATTACCATCAAACACCGCAACATTCCTTACTTCATCAACATTGATTGCGGAACCATGATGTTTTATGAAGTGCTTGAAGCAACTTCTACCAATAGAATGATGGACTCGTTAGTAACGACTAATCCCAATATTGACAATAATGAAAAAGAAAACTTTAAGCTATATTTTACGACTACTGATTCTGAATAGTGTCTTGCTTGCTTCTCCAGACGCATGGGGACAAGTTCATAAATCAGGTGCCCAATTACCTTCCACACCAGAAAAGGAGGAAAAAACACCTCTCTATCAGGGCTTGTCTGTAGGGGTAGAAATAGCCGGTCTGGGCAGCTACTTGCTGGGAAGCGACATCCTGAGCAGCGAGATTGCCATCCAAGCCAATCTGAAAAACCGGTTCATGCCGGTACTGGAAGTGGGCTATGGTAAAGCAGATGCCATAAACGAAGGAAACAACCTGCATTACAAAACCTCTTCCCCCTATTTCCGCATAGGTATGGATTACAACATATTCTATAAAAAGACCCATCTGCCCGGATATTTATATGCAGGCTTGCGCTATGGCATGAGTTCTTTTTCATATGATGTGAATGGTCCCGATATGACCGACCCCAACTACGGAGGAGAAATATCACACCCCTATGCATACTCAGGATTAAAAAGCACAGCCTGCTGGATGGAAGCTGTACTGGGATTAAAAGTAAAAATCTACAAAGGATTTTGTATGGGATGGAGCCTGCGATACAAAAAACGAATCAAGGTCGACGGCCATGAGAACTCAATCCCTTGGTATGTTCCCGGGTTTGGAAAGAACTCCAGAAGCAGCTTTAACCTGATGTATAACTTAATTTATAACCTGCCTTTCTAAATGAGTTTACCGGAAATATGGCTACTCGCCGTCAGTCTTGCCATTGACTGCTTTACTGTATCTGTAACCAGCGGAATCATCTTACACCGCATCCGGTGGGGAACCTTCCTGCGCATGGGATTTTTCTTCGGTTTGTTCCAAGCCATGATGCCTCTTATCGGCTGGATGGGAGCCAGCAGCCTCAGCCACCTGATTCAAGCTTACGATCATTGGATTGCTTTTGCCTTACTGGCTTTTCTTGGGATACGCATGATTCGTTCACATTTTCAAGATGAGGAAACAGCCTGCTTCGACCCTACTCGGCCGACGGTCATCTTAACTTTGGCTGTAGCCACCAGTATTGACGCTTTAGCCGTAGGAATTTCTTTTGCCTTTACCGGATTTGAGACGTTAAGCTCACTTTCCATACCCCTTTGGGCTATTGGAATCGCATCACTGGTTCTTTCTCTGGCTGGAAGTATCATTGGAGTAATTTTTGGCAAACGCTTCAACCTCCGGATGGAACTTTTCGGAGGTCTGGTCTTAATAGGAATTGGCCTAAAGATACTAATTGAACATTTATTACTAAACCACTAAACTCTTTATCAGAATGACAAACAAGCAATTAAAATGGCAGCTGCCATTCCTCATCTTTCTGGTGACAGGCACTATATTGATTCTAAAAAAACAATCGCCTTTCCAAACAGACCAGGGATTGGTTTTCGGAACCATATATAAAATTACTTATCAGCATGAAAGCAGTTTAAAAACAGAAATTGAAGCCGAACTTAAAAAAGTAGACAACTCCCTGTCACCCTTCAATAAGAAGTCGGTAATTACTCATATCAATAATAACACAAACATGACCCCCGACAGTCTGTTCATGCATGTGTTCAACCTTTCTAAACTCATTTCAAAAGAAACACACGGAGCATTCGACATTACAGTAGCCCCACTGGTAAATGCCTGGGGCTTTGGTTTCAAGACCTCTGAATTCCCCGACTCTGCCAAGATTGACAGTCTGCGCCAATTCATCGGGATTGACAAAGTGTTTTCCGACGGGAAGCAGATTGTAAAGCAAGATCCCAGAATCATGCTCGACTGCAGTTCTATAGCCAAAGGATTTGGAGTAGACCGAGTGGCTCAACTGTTCGAACGGAAAGGAATCAAGAACTACATGATTGACATTGGAGGGGAGTTAGTAATGAGAGGAGAAAATCCCAGTATGGAAACATGGCGCATCGGAATCAATAAGCCGGTAGATGACTCACTTGCCGTAAATCAGGAATTACAAACCGTACTGGAAGTTACCAATGCAGGATTAGCCACTTCAGGAAACTACCGCAACTTTTATTACAAAGACGGTAAAAAATACGCGCATACCATTGACCCGCGCACCGGATACCCTATTCAGCATAACATTCTATCGGCAACAGTTATAGCAGCCGATTGTGCCACAGCCGATGCCTATGCCACTTCATTTATGGTATTAGGACTTGATTCAGCCAAAGCCATCTGCAGCCGCCATCAGGAACTGGAAGCCTATTTCATTTATACAGATAAAAACGGCAAGCTGAAAACATTCTCCACCAACGGTATGAAACGCTACATGAAGAACTAAACCTTCGGAACAGAAAGCATAAAAAAATGCCATCCTTCAGTTCAGGTCCTCCGACCCATCACTGAAGGATGGCATTTTTTCTGAAACCAACGCTTCTTATCCTAAATAAGATTTGAGCAACTTGCTACGCGAATTTTGTCTTAGTCTTCTAATAGCTTTCTCTTTAATCTGACGAACGCGCTCACGGGTGAGTCCAAACTTATCGCCGATTTCTTCTAACGTCATTTCCTGCGTGTTAATACCGAAAAACATCTGAATAATATCCTTTTCTCTTTCGGTTAACGTAGAAAGGGCTCTGTCGATTTCTCTCGAAAGTGATTCATTAACCAATGAACGGTCTGCCATAGGAGAATCGTCGTTAACTAACACATCCAGCAGACTGTTGTCCTCCCCTTCTACAAAAGGAGCATCCACTGAGATGTGACGTCCTGACACTTTCAGTGTATCCGAAATCTTGTCTACAGGAATTTCCAGTTCATCTGCAAGTTCTTCCGGCGACGGACGACGTTCGTTTTCCTGTTCAAACTTAGAGAAGGCTTTGCTGATTTTGTTCAACGAACCAACCTGATTCAAAGGTAAACGCACGATACGTGACTGCTCCGCCAATGCTTGCAAGATTGACTGGCGAATCCACCAAACAGCATAACTGATGAACTTAAAGCCACGCGTTTCGTCAAACTTTTCAGCAGCTTTAATTAGCCCCAAGTTACCTTCATTGATCAAGTCTGGCAAACTCAATCCCTGATTCTGATACTGTTTGGCTACAGAAACTACGAATCGGAGGTTCGCACGTGTCAACTTCTCTAAAGCAACACGGTCGCCTTTACGGATACGCTGAGCGAGCTCTACTTCCTCTTCTACGGTAATCAAGTCTTCACGGCCAATTTCCTGTAAATACTTGTCAAGTGAAGCGCTCTCTCGGTTAGTGATACTTTTGGTAATCTTTAATTGTCTCATTCTATATAAAACGATTTGGATGCAAAAATACAAAAAAAATCTGATTTTTTACTTGCTTATTCTATTATTTTTATTTCAATGACAATGTTTTAATTGGTTTTATGATGTAAACTCACAGAAAGTATGACCTACTAAACACAACACGTTAACCCATACTGGCTCCATAATAAGCAATAAAGAGTGACCATATACCAAGAGGCGTGTCAGTTTAGAAAAACTGAACACGCCTCCCCATCTTTTACCTTAAAAACCTATTCTGTGTCTCCTGATAGATTATTCAGCCTGCGACAGGTCAACTGCATAATTCGCACGCTTTCCTGAAGGATAAACTCCTGTCATAAACAAGACCTGATCAGGCGATTGTGAAGCAGCTTTCATTACAGTTTCCAAATCTTCTACTGTACGCAGCTGTTTGTTATTGGCTTTTAATATAATGAATCCCTTACGGATACCACTGTCGGCCATTCGTCCGCCGGTCAAACCTGTTACCTGAACGCCATATCCCAAGTTCAACTGACGTTTCACTTCATCAGGAACCACACGGAAGGCTGCTCCCAAGATTTCCATATCCGCTTTCTTCACCACCTTGGTATTTCCCTGTGCGTTCTTCAGCGTCACGGTAAATTCTTTTTCTTTCTTGTCACGCCATACCGTAAGCTTGATCTTATCACCCGGACGGTGCTGAGCCAACAAACCTTGGAGCTCACTCATAGTCTTGATTTTCTTTCCATCCAGTGCAATGATTACATCGTTTTTCTCTAATACCCCCGATACAGAGCCATCCTCTTCTACCGAAACAATCTGTACACCCGTATTGGTTCCAAGTTCTTTCTGCTCCTTACGTATTTCTTCCGGATAAACCTCATTGCCCATATCACGACCAGCAATACCCAATAAAGCACGCTGAACCGTTCCATATTGTTTCAAGTCGGTTACCACCTTCGTCATGATACTGGTAGGGATGGCAAAACCATAGCCCGAATAAGCACCAGTCGGCGAGTAAAGCATGGCATTAATACCTACCAGTTCACCCCGGGCATTAACCAATGCACCCCCACTGTTTCCCTGGTTGATAGCCGCATCTGTCTGAATAAACGACTCCACCTGATTTGCCCCTAGTCCGCGAGCCTTGGCACTTACCACTCCGGCAGTCACCGTAGAGCCCAAAGTAAACGGATTACCTACTGCAAGTACCCATTCTCCAACTTTCAAGGCATCCGAACTTCCGATAGGAATTGCCGGAAAATCATCGCCTTCTATTTTAACCAGAGCCAAGTCAGAAGTAGGGTCAGTACCTACCACACGCCCTTTCATTTCACGGCTGTCATGCAGTTTCACACTGATTTCATCCGCACCGTCAATCACGTGATTGTTTGTTACAATATATCCGTCTTTCGAAATGATAACTCCGGAACCAAATCCACGCTGCTCCGGTGTTTCGATTTGGCGCTGACGGCCACGCCCATCACCAAAGAAGAAATCAAAAATATCCGGTTGTCCCTGAACCACCTGTGTCTTACTGCGCTGCACAGCCATGATATGTACCACTGAGTTCAAAGAACTTTCAGCAGCCTGTGTCAAGTCAACCGGCTGCATGGCAGCCGCATCAAATGCCGCCGTACGAGCCAGCGGAGCTGTATTGAAAGCCTCATAAAAAGAAGCATTATCCTTCTGGTTATTTTGCATCACTGCATAGGCAGTTACTCCGGCAACTCCCGCACTGACAGCTACCATGGCAGCTGCGCCTATTACAAATTTAGTTGATGTTTTCATAATCTTATTATTCTTAATTGTTAATTTCAATAGTGTTTTAACCTTTCAGTTGCTAAAGTAGAACAAAAAACATACAGTTGTACACCTTGTCATGTCTTTTTTCCGTCTTTTAACAAAGAAACTTTTCTCATTAACCGCGCTTAACGGAGGAAACTGACAAATTTACATTCATTATCAGTCAGTTTACTGACACATTCAATATTTCTGACAAAAATTCCGTCATATTTCAGTTTTATTACGTACCTTTGCCCCAGAGATTGCAGTCGGACAGTCTGTCGCTGGTGCATTTATTCTAAATGTAAAAGAGGAAAGTCCGGGCAACACAGAGCATCCTACTTCCTAACAGAAAGCTATCCGCGAGGGTGGAGTAATGCAGAAGAAAATAACCGCCTTTCTCCGTAAAGGCAAGGGTGAGAAGGTAGGGTAAGAGCCTACCAGCTGTATGGCGACATACAGGCTGTGCATCTTAGGAGTTGTAAGGTCATGTAAACCGGCATTAACGAGGGTTGCTCGCCCCACGTCGGAGGGTGGACCGCTAGAGCTTTTCGGTGACGGAAAGCGTAGATAAATGACAGACATCCCGTTTATCGGGAAACAGAACCCGGCTTATCGGCCGGCTGCATCTCTTTTTTTCCTTGATCCTTTTACCTAAACTTATTCCATGAATCAGGCTAAAATCAAAAACTGGCTTCAGTTTCTCACCGTCGGCATCTGGCGTGTAACCGATGAGGAGGCAACACCTCTGCAACACCGCATCTATGCTTGCATAAAAATCGTCCTCCTTTCTATCCGTCAATTTACAGCCGACCGCATTCCCGTGCGTGCCTCAGCCCTGACCTACAGTACCCTGCTCTCCATCATCCCCATTCTTGCCCTTCTTTTTGCCATTGCGCGAGGATTAGGTTTTGACGCCCTGATGGAAAACCAGTTCCGTACAGGTGTCACCGGACAGCAGGCTGAGCTAGTCATAACCTGGGTCAACTCTTATCTGGAACATGCACAAAGCGGCATTTTCATCGGAGTGGGCTTAATCATGCTGCTTTGGACCGTACTCATCCTGACCGATAACATCGAACGCAGCTTCAATGCCATCTGGCAGGTGAAACACCCCCGTACTGTATTCCGGAAGATAACCGACTATTTTTCCATGTTGTTACTTCTTCCGCTACTGATTGTTATCTCCAGCGGATTGACCATCTTCATGACTACGTACGTGAAACAGATGGATAACTATCTGGTCCTCGGACCGGTGCTGAAGTTCCTGGTCCGCATGATACCTTATACCCTTACATGGGGCATGTTTATCGGACTGTTCGTTTTTATCCCCAACACTAAAGTACGCCTCAGCCATGCCATACTGCCGGGCATTCTGGCAGGAAGCGCCTTCCAGGCATTCCAGTATTTCTACATCAACAGCCAGATTTGGGTATCAAACTACAATGCCATCTACGGAAGCTTCGCCGCCATCCCCATGTTCCTATTATGGACTCAAATTTCATGGACTATCTGCCTCCTCGGAGCAGAAATGAGCTACATCAGCCAAAACCTCGATGCCTTCAGTTTCGATAAAGAGACCGAGAACATCAGCCGCCGCTACCATGATTTCTTCTGCACCATCATTCTTGCAGCCATCTGCAAACGGTTTGAACAGGTAAAAGCCCCTTATACGGCAGAAGAGCTGAGCAGGGAACACCGCATTCCAATCCGGCTGACCAAGCGGATTTTATATGAACTGCAAGACATGCACTTAATCTACGAGGCAGTAAGCGACGAAAAAGGAAGAGACATTACCTATATCCCCGGAGTAGACATTAACCGTCTGACGGTAGGCATGCTTCTCACCAAATTAGACATGAACGGCTCAGAAGATTTCAAAATAGACAACGCCCGCTATCCCGACTCATGGAAAGTACTGATCAAGGCACGTAAAGAATTTACAGAACAAAACAACCGGATTCTTCTGAAAGATCTTTAGGCAATAAAAAAAACGGAGCGATAAAACGCTCCGTTTTTTTTGCTATCTTTCAGTCTATTCTTAGAAAAGTCACTTCTGTCACCGGTTCTCCCGCCCAATAATCACTTATATAATGAGGATAAACCGACCAAACCACCCGTCCGGCATACACATCACTGATACGTCCTCTGATTGGATCTCTATAGCCCTCCATTTTGATACAGATATAAGTAGCATTAAAGTGCTCTTCCACCCACCAGTTGCCATCATATTCATAGCGGCCATCATATAAAAAAAAGCAACCATCATCCATAAACTCCACCTCATCACCAATACGGAAGGGCATATCTACAAGTCCCTCTGGCGAGATATCATAAATATCATCTATGACCCATACCCCCGGCATAGCACGGTCGGCATGTATAAACGTTTCTTCACACGATGAGAACAGCAATGTAACCAACAGGCAGAAAACAGCTACAATCCCTGTTTTTCCAAAATTCCACATTTTATTCATAATCTATTTAGTTAAGCAGGTAGCAGTTGACAAACAAAACTTGCCCAAACCGACTCCTTTATTTGCTGCCAAAGATACACAGAAGTTTCAAAAAACAAAAACTTTCCCTATCTTCGTAACCAAAACAAAAACTTATAGCTTATGGATATTAAACAATACATACAGGAAAATGAGAGCCGCTTTCTAGAAGAGTTATTCAGCCTTATCCGAATTCCCAGTATCAGCGCACTGCCTGAACATAAAAATGACATGCAGGCTTGTGCCGAACAATGGAAACAGCTCCTTTTAAAAGCAGGAGCAGACAAAGCCGTGATTATGCCTTCTCAAGGCAACCCCTTGGTATATGCCGAAAAAATAATCCACCCCGAAGCCCCTACCGTGCTGGTCTATGCCCACTACGATGTGATGCCAGCCGAACCCCTGGAGTTATGGAAAAGCGCCCCCTTTGCTCCCGAGATCCGCGACGGACGCATTTGGGCACGTGGTGCCGACGACGATAAAGGACAAGCCATGATTCAAGCCAAAGCTTTTGAATATATGGTACACGAAGGACTGTTGCGCCACAACGTGAAATTCATTTTTGAAGGAGAAGAAGAAATCGGCTCCCCCAGCCTGAACGCCTTCCTGAAAGAACACAAAGACCTGCTGAAAGCCGATGTTATCCTGGTATCAGATACCAGCATGCTGGGTGCTGATCTACCCTCACTCACCACCGGGCTCCGCGGACTTGCTTATTGGGAAATAGAAGTGACAGGACCGAACCGCGACCTCCACTCCGGACACTTCGGAGGAGCCGTAGCCAACCCCATCAACACCCTCTGCAGCCTGCTGGCTCAGATTGTAGATGAAGACGGGCGCATCACCATCCCTCATTTTTATGACGATGTAGAAGAAGTTCCTGCCGAAGAACGGGAAATGATAGCCCACATTCCCTTCGACGAATCCAAATACATGGCAGCCATCGGAGTAAAGGCACTGAAAGGCGAAAAAGGCTACTCCACCCTGGAGCGCAACAGCTGCCGTCCGTCTTTTGACATCTGCGGCATCTGGGGAGGATACACCGGAGAAGGTTCAAAGACCGTACTTCCGTCGAAAGCCTATGCCAAAGTATCCAGCCGTCTCGTTCCCCATCAGAACCATGAAAAAATCTCCCAACTGTTTATAGACTACATCCGTGAAATAACTCCCGACTATGTAGATATCAAAGTAACCCCCATGCACGGCGGCGAAGGATACGTATGCCCCATCAGCCTTCCAGCTTATCGTGCCGCAGAAGCGGGCTTCACCAAAGCATTCGGTCAGAAGCCATTGGCTGTGCGCCGCGGAGGAAGCATTCCTATCATCAGCGACTTTGAGCAAATCCTTGGCATCAAGACCGTATTGATGGGATTCGGTCTGGAAAGCAATGCCATCCACTCGCCGAATGAAAACTTCTCGTTAGACATCTTCCGGAAAGGCATCGAAGCCGTAGTGGAATTCCATAAAGAGTTCAGCAAGTAATCCGCGATTTCCATTAAATCACTCTATATCTCTTTGTAAGATTACCCACAAATTGACGACCTCCCCGCTTTCCATCAGGGCAGCGGGGAGGTCATCAATTTTCATCTATTTCCCGGGGATATGCATAAATTGAGAATTTACGCCATCTCCCATTTATTCACGGATGCTTAACTTCAGCAAAAGCGGCAAATGATCACTGTAACCACCCTGATAACGCATCCCCTTATACGTACGGAAAGGAGTATCCCCTCCATAGCGTTCATCTTCTTCCAAAAGGAAAGGGAAACGCAGCACCTGCGCCTCCTCATAAGCCGTATGGATACGCGGATTCTCACCCAGCAGAAAGCCATTCACTATCATCTGGTCAAGCATCCCCCATTCACCTCTGAAGCGATACGTGCCTCCCGGCTTTCCCGCCATCAGATTATATAGTCCGCAAGAGTGCAGTTTTCCCTCCGGCTTCACCGCCCCAAGCACCTCAACCAGCGCACGGTTCTCAGGATAATCATTAAAATCACCCATCACAATCACATTCGGACTCTGTCTGATTACCATAATCGAATCGGCAGCTCTACGCAAAAAGCCGGAAGTAAACAGTCGATAAGGCTCTGTTTCCTTCTCCCCTCCCGAACGTGAAGGCATATGACACACAAACACATCCAGCGTATCACCCGAAACCACCATTCCGGTAACATGCAGAATATCGCGGGTAGGACGGCGTTTTATTTCTTCAGAAGGAATCGGAATAACCCGTTTGGCAAGCAATCTGAACGTCTGTGGCTGATACAATAAAGCAACATCAATTCCCCGCTCGTCCGGAGACCGAGTAATTACATACCTGTACCCCACCTCACGCAAAGGAGAATACCTCACCAATCCCTTGACACAATGTTCATTTTCAATCTCACACAACCCCACGATGTCAGGAGCCTGCTCTCCTCCGGCAGCCAGTATCACTTTGGCAATATTCGCCAATTTTTGGCTATAACGAGAGAAACTCCATCCCCTCACACTTTCCGGAAGAAACTCATGGTCATTCTTCAAAGAATCATGACGGCAGTCAAACAGGTTTTCCACATTATATTCCATAATGCGGAACTCCTGCTGAGCTGTCAGGGCAGCCGGAAATACACACATTCCGACTGCCCACAGCAAAAAACAGTATAAATACATGTTTATTTATTCCCGTACCGGAACATGAGCCAGCACATCCAGCAAATGCAGCCAGAACTTCTCAACGGTAGGAATCAGCATACGCTCATCAGGCGAATGTACCCCACGCAAAGTAGGACCGAACGACACCATATCCAAAGAAGGATATTTTTCCAGGAACAAGCCACATTCCAGTCCCGCATGAATCGCTTTAATTTTAGGCTCTACTCCAAACAAGCGCACGTAACTGTCGACAGAAACTTTCAGAATTTCAGATGCACGGTTCGGTTTCCATCCCGGATAGCCATCCCCGGTTTCAGTCACCGCACCACCCAGTTCAAAGGCAGAACGCACCATCTGCGACATATCCTTACGCGACGAATGAATTGAGCTTCGCTGACTGGTTACCACCAGCAGTTTTCCGTCACGCTGCTTGATAGAAGCCAGATTCGAAGATGTTTCCACCAATCCTTCCATATCCTGACTCATGGCATATACCCCATTATGAACCGCATAAATGGCATGCAGGAAACGCTTCATAGCCTCTACTTCCATAACCTCCGGCTGAGCAGCTTCCGATTCAAGCTCCATCGTCAGGTTCGGTTCAGTAACAGCATATTCGTTTTCCACTTCAGCCAAGAAGATATTCAAATCCACCCGCACCGATTCCTTTTCTGCCATCGGAACCGCACACAAAGCAGACGCCTCACGCGGAATCGCATTATGCAGATTTCCACCGTCAATCATGCACAGACGTAAATCATACCGGTGCATCAGCTGCATCAGGTAACGGTTCAGCAACTTATTGGCATTCGCACGGCCTTTATTGATATCATCTCCTGAATGACCGCCAGTCAGCCCCTTAACGGCAACCCGGAAAAAGAAGTAACCTTCGGGCGCTTTCACCATCGGACAAGGAAATTCAGCTTTCGTACCTGCGCCACCGGCACAACCTATAAATAATTCTCCCTCATCCTCTGAATCCAGATTAATCAAGATGTCTCCGTCCATAAAGCCCTCTTTCAAAGCAAACGCACCGGTCAGTCCGGTTTCTTCGTCCACTGTAAACAAGCACTCTACCGGACCATGCTGCAAATCATCGGCTGCCAGTACAGCCAGTTCAGTAGCCACCCCGATTCCGTTGTCAGCCCCCAGCGTAGTTCCTTTGGCACGCAACCATTCACCATCCACATACGTCTGAATCGGATCCGTATCGAAATCATGCTCCGTATCATTATTCTTTTCACACACCATATCCATGTGCGACTGCAGAATCACCGTTTTCCGGTCTTCCATACCCGGAGTAGCGCTTTTTTTAATCAAGATATTTCCAATCTCATCTTCCTTGTATTCCAAGCCATGCTGCTTCGCAAAATCCACCAGATAAGCCCGAATCTTCTCTTCTTTCTTCGAAGGGCGCGGCACTCTACATATTTCCTCAAAATAATGAAACACACAGGTTGGTTTCAGTTCATTCTTTTCCATCATTTGTTTAATTTACTTAGATTAGTAGTTAATTGTTTTGCAAAAATAAGTTAAATAAATTGGTTTACCTAAAGCAAAAGTGTTTTTTCGCCACAAAAGCCGATAGATATAATGACAAAAACTTTATATTTGCACCACAAAATTAAGAAGAAATGCTTAAGATTATCTTATTTACTCTGTTAATAGTTGCTATTTGTATGGCACTATTATCGGTCAAAATCCTTTTAAAGAAGAACGGACGCTTTCCGAACTCGCACGTCAGCGGAAATAAAGCAATGCGTAAACGAGGAATCGGATGCGTGCAGTCACAAGACCGTGAGGCACAAAAGGAAAACCCACATGCCATTCCGGAAAGAAGAAGTCTGACTGATACAGCTAATAATTAACTAAAAGATACGAAAACAATCATTATGAAAAGAACAAAGTACATCCTCAATGGATTTTTAGCACTGGCTATGGCGTTCATCTTCGCACAGTGCGCAGAAAACAAGGGAACTGCCTCAACTGCTTCTTCACCTGCAGCGGTTAGTTCAGGTAGCTTAAAAATCGCTTATGTAGAGATTGACTCCCTGCTGACCAAATATCGTTATTGGAATGACCTGAACGAGTTGATGATTCAGAAAGAAGAAAACATCCGTACCACGCTGAACGAAAAAGCAAAAGAACTGGAAAAAGAAATGCGCGAATTCCAGCGTAAATTGGAAAATAACGGTTTTGCAAGCCGCGAACGTGCAGAACAGGAAAACCTTCGTCTGGCACAGAAACAGCGCGATTTGCAACAGCTTCAGGAAAAATTAGCTAACGACCTGCAGACTGAAAACCAGAAGAACAGCTTGCAGCTGCGTGACTCTATCAACTCTTTCTTGAAAATCTACAATAAGGATAAAGGATATAGCTTGATTATCAGCAATACCGGATTCGACAACCTGCTGTATGCCGACCAGGCATTCAACATCACTTCAGAAATTGTAGATGGATTGAACGCACGCTACAATCCGCAGACAAAGAAATAAGTTGAACACACATCACTCTAAAACGAGCCGCACGTAAAATTGTGCAGCTCGTTTTTTTATTCACCTTGCTACGCACCTCTTAAATAAAAAGAAAAGAATCCGCTATAAATTGCTTTTTTATCTAACTTTCCATACATTTGTATAAAATAAATTCATTATGCTACGAGTGATAGATATAGATTATCTCAAAGATTACGAATTGCTTGTAACTTTTAATGACGGAAACAGAAAAAAAGTTGATTTAAAACCCTATCTTACCGGAGAAGTTTTTGGAGAATTATTAGATACAAATAAATTCATCCAATATGGATTAACACACATCACCATCGAATGGGCAAACGGAGCAGATTTGGCTCCGGAATTCCTTTATGATATTGGTACAAGTGCATAAAAAAAGCCTGCCGCTGAATAACCATCAACGGCAGGCTTCCTGCTTCTTTCCATTCTCATCTATTTTTTCTTTCCGGCCTCGTCTATATCACGCGCCTCCTCTTTGGCCTCCGTAACCGCCAGCTTAATTACCAAGGCAACCAAGCCTACGATAACCAGACCAACGAGACCTAAAATAATTTTCCACCACATATGTTTTAGTTCTTGAGTTTTTGAGTTTTGAATTCTTAGTTTTTAAGTTGACTGGGCTTCTTCACAAACTGCGGAACCTTCCACAACATCTTCTCCAGCTTCGTAAACGTAGGATGCATCCCATGCGACCGATACATACGAATATCCTCCCTCCACATCTGCTTCCTTCTTGCCGCATCCGTACTCAATCCACCCATACGCATCCGTACAATATACTCATGCAGATACGTCACACTCAGCTCTCCACCCAGCAAGTAGCGGAAAAGAAAATCAGAATCAGCAGCAATCTTATAACTCTCATTATACAATCCCTTACGCTCCATCACCTCCCGCCGTATATAACACGTGGGATGCAAAGGCAACCAGCCATGCCGCACCTTCCAAAGCCGATACTCCCCTCCAATCCAGTTCCGCACCACCTTATCAGTATGGTCCGCATCCACAAACAAACCGTCCCCATACAGAAAATCCGCATGCGTCTCGCGGAACCTCTCCACGATATGCGAAACCGTATGAGGAGAAAACAGGAAATCATCCGAATGCACCAGTCCCACAACCTCTCCCGTAGCCGCACGAAGCCCCTTGTTGATTGCCTCATACATTCCCTTGTCCGGCTCAGAAATAATCTTCGCTATTCGTTCTTTATACTCCTGAATCACAGAGAGCGAGCCATCCGTAGAAGCCCCGTCCACCACAATATACTCAATGTCCGGATAATCCTGAGCCAATACACTCTCTATACAACCGCGAATCGTCCGTTCACGGTTGTAACATGCTGTTATGATTGTAACTTTCATTTTCTATACACATCCATCATTTTCTCTGCCATAACCTCAGCAGAATATTTTGTTTCAATAAGCTTACGTCCATTACGCCCCATCCGTTCCAGCTCCTCCTCGGGTAGAGCCAAGAACCTCTTCAATGCTTCCACCAAAGGCTGCGTACCAATTTCAATCCATTCCCCCGCTTGCGAACTGTTCAAATCACTCCACGGCGTACCCACCGTCGTAATAACAGGTGTACCCGAAGCCAAGGCCTCCGCAATAGCAAGTCCGAAATTCTCCGAATGCGTAGGAAGCACAAAAAAGTCAGCCGACCGGAACAGTTCCCATTTCTCATCGCTATATACTCCACCGATAAGCTGAATCATATCCTGCAAGCCCCTGTCAGCAATCATCTTCCTCAGTGAATCCACATAAGCAGGTTCCCCCTCACCAGCCACAAGAATCTTATATCCCTGCAACTGCTCACGAAGCACCCCTACAGCCTCCACCAGATAATGAATCCCCTTCTTCACATGCACCCGTGAAAGAAAAAGCACCTGTTTCGTTCTTTTCCACGATTTTTTCAGCACAATACTCTCAGCATCAATACCCAGTCCTACCACCTTTACATGAGCATTATAGCCCAATTTCAACAGATTATCACGCTCACTTTCAGCCGTGGCATGTAAGCAGTCCGCCTTCCGGACAGCCTCCTTCTGATAAAGCCATAACGCAGGCAACTTACGTGTATAATAATGCCGGTGAATAATCCACGGTTCCAGCATCCCATGCGGAGACAGCACCACCTTATACCCACACCGCTGCGCCAACTTTTGAACCATGGCACAATCAGGAGTCCAGCAGCAATTTATATGCACCACATCCGGATTACATCCATCCAACACCTCCCGTACAGCCCGTTCCCACGAAGCAGAAAAAGGACGATACCGAGGTATATAATGCACCTCACAGTTCTCCATCACTAACGGATTCTCGGAAACATGCGTCACGATATGCACCTCTGCCCGCTTGCCCAAAGGCTTAGCCAGCACCTGCATAAAAGTAGAAGTACCGCCCCATGAACGGTCGATACTCGGAATATAATGAACAATTTTCATAAGCTAATCTTTCAAGACCCGTGTTCTCACTCTCACCGCCGGATTTCCCTGATAAATTCCGTTCTCCTCCATTTCCTTCGTAGCCACACTGCCCACCGTAAGAATGGCATTCCGATGCACCGCCACTCCGGGACAAACCACAGCCTTTGCTCCAATCCAAGCTCCATCCTCCAGCGTAATCGCCCCATTCCGGTAAGGCATCGAGGGCACCGTATAATCATGATTTCCTGTAAGGAGCAATGTCCCCTGTGAGATACACACATTATTCCCTATACATACCTTGTCCAGATTATCAATCCAGCAGTTTTCTCCCAGCCAACAGTCATCCCCCACAGTCAGATTCCAGGGCGACTTGATCACCACATTATTCTTGATCACCAACCCTTTGCCAATCTTTGCCCCAAACATACGGAGCAACACAATCTTTATTCCCATGAAAGGATTCCATGAAGCCCTCACCAACAGAGCATTGACAAAATACCAGAGCGTAATTTTCAAGAAACCGGCACCTTTATTAAAGCCGGAACCATCGAAAGCTGCCAGACGGACTGAGTCGTGTTTTACTTTATCCATATTCTCATTCTTACCGCAAGATACTAAGCGCATTATTAGCCATCTGTTCTACCGACAGATGCTCTTTAACAAAAAATCTCGCATTCACTCCCATATCTGTTATCACTTCCACTTCTGTATGCGTAATATAATCCACGCATTCATCAACAGATTCAAATATCATTCCATTCACTCCCGATTTAATGTAACTATACTCTACGCACTGCTTCGTCTCCTCACTTCGATGAAACGTAAAGACAGGTTTCCCATAAGCCATAGCCTCAACAATAGACAGCCCTACCCATCCAGGTTGGAAATAAATATCTGAAAGAGTAAAAAGTTCTCTTTTAATAGCCGTATCATAAACAGCCCCAAAATCATATACATGAGTAAACTCCGAAAAATCAGGCTTATTCTTTCCTTCACCGATAATCACAAAACCAAACCTTTCCGCATCGAGCCGTTTGATAACATCAACTAATAAATCAGTCCTGCGGTAATTCGATTCAAATCTTGCGCAAAAAATCAAAACCACCTCCTGCGTAATACCATATTTCTCTTTCAAATCCCCCTTTGTTAAAGACGACTCATACCGGCACATAGAAGCAACCCCAGTAAGCGTATTGTTTAAAGCCACTAACTTCTTATTTGGAAAAATCCCTTTCCACTGCTTCAATTCCTTCTCCATATATAGCCAAACTCCATCAGCCAAAGCCATTTGCGCTTTCAGCTTCCAGTCAGGCTTTCTTTCCTCAGCCAAATACCTCTTAACAGAAATACCCTGCCCCCACAGAATGATTTTCTTTCGATGAATAAACTTGGTAAGCAATAACAACCAAGTAGTAAGATGAGCAAAGTGCAACATCAGTACCAGCGTATCATATTTTTTGCCAAGCAAAGAAAACGGATTATAGAGCAAAAAACCTTTCAGCTGCTTGTTCGGAATATAAATCAAGTCCTTTCCCTTCACATTAAATCCATTTTTCTGCGTATCCTTCAAAGAATTATACACAAACACATCAGCACATTCACACTGTTGTTTCAACAAATCGAAAAACTCCTCCCTGTAATGAGGTACCTCCGGCTGGAGGATAGCTAACCTTTTAGATAATTTCATTGCTTAGACAATAATAATTCAGTAACCATCACCTTTAAAGAGGCAGCCAAATGCTTTTGCCCCTTCCCGTTCAGATGAATCATATCCTTATACATTGATTCATTTTCTCCCCTATCCATTCCCTTCATCAACGGCACTCCGTTCTTTTCAGCCCATTCCATGATTTCATATCCCATTTCATTATACGAGCCTTGCATCAGTTCTCCAGTTTCAGCATGCAAATACACACCAAAAGGAATGTGTAGAGAGTCTGCCATGTTTTTAAGTTGGTCAAACCCCGGATTAAAGAGCAGAGATTTCTTTGCTACAAACTTTTGAGACATCTTATTCACCACAGCAGCATCCGGATCAAGCCTCTGCTTCTGCTTTAGAAAAAAACTCCTCACACGTGGCATCAGATACCTATCCATCAGTTCAACAATAGCCAGCCTATACTGCCTTTCCGGATAAGTAGGATAAACCCCCACCACAGGAGTAAACGACATCACATCATACGCATCATGACTACTGCACACCAGAATCATCGCTTTTGCCCCAAATGTCCCCTTCTCCTTCAGATAGGCAGCACAGTTATCCGGTCCCCAACTGCCAGCCGAGATATTAAGCATCTGCATACCCGTTTCATTACTAAACAGCGTGGTAGCCAAAGAGTTCTGATCCATCCAAGTCCCTCCGAAAATCACAGAGTCCCCCAAACCAAGAATCTTTACCCTGGTAGAATCAAGTTCCTCATTGCGTTGTGAATAAGAGTTATAATGGATGTGTGCCCCGAAACGATGCCTGTCTTGATTAGGCTGGGCAATGTATTCATAGTTATCACTGCTTTGATACAACAGGGCATCACAAAAACCAAAGGCGAAGCGAAGAGTGAACTCCAAAAGTACAACTAAAGCAGAAACAAGAACCAAATGATAATGCAACTTCATTAATTGCTCTTTTTTACAAGGTACTTTTTATACATTTTAGCTTCTGTAATAATTCCTACCGTAAGCCAACAAATCACACACATATACCATCCTCCTTGAAACATATATCCTTCCAAAATAGAATGCACTGTAAAAAACAGGAAAAGGGCATAAGTCAATACATTTTCACTGTCATAATCAATACGCTTAAGCCTCGTAAAGACCTTAGACCACAAAATGACAGCAATGACAAAACCTATCAATCCCGTCTGTGCCAAGATAGAAAACCAGCTGGAACCCGATTCTCCCCTACCAATTTGGCGCTGCTCTCCCACACCCTGCACAGCAAAACCCACTCCAAAAACCGGAGAAGAAAGAAATTCAGCCTCTCTTTGCGCCCATAATCCATCACGAGAGGTTTTTCCTGTAACCTCCTGATGTTCCTGTTTTTGTAACATACGCGTAGCACTATCCAAGAAGAATGGAAAAGATAAAAAGCCAATGCATGCAAATATCGCAATGTATTTGGTCATCTTGCCCAAGTCAGGAGTCAGCCACTTCAGAAGAGCTATTGACAGCAATGCTGCTAATCCAAAGGCAGAACGCGAAGCTGAAATAAGACATACATATAGCGAAACTAGATACATCAGAATATAAAAATAACGCAACCTTTTATTATTGTCTTTATCCTTGAAAAGCAGATAAGCAAAAAAGAGCATGCTAACAGCTGCCGCAGCACTATTCCACATCGGAAATTTTGCAAATCCTGAAAACTCATCTACCCCTCCAACCTCCATCATACTAGCTCCCAATCGTTTTGTTACTTGATAGTTAATCCCTTTCAACTTGGCAAGAAGGCTAAGAACTACCGTACAGGCAAAGCCTATGTAAATATTATGCATCAGTTTCTTCTTAAACAAATGCCATCTCACACTCGTTACCAAAGGAGCAGCCACTATAAGAATAACTGTAAACAGGACCAAACGAAAATCCAAGGCTAAATTGATAAAAGTAGAAAGCCAAATCGCTACAATAAAAAAAAGATAAATAATGTTTTTGCTAACTAAGCCTACTTTTTTTTGCATCATTTTATATAAGATCAGAAATATACCGACATAATATAAATAAGTAGGGAGCGAATAAGAATATAAATTGCTGAATAAACAAAAGGTGATAAACAACTCAAAATAATTGTTTTTCAGATAGGTCACAATGCTTTTTATCATAGTTATCAATCGTCTATTTTCAATCTTTTCAATGCAGCCTCAAAAGAAAAAATATCCTCTGCACACTTTCCGATTATAGTTTTATCTATTTTTCCATTCTGAATCAGATCTATTACCTTAACTAGACAACTGCCAAATTCTTCGGCAGTTTCAAACTGGCAGACAATCCCTTTATCCACAAACGCAGTATATCCTCTTGCTGATACTTTATGCGAAATAACAGGTAAACCACATCTCAGCCCATCTATCAATCTGAGTTTCATGCCTCCACCTAACCGTGTAGGACACACCAAAACATCACATTTTCCAACAATTTCCAAAATATCTGCCGGATTAGCTATAATAGAAACATTTTTAAGTTTAGCTACCTTCTTAATAATCTCCTCCGTTGGATTGCGTCCTGTTATTACTACCTCTATATTTTCAGGAAGATACTCATATAATTCATCCAAAAAGAAATTTATCCCATCTCTGTTTTGAACGTTACCTATCGTTCCACTAATAACCAGCTTTACACATGCAGCATTAAAAGGCGTGACAGAATGGTTGATTACATCTCCCTTTCTCAAAAAACACCCTCCCACTACGGTCTTCGTTCCTGATTCACCATAAATGTTTTTAAATAAATCCCGATCTTCATCCGTCAGAAATATATTATAGTCACATTTCAGATACGCTTTTCGCTCGTTTTTCCTAACAGAAGGCAATAATAACAAATTCTTTAACCTGCTATTATTATCCCTGAAATACTCCAATTCACAGTTGTGATTCAGCACAATCGTTTTAACCCCCTTCTTCTTGCATATACTTACAAGCGACCCGGCAATACTGTTATGGTCAAAAATGCAATAATCATACTGATTCTTCTTAATCATACTGACTGCTACCCGTTGATGTCGATGTAAGATTTGCGTAATAGATGAAAGATATTGCGATATTTTGCTTCTTGGAGAAACAGGATAAAATGTACAGTTTACAAAATCCTTGCTTATCTGACTTTCTAAATATTCACTACATATCAGCACATCAAAACAGCTATCCTTGAACAGTTCAGTAAACAACTCTAAATAATTTCGACATGCATAGCAACCTCCACCTATTCCCCAAGGGTTGTGCTTTAAAATATACAGAATTCTCATAACATGAAAATTATAGAATTATAATTCAGCTTATTCCTTTTAACCTCAAATAAGCTCTATTTATTGCGAAATAAGCTTTCACACTCCAATATGCTAACCTCATTTTAGGCACATTCGGAAAGACAAATCCTTGCTCACGGTAAGCATCAAGCAAACGGCGAACTTTCATCTGCAAAAAATTTACATCAAGTTCCGAGACCAACGAAGCACTATATAACAGATTCTGGAACATTTGGCGAATACGCATTTCCAACCAAGGCTCCGGCTTGACACGCTCTTCACAGCAGAATTTCAGTAAATAATCTATTACTACAGGTAAATCCTCTACATTCTTCCTGCGATAGTTCAAGTCCTGTGTTGCCGATCCTTCACGAAGGCGATAATTATATAATATGGCATTTAATCTGGCAGGATGCTTGCATCGGATAAGAAATTTATATTGAAACTCCAAATCTTCCCCGACTCTTATCCCTCTAGAAAAAGCAAGTTGATGATGGGAATTACTATTCATTACCCAAGTCTTTTTATAGAAAATACGTGGGTGATGATTACACTGATACTTACAGAGAATATCATTCTTATCTAGCTGTTCATCGCATACTTCACCTTTTTGATGCGCCAAGGACTTCATTGCCTCTCCATCCTTAAATTTGCGAAGTTCAAACATCACATAATCAGCACTTGCCATTGATTCCGGATTAACAATCTCAAAGTCAGGATTAATCGTATCATCCGAATCCACGAACCATATCCATTCTCCTCTTGCAGCTTCTATTCCAGCATTCCTTGCTGCGCTGACTCCTGCATTGGCTTGATGAATGACTCTAAATCTTGATTCTCGCCTAGCATACTCGTCACAAATGCTTCCCGAAGCATCCGTTGAACCATCATCTACGAGTATTGCTTCCCACTCAAAAGCCTTTAGCTGTGCGATACTATCCAAACACTCACAGATATACTGCTCCACATTATAAACGGGAACAATTATTGAAGTAAAAATATTTTGCATAATTCACAAAGGAAAGCCAATCAGAAGGGTCAATTATAAAATAACAATAACTTTATCATAACTTCATTATCCATTCAACTACCCTCTGTTGAATCTTCATTTTATAATATCCTAAAGTCTTTTTCTTCACATCCGTTACAGATTTTAAGGTTTCACCTTTAGCCTGCGGATTCCAACTTTGAGCTACCCGATGTATACATACTACATCTTTCATGCTAGTATACCCCGGTTGATCAAAATATTGATAAGGATATACATGAATTCCATTACCCAATACCTGCTTCTCATTATTGGCATTCCTATTATCAAATCCATAGTTTTCCGCCAAACTCATCTGTAAATCAGGAATGATTGTCATATCATAACGAAGCCTTTGTTCCAACTTTTCATTATAGGAGCGAATAAAATGACGATGTTCATAAAACTCCAGACATTCTTTTAAGAAAGGATGTCCCTTTTCTGCTCCGAAACAATGAGAAGTAAGCATTGTATATTCTTTCCCACTCTTATTGCGATGCACATAATATTCCCTTCCTATAAACATGCCATCATTCAAGAAAGAGTCAAATGATTTGAATACCTCTACATCTGTATCCAACCAAATACCTCCGTAATGATATACGGCATAAAGTCGGATAAAATCGGCTGCAAAAGCCCATTTCTTTACGCTCACCGCTTCATTGGCAAACGTGTTATTACAGGCTGCCAACTTTTCAGCATCCCATAATATGAATTCATAATCCGGAAGAACCTTCTTCCATGTATCCATGCACTCTTTCAAAAAAGCCGGATATGGTTCACCACTGAACCATGAATAGTGTATAATTTTTGGTATCATGAGAATTTTATAGAATTATTATTTTGTACCAAGAATATATTTCGGGAGGAAACCTCCCTGCCTGATAAGTTCGCCCACAGCAATGCAGACAGCTACAATAATGATGGTAAGCACACCACTAAAAGCACACTCTACAACCGGGGCATCATGGGTGGAAAAGAATGTTCCAAACAGATGTAAGTCTTTTGGAAGAAAGAAATAATGTAGCATATAAATGTCCAGTGTTCTCCGCCCGATAAAGCCTAATGCCTTCACAACAGTATTTTCATTGGAAAATCTCATTCTGTTTTTATAAAAGGCAACAAACAAAACCAATAAAGCAGTCAGTTCAAAGACCACCATATTCAAATGAAAAAACATTTTGCTAAATTGAATATCAAGAATCCAATTACTTACCGCCAAAACCAGGAACAGCGTCATACATAACGACACAAACACATCCTTATATTTATGACCCGTCAGGTAAAGCATATTCCTTCTCAGCAAGATACCGCAGGCAAAATACAGATAATATCTAAAAAGAGGAAGACCAAGAACTCCACCAGCATGACCAAACAAATCCGCAACAGAGGGTAAAGAGATGCCATACATTACTACAGCCATACTAACCAACCACAGAGTATACAGACGTGCTTTATTTTTTATCCTAAAATGCCTTGCCAAATATTCCGCTCCAAATTGCAGGAGAATAAACTCAAACAACAAGAAAGTGAACCAATAGCCAGACTTAAACTTGTCTGTAACAACTGTAAAGACACTTACCTCATTCAGTATCATATAAAGACCTCCCCAAAACAAAGCCGGCATAATCAGTTGCCTAAACTTATTTACAAGCGTTTTACCCCCCCCCCCTATTAACATTTTTTCAGTATTACAAACAAAGCCCGATACAAAGAAGAAGATAGGAAGTTGCACCATACTCGTAAATGCCCGGAAAGAAGGTAAATGAGATGCTCCATCACCATAACAATACATCGGTATATGCCCGAAGACAATAAAAAGGATAGCGATTCCTCTTAGTAAATCAATATAGATGAAACGATTATCTTGCATATCAGAACAATACATTATCTGGCTCTTCAATAACATTTACATCCTTCCGCAAGGTAGATTTCCGCTCCACCTTATAAAGACCCAATTTTTCCAAGAAAAGTTTCAGTTTTTCCTTCTTGGAACGATTGGTAAACTTATGTGTGAGTGTAACATCAGGCCAAGGAGTCATCTTTCTGTATTTGAAGTATAGCTCTTTGTAGGGATTGATGCACTCATAGTGCCAAGGCTTCTGAGGCATACAGAAATGAATAATGGCAGGGTTCTTACAGGCTTCTATTATTTCTGGATAATACTTCCGGTCAAGATGCAACCACTCTTCGGTATACAAATAATATTCTAACAGATTATATTTGAAAGGAAGGAAAAGAATCTGACCATGATAAATCGCATTGATGATGTCTTGGTCATGATTCTTTAATACTTTAGCCCCTTTTGCTTTTGCAACTTCTCTCGCCTTATCAAAGAAATGATCATTCCGCCACTTCTTCAGATTAATCAACATCACTCCCGAATTAATATATCCCTCTGCCATCGAATAGTGAAGCCGGTTATAGACATGAACGTAATCATTTATACGGTCTCGTATTCCTGCTAAAGCATAATTGCTTATGTCTATATTCCATAACTCTTTTAAAGAGTCATTTACTATAACATCACAGTCAAGATATAAAACCTTATCAATATCTTTTAAGCATTCACCCAAAAATAACCGTATATAAGCACCATAATCAAGGTATGTATGTTCATCAATCGGAAAATCATCGAAATCGAGTTTTTCCATCTTATAGAAAAATATGGATTTCTTGTCGTAAGTTTCTACCCAATCTTGTATTATTTGGCATCTGTCTTCAGTAAGATTCGTGTGCAGCACGTGAAATGTAACAGACTCCTCTATATTGTGTTCCATTATAGAAGCCATTACCACCACACTATATGGTGCATAATTATTATCGTGACAAAGAGCTATGTCCATAATCAAATACGTTCAGCTTTCCAATTTATATTTTCTTTTATGACTTTGGCAGGAATTCCGCCTATAAGAGTTCCTGCTTTAATACCTTCCAAAGGACGCACCACAGACCTTGCAGCCACCACACAATTTGCAGGAATCACACTTCCCTTTAGTACAATACATCCAGTACCTATCCATGTATGCTTACCGATCAAAATATCTTGTGCATAATTAATACGTTTATTCTGACTGCTATCTACTAGTGAATGGCTATCAGACGTTCGGATTTCACAAGGTCCAGCTATCATACATTCAGATTCTATAGATAACCTTGTGCCTTCTAATGCAGCCAAGAGAGATCCCTCTCCTATATAAGTATGCGCACCTACTTCTATCACATTCCTACTATCTTCAATAACAAAGTTTACCTTCTTAAGGTAATTATTACTGCCTATAACAATCAAATTATCATCTCCAAAAATCTTGATAGAAACCTGATTTAAAACAACATTCTTCTTAATGATTATACAGTTATTCCTACCGCAACTTGACAGTTTCAACCTTCTTATTTTACTAGAACCAGCTCCCTCATCCTTAATAGTAATATGTTTGAAGCGGTTATAAAACCAAAGTTTTAGCTTCAAATAAAGTTGATTATAAAGTTTCATGCTTCTATTCGAGTAAAAAACCATCTTTTTATTGTAATAAAAGAGCTATCTATATAGCCTTTCTTCTTATATGTTCTAATATAGTTACAAAACTCCTTAAGAGAAAGAGATACTGACATCCAAGCTATAAGTCCAGCCATGCGCTTTTTATGTCCAGCACATACATTTGTATAAATAGTTTGTGATAACAGATCATTATTAGGCTTTATGCTTTCAAGTAAATCACACATAAATTTATCATACATACAAAATGCCTTGTATTTCTGTCGAGAAACCTTTTTATCCTCCACAGGCTGTGAAGATATATTTAATCCCGACATTCGGAAGCTAAAAAGGACCTCTGCAGTGTTAACAGCCCCCTTTTCAGCCATTATATTGCAGGTTGCTGTATCAGAAGACCATGCCAAAGGGAAATCAACAAATCCCCCCTTTAACTTCAAAGACTGTGTATGGAACACATAATTAGCTATGCATTCAATGTGATTATAAAAATCCAGTTGCTCAAAATACTCAATTTGAGAAACATATTCCTTATACAGCGCATCTTCCTTAAATACTTCTCCTGACTCATTGATACACTGTGCTCTTGCATGAAACAATTCTACCTTTGGATATTCATTTACCAAGCAATCTATTTCTTCTAAAAAACGAGGGGAATATACATCATCATCACTAGCTAATATAAAATACTCTGATTCGCATAAACTCAACAACAAATTCCAGTGAGACACCAAACTATTTTTCCCCATATTTTCCTCATTACAACGATAAGAAACACGTGGATCATCAAGGTAGCGCTCTACTATAGAATCCAAATCTTGAGGCGAGCAGTCATTGCTGATAACAACATTGAAATCAGTGTAAGTCTGAGCCAATATGCTTTGCAATGCCTCATCTAGATAAGCAGCTTTATAGGCTGGTAATAAAAAAGTGTACTTCATCTTATTTCTTTAATTATATGGTTTACTCCTTTGTATAAAAGGGCCAAAATAACAGTTCCACTTATCATAAGCAACGCTGCTGAAATGATACTTTTGTCAGAAATAAAATTCATAGGGATGACATGAGCTAAGTATAATTCGAAACTGATTGTTCCCAAAAAGCTCAACCATTTCATATTCAGATTAAGTTTTATATCATTCAAACCTTTCAATACAAGTGGGACAACAACAGACAATGCTAAACCTGTTTTATCTACAATGAACAGAAACAAGGCTGTAAACACATAGACAGCATTCATTTTGTTTTCTTCACCTTTCCTCAAATAGATATAAGTTAAAATCCCTATTACAATTATTGGAAATCTGGTTATATAATTGGGAGAGATATAAGGAGGAAGATAACGTGCTGCAACAATGGTATCCGATTATCCACAATCTAGCTATTCCCATGTAGGTTTTTCTTGATTCAAGGCCAAATACCTTATCCATACTATAACTCGCCATCATATTATTTTTTATTTACCAAGAATCCATTTAATTTTTTTTGTCGACACAATATCTATTAGCGGAAGCAGTGTTACATTAGCCAAGACATAAGCAACAAAAAGTGTATACCCATCAGACAAACCTACCATATTTCTAAAAAGAATGGAAGACAACCCCAATACAACCCAGTGTGCAACATAATAAGTCATGGAGTTTTTCCCTATATAAACCAACCAATTACCAATACATTTAAATCGCTTAGAAGCGTTATTGATGGTCACAATACCTCCCAAACATGCCACCATACAGAACAAATAATTTGAGGTTTCTATGCCATTCGACCGAAAATCAAAACCCACAGAACCGCCAATAACATAGCTTATATAAAAGATAATACCTGCTATTAAATAGGGCATAGTATATTGGCTGTTTCTCATGAGATACCCACATCCAAAAAAGAAAAAGCCTAAACTTATGTTCGATATGTAAAAGTAGTCATGCAAACTCAAAGCATTCAAAACAAAAGCCAAAGCCAAAGATATTAATATGCCACAATACAGAACCTTCTTGTTACTACTTACAAGCCCAAAAAGTATACGTACCACAAATAAAGAAAGCAGAAACCATAAAGGAGAATTTCCTACCACAGCTCCTTCATGAAGCAGAGTACGTAAAGGCGCAATGATATAATGCTTTAGAGGTGTATTACCCCCCAAAAGCCACATAACAGAAAACACCACCTGACCTAATAACGAAAATACCATATAAGGAATCATCAACCGCCTCCAGCCTTTTGAAAAAAGGTCACAAATCTTTTCTGACTTGAAAAACATTCCGCTCTTAAAAAAGAACCAAGGCATGAAAAAGAAGAAAATCCGGGCTAGAATCTCTATATGCTTCACCCCACACCATAGGCAGATATGCCCATAAATCATATATGCAATAAGTAAGCCACCGACTGCATCCAAAGAATTATCTCTATTCATTTAAATCTAATGCCGCTTTAAATTTAGTATATGATTTATTTATTTCGAACGCATTGATGAATTCTTTTCCTTGATTGGCTATGCGGATTCTTAAATCATCATCCTTTATTAAACGGATAATCTTTTGAGCCATTTCTTCAGCATCCCCAACAGGAAAAAGCAATGCTGTTTCCTCATCCTTTGCCATTTCCCTAAAGCCTTTATTATCTGAACATACCACAGCTTGTCCACACAGCATAGCTTCCCCTATGGTTAACCCCCAACCTTCATTTATACTTGCAGCAACATAAATAGCCGTCTCATTATTTATTTTCAAGTGCACTTCTTCTGAAGGCTGGCGATAATAGATGAACCATTCCGGTAGAGATTTCGGACGCTCCGGAGTACCAAACAAAACAACTTGCAAGTTTGGAATTTCCTTTTTTACCATATGGAGTGCAGAAAAAGCTGTTTCACATCCCTTTATTTTCGCTTCATGATAAAGCATAGACACTGCATATTTATTTTTCTGTTCAACAGGTTTTGTAAGATAAAACTTTGTGCAATCAAAACCGTTAGGCACCCAAATGCATGGTTCACCCTCTTCATCTGCTATAATTTGATACAACCATTGCGAAACAGCGATTTTTTTCATCGGATAATGATAAGTACGTCGTACTTCCTCATCTGTACGCCCCCAATTTTCATATCCTTGTATAAAATAGAACTTCCGGACAGAAGAAATAGGATATTTATTCAAATAGGCAGCTGTATCCACCCCAGTGCAAACATATAAATCAGTCTTAGGCACAAAACGATAATCTAATCCATAAACATTATGCTCTTTGATACGCTCATCAAGTGGAAACCAAATTCTTATAGAACGGTGCAATACATGAAAGCGAAAAAGAATGTGTTTAACGAAAAACTTAAATTTAAGCTTATACGGAAGTTTTTTATATTTAGTTGCATCACCATAAACCACGTGTACTATAAAGCCATCATTCGCCAACCTGTTGGCATACTCTAGAGCTATTTTAAAACCACCCACAGGAGAATACTGAAATGGGGGCATGAGAAATGTTATTGACTTCATTATTGGTTCATCTTCTATATAAGGACATTATAATTAACTATTTTTTAATAATAGGCGTTTTATTCTTCCTCCTTTAACCCTCAATGATTTAAGTATATAAATAAAAAATACTGGCAAATAAACCAATTCAAACCAATGCTTCGGTAGCCGAAATATTCCATTTCTCAATAAAGACTTATATGATATAACTAACATTTTTTTTATCAAATCAGCCTTAGTTACATCATAAAATTCATCATATAAATTATAAGAAATTATCAGTTTTTGTTTTAACGGTAGCTTTCCATATATACTTGTGTGATTAATGTTATACACTCCACCAAAAAAATTGTGACAAACTCCTTTCCCTTTAGATAAAACATCATAAAATAAATGAACATCACGATAAAATCTGAAAGATTTTTTAAATTCAATATTAATGGCTGTTCGACGTATTATCTGAGTAAGAGTCTGCGCTGTCCATCCACCTAAAAAGGCATAATTTAAATCAAATTCAAATTCAGTTTCTCCAGAATGAATTGGGTTGTCAAAATAATTATTATGCCCTTCTATAAAAGAGCCATCAAATTCATTTTTTATGTAAAATCTATGACATGAATAGTTCACATCTGAATGGCATTCTAGATAATCAATTTGAATCTGAAGTTTCATTGGATCAGTCCAATAATCATCACCCTCACAATATGCTATGTATTTAGTTCCCGGATGAATAGCTTCATTCATTATTCGACCTAATGAACCATCTTTCTTTGAGTATTGATTCTCCGTTTCAAAGATTGGTTTGATTATATCCGGATATTTTTCTGCATATTCACGAATAATCTCAGCAGAATTATCGGTGGAAGCATCATCATGAACAATGGCTTCGAATGGAAAGTCTGTTTTCTGCATCACAAAACCATCCAAACACTGACGAAGAAATGGTTCATGATTGTAAACTAAACACTGTATTGAAACTAGAGGTATTTTATCAATACTTCGGTAAATTTTTACCGAAAAATTAAAAGTTAAACAATAAAACCGGCAAAAGTCGGTTCGGAAACACTAAAGAGGTCATTGAAATGTTGTCAAAAACGAATGGTTAAGCATGAAGAAATGTGCTGGAAAAAAGAGAGCTAACCTGCTGATAATAAAGGTAAAAAAAGTATTGCATAATTCGTTGGTTTTTAGTAAATTAGAAGTCTCTGAACTCTTCTGATTATGACTAAAGAAACACTCCTT
>CAUDXH010000016.1 GCA_958453305.1 uncultured Bacteroides sp. | reverse complement strand
TTTTTTTCAGATTTTTTCTCTCTTTCATACAAATAGGCTGATTATCAGATATGTTTAACAGCATATTTTTTTTAGAAATACGGTAAAGAGACGGGGAAAATACACCTTTATTATATATAAGCGCATGGAAGCGGGAGGGGAAATGCGGGAGGAAAGAAGCGGAAAAAGGGTGTTCTGGGCAGAAAAAGCGTGGATGCAGGCAGGAAAGAGGGAGGAGATAAAGAGAAAAATATTCTTACAGGATTAAAATGCAGGCAGTCCGGAAAGCAAGAAAAAACAATTCGCCCCGGATGAAACGGCATACTTTTCTGCAAAAACAAGGAAATATACAGAAGGATAAAAACAGACCGGATGAGAAAAAAGGGAAAAAAGAGAGGAAAAATGCCGGAAATGAAGAAGGAACAAACTCCCAAATATCCGAAACCGCTCTGACAATGACAAGATTTTTCAATTCGTTCCGTTTAAACCGGACTCGGAAACTAAAAAGGAACGGATGGAACAGGAAGAACAGCATCCACCCACCGAACGCCTTTTCCCGACAATCCACTTTTTCAACGGTAAAAAAGAACTGAATCCCACTTTATTGCATTTCTCACAAACAGGTGCACTTTTCCGAAATCTCCTTTCTCACCAGCTTGATTTACTGAAAAGAATACCACAAAACAGAGACAAAATCAGCACATTGCATACGCCTTGATGTTTCAATCCAAACGACAAGGCAAATAAAAAAAATGCCTAAGCGTTTTAAAACAAACGCTTAGACATTTTTTCGGCTGTGCCAAATTGAAAAATCAGAGTAAATTCCCCAACCGATTCAATCCACCATCAACTCTTCTTTATCACAATAACAAAACTCCTCAATTATAAGGAAAGTAAATCTATCGATAAAAGAAGGACTCCGTTTTTCTTATTTTTTCCGCAACTGATACAATTCTACCAAATAAGAAGCTATTAGTCCTAATCCTCCCCCAATCAACACACATGCACCATAAACCGTAGAAGTTACATTATAATCATCTCTTCCACAGGCATCCACTATAAAAAAGCCCGTTATCAGACCTAACCCAAGTCCCAACAGCAAACATCCCCAACGCAATCCTCCAAAAGAGATAGACACAGGGCTGTAAGCAATTCCCTGTTTCAGTTCATCAAGAGTTAACGTATCCTTTAGTTTGTCTATCAACATTATACGCTCTTTCCGACAAGCGAAAAGTTCAAACAACTTATACAACACTCCAAATACAATAGCTACATTAGCTACAATCATTAATTCCTTCATATTACTAAATTTTATATTGATATTTTGTTTCTTTGCATCTTTGACGCAAGAAAACCGAAAAGGTTACACCATGATCCATAAAAAATGATTCAAAAAAAAGATGCAAGAGATGTAACCTTTTCCACTGCCATGCGTCAAAAGAGCGATGAAAGAAAATGAGCAACATATAATAGCAGCCATCCTGGCCGGAAAAACAGACCGGTTTTCTTATTTTTTAGAGCAATACGGGCAGCAAGTTTTTCACTTGATTGTCCGTATGGTTACATCTCAAGAAGATGCAGAAGAATTAACTCAAGACTGCTTCATGAAGGCATTCAACCATCTGTCTTCATTCAACGGAAACAGTTCTTTTTCAACCTGGCTTTATCGAATTGCCTATAATACAGCATTGTCTTTTTTAAGGAAAGAAACGGCACGTCAGGAAATACGCATCACCGAACAATTATGGAACACGCTCTCAGATGAGGAAGTTGATCAAACTTTAAATACCGAGGATACTGTTTTAATAGAAAAGTTGCAACAACTCATAAAACAGCTTTCCCCTGAAGAGCAGGCTATCCTGACTTTCTACTACGAAGAGGAAAAGACAATTCAGGAAATAGGATATATTCTTCACCTCAGCGAAGCAAATACGAAAGTAAAATTACATCGAATCCGAAAAAAACTTTCAATCTTAATGAAACAAGAAATTATAAATTATGAACATTAAAGATAAGGGAATCAAACAAGCACTGCAGCAACAGCCATCCATGCGGCTTCCCAGCAACTTCAATTATCGCACTATGCAGCGCCTCAACGAACAGATAGCACTCCAGGAAAGAAGGAGAGAAAAACGAATCTTTACAGTATGGATAATTACCGTTACCACCATACTTGCAGGAGGACTCGGTTATTTGGGATGGACATACTTCGTCCCTCTATCTGAGTTATATTCCCAGTTAAAGACATGTCTACCCGAGAAGGAAACTTTTATTTATAGCCTCCCTATCCTCACGGCACTTTTTCTTTTAGCTTTATTGAATCACTGGCTACAGAAAAAAATAACGCAAATAAAAAACGGCTTGTAATCAATGCCATAAATACCTCTGTCTTTTTTCAACACATGACATCATCAGGAAATATACGCATTTCCTGATAGCTACACACCTTAAGTTTTCATTCTTTTCTGAAGAATTTTGGGAAAGTACCATGCAAAGAGCAAAGTGCAGCAAATAGCCGCCGTAGCATCAGACACTGCTTCGGCTAAATAAACGCCTATTACTCCCATAAAACCAGGAAGAATCAGAGCCAAAGGAACTAAAAGAAAAACTTTACGCAAAAGAGCTATAAATATAGATATTTTAGCTTGCCCTAAAGCAACAAACATATTCTGACAGGCACGCTGCAAACCAAAGACAGTCATTCCGGTAAGGAAGAAAGGCATCACACGCGATACGGTTTCTATCAGGTTTTCATTGTCAGTAAAGGCTGATGCAACTTGAGCCGGAAAAAGAATCATCAATGAAGTAAGCAGCATATTAAATAAAAACATCACTGTAACTACAATCTTAAAACAGGACTTTACACGACGAATATCTCCATGTCCGTAGTTATAACTGACTATAGGAACAAATCCCTGAGAGAAACCGGTTAACGGAGCACTGGCAAAGAGCATGGAACTCTGTAAAATGGCTAATGCACTCACATAAATATCTCCATAAACCTTTAAGCTGCTATTCAATACAAACCCCACTAAGCTTTCTGTACTAGCCATAATAAAAGGAGATAGACCTAAAGCTATCATAGAAAGGATAATCGGCTTGTCGGGACGCATCAAGCCATACTCTAATGGCAAAGAAGCACGTTTCTTTGAAAGCAAAAAAGACAAAACCCAACATGCGCTACAAGCTTGAGAAACCACCGTAGCAATGGCTGCTCCTTTAACCCCCAATTCAAAGGCAAAAATAAAAACAGGATCAAGCACAATGTTTAGCACCGCCCCAATCAGTACCGAACACATGGCAACAGACGGACGCCCCTGCGCATTGATAAAGGCATTTAAGCCAGTAGAAATCTCCACAAAAAGAGTTCCCAGCAAATAAACCGACAGGTAATCAACAGCATATCCTAAAGTGTGTTCCGATGCTCCTGTAAACAGCAGTATCGGTTCCATAAAAAGGTATGCCACAAGAGAGGTTATAACAGTAAAACCGATCAAAAGGACGAAGCCATTTCCTAAGATACGCCCTGCACGCACACGGTCTCCCTGCCCCAATGCCATAGCAGCCAAGGGAGCTCCTCCCCCTCCCACAATAGCAGAAAAAGCAGAAATAAGTATAACCACCGAAGTGGTCACACCTACTCCAGCCAATGCATCTGTACCGACTCCCGGAATGTGACCTATATAGATGCGGTCAACAATAATATAAAGCAGGTTTACTAATTGAGCTGCCACTGCCGGTAAAGCCATTTTAAAGACTAAAGGCAGCATGGGCTCTATGCTCAAACAATGCTCATGCCTGTTATTCATTCTGCTTTCACTCCAAAGAATCAACAGCCAGCTCTTCACTTTTACGGTAGCCCGAACTTGAGAACAAGGCTACAAGCAACTGCTCTTCATCTGTTATCCGTACTTCTATAAAGGGAGCTCTGGCATGATTAAACGTTTCAAAAGCTTCAGCATATACATACCCCTCACGCGCCGGACGCAAGAAAGTGATATGTGCATTCAGTGAAAGCGTCAGTTTTTGATGACTATTTGCCACAGCAGCAAACGCCAAATCGGCTAAGGTAAAAAGTGCGCCTCCCTGACATACGCCTCCTGCATTCAAGTGATTCTGCGTAATGAGCATACGCGCCTTGGCATACCCCGGCTGGATTTCAAGAAGTTCAACTCCTGCTGCCGACGCAAAATGGTCATTGCCCAATAAGTCCTTCAGTGTTCCCATACCATCAGCCCACAGTTACCATCGTAGCCCCGAATCCATATTCCCTGAATGACGCATCTTGACTACGACAGGTTTTATACTTATGCTTTAATTCATTCAAAATAGCCCGGCGTAATACTCCGTCGCCTTTTCCGTGGATAAATACGATTTTCTGACCTTTCTTATCCTTATATTCATCCAAGGTCTTTCGGAACACATCCAACTGGTAATCCAGCATCTCCGCATTTCCCATTCCGGTGGTATCATCTAACAATTCATGAATGTGCAAATCCACCTCTACCAAATCATTTTTTACCCGCTGCTGTTTCTTTTGTATTTTCTTAGGAAGATCAACCGTGTTTTTCTGTAACAAGGCATCCTTAATATCATCGGCAGAAACGAACACCTGCTTCACCGTTTCATCATCTTTTACAATATCATAAATCAAGGCAGGTTCTTCAAAAAAGTCGGATGATTCAAATGTATGAAGTTTATAAAACTTTACCACGTCAATACGGATTTCCTGACAAACCGCCTGTTTCATCAGAAACGTACGATCGTCTTTATAAGCCAACAACTGGACAGCCACATGTTCCATCCCGTTCAAGTCTGCCTTGGAAAAATCCTCCAAATGCATCTTCATATTCGGCTTGACCGTTCCCCGGCTACGTAAGGTCCAGCTTTTTCCCTCCGCAGACAAATAAAGATAATCTATAAAATAATTGCTGTCATTCACCAGATAAGCGTCAAAGCCGGTAGAAGATATTGCTTTTATATCCTGCGGAACGTAAGCCAAAAAAACATTCAGCCTATCATTCCCCTTGATTTCAGGCGCCCGGTAAGTCACCGGCTTATCTTCCTCTTCTTCTTCCGGCTCCGGCACAGCAGGCTTCGTTACCGATTTCAACGGAATATTATAATCATCAGTCTGTATTACTACACACTCATTGATGAGCATCGGAATTTCAAAACCGTCTTCATCTTCCACCAAAGCGATATTCTTGCCCTGGAAGCCTCTTACAATGCCTCCCCCTACTTCGCTGAGGAAACGAACTTTATCTCCTATTTTCATGTGTCTTGCTTTTGAATTTGACACAAAAATAGCGAGTTTTCCTAGTTCTATATCGCCAGCCTCTGATTATTTTCGCATATTTAACGCGTTTGTTTAATGTCCGGCCATATATAGGCGAAAACCTAAGCAGAAAAGAGACACACTCGACACAAGAAACATAATAAAGCTGATAAAGCAAGCCCTATGGGTTTCTGACAGATTATTAAGCCATATCTTCCAACCCATAGACTGATGCTACTTCATTAAAAAACTCTTCTTCCTGGAACTCCAAATTCTCTAAAGCTTCCTCAACTGTTTCTCCAAAAGCACCGCACTGGCTGTAATTCAACAGATAAGCATAATATTCACCATCGGGCAGACATTCAACGACGTATTTACTTGAAATAACTTCCATAATACTCTTTTTTAAAACCTGCATAAAGGTCCGCTTTTCATACTACAGAAAGATGTAAATACGATTACTTTTCTATGAAAAACTATTTTTTTGAAACGGCTCGCCTCCTACGATATTGGACCGACTTCCGGGTCCGTGCTTTCCAGAGGTTATGAACACGCCAAATACATAAGCCCCCTATTACAACCAAAATTAAAATTACGATTCCGCTGTTCAGATTATCTCCTTTCACACGCGACCAGATTTCAAGCACCTTGACCGTTTGTTCTCCAAAATCGCGTATCATGGCACAGCGGTCGATTACCGACTTATCGGGATACTGTGTATTACGTAGCTGAACTCTTTTTCCCTGCTCTCCGAAAAAATAGCTGGCATCTACATACGTGGAAAGAGTCGTATCAATACATGCCTCCATGATTTCTGCCGAACCGATTGAACTGACATACCCGTTTTCCTCCATATTACGCAGGGCTATATCCGGGCGGCAAAGGAAATTAATAAAATAACTTGCAGCCTTGACATTCTTTGCATATTTAGGAATCACCCAACCGTCATACCACACATTACTTCCTTCTTCAGGAACCGTATAAGCCAGGTCAACTTCCACAGAAGCTGCTTCCTCAATAGCCCATTGAGCATCTCCACTCCATGTCATATTAATCCACGCTTTTCCTTTGGTCATCATTTCTTTTCCAAAGTCAGCCTCCCATCCTGCAACATTCGGCTTAAGTAACTTCAGGTATTTCTCAACCGAATCCATCGCAGCCGGTGAATAATCGTTCATCAGTTCTGATACAGCCTTGGAACCATGCTTCAGTTCTTCCCGATGAGAGTAAAGCAATGCCATCCCATACGAATCGCGGTAGGCATCTTTCATCAATATTTTTCCGGAGAAATGCGGATTCCACAAACATCCCCATGAAGTCAGTTCTTCTTCGCTTACATATTTTTTATTGTAAAGCAATCCGGCAGTACCCCACATATAACACACCGCATACGAGCTGGCGGGACGTTCTCCTTTTACCGTCAGCTTGTCAATTTGCTCACGGATAAAAGGAGCAATTCCTTTCATGTAATTCGGCGAATGAGCAAAAACGGTGTCAATAGGCAAAAGCAATCCCTTATGAAGCATACGCTCAATGATATATTCAGACGGACAGACCACGTCAAAATCTTCATGCCCCTTCTCTATTTTGGTCAGCATGATTTCATTGATATCGAATGTCTGATAGACAATACGTATATCCTCGCCCGTTTGTTCTTTATAATATTCCTGGAAGTCTTCTAAAACTCCTTCACCGATATAATCGGCC
Organism: uncultured Bacteroides sp.; assembly: GCA_958453305.1. Lineage (GTDB taxonomy): Bacteria > Bacteroidota > Bacteroidia > Bacteroidales > Bacteroidaceae > Phocaeicola. The sequence continues at coordinate 33,856 of CAUDXH010000016.1, read as the reverse complement.
CAATTATAAATTTTCAGCACATTCGCACGTTCCTCGCTCATGTTATAGCAGCCAGAAAGAGCTATACATGCCAACAAAGTCACTATAAAAAGATTCAGTCTTCTCATTCCGCTTTATTCTGTTACACGTTACTTCTTAGCCTTATCCGCCCGGCGGTTAAGTACAATCAACAATATCAATATGACAATAAATATAATGGCCGACAACGGACGAAGTTCGGGAGTAAGACCTCCCTTACGAGCATCGGCATAAATATAAGTAGAAAGAGTTTCAAGTCCCTGATTACCGATGGTAAACACAGTCACGGCAAAATCATCAATCGAAATAGTTAATGCCAACAGGAAACCCGTAATCATTCCCGGACGGATTTCAGGAATAATAACCTTCCAGAGCGCCTGCATGGGAGTTGCTCCCAAGTCAAGAGCCGCTTCATAAAGATTCGGATTCATCTGTTTCAAGCGTGGCAACACACTCAGTACAACGTAAGGAGTACAAAATGTAATATGTGCCAATACCACTGTTGTAAATCCTTGAGTAATGCCTAATGAAACAAACAACAGAAACAGTGAAATACCTGTAATAATATCGCCGTTCAGGATAGGAATCGTATTAATAAATCCTACAGCCTTACGGCTCCGGGCCTTCAAGTTGAAGATGCCTATTGCGGCAATGCTTCCCAAAAGCGTAGATGCTGTTGCTGCAATCAGCGCAATGGCAATGGTATTAATGCAAGCATTCATCAACGAATGGTGTGCTCCTGTATTCAGAAGCGAACCATAAAGATTTAAAGAAAATCCTGTCCAGTTTCCCAATACCTTCGCTTCAGTAAAAGAATAAATAATAATGATTCCAATCGGAGCATAAAGCAACAAAAGCAGTACCCACAGATAAGTCTGCATCATGATTTTCTTTACCATACTCCACCTCCTCTCTCTGAATCACTTTTCTCATTCGAGCTAAACAAGGAAGTAGCAGCAATCAGGAAAAGCATAATCAATGACAAGGCCGCTCCATAGTTCCACAGGCTATTATTGATATTTTCCTGAATGGTGGTACCAAATAGCTTGATATTATTCATGGTCAGCAGTTCGGCAATGGCAAAGGTGGAAATCGTGGGCATAAAGACCATCATAATTCCACTGACCACTCCGGGCATAGAAAGCGGAAATACTACTTTCCAAAACACCTGTAACGAACTCGCTCCCAAATCTTGCGCAGCCTCTATATAGCTTCTATCCATTTTCTGGAGTGTATTATAAATGGGATAAATCATAAAAGGAATGAAGTTATAAATCATACCAAAGATTAGCGCACCCTCTCCCAGCGGCAAACGGCAAAAATCAAATAAAGCCACTGTTGCTAAAGTACGGACCAGAATATTCACCCACATGGGCAGAATAAACAGCATAATCAAGGTTTTGGAGTAGCTTGAATTACTCCGGCTCAAAATCCATGCAGCCGGATACCCCAGCACGATACACCCGATTGTGGTCAGTATGGCTATTCCTATAGAATAAACAAATGTATTTACAGCCTCCGGATGAGCAAAGAATTTACGGAAATTAGCCAATGTAAGATGTCCGGCCTCATCGGTAAATGCATAAACCACAATTAACACCAATGGAACCAGAACAAATATTACAGAAAAAATCAAATAGGGCAAAGTCCAACTCTTCCGCGAAGAAAAGAAATGTTGAAGTTTCTTCATCATCTTTATCAGTCAGTCAATTTAAATTACATCATACCAAAATACGGATATCCTCCGGACGAATGGTGATACCCACCCGGTCTCCATCGTCCCATACATCGTTCGTATCTACAAAAACATTCTCATCCCAATCAGAAAGCACGGTCAAATGATAATGATTTCCTTTATATAGGATAAACTTTACTTCACCGGTCAGCGTACCATCTTCTTCGTCATCCTGCAAGATTACTTTATCGAAATCAACTTCCACCTGAACATGTTCCCAGTCTTTTGAAGCATCACTCAAGTCAACGGGTGTGCATTCAAATTCACATCCAAGGAATTCCACATGAGAGGCGTCAATCATGCGACCTTCAAATGTATTACATGTACGTTCTTTCTTCATGATATGAATATCAAACGGCTTGATGAGCAGACCGACTTCACTGCCTACGTCAAAAGCATGATAATCTTGAACTATAATTTCATAATTACCACACAGTACCACCATTTCATAATGCACTCCTTTGAAAATACACGACTGTACCACTCCGCATAACTGAGCAGCATCGGAAACAGGGAAAATATACAAGTCTTCCGGACGGATAACCACATCAACAGGAGCATTTTCACCAAAACCCTCATCAACACACTCAAACTCCCGTCCGCAGAAATTCACCAACTTATCTTTAATCATTGTTCCGTTCAAGATGTTACTTTCACCTATAAAATCGGCAACAAACGAATTAGTCGGCTCATTATAAATATCAGTAGGAGTACCTATCTGTTGAATTTTTCCTTCGCTCATCACTACGATGGTATCACTTAAGGTCAAAGCTTCCTCCTGATCATGAGTTACATAAACAAAGGTGATACCTAACCGGCTATGCATTTCCTTCAGTTCCATCTGCATATCTTTACGCATCTTCAGGTCAAGAGCAGCCAAGGGTTCATCCAGCAACAACACTTCCGGTTCGTTCACGATGGCACGGGCTATCGCCACGCGCTGTTGCTGTCCGCCCGAAAGAGAATCTACATCGCGAAACTCATAACCAGTCATACTCACCATTTTCAGAGCATCCTTCACCCGCTTTGTCATTTCCGACTGAGGAAGTTTCTTCAGCTTTAACCCAAAAGCAATGTTATCGTAAACATTCAGATGAGGAAACAAAGCATATTTCTGAAACACCGTATTAACCGGACGCTTATGGGGAGGAGTCTGCGTGATTTCCTTACCGGCAATGCTAATGGTTCCTTCTGAAGCCGTCTGAAATCCGGCTATCAGGCGTAACAGGGTGGTTTTTCCGCAACCTGACGGACCTAATATTGTAACAAACTCGCCTTTACGAATAGACAAGTTAATGTGATCCAAGGCGGTCTTTTCACCGAAAAACTTGGATACGTTGTTAATCTCAATAATCGTTTTATTGTCGTTCAGCATTTCTCTTTCAAAAATTTATGCAAAGATACATATATATTGAATATAAGAGATTATACTTTTAAATTTAATTCTCAATATTCGCAATCTGGCTCGCCGGGCAACTCAAACCGACTTCACCCCAAACCGCAGAAGGCAAGAACCATACTAAAACAAACAAATACAGCCTCTAAGTATTCCATACAATCTTGCAAAAACAAGAGTGGTTCACACGCTACATTAAGCCATGAACCACTCTTCTCATTCAAATTACTGCACTTCCAGTAAAATCTATTAATATACCGCAAGAAGGATATTTATTCTTTATAAGCCACGCATTACAACGGATTTTGCTGCATATTCGGATTGGCATCAATTTCTGTTTGAGGTATCGGAAGCGCTATACGCGTATCGGTATGCTGAATGACCTGCGAATGCGTGGTTTTCAGCGTTTCCAAGTGCCAGCTTCCCTTCCGTTCAATGGGAAGCTTATTGCGCAGGTAATCAAAGAAAATCAATCCTTCACCCACCAGTTCTTTCCGCCGCTCTTTCATAATGCGGTCAATGGTGTAACCGGAAACCTCATCTACCAACATATCCTCATTCGGCGTACGCTGCTTAATCAAATCATTCAAATAAGCCCTTCCTTGATCGGCTTTCGCACCTCCCAGTTTCAATCCAGCCTCAGCAGCATTCAGATAGACCTCCGACAAACGGATTACACAAATATCATTATCATGAGGGTCTCCTTGCTTTCCCGGGAATTTACCTAAGAACACATTCCGCTTACGTGCCGATACGGGTAATCCTGTATTATTCTCAATCAAAGAAGGTTTAGCCACGCAATGACGCACATCGTCTGCATCCTCATCAAGTAAGTTCAGAAAATCCTCACTCAAAATCAGGTTATTCCAGTCCACTTTCCCTTCATTTGCATAAACCATCGGTGCACCTTCACCACCGGTACCTCCTCCCCACTCAGAAGGTTCTGAAATCGTGATATACAGCTCGAAGAGCGATTCAGCCTGAAAATCCTGTCCCCATACCGAAGGATATTCTTCTTTAGTGTAAAGACGATACAGTCCTCCGTTGTTAGCAATGACCTCCACAGCGGCATCATAAGCTTTTTCATAATCCCCCTTATTCAAATAGACACGTGAAAGAAGCGCCTGCGCCGCCCAATAATTCACAAAGCCATCAGTCTTCTCTCTGCGCAAGGCCGGCAAGGCATCAGTCAAGTCTTTAATCACCTGATCATAACATTGAGCTACCGTATTCCTTTCCGGATGGTAAGTCTGGCTTTCCGGCTTCAATACAATGGGGACACCTAAAGAGGCTCCCTCGTTATTGGTATAAGGCATACCAAACATACGAGTCAGATTAAACAATGCCAATCCGCGCAAGACCAAAGCCTCCGACTTGATACGCGCCAATTCTTCGGTAGCTCCATCCGGAATATTTCCCTCTTCAATGCGACGAATGATGTTATTAGCCTGACGGATTACCAAATACGGGCGCTGCCAAGGTAAAATGATATTCAAGTTATCAGTGGGTAAAACATTATATTCATAGTAAGGAGAAACCCTTCTTCCGGTTCCCTTACTTTCACGTGCCTGCACATCTGCAGCCCGACAGTCACCATAATACCAATGATTATCGCCGTAATAGCTATGCTGGGAAGTCTGACGATATAAGCCGTTTAAAGCAATCTTCAAATCCTCTTGCGTAGAAAGCGCCTGGTCAGTAGGCACCGAAGTAGAAGGATTTACATCCAACCAACCTTCAGAGCAAGAAGTACCTAAGAAAGCAGCTGCCAATAAAAATATATAGATTCGTTTCATATATTATATACAATTTAAAATAATACCTTAGAATGTTAATTGAACCCCGAAACTAAATGTGCGCATAGCAGGAGTTTCACAGAAAACCACACCGTTCACCGGTGTTTCCGGGTCATATTGTTTCCATTTCGCCCATGTCAGTAAATTGCTTCCCGAAAAGTAAATACGCGCTGAATTGATTAAAGCCTTATTCACCCACTTAGCCGGCAGTTTATACCCAAATGTCAGGTTTTTCAACCGCAAATGGTCCGTACTATGAATGTAACGCGATGAATTGCTGACTCCGGTACTTTCGCCAAAAACAAAGCGCGGCACGTCCGTCTGATCACCCGGCTTCTGCCAGCGGTTCACCGCATATACCGGCAAGTTATATCCCTTACTGCCATCGCCGTCGCCATAGATAGCCGAAGTTCCATTTTCGATATGCGTTCCAGCCTGGTCGAACGAATGTCCTCCCTGTGAGTAAGTCAGTGTAAAGCTCAAGTCAAAGTCTTTATATTCCAGCAAGTTTGTCAATCCACCAGTCACTTTGGGTTCCACCGATTTATAAGGCACAGCCTGAGCTTCATTCAGATTAGTGGTCAGTTTACGGTTATACACTCCGTTTTCATCTTGCGTATTTATGAAATACTGCGCCTTTCCCGTATAAGGATTTACTCCAGCAAATTCTTTCACATAAAAAGTATAATAAGGCAATCCTACTTTATGAATGAACCATGAGCCTTCAATCGACTGATCAAGTTCTCCGTTCAGTGCCACAATCTTATTCCGGTTATGGCTCAGGTTGAGCACGGTAGTCCAGTTAAAGTCAGGAGTAGCAAAGTTCAGCGTACGTAATTCAAACTCAACTCCCCGGTTATTCAGCTGTCCCACATTAGCCAGATAGTTTGTAAATCCGGTAGTGCTGCTAATCGGCATATTATAAAGCAAGTCTTTCGTATCACGGTTATAATATTCCAGCGTCACAAAGATGCGGTTAATCAGTGAAAAGTCCAGACCGATGTTCAAGCTGTAGTTTTTCTCCCACTTCAAGTTCGGATTAGGTTGAGACGACTCATAAGCTCCAGCCACTCCCATGTAATTCTGTCCGTAACTGTATAACCCCATATATCCGTAAAGCGCTCCAGGCTGATTACCGTTTACCCCATACGAAGCACGAATCTTCAAATCACTCAACACCTGCTTGAGCGGTTTCATGAACGCTTCATTCGTTACATGCCACATTCCCGATACCGACCAGAAGTTCCCCCATCGTCCGGAAGGAGCCAAACGAGAACTTCCGTCACGACGGAAACTTCCGGCTACATAATAGCGGTCATCGTAATCATAATTCAAGCGTGAAAGATAAGACAGCATCCGGTAGTTCTGAACCGACGATTCAAAAGCATTCAGTACAGCCGCATTATCCGGCTCTGTCAGTTTATCCGAAGGCAACTTATACTTCTCACCTATTGCCTTATCCGTTTGATAACTTTCTATTTCATAAGCAGCCAGCACATCCAAATGATGCTTGCGAGCAAAAGTACGTACAAAATTCAGCGATGTAGATGAAATCAGTTTCCCGTATTCGATAAAGCCTTTTAGCGTACGGGCATCACTTCCACTCTTGGGTCCTGCCGAACTGAGCGGATTATAATAACGCGCATCTTTCTGAATGTTATAATCATAGCTCAAAGTTTCTTTCAGTTTCAATCCCTTGATAGGTTCAATGCTGGCATAACCGGTAGAGAACATACGTGTCATCCGGGTACGGTTATAGTCAAGCAACATATCGCGCAACGGGTTCAAAGCCGTTCCCTCGTATGCTCCTACAAAATTTCCGTTTTCATCGCGTACCCGCATTGAAGGGTTCATGGTTACCGCCGAAGCAAAGAAAGGATTGATGGCTGAGCCCCGTTCTTCATTCAGTTCCTGATTCAGCTGCGAAAACATCATATTGGCACCCACTTCGCCATAGTTTCCAACTTGTGTGGTTACATTCAGGCGAGCAGAATAGCGTTCCAGTCCCGAATTGCGGGCTAACCCTTCCTGCTTGCTATATCCTAACGAAGCATAAATCGTGCTCCGCTTATTTCCTCCCGAAACAGCCGCTTCATAATCTTGCTGCGTAGCCGTACGTATCAGTTCCTTTTTCCAGTTGGTATATCCTCCCGGCAAAATAGCTGCATACTTATTGATTTCACTGTCAGCATAAGCTTGGGGAGACTCCATACCCTGATCGGCAGCATAATTCACCAATCCCTCATAAAGCAATTCCCTGCGCTGTTCGCCACTCAAAGTAGGACGGAAATCAACTGCCGCATTTGAAAATCCTCCAGATACATTCAAGGTAACCCGCGCCTTTCCGCTTTGTCCTTTCTTGGTAGTAATCAAAATAACTCCGTTGGCAGCACGCGAACCATAAAGCGAAGCTGCCGCTGCATCTTTAATAACCGTGATGTTCTCGATGTCGGAAGGATTCAGCGTACTCATGATGTTGGTCTTTGAGTTATTCATATACGAAGCATCGTATTTCCCGCCCGAACTCAAGCTTCCGGAGGTAACCGGAACACCGTCGATAACAAACAAAGGTTCCTGCGAAGCATTAAACGAGCCCATACCACGGATGCGGATACTCTGGTTTGAACCCGGCTGTCCCGAACTGCTGGTGATATTCACACCGGTAGTCATACCTTGCAGTTTCTGTTCCACACTTACCACGGGAATGTTTTTCATCATATCCCCCTTCAGCGTATTGGCAGAACCCGTAAACGAAGACTTGGTAAAGTTTCCATATCCGGTCACCACCACTTCATCCATTGCCACACTCTCCGGCTCCATCACCACATGAATCATATCCTTCTTGTGGGGTACACGAACCTCGATGGTCTTCATACCAATATAAGCTACCGTTATCACCTTATCATCAGAATCTACTTCCATCGAGAATTTACCGTCTACATCGGTAATCACTCCCTTCGAGGCATCACCCGCCAGCTGAAGGGTAGCACCGATAAGCGGTTCCCCGTCTTCCGATGAAATGACTGTTCCTGTAATCACACGCCGCTGTGCAACGATTTGCTGGCTGAAACAGAATAAAGCCAGCAACATTACTGTTTTTAAAAAAGTTTGCATGTTTTCTTATTTTTCTAACTATTCGAAAACATACATTCCAATATCGGTCCAAATCCACATTCCTTATGTTACAAAACGTTAATCATTTGATTCATAAAGAATAAATATTCAAGTCCTATTCCGTTCTCCGCAACTTATCGGGGAATTTATTTACACATTGGGGAGGTTTTCTACATATCGGGACTACAAACAAGCCCGTCCAGTCTTCCGGTGGTATAGTCAGCACAACCAAAAGACTGGTCTTCTATACAACTGTTTTCCCGGTTACATACGGCTCTTCTGCTCGCTTCCGGCTCCGGTGCCTTTGTATTTACTCTTGGCGGCATTGAACTTGTAGCGCACAGTTACCGCAAACTCTCGCCTATCCCATACACTTTTTTGAAACAAATAATAATCACCGCTATATAGATGATAGTTTATCTTGTTTGTATTAAAAATATCATTTCCCCTTAAGTCAACACTTAGAGCATCATTCAAGAAGCTTTTTCTTAGCAACACATTCACATATCCAGTCGGTTTTTCAGAATAAATATTCTGTGTAGCACCAGCACTCTGTATATATGAATCAAGACCAATCATAAATCCCAACGGTAATTCCCAAGAGTTATTGAATGAAGCGGTAAATATGGGATTGTTCAAAGCTTTCGACTCTTTAAAATAAACGATAGTGAGCCATTGCTTTTGCAAACCAATACTCAGTGCCGGTGACCAACATCCGAATTTAGGAGAAGCAGACAAAAATGCAGTAAACATAGGAATGGACTTATCCCAGTTGCGCTGACTTAGCATAGTCAGTGAAGCATCTTCATTTACCAGTTCTCCCCAGTTAAGAATCCAGTTCTTTGTCTGAGAGTAAGACAATGACATCTGAAGGAATCTCCAAGCACCGGAGAGGGTAAGGTCGTGTATGATGGTAGGGCGAAGAGTAGGATTACCTTTCTGCAAAGTAAAACGGTCAGAATAGAATACATTGTTACTCAACTCGCTGTAAGAAGGTCTTTGAGTTTTTGCCGTATAGCTCAACTGCGCCTGTACTTTCCCAAGCTGTGTTGAAAATGAGATGTTCGGAAAAAAGTTGTCGAATGTACGGCTCTGCTCGTCAATATGCTTTCCGTCTTCATAATAATCAAACTTTACATGTTCATATCTCAACCCCAGCGACCAGTCACCCCACGGAAAACTACGGTTATATTCCGCATATCCGGTAGCATTGATTTCCTCAATCTTGCTGTAAGAAGCCGGCACATAATTTTCCTCGTTCAAATAGTCATCGTTTCTATGGGTATAGGTTGCTTCGCTGCCTACGGCAAAGGTTCCCCCGCCCAGCGGGAATGACAAGGTAAGTTTTCCGGCTACAAGTCTATTCGTTACATTATTGACAGAATGAACATCACGATTCTCCGAAGTCTGGCTGATTTCCTGAAATACAGAATTACTGCTCTTGCCATTCTGAAGATAATCGGCATTGAAATCAAGAGCCACATCTCCGAACTGTCCGTTATAGTATGCATTCAGTTCATGGTCGGGGTCATAATGATAGTAATCGCAACTGCTTACCTTTATATTATCATAAAATACATTATCCACAATTATATTGGTTTCTTTAGAGAGAGGATTCTCCTCCTTCAGGGTCTTTCCTGTCTTATATTTCATACCGAAAGCATGATTGTCACTCAGCTGATAATTAAACCCGATATTACCGTTAAGCATCTTCGAATAAAACTCGCCATAGCTTTTCATATCATGATTCCAAACTTTTGTACCTCTCTCTTCCAGTTGCAAAGTGAAATCCTGCCAACTTTCCATTTGGTTGTAATATACAGAACCGAAAATATCAAGATTATTATGACGGTAATTGACATTTGCCTGTTCTACCAAGTCGGTATTCTTCGATTGATAATAGCTGGAACGCAAGCTGAATCCGAAACCATCACCCTGACGCTTGACGGTTTGAATACGGACAACCGCTTTTACGGTGGCATCGTATCTTGAACCGGGATTTCGTATAACCTCTACTTTCTTGATTTCATCGGACCCCAGTTGTTCCAGTTCAGATAAATCATGCAGTTTTCTACCATTAATATATATAAGAGGAGTTCCTTTACCGAAGACTTCAAAAGCATCCTGTTTTTTTGTAATGCCCGGTATTTTAGCCAGCACATCATTGGCGGAGCCAACTTTACTCAATACACTGTTCTCGACACTTGTCACCATGGCATCCCCTTTCATGCGTGTTACAGGAAGATTACCTTTTACCACCACTTCTTCAAGCATCTGTGCATCCGACACGAGTTGTACAATCCCTATATTTTCCGGAGATACCGGCTTACACACGGTCTTATATCCGATGGAGGATATTTTTACTATTTGGTTTTCTCCCGTGGTCTGTAGTGAAAAGGCACCGTCTTCGCCGCTGATTGTACCGCTCACAAATGCCGAATCCGGCAGTGACAGCAGTACCACATTGGCAAAGGGCAACGGCTGGCCGGTTTCATCCACCAGCTTTCCGCTCACGGTCTGGGCGGACACGCTGCTGAAGGGCATCCATCCCAACAGCAGGCAAAACAGGAAATAGAACTTTTTCATCGATTGTTTTTGTCTTAACATGTTACAATTACGTTTTTCTGCTGACAAAATTAGCGATTGTTTCCTTGCACCGTTTCAAAAGCACCTCTACATTTTCTCTTTATGTGATTGGTTGTATCAGACTGTCAAACAACACGATACGGATTTTATGGGCTGATCCGTTCTCTACATCTGCATTAACCGGCACTCGCAAAGCCAGCGGTCGAGGGAGGTATCTGCGGAAAGAGGCATCGCACCTGCCTCCTGCAGATGCTTTTTCAGACGGAACTTCTTCTGTGAAACGGAAGCAGGCGATACGGCAAAGATGGCGGCCTGCTGAGCATTGCTCAGGCGCAAGCGAATAAGCAGGCACAGGCGCAGCTCCTGATCTGTAAGCTGAGGGCATAGCCGCTGCAGGCGGACAGTGAAACCATCCCAGGTGTCGTCACACAGCTGAACCAGCTCCTGCCATTCCTCTTCGCTCAGCGTGCGGCTCCTGCTTTGCAGTTCGGCCATCAGGGGATGGCGGTCCACCAAGCGGTCGGTCAGCTGGCGTTCGCGTTCCCTCAGCTGCAGGGCTTCTTCGGAGAGGTTGCGCAGTTGATCCATGTCTTTGCGGGCATTGCTCAGGCGGGAGGAATATTCGCCGATGCGCTGCTGCAGGCTCAGGATGGTGGTCTGCAGGCTGCTGTTCTCCGCCTCCAGCCTGTCCATCTGCTCCTGCTGTTCACGGTGTATGTCTGCATCGTCTTCGTGAGCAGCAAGCTGTGTCTTCAGCTCCTGCATGTACTGCCGGTTCTGCATCAGCCTGCTTTCGTTTTCGTGCAGCTGCAGCATGTAGGTCTGCAGCTGTTCCGACTGGCGGCGTATGGTGGTCTCCTTGCGCACGAGCCGCTTCTGATAGAGGTATATCGTAATGGCAACCAGCATCGCCAGACAGAGGGTGACGACAATCAGGATGCACTGAGTTTCAGCCTTCTCCAGTTTCAGACGCTGCTGCTCGTTGATGAGACGCTGATGGTCGTATTTCTCTTTATAGGCAATAATCTCTTTTCCTTTATCTAATATCATAATAGAATCATTATAGAATAACAACGAATCACAATACATTTTTAGATATCGTTGATATTTAGGATTCTCACCCAATTTATACAAAGACTCATATATAGTCTTTTTCGTATAAATATTATCAGTATCCAATGCTTTATTAAGATAATAGAAAGTAGAATCTAATTCACCTAAACAAAAATAATTCTTCCCAATTAATGAAAATGAACGATATTCCACTGGAAAAGATAGCAAAATACTCAACGATTTCTCAATTTCATGATTATTTGTATACACTAAAGCTATTTCATGCTGAATATCATAATAATAATCAGTATTTTTAAGCCCAAGTTCTATGGCTATAGCACTGCATTGTTGATAGGATTCTATTGCTTGGGGTAGTTTATTTGATATACAATAACATCTAGCTAAATATTGTAATCCTCCCATTTGATACCGCTTATTTGAATCTTTCACTGCATAATTGTATGCTTGTGTACAAGATTCTAGTGCATAATCTGAAAGGTTGCGGTATAAATATAATTTCCCTAAGGAGGACATTATTAAATAGCCTGTTTTATAATCTTCTGTCTTCTCAATTTCCGTTTTACCTTCCAAATAATATCCCAATGCTTCTTCTATATTCCCTAAATTATAATTGATGTTTCCCATATAGAGAGCAGCCATAGCTTTTCTTCTAGCATTATCTGTAGCATTATAATAATCATATGCTATTCTCACAAGCGAGTCAGAAGGAATTTTCATTATCAGTTTTACCTTTGCTTGTGAAGTTAACAGACACCACAGCGCATGGTTCTCCTTTTCCCAGCGTGCTGAAGGCATCGGCATGGACTCCAGTATATGCAGTGCACTATCCGGATGGTCGAACATGACGAACTCTGCCCGAGTCAGTTCCGGAAGCGGGCTATTATCTATATTTCTCTTACTGCACCCCACCAATGTCAATATGGAGCATATTATATATGTGTATACCGTTTGTTTCATAAACCACTAATTTCTTGCAAAAGTATAAAAAACGACTTGACCAAACGTTTCTGCGGGACAAAAAAATCCCCGGAAAAGGAGCAGGTAAAGCAACCTGTCCTCTTCCGGGGAATCTGTTTTAGTCCTTATTTAAAGTCTGATTAGAAACCAGCCAGTTCAAGAATCTTGTCAACTGCAGCTCTCAATCCTTCCGGATTCTTTCCGCCTGCAGTAGCAAAATGAGGCTGACCGCCGCCACCGCCTTGAATCAACTTCGCAGCTTCACGCACCAGCTGACCGGCATTCAAGCCTGCTTTTACCTGGTCTTCGGTCATCATGACTGTCAGCAACGGCTTTCCTTCATATTCACTTCCAATCACAACGAAGAGATTTTCTGTGAATTGTCCTTTCAGCTGGAAGGCGATATTTTTTACAGCCTCAGCCGGCATAGGAAGTACGGCTTTAATAACCTTGACCCCGTTTACTTCTTTTGCGTTTTCAATCAGCTTGTTTTTAACTGAAGCTTCTTTTTCTTTCATGAACTCTTCAACCTGCTTCTTCAAGCCTGCATTTTCATCGATGTATTTAGCTACGGCAACCTTGAGGTCGGGAGCATTGTTGAAGAGTGCTTTCAAATCGTTGATGGTATCTTGAACCACATCGAACATTTCTTCTACCTTGGCTCCGGTAACGGCTTCGATACGGCGTATACCTGCAGCAACCGAGCTTTCTGAAATGATTTTCACCATTCCAATCTTTCCGGTAGCCGAAACATGGGTACCTCCGCAGAACTCAACCGATGAACCAAACTGTACGACACGCACTTCATCGCCATACTTTTCACCGAACAGGGCAATAGCTCCCAGTTCACGTGCTTTTTCAATCGGCAGATTGCGGTATTCAGTCAAAGGCACGTTCTCACGAATCTTGGCATTCACCAGATGTTCTACTTCACGAATCTGCTCCGGAGTGACTTTCTGGAAATGAGAGAAGTCAAAGCGCAAAGAGTCGGGAGTAACCAATGAACCTTTCTGTTCAACGTGCGTACCGAGTACCTGTCGCAATGCCTCATCGAGCAAGTGCGTACATGAGTGGTTGGCTGCACAAGCTGCACGCTTGTCTGTATCCACACATGCCATCATCGGTGCTTCCAGATGTTCAGGCAGTTTTTTTGCAAGGTGGATAGGCAAGTTGTTTTCTTTCTTCGTATCGATAATCTCAATGGTTTCAAACTCGCTCACCAACACACCGGTATCGCCTACCTGACCACCGCTTTCTGCATAAAACGGCGTATCGCTCAACACAATCTGATAAAGCGTCTGGTTTTTCTGCTTTACCTGACGGTAACGGAGGATAGAGGTTTCATATTCTGTATAATCGTAACCCACGAAAGTGGTTTCACCTTCCTTCAAAGTAACCCAGTCGCCTGTTTCAACTGCCGCAGCATTACGCGCACGCTGTTTCTGTTTCTGCATTTCAGCCTCGAATCCTTTCACATCGGCAGTCAGACCGTTCTCACGGAGAATCAGTTCGGTCAAGTCGAAGGGGAAACCGAATGTATCGTAAAGCGTAAAGGCATCTACCCCGCTGATTTCAGTCTTTCCGGCAGCCTTCACTTCATTCATGGTCTTATCCAGCAAGCGGATACCTGTTTCAAGCGTACGCAAGAATGATTCTTCTTCTTCCTTGATTACTTTTTCAATCAGAGCCTGCTGGGCTTTCAGTTCGGGATAAGCACCGCCCATATTTTCAACCAATACCGGAACCAGCTTATACATAAAGGCTTGTTTCTGGTTCAGGAAAGTATAAGCATAGCGCACGGCACGGCGCAAAATACGGCGAATCACATAGCCTGCCTTCGCATTTGAAGGAAGCTGACCGTCAGTAATAGAGAAAGAAATGGTACGGATATGGTCGGCTATTACACGCATTGCCACATCGGTCTTTTCATCCTTTCCGTAAGTTGCTCCTGCCAAGTCACCGATAACCTTGATAATAGGCTGGAACACATCGGTATCATAATTCGAACGCTTGCCCTGCATAGCCATACACAAACGTTCAAATCCCATACCGGTATCAATCACCTTTGCCGGAAGTCCTTCCAGACTGCCGTCGGCCTTACGGTTATACTGCATGAACACCAAGTTCCAGATTTCAATCACCTGCGGATGATCATGGTTCACCAAGTCGCGTCCGGGAACTTTAGCACGTTCTTCTTCCGGACGAAGGTCGATGTGGATTTCCGAACAAGGACCGCAAGGACCGGTATCACCCATTTCCCAGAAGTTATCATGCTTGTTGCCGTTGATGATATGGTCGGCAGGCATGAACTGTTCCCAGTAAGAAGCAGCTTCGTTATCGCGTTCCAAACCTTCTTCAGGGCTTCCCTCAAATACGGTAGCATACAGGTTTTTCGGATCGATTTTCAAGACATCTACCAAAAACTCCCATGCCCAGCTGATTGCTTCTTTCTTGAAGTAATCGCCGAACGACCAGTTGCCTAACATTTCAAACATGGTGTGATGATAGGTATCATGGCCCACTTCTTCCAAGTCGTTATGCTTACCGCTTACACGCAAACATTTCTGTGAATCGGTTACACGTTTATATTTGGCAGGATGATTTCCCAAAATAATGTCTTTAAACTGGTTCATACCTGCATTGGTAAACATCAAAGTAGGGTCATCTTTAATAACCATCGGTGCTGAAGGCACTATCTGATGTCCTTTCGACTCAAAAAACTTGACGAATGAGTCGCGAATTTCATTTGCTGTCAACATATTGTTATAGAGTTCTTGTAGTTAATATTCGCAAAATAGATTTGCAAAGATAATTGGTTTTATTATTTTTGCCCGTATATTTGGTGCAAAATATTGAAGATTTGTACCTTAAAAAACTTCAAAACCCGATTTGAATGCGTAAAGTCTATTATATTTATAACCCCAAAACACGTACTTACGACCGAATCTACCCTACCATACGGCAGCGAATGCTAAGCTATCTGCGAAGTCTGGCTTTCGGTATCGGGATAGGAGCTGGCAGCTTTCTGCTGCTGTTGTTTATCTTTGGTTCTCCTTCTGAAAAGGACTTGCTGACTGAAAACTCTCGCTTGCAGGCGCAATATAATATTCTTTCCAGACGCTTAGATGAGGCACTGCATGTAATGCAGCGCCTGCAGCAGCGTGACGACAACTTATATCGGGTCATCATGCAAGCCAACCCGGTAACAGATGCCCTGCGTACTGCCAGCTATGGCAAAACAAACCGATATGAGGAATGGATGGATATGGCAAACAGCAAGCTGGTAGTAAATACCACACAGAAAATGGACTTGCTGGCAAGGCAGGTATATATTCAGTCGAAATCGTTCGATGAGGTGGTAGAGCTGTGTAAGCAGCACGATGAAATGCTGGCGTCTATTCCTGCCATCCAGCCTGTAGCCAACAAAAATCTGAAAAAAACCGCATCGGGTTATGGCATGCGTATTGACCCGATTTATAAAACCGCAAAGTTTCACGAAGGAATGGACTTTTCAGCCAACACCGGAACTCCCGTTTACGTAACCGGAAACGGAAAGGTGACACAAGCCGGATGGGACGGACTTTATGGAAACAGTATTACGGTTGACCACGGATTTGGTTATGTAACCCGCTATGCGCATCTTAGCAAGATTAAAGTCAGAAGAGGACAGAAGGTGATACGCGGAGAAGTCATCGGAGAGGTGGGAAGTACCGGGAAAAGTACGGGTCCGCACCTGCATTATGAGGTGCATGTGAAAGGAAAGGTGGTTAATCCGGTCAACTATTACTTCATGGACCTGAGTGCCGATGATTATGACCGTATGGTGGAAATGGCTGCCAACCATGGAAATGTTTACGATTAAGACAAATAATACTTATGGCATTGCGTTCAGACAAAGAATTAAAGTTATATTATTCTATCAGTGAAGTAGCCAAGATGTTCGGTGTTGCTGAATCGTTACTTCGCTATTGGGAAAAAGAGTTTCCGTTTATTACTCCGAAAAAAACAGGAGGTAATGTACGCCAGTATAAAGAAGAGGATGTAGAAAAAGTCAGGCTGGTATATCACTTGGTAAAAGAAAAAGGCATGACCATAGCCGGAGCGAAACAGCGCCTCAAACAAAACAAAGAGTTCGTGCAAAACAATGCAGAGATAGCTCAGCGGCTGAAGATGATAAAAGAAGAACTTATCAGTATAAAAAAGGAGCTGGATTATCTGACCTAAATTCTCTCTCTGCTTACCGATGCCTATCCTCTCAAAAGAAAATGGTTCGCATACGGAAAAAGGAACAGATATGCCTATAAAAAGTTTTGGTTTCCCTTATTCAATCTATAAACAAAGGCTTTGTTTCTACAAACAGAGCCTTTGAATGTACAAACAGAGCCTTTGTTTATACATTCAAAGACTCTGTTTATAGATTTCATCCTTTACAACTCAGTTTTCTCTACCCGTATAAATCCTTTTTCACGAGCTGCCTCCATATTTTAAGATTCAACGCTTTTATCTCCGCTTTTTCCACCACATATAATATCCGGTCAGCGGAAGAAGCCCTCCTATAAAAGCTGCAAGAAAATAAATAACCTGAGTCAGCATGCCTCCCCACCTTCCTGTGTGGAGTGTATAAAGGAAAACTTTCGGCAACTGTCCGCTTGGAAGAATAGCCTCACATATCTCATATACCACTGTCCGGTATCCTCCGAACGACCATGTAAGACCGGTGAGTGCCATCAACATCAGAAACAGCAGTGCGTAAAAGCCCAAAGATACATGCGCATCGTAGCAGAAACGCCGCCATCCTTTAGTAAAAGAGATACGCAGGCGATTATTCAATGCCCTATGGTTTCGGGGAACCCAGATCACCAAGCCGCTTAATAATACAAAGACCATTGCCAATGTAGAAAATCCCACCACCATTTTGCCGACGGAGCCTTCTCCCCTACGCGCAGGAGGGTCGAGTAGCCAGCGATGCAACTTGCGCATCGTTTGAAAGAACGGATAGGAGTATGTAAAACCTATTACTTCTCCCGTATAAGGATTGACGCTTGCCATACGCTTACCTGCATTCTTGAAGCTGACCATACAGGCAGCTCCCTCTCTTTCGGGCATCTTAATCGAGGTTATCTCCAGCGTGTCTGACAGCTGCGACTTTACCCGGTTCTCAAGCAAGTTGAAAGGAAGAACCTCTTTCCCTTCACTTTTCACTTCATAAAGGTGGTGCTGGAGCGACTGCGTAATTTCGCGTTCAAAAACCAGCGCAGCCCCACTGAAACAGATAACAGATATCAGTAAGCCAAACGGAAGTGAGAGCCATAAATGAACTGACTTGCAAATCTTTCTCATAAGCTATACAAAATTAGTTGGCAGACAGTTTTCCAAGTCCGGTCAGTTGGGTAGCCTCCACAGTAAGTCCTTTCTTGGCCGAAGCATCGGCAGGGTCAATGCGATAAATAGCCGGATACCCGCTTTCGGTAGTTACAGCCATATAGGCTATTCCACCTTCAACAAAGGGAGCTTTTCCGAAACCTGTAATATCTTGAGGCAAGCCACTTACATAAGTCAGGTTTCCATTCGATGCGTTGAAGATAGCCAGACGGATGGCAGCCTTATCACTTGCAGTAATCTCTTTATCATACATCAGCAGCAAGAAATACGTTCCTCCCACATACCAGGTCTGCTGAAAAGAAAGTCCTTCCGACTTTTCTTCGATGTTATAATAATAACTGTCGTCAAACGCTTCTGTTTGCGTATTGATACGCACTACGCCCGCCGGAAGGGTGGTTTGCTGACGGGAATCAGCCATGGTCTTGGCATAGCTGGGAGAGAATACGTAAACGAATCCATCGTCTGCTTTCCAGACCATCTGGTAATACTGCGATTTGAAACGTCCGGCAGGGTAACTGATTTTATCGGTCTTGAGGAGCTTTACACTGTTAGCATCGAATGAGTCATCGGCAAACACAGCCACCCAACATTCATCGGGATATTGCGTCCATTGCAACTCATCTTTATTATATTGGCCGCTTCCCTGTCCACCCGATTCGGTTTTAATCAAGTCTTCATTCCCCGGTTTCACCCATTTACGGTTCTCATACATACATCCGTATTGGCTCAACCCCATCGGTACGGCTCCCGTATAAATTTTCTTACCAACCTGCTCTATGCCCGTAAGCGTAACGTATTCTCCGTTTCCAAGAAAGTTTTCTGACAAAAACGGTTTGTCTTTAGTTACAGTATTGCTGGTATAAGACTCAGTAGCTGTATTAAGATAAGAAATAAGAAACGACTTGGGAGTATAACCGTTCGCATCGTTCAGTTCAGTAGGTCCGGTTCCCGTAGAAGTTGAAATGATTTTATCATCGTAAAGCCCGTATGAAGTAAAACGGCTCACGTTATATTCTTTGCTCCGCTTTTCAAGCTGGTTTTCGCTGTTCATCACAAACGACTGGGTGGTACCGGCATTTCCTTGATTATAAGTCAAAGCATAGAGGTATTTGTTCTGGTTAAAAACCCAATAGGTAGCTCCTTCGTTTACCAGTCCGTTTCCTTTCGTGGTAACTGTTCCCTCATCGAGCGATTTGGAAGTAAGCAACACATGAGTTGTATTTCCTGAAGCTGTGGTCTGGGCAGCTATTACATATTCTCCTTTCATAACTTCCGGTGAATTACCCGGTGCGTTATTTTCCGAGCATGAAACAAACATGCCGGTTACTGCCGCAGCAAATACTCCGGCAAACAATGTATTCTTTTTCATTTTCTGTATATTTTACGAATGATTAATTAAGCATCTTAATTTCCGAAATGAACACGTATCTTCCCATAAAAAGCACGTCCTGCTTTCTGTAGGCTGAAATTATCGTATAAATCTTCATTGGTCAGGTTACGGCACTCGAACGATAAGTTATAACGTCCGCTCTTCAGGCTGTAACTCAATGAAAGGTTATGCGAGAACTGACGGGGAACCGTATAGTCATTGCTGCTTCCTATCACCTCCGAGTAATAAGAGAAGCTGTGAAGATACTGACTGTCATAGGTCAAGGTCAGGATATTCCCTTTCTTCCAGAGATTCCTCCAATAAAGATTCACGTCATAATCGGCAAAGCGGTAAGGTACATTCGGCATACGGGATTTGTAAGCGAGGTTATCCACCTGATTTCCATTCGCACCTATCTGATATGCTTCATTGTCACGCACATCCATCTGAGTAAAGTTACCTCCCACACTCAGCCATCCTCCCCATCCGTAACGCAGGGAGATATTAAATCCTTTGGTCAGCACTTTTCCGTAATTCACGTAAGTTGCTCCTTCTTTTCCTCCGCCAAGCGACTGGATATTCCGCTGAATATAATCTTTTGTGTTCCGGTAAACCAATCCTCCTTCAACATAGAGCGAATGTTTGCCCAAAGTCTTTGAGTAGCTCACGTTGAGGTTGACATTATCGCTCTTTTCAGGACGAATGGTTATTTCACCACTTTCTAAATCTTCGTCACCGAACATTTCCTCGATAGTGGGCAGACGAAAGGCTTTCTCATACGAAAGCTTTACCTGTAAATCGGGCATGACGAAATAAGTTCCGGCAGTTCCATATCCCCATGAATCAACCGTCCTTTCAGTGCGCACAAACGATGTCGCATTATCGTCTTCTGCCATCGGTCCCGCTACATACTGACGGTAATATTTTCCGAAAGCCGAAACATTCCACTTTTCGGAAGGCATCCACCGGTACGATAGCCCTGATATATTCTTCCGGGTTTGCTTTCCGATGGCATCGGTCTGTGCTACTTTCGCCAGCAAGGATGTATTTGAACGGTTAAAAGCATTCAGTACATGATTAAATGTAAACACATGGCTGCGGTTAAGCCGGTAATTTAACGTAAGGGTAGCATTCCAATTATCGTTATCGGCTCGTGCATATTGCTGTGACTGCTCGCCCGGGGAATTCAGTCGGACCCGTTCGCCCAACCAGTTATATTTATATTGTGCCGTATCCACATTGGTTGTCGCATTGCGGTTATAATTGGCAGTAATTACTACATCCATTCCCTTTACCAAAAGGTTACGTTTGCGATATTCCAGTGAAGGCATCAATGAATATCCGAAACGATGCTTCTCTCCATAAACAATCTTTTGACGTACCCCAGTCTGTATCTCTTTATACATATGTGAGTAAGTAAGTCCGAACATGAGCCGGTCTGCCCACTTCTTATCAACAAATCCTACCTTGGCTATCAAAGCCTCATTGTGATAGGTATCATGGAAGCGTTTCACACGTTGTTTTTCGCTTTCGCTGAAGCTTCCTGTCTCAAAATTTTCTACCGGAGCATCTACCTTGTAAGAATTGTCTGAATAATTCTGGAAAACATTAATTTCATAGGTCAGTCCGTTGCGGAAGGTTTGTCCTACATTCACATTCGACTTATGGGTATTAAACGAACCATACGAATAAGACGCATCCAAGAACCAGTTCCTGCGTTTCTTCCCGGTCACTATATTGATAACCCCACCTATGGCATCCGTTCCAAATCCAACCGGAACAACGCCTTTATAAACTTCAATGCGCTCGGCAAAATTCACAGGAATATTGTTTAATCCAAACGAACCTCCTACGCCTTCCTGAGGAACTCCGTCAATAAATACTTTTACATGCTTACCGCTGAATCCGTCGAGCATCAGCTGCATGTCTGAACCTACACCGCCCGACTCGCGCAACTTCATCCCCGGAGCTTTTGCCAAGGCATCGCTCAAGCTTTTTGTGGTATTCTGCATTTCCTTCGTGTCAACCGCTACCGCATTGAATGCCGAACGCTTAACTCTTGCTACACCAGATGACACAACTACGACTTCCTCCAGCTCCAATACCGAAGGTTTCAGAAATACCGTCTGCTTACTTCTTCCTTCCGATTTCAGTTCAACCTTCTGCTCGTAAGCCTCAAAACCCACCGCCGATACCACAAGGGTATAACTTCCAGCCGGAGCCTTGAGATGGTAGATTCCTTTTTCATTGGTGGTACATCCGTAATTGGTTCCTTTTAAATAGACGGTCGCAAAATCAACAACAGACTGATCGGTTGATAACACACGACCTGAGATTATAGAGGAGTTTTGAGCTGAAACTGAAAGCACAGCTATCAGAAGATAAGTTAGAAAAAAGAATAGTTTAGTCTTCACGTTTTGTTGCAATCTTTTATTGTATAATACCTATTTTTACGACTGCAAAATTACGTAAAACAAGCCCCGGAGACAATCACCATTTTTCGGTATATATTGGCTTCGGGAGTAAGGTTCTGTCACTATTAGTAGGTATGCGATGCAAAAAAATAGCGGGCTGAGAGCCTCAGTCCGCTATTTCATCATCAAACCGTTCGATACGGGTTACTTTCTTTATATTCTCTATTTTCTTCAGATTTGAACAGATGGTGTTCACGTCGTCCACATCATGTACATACAGTTGAATACGTCCTTCAAAAATTCCATCGTTCGATTCAATATTCAGCTTATGAATATTTACATTCAGCTGCTGGGAAATAATTTGAGTGACCTGATTAAGGATTCCTATACTGTCGATTCCCTTTATATAAACATTCACCAAGAAGTTCAAGGCTTTTCCCGTTTCCCACTGCACCGCCAGCAAGCGATTGCCGAAACTTGTCTTCAGTTGGGCAGCTATGGGGCACTGACGCTTATGAATGATGATACGATTATTATCGTCAATATATCCCAATACATCGTCTCCCGGAATAGGCTTGCAACAATCGGCTATAATATAATTCTTCTGAATCGCATCGGGTGTCAGCTTTAAAATCTTCTTCTTATCGATTTCTAAAGCCGGAGCTGAAGTTTGTGTTTCCGTAGTCTTCGACTTACTTGTTCCAAAAGCAAATGAAATGTATTTTTTCCAACTTGCTGCCGAAGGTTTATCCTTCAGTTCATTGCTATCGGTTTCACCCAAAACAATTACTTTCTGACCAATCTGACAGGCAAGCTCGTCAGCCCCTTTCACCTTATGCAAGGTGCAAAGTTTCTTAATATTTTCATCGGTGGGTTCAATGCCTTCCTTACGCAAGAAATCATGCAGCATTTCTTCTCCGCGCTGCTGGCATTCACGACGCTCTCTCTTTAAAATAGACTGGATTTTTGCCTTTGCCTTTGCCGTTGTAGCAAAATTAATCCATGAAGGCTGTACCTTCTGCGACTTGGAAGTCAGGATTTCCACTTGGTCTCCACTTTGGAGCTTATGACTGAGCGGAACTAATTTATGATTCACTTTTGCCCCGATACAATGACTGCCCAAAAACGTATGAATAGAAAAGGCAAAGTCTAAAGCCGTACAGTTCTGAGGCATGGTCTTTATTTCTCCTTTAGGAGTAAAGACAAATATTTCCGATGCAAATAAATTTAACTTGATTGTATCTAAGAAGTCTAAAGCATCCGGCTGAGGGTCATCAAGAATTTCCTTGATGGTTTTAAGCCACTTGCTCAATTCGCCTTCATCTTCACTTCCACCCCCTTCTTTATACTTCCAATGAGCTGCAAATCCCTGTTCGGCCACGTCGTTCATTCGCTCGCTACGAATCTGCACTTCAATCCACTGCCCCTTGTTGCTCATCAGCGTAACGTGCAGAGCCTGATAGCCATTTGCCTTGGGATGGCTGACCCAGTCACGCAGCCGGTCCGGATGGGGTTTATATATTTTGGAGATGGCAACATAAATATCAAAGCAGTCATTCAACTCCTCTTCTTCTTTACGGGGAGTAAAAATGATACGCACTGCTAAGATATCATAGATTTCTTCAAAAGTAATATGCTTATTCTGCATCTTATTCCAGATAGAATAAGGTGACTTGATGCGAGCCTGAATGCGATATGGAATATTCATCTTATCCAACTGCTCGCGGATAGGAGCTGTAAATTCCTCAAATACGCTGTCGCGTTCAGCTTGAGTTTCTTGTAACTTTTCCTGAATCTGCTGGTAGGTTTCGGGATGTTCATATTTAAAGCTCAAGTCCTCAAGCTCCGTTTTAATACGATTCAGCCCCAAACGATTGGCTAAAGGCGCATAGATATAAAGCGTTTCCCCGGCTATTTTATATTGCTTGCTTGGAAGCATAGACCCAAGTGTACGCATATTATGAAGACGGTCGGCTATCTTAATAAGTATCACCCGGATATCATCATTCATCGTAAGCAAAAGCTTCTTGAAGTTTTCAGCCTGAGCCGAAGCCCGGTCTCCAAAAATGCCTCCCGATATTTTAGTCAGTCCATCTACAATTTGGGCAATCTTTGCTCCAAACAGATTCTCAATGTCTTCTACAGTATAATCGGTATCTTCTACCACATCATGAAGCAAGGCAGAACAAATAGACGTAGAGCCCAATCCGATTTCGCAGCAGGCAATACGCGCCACCGCTATCGGATGCAATATATAAGGCTCACCCGAGCGTCTGCGCACTCCTTTATGAGCCTGTTTGGCAAAGTTAAAAGCTTTCGTAATGATTTCCACCTTTTTACGATGCTTGCTTTCCAGATACCTGTCAAGCAACTCTTGAAAGGCTTCATTTATCAGTCTTTCATCCGCCTGTTCCTGCATTAGTTTTTCATCCGCCATATCTCTTCCTTCAACATTTTAAATCAATAATGCAAAAATAAAGAAAATTAAGAGATATGCAAGAGTATCAAGTCTTTTTATTTTCTATCGGATGCGTAACGACTTTCCGGCACGTATATTATTGCCCTTGATTCCATTCAGCCGGCGAAGCTGGCTCACGCTGACTCCATAACGTGCTGCAATACCTCCCAGTGTTTCCCCGTTACGGATGCGGTGATAAACCGCCTTACTGGCAGGAATATCCTGTACGGCTACAGTAGAACGACGTTTTTGATAAACTTCCGGCTTATAGTTATAAATACTGTCTTCATGGTCAATAAAGCAACTCATCATATCGGTAGGCAAGCGAAGCGCGTAAGGCTGCTCATTACCCGGAATAATATCTTTCTTAAATTCAGGATTAAGCGCCCGCAGCTTATCTAAGTTAATGTTACAAACAGCAGCCACCTGATTTAAATTCAAATTACGCGACACATGCACCGTATCTGTACTTTCGGGCATATTCATTTCCATCGGACTAATATTATGCTCACAATAATAAGTCATAATATAATTAGCCGCAATGAAGGCCGGAACATAGCTTCGGGTTTCTTTCGGAAGATAATTATATAACTTCCAGAAATCAGTTTCTCCTCCTGCCCTACGGATTGCCTTATTGATGGTACCCGGTCCGCAATTATAAGCAGCAAGCACCAAGTTCCAGTCATGATAAATTTCATATAAATCTCTTAAGTAACGCACAGCCGCTCTTGTTGATTTTACCGGATCTCTGCGCTCATCAACCAGCGAATTGCTTTTCAAGCCATATACCTGTCCGGTGCGGAGCATAAACTGCCACAACCCCGTGGCTCCCTGACGGGAAACCGCTACCGGATTTAAAGCCGATTCAATTACCGGAAGATATTTCAGTTCTAGCGGAAGGTCATATAAATCTAATGCTTCTTCAAAGATAGGCATATAAAAATTATTGGCACTCAGCATAAAGGCAACCTTTTGCCGCAGACGGGTAGCATACATTTCAATATACTTTTTCACGACATCGTTAAAAGGCATTTCCACAATAGCCGGAATACGCTTCAAGCGGTCCATATAAACAGAGTCGCTGACCTGCGGATTAGCAGAGGTCATCGTACAGTTTTCATTCGGATTGATATAATGCTTTGAAATCCAGTCCAAGTAAAGGCTGTCGGTTTCTGAAAGCATACCTTCAGGCAAGTCAGTTAAATCTTCTTTATTAGATTCTACAGTAACATTCTGCACCGTATTTTGGGCAGCAACAGCAGAAAAGCCCAAAGCTGTCAATAAGCTAATAAACAGTTTTTTCATGGATACTAAAATTTGATACTACACTGCAGTCCAACCCCTTGCGGACGATGGCGGCAGGCATCATTAAAGATAGCGGGTTCCAGCTTCAGTCCTAAGTCCTTTGAAATATCAAAGTCGGAAAGTTCCGCATCGACATACGCATCGATTACAGAAAGCAGATAAACCCCAATAAAAGCAAATATACTTAAGTCGCGCTGACGTCGATACAAGTCTTTTTGTTTACGAAAGCGCTCTTGATAATATTTCAGGTTATTCAGAATATCCTCCTGTGTTTTTCCAGCCCCCACAAAATCCATATAGCTGTCATTATTCGGATTATTACTCATAATATCCTGATAAGCCTGCGAATAATCCTTATACATCTTCCCGTTCCAGGTTAATGCATACGCACATCCCACAAAGCCCCCGTAAATAATAGGCAGTTTCCAGTATTTCCGGTTATAAATCTGTCCTGCGCCCGGAATAACCAGTCCCAGCCAGACTGATTTCTTTGAATCAGGAATCCAACGTTTTTTCTTTTCCGGCATCGCTGTCTGGACAGAATCATTCTGCCGAACCAGTAAGGCTGTATCAACCGGAGCTTCCAATGCCTCCAAACGCTGCGTACGCTGAATGGTTGAAGTATCAGAAGAAAGGCTGTCAGCAAAAACATCCACATGAGTAGAGTCCGCCTTCATCAGTCCGAGACGATGATTACGGGCGCGCTGAGCATAGCCTTCTGTGGGTCCAGATACCAGACCACACAAAAAGAGCAGGATAGACAAGATATATATAAATCTCCGTTGTTTCAAGGTTCCTCTATTTATTCAGTTTTCTTCAACGAATCCAGAATCTCCATAATACGTTCCAAATCGGCCTCATTATTAAAGGGAATACTTATTTTTCCTTTTCCCTTCGGGCTGCATGAGAGCTGTACTTTTGCCCCAAAGAAAGTACAGAGATGATCTTGTAACATAGAATATCCTTCAGAAAGTTTAGCTCCTTTCGGTACGATTTTTTTGCCTCCAGACTCTACTTCCTCTCCATTCGACAAAGCCTTCACCAATTCCTCTACCTTTCTTACCGAATACCCTTGTGACAGAATTTCGTTATAGATTCTGATTTGCATTTTAGGATCATCCAAGGCAAGCAAGGCACGGGCGTGTCCCATGTCGATTTCCTTGTTTTTCAGAGCTACCTGAATTTGGGCAGGCAGTTTCAGCAACCGCAAGTAGTTGGCAATCGTGGTGCGTTTTTTCCCCACCCGCTCACTCAGCCGCTCCTGCGTCAGTTCATATTGTTCGATAAGATGCTGGTAAGCAAGTGCAATTTCCAGAGAGTTCAAGTCTTCACGCTGAATGTTTTCAATCAGCGCCATTTCCATTACATTCTCATCATCGGCCGTACGGATATAAGCCGGTATAGCCTTCATCCCCGCCATTACAGACGCCCGGTAACGCCGCTCACCAGCAATAATCTGATAAGAATCGTCACTCAGTTTACGTAACGTGATAGGTTGGATAATACCTATTTCAGCTATAGAGTCAGCAAGTTCCTGCAAGGCTATCGGGTCGAATTCACGACGAGGCTGATTCGGATTCACCGAAATCTTGCTCAGTTCAATTTCATTAATAGAAGAAGAGCCTGACGTTTTTACCTCTTCGTTCGATATCAACGCGTCAAGTCCTCTTCCCAATGCAAATTTCTTTTGTACTGCCATATGCTACTTACTGTTTCGATTTATAATTTCATTAGCCAAAGAGAGGTGGTTTTTAGCTCCGGTTGATTCTGCATCATATAAAATGGCAGGAATACCATGACTGGGAGCTTCACTCAATTTAACGTTACGCTGGATGATAGTTTTAAACACCAACTCCTGAAAGTGGCGTTTCACCTCATCATAAATCTGATTAGCCAGACGAAGGCGTGAGTCAAACATCGTCAACAAAAAGCCTTCTATTTCCAAAGAAGGATTCAGCTTCGTCTTGATAATTTTAATTGTATTCAGCAATTTGCTGATGCCTTCCAATGCAAAATACTCACACTGTACGGGAATAATTACCGAATCGGCTGCAGTCAGCGCATTAATGGTTATCAGTCCCAAAGAAGGTGAACAGTCTATCAATATATAGTCATACTCGACCTTCATCGGCTCCAGAGCATGGCGCATAATCTTTTCTCTATTCTCAAGGTTCAGCATTTCTATTTCCGCACCCACCAAGTCAATGTGAGAGGGAATAATGTCTAATCCGTCAATATCAGTCGTATAAATAGCCTCCCGGACATCGGCCTGATTTATAAGACATTCATAAATAGAACAGTCAATATCTTTCAAATCCACACCTAATCCTGACGAAGCATTTGCCTGAGGATCAGCATCTATAACGAGCACTTTTTTTTCCAAAGTGGCTAAAGATGCAGCCAAGTTAATAGTAGTTGTCGTTTTGCCGACGCCACCTTTCTGATTGGCTAAAGCAATAATTTTTCCCATATTAATCAGTTTATTCTGATTGCGAAGTTACGCAATAATTAGCGATAGTGCCTATAAAAAAAGACTACTTTTATAAAAGTGTTGATAACTCACCGCTTTTGTTAATAACTTCGACGAGCACAAAGATAGACATTTCTATTTAAATGCAGCAACCGGTTGGGGAAGATTAAGATTTGTTGTAACTTTACCACCGATTAATTATAGAATATAAGAATGAAAGAAAGACCACTCCTGTTGCTGTCAAACGATGACGGTGTAAATGCCAAAGGCATCCAAGAGCTTATCAGAGCACTGCGCCCCGTAGCCGACCTCATCGTTGTTGCTCCTGACGGTCCCCGTTCGGGAGCTTCCGGATCAATCACTTCCGAAACCCCTTTGCGCCACACGCTGATCAAGCAAGAACCGGGCCTTACTATATATAAATGTACCGGTACGCCTGTTGACTGCGTAAAATTAGCACTACATACGCTTATGCCCCGCACGCCCGACGTGGTTATCGGAGGTATAAACCACGGAGACAACTCTTCGGTTAATGTACATTATTCCGGTACCATGGGAGTAGTCATTGAAGGCTGCCTAAAGGGAATCCCTTCTATCGGCTTTTCACTGTGCAACCATGCACCGGATGCCGACTTTTCTCCTTGCCTGCCTTATGTGCGCCGCATCGCTGAAGAGGTTTTAAGCAACCGGCTTCCGAAGGGAATTTGCCTGAACGTAAACTTTCCTGATGCAAAAGAGTTAAAAGGCGTCCGCATCTGCCGGCAGACCGACGGAGTATGGATACATGAATTTGAAAAAGCTGAACACCCACGGGGAGGTCATTATTTCTGGCTTACCGGAAGCTACCAAAATAACGAGCCGGAAGCGGAAGACACAGACCACTGGGCGCTTGACCATGGTTATGCAGCAATTACTCCTACTCAAATTGACGTGACTGCTTATACTCTACTTGACAAACTTAATCACTGGAACTGGGAAGTATGAAATATTACCTGATTGCCGGCGAGGCATCCGGAGACTTACATGCCTCTAACTTGATGAAAGCCCTTCTACAAGAAGACCCGAAAGCCGAATTTCGCTTCTTCGGAGGCGACTTGATGGCTAAAGCAGGAGGCACTTGCGTAAAACATTACCGCGATATGGCATATATGGGATTTATCCCCGTATTGCTTCACCTACGTACCATCTTCCGGAACCTCAGCTGCTGCAAGCAGGATATCTTAGCCTGGAACCCAGACGTGCTGATACTGATTGATTATCCGGGATTCAACCTAAAAGTTGCCAAATTCATAAAGCAGCACAGCAGTATTCCGGTTTACTATTACATCTCACCCAAAATATGGGCTTGGAAAGAATACCGCATCAAAAACATCAAGCGAGATATTGACAAGCTATTGTCTATACTTCCTTTTGAGGTGGATTTCTTCAAGAAACATCACTATCCTGTCAATTATGTAGGAAACCCGTGTGTGGATGCAGTGCAGACCTTCCGTGAAAACTACCAGGAGAGCCTGGATGAGTTTCAGCTGCGCAATAAGTTAGACCACAGACCGATTATTGCGTTGCTTGCCGGCAGCAGGAAACAGGAAATCAAAGATAACCTGTCGCGGATGGTAGAAGCGTCAAAAGACTTTACCCAATATCAGTTTGTGATAGCAGGAGCTCCCGGAATTGACCCGGAGTTTTATCAGCAGTTCATCGGCAAGGATACGAAAATTTTATTCGGACAGACGTATCCTTTGCTGAGCCATGCCACCGCAGCACTGGTTACAAGCGGAACTGCCACACTTGAAACGGCACTCTTTAAAGTTCCTCAAGTGGTTTGCTATTATACAGCTGCCGGAAAACTGGTTTCTTTCCTCCGCCGCCATATTTTAAAGGTGCAATATATTTCTCTGGTCAATCTGATTTCCGGACATGAAGCGGTTACAGAACTGGTAGCCGACGGAATGACCGTGACAAACCTGAAGGCTGAACTCAAGCAAATTCTTCCTGATGGAAACAAGCGTTCTAAAATGCTCTCCGACTATGAACAGCTAATCCAAACCTTAGGAACAGCCGGAGCCTCTCAACGTGCAGCCGAAATCATAATCAGCTCTTTATCAAGAGGTAAGAAATAAAACAAGCGTTCTGATTTTCTCTTACAAAACAGCAAAAAAACGCCTAAGCATTTCACTTAAAATGCTTAGGCGTTTTTTGACAAATAAATAAACATTTTTCTATAAGACATACAGCCTGTTTTCAAACCGCCTCAACTGATAAGAAAAATTCGCGGACTTCCGCATTCAACATAGGCTGAATAGATTTCAAATTTTCGAAAGGAATATCCTGCATCCTTGCTTGTATACAACGGTTTATCTGTCCGTGAGCAACAACCAACACCCGCTTCCCGTCATAATTCCGGCACAGATATTCAATGCAGTTTCGAGCACGCTCATATAACATCTCACGCGTTTCCACATCAGCAGGAGGACGACTCAAATCTACCGAATTCAAAAACTGCCCGGTCCATCCGCCCCAGTCAACTTCCCGGAATAAGACCGACCTCTCCCACGGCAATCCCCGCTTTCCTACTGCCAGCTCCACCGTATCGGTTACGCGCTTCAAGTCACTGCTCACCACTGCATCAAGAGGAATATCTCTCAGTTTCTCTCCTAACTCAATGGCCTGCAATTTCCCCTTTTCAGTAAGCGTACCCGGTAAATGTCCCTGAAATATACGAGCTAAATTTTCCTGTGTCTGCCCGTGTCGAACTAAATAAACAGTAAGCATGAATTCATATTTTAGCCACAAAGATAAATATTTACCGGCAGTGTTCAAATATTATTTGCAAGAGAGCAAAAAATGACTTATTTTTGTTCAACTTAGCATGAAAGTATATCTGCATATACCTTCAAGCCTCAAAAAAAACAAACTCAACGAACTGAAAAACTAAAACAATAAAAACTAAAACAATATGGCAGACTCAAAAACGATTATCAGCGAAGCTGAAGAAAAAATGGATATGGCAATCATGTATCTGGATGATTCACTGGCTCATATCCGTGCCGGAAAAGCCGATGTACGTTTGTTAGACGGTATCCGTGTAGACTCATACGGAAGTATGGTTCCTATCAACAACGTTGCTGCAGTCACTACCCCCGACGCACGCAGCATCGCTATCAAGCCTTGGGATAAAAGCATGTTCCGCGTGATTGAAAAAGCAATCATCGACTCTGAACTGGGTATCATGCCCGAAAACAACGGCGAAATTATCCGCTTGGGAATCCCTCCTTTGACCGAAGAGCGCCGTAAACAACTTGCCAAACAATGTAAAGGTGAAGGAGAAACAGCGAAAGTAAGCATCCGAAATGCACGCCGTGACGCTATCGACGCTTTGAAGAAAGCTGTAAAAGATGGCATGCCGGAAGATGAACAGAAAAATTCGGAAGCTAAACTGCAGAAAGTACACGATAAGTTCATTAAGCAAATCGAAGATATGCTGGCTGCTAAGGACAAAGAAATCATGACTGTATAAAAGACAATATAAAAAAAGGCACAAACCTCACCCCATGTGAGGTTTGTGTCATCATTTCTCACTTCCCATTTTTCACAAAGCATGGAGAAAGGCTTAGTCATAAAAAACACAGGCAGTTGGTATCTGGTCAAAACGGAAAGCAACCGGCTGGTAGAATGTAAAATCAAAGGAAACTTCCGCCTGAAAGGCATACGCAGCACAAACCCCATCGCTGTGGGCGACAGGGTGAAGATTGCACTCAACGCTGAAGGAACCGCCTTTATCACCGAAATAGAAGACCGGAAGAACTATATCATCCGACGCGCGTCAAACTTATCCAAGCAGTCGCATATCATTGCTGCCAATCTGGATCAGTGTATGCTTATCATTACGGTGAATTATCCGGAAACCTCAACAACCTTCATCGACCGGTTCTTGGCTTCAGCCGAAGCTTACCGCGTACCGGTATGCTTGGTGTTCAATAAAACCGACCGCTATTCAGAGGAAGAATTAAGCTATCTTGATGCTTTAGTCCATCTTTATACCCACATCGGCTATCCCTGTCTGAAGATTTCAGCACTCAACGAAACTGGCATAGATGAAATCAAACAAGCGCTTAAGGGCAAAATAACTCTGC
The DNA here is from genome assembly GCA_958453305.1 of uncultured Bacteroides sp. Lineage (GTDB taxonomy): Bacteria > Bacteroidota > Bacteroidia > Bacteroidales > Bacteroidaceae > Phocaeicola. The sequence goes on along the minus strand of CAUDXH010000016.1, from coordinate 1,649 downwards.
TGTCCGGGCATTCCGGAGTAGGTAAATCTACGCTCATCAACGCCATCCTGCCGGAGCAAAGCATAAAAACAGGAGAAATATCAACCGCCCATAACACAGGAATGCATACCACCACTTTCTCTGAAATGTTTCCTCTGGAAGAGGGAGGTTATCTTATTGACACTCCGGGAATCAAGGGATTTGGCACATTCGATATGGAGGAAGAAGAAATAGGGCATTACTTTAAAGAAATCTTCGAATTCTCCGCAAACTGCAAATATAATAACTGCACCCATCGGCACGAACCGGGGTGTGCCGTACGCGAAGCGGTGGAAAAACATTTCATCAGCGAATCAAGATATACCTCTTACTTAAGCATGATGGAAGATAAGGAAGAAGGAAAATACCGTTCAGGTTATTAAAGTTTATCCATCTACCAAGACGCATCATCTACCTTGAAGGCTATCAATCGCCTTACAGGCTTTTTTTCATCAGGGACATCTGCCGGCAGGCTGCCCTGACGAAAGAAGCTAAAGTGTAAAAACCTAATACATAGCTCGATAGCTTAAAGGCGTAAAACCAGTCATTTTCTTAAACAAACGGTTGAAATAAGAATAATCATCAAAAGACAGACGGTAAGCAATCTCCTTTACCGGTATATTCTCTGTTACCAGTAATATCTGTGCCTCCTCTATCTTCTTTTGAATGACATATTGAAAAGGAGTTGTGCCTGTTTCCTTCTTAAACAAACGTATCAAATGGTCTTTAGACAAGCAGGCTCTTTCTGCCAACTCATCAAGCCCGATTGGCTCATGAACATGTTGGCGAATATAAAGCATCACCTTAGCCACTCTGCTGTCTTTCATACTTACACTATTATAGTTAGACTGTCTGATAAACCGGGACAACAACTGAAGCACAATCCCTCTTGACTCTAACTTATCGCAAAAACTCCACTGCTTATTTTTTAACAAAGTCTGTATCAACGTTGGATTGTTGTCATACGTAGCCGGATCTGATTTTTTCAAGCATAAAGCAGGATTCATTTCACACAGGCGTCTAAATAAACTCAACTCAAAATCTCCAGCTTCAATTTCAACAGGAAAAACCCACGAATTCAATAAATCATTATCAAGATGAAACTCCTCATATAAGTGCAAATAATAATGTACAAATCTACAGTCGCATTCATAATTATGAGATACAAAGGGAGGAATAAAATACATGTGCCCAGGAGTCAGTGTATAAACCTTATCCGAAAGGCAAACACGGGCACAGCCCTCCGTAACATAATATAAACGACAAAAAGGACTGTTTACATTCTTCCAGTTCCAATCTGCACAATGAACCGCCAGCCCTACATTCAAAACCAAAGGACGAAACTGATCTATCTGTAAATTCATGGTTGTGGCTTTCTTTTCCATTAACAGTTCCAAAAGTAAACAACATTACTTTCCATCGAATAAGGAATCGATAAAATCTCATAAAAAAGATGCAATTTTATCGTTTTACAGACTTATAAATAAAATGAATATCGTTTTTAGCACATAAACATTCTTTTTGTCCTATTCCGTTTTTAAAACATCTACGTACATTTGTATCTCAAAACATATATTCAATACTTCGGTAAATTTTTACCGAAAAATTAAAAGTTAAACAATAAAACCGGC
>CAUDXH010000015.1 GCA_958453305.1 uncultured Bacteroides sp. | reverse complement strand
GAGCGCATGATTCATAATCATGAGGTCCCCGGTTCAATCCCGGGTCCCGCTACAACGAAATGATAGAGGCATTTAAGAATACATGATTCTTAGATGCCTTTTTTATTTTATATCTGCCGTGTGTAGAGCCGGTCACAGCCTTACATTCTGAATATCTGTTCCGCTGGGACGCTGGAAAAGACGTAAGCCAAAGTGTGCTGTCATGGCAATCACGTGGTCAAATATTTCAGCCTGAATTTGTTCATATTCAGCCCATACGGTTGTATCTGTGAAGCAATAGATTTCCAACGGAATGCCTTCAGGAGTAGGTTGCAGCTGGCGTGCCATAATCATCAGTTCTTTATGGGTATGCGGGTGCTGGCGGAGATAATTCATTAAATAATTCCGGAAGACTTTGAAATTCGTGATTTGCTGCAGAGATTCTTCTTCATTCATCCATCCTTTTTCGATGAAACTCTTTTTTTCTTCTTCTGTGCAGAAATGAATGGTGGTCATATCAATGTTTACAGACCGTTTGATGCGTCGTCCTCCTGTTTCACGCATTCCTCTCCAGTTTTGAAAAGAATCGCTTACCAAAGCATAGGGAGGGATGGTGGTAATGGTCTTATCGAAGTTTTTTACTTTAACTGTAGTAAGCGAAACTTCGATAACATCCCCGTCGGCTCCATATTTAGGCATTGAAATCCAGTCGCCCGGTCGCAGCATGTCATTGGCTGATAATTGTACGCCGGCAACAAGTCCTAATATGCTGTCTTTGAAAATCAGCATCAATACCGCAGCCGATGCACCTAATCCGGCGAAGATAGCCGTTGCATCTTTCCCTATCAATATACTTAAAATCAAGATAGCTCCCACGCCGATGGCAACGAGGTTTATCATTTGATAAATCCCTTTTAAAGGACGGTTTCGCAAAGACTCATGTTCGATGGAAATATCATAGAGTGAGCGCAGAAAAGAGTTGATAAGTAAAAGGGCGGTGATAACCAGGTAAATCTGGCATGCTTTCAGTAAGAAAACAAGCAAAACCGGCATTTCGTTAAAGGCAAAAGGAAGCAGGGCATACCATACGATAGGAGGGATGATGCGGCAAATACTGGTGAGCATTTTTTTGTTGAACAGATAGTCATCCCAAGTAGCCTTGGTACGTGAAGTTACTTTATGTATTACGGGAATGATGAGATGCCGGAAGAGTTTGGCACTCAAAAAAGAAACAAGGGCAATACCTATTAAAGGTGCCAGCTGGCTGCCCCAGTTGAACAACTTTTCGGATAGTGTATGAATGTCAGTCAGGTAGTCCATAAGTCTGGGTTGTTAAAATCAAGCAGAGCAAAGGTAGAAAAAACTTTGTTTGCTGCAAAGTCAATATTTTGTTGTTTTACCTTTGTTAAGGTTATGAAAATAGTTACATTTGAGCCTCTTGCTAAGTTGTTGATAAGATGTGTTTTGTTATGAATAAATTAATGTTGTTGGGAGGGCTTATACTAGCCTGTTTAAATTGGGGCTGTATTCGTGATGGAGAACCTTCGTCGCCGGTCGGTACGCTGGATGTAGGCGAGCCGATTCCGGAATTTTCTGTTGTCTTGAATGGAGGAACTGTGCTGGATGATGCTGACTTGAAAGGAAAAGTATCTGTGCTTGTGTTTTTCCGTACCTCCTGTCCCGATTGCCGTGAAGAGCTGCCTCATATCCAACACCTGTATGATGCTTTTCAAAACGATGCACGAGTTTGTATTTATTGTATCAGCTGGAAAGATAATCCGGAAGACGTCAGCCGGTATTGGCAGACCGAGGGGTATACCCTTCCTTACGCAGTGGGCTGTGAAGAAACTGTTTATGAGCAGTTCGCCTGTAGAGTTGTCCCTACAGTCTTTGTCTCAGATAGCAAGCGGGTTATCCGATATAAATTCGGGGATAATCCGGTAGCCTCCTTCGAAGAACTTATTCAAGCTGTGAAGGCTTGTTTGTTGTAATTTCTTCTCATATCTTTTTGTAGTAAGAATGCTTTCATTAAATTTGCCACCAGATAATTACTAATACCAAAAATATTAATCTAATGAGTTTGAAAATTGTAGTTTTGGCAAAACAAGTTCCCGACACGCGCAATGTGGGGAAAGATGCCATGAATGCTGACGGTACGATTAACCGTGCAGCGCTTCCGGCTATTTTTAATCCGGAAGACTTGAACGCCTTGGAACAGGCACTCAGACTGAAAGACACACATCCCGGTTCAACGGTTACCATCTTAACAATGGGTCCCGGTCGTGCTGCTGAAATTATCCGTGAAGGATTATACAGAGGAGCTGATAATGGTTATCTGCTGACCGACCGTGCATTCGCCGGAGCTGACACACTGGCTACTTCATACGCATTGGCAACAGCCATCCGCAAGATTGGTGAGTATGATGTGATTGTGGGCGGACGTCAGGCTATTGACGGAGATACGGCTCAGGTAGGGCCTCAGGTGGCTGAAAAACTGGGCTTGCCTCAGGTGACTTATGTAGAAGAAATATTGAATGTGACCGACGGACGCATTTGCGTGAAACGTCATATCGACGGAGGTGTAGAAACGGTAGAGGCTCCGCTTCCTATCGTGCTGACAGTAAATGGCAGTGCAGCTCCTTGCCGTCCGCGCAATGCAAAATTGGTTCAGAAGTATAAACGGGCGTTGGGCGGACAGGAAAAGGCTGCCTTGACTAAAGACGGCGAAGCATTAGCTTATGCTGATTTATATGAAAAGCGCCCGTATCTGAATATTGTAGAATGGAGTGTAGCCGATGTGGATGGTGACACTAAGCAGTGTGGCTTGTCGGGGTCTCCTACTAAGGTGAAGAAAATTGAGAACGTTGTCTTTCAGGCAAAGGAAAGCAAGACCATTACCGGAAGCGATGAAGAGGTAGAAAACTTGATTGTTGAACTATTGGCTAACCATACTATCGGATAAAGACTATGAATAACGTATTTGTATATTGTGAGATGGAAGGCAAACACGTTGCCGATGTCAGTCTCGAACTTTTAACCAAAGGTCGTAAGTTAGCTAATCAGTTGGGATGTCAGCTTGAGGCTATTTGTGCCGGAAGTGATCTTGCTGAAGTAGAAAAGCAAGTCTTGCCTTACGGAGTAGACCGTGTACATGTATTTGATGCTCCGGGTTTATTCCCTTACACATCACTTCCCCATACTTCAATTCTTGTCAATTTATTTAAAGCAGAGCAGCCGCAGATTTGCCTGATGGGTGCTACGGTCATTGGCCGTGACCTTGGTCCGCGTGTGTCGTCTGCATTGACCAGCGGTTTGACAGCCGACTGTACCCAGCTTGAAATCGGAAGCCACGAGGATAAGAAAAACGGAGTGACTTATGAAAATCTGTTGTATCAGATTCGTCCGGCTTTCGGAGGTAATATCGTAGCTACCATCATTAATCCGGAACACCGTCCGCAGATGGCAACGGTTCGTGAAGGAGTCATGAAGAAAGAAATCGTGGATGCTAATTATCAGGGTGAAGTAATCCGTCATGAGGTGGCTAAGTTTGTGCCTGAAACCGATTATGTAGTCAAAGTAATCGACCGCCATGTAGAAAAAGCCAAACATAACTTGAAGGGTGCCCCGATTGTTGTTGCCGGAGGTTATGGAATGGGAAGTAAGGAAGGATTCGATATGTTGTTCGAGTTGGCTAAAGAACTTCATGCAGAGGTCGGTGCCAGCCGTGCAGCGGTGGATGCCGGATTCTGTGACCATGACCGTCAGATTGGTCAGACGGGTGTGACTGTTCATCCGAAGTTGTATATTGCTTGTGGTATTTCTGGCCAGATTCAGCATATTGCAGGTATGCAGGATGCCGGTATTATTATTTCTATAAATAATGATCCGAATGCACCTATCAATACGATAGCTGATTATGTGATTAACGGCACGGTAGAAGAGGTGATTCCTAAAATGATTAAGTACTACAAAAAGAATTCGAAGTAATGGCTAATTTTTATACAGAACATCCGGAACTTAAATTCCATCTGAATAATCCGCTGATGGAGCGTATCTGCGAACTGAAGGAACGCAGTTATAGAGATAAAGACGAATACGATTATGCACCGCAGGATTATGCCGATGCTATCGATTCTTATGATAAAGTATTGGAAATTACCGGCGAAATTACCGGTGAAGTAATAGCGGCAAACGCAGAGGGTGTAGACGAAGAGGGACCACACTGTGCAAACGGTCGTGTGGAATATGCTTCTGGAACGAAGCAGAACTTGGATGCCATGGTGAAAGCCGGGCTGAACGGTATGACCATGCCACGCCGTTTCGGTGGCTTGAATTTTCCGATTACTCCTTATACCATGTGTGCGGAAATTGTGGCAGCAGCTGATGCCGGATTCGGTAACATCTGGTCTTTGCAAGACTGTATCGAAACACTTTATGAGTTTGGAAATGAAGACCAGCACAGCCGTTTTATCCCGCGAATCTGTGCCGGTGAAACCATGTCAATGGACTTGACTGAACCCGATGCCGGATCTGACCTTCAGAGTGTAATGCTGAAAGCTACCTTCGATGAGGCTAATAACTGCTGGCGTCTGAATGGAGTGAAGCGTTTCATTACCAATGGTGATGCTCACTTGCATTTGGTTTTGGCACGTTCTGAAGAAGGTACTAAAGACGGACGTGGATTGTCTATGTTTATCTATGATAAAAACGACGGAGGCGTGGATGTGCGCCGTATTGAAAATAAGTTGGGTATTCATGGTTCTCCAACTTGCGAGTTGGTTTACAAGAATGCAAAAGCTGAATTATGCGGCGACCGTAAGTTAGGCTTGATTAAGTATGTCATGGCCTTGATGAATGGAGCTCGTTTGGGCATCGCTGCTCAGTCGGTTGGTTTGAGCCAAGCTGCTTATAATGAGGCGTTGGCTTATGCGAAAGACCGTAAACAGTTTGGCAAGGCTATTATTGAGTTCCCGGCTGTATATGATATGCTGGCTACTATCAAGGCGAAGTTGGATGCCGGACGTGCTTTGTTATATCAGACTGCACGTTATGTGGATGTATATAAGGCATTAGACGATATTGCCCGCGAGCGTAAACTAACTCCGGAAGAACGTCAGGAGCAGAAGCGTTATGCCAAGTTGGCAGACAGCTTTACTCCGTTGGCTAAAGGTATGAACTCAGAATATGCGAACCAGAACGCATACGATTGCATTCAGGTACATGGCGGTTCAGGCTTCATGATGGAATATGCTTGTCAGCGCATTTACCGCGATGCGCGTATCACCAGCATTTATGAAGGAACCACTCAGCTTCAAACCGTAGCTGCCATCCGTTATGTTACCAATGGTTCTTATGCAGCTACTTTGCACGAGTACGAACTGGTACCTTGTGCTCCAGAGCTGGAAGGATACATGAACCGTATCAAAGATATGACCCGTAAGTTCGAAGCATGTACCAATGCAGTGAAGGAAGTGCAAAATCAGGAATTGCTTGATTTCGTTTCGCGCCGTCTTTATGAAATGGCTGCTGTGAATGTAATGAGTCACTTGCTGCTTCAAGATGCAACGAAAGCTCCTGAACTGTTTGCTCAGTCACTGAAAGTCTATGTGAATTATGCGGAGGCTGAAGTAGAAAAACATTTCAACTTTATCCGTAAGTTCCAGGCAGAAGAGTTGGAGAACTATCGCAAATAATTTCTTCTTCTGAAGAAGAGGCATGTTAAAAAAGATGAATTTAATAGCGTTTTAGCAAATCATATTTGTTAAAACGCTATTTTTGTGTGGAAGACAAGAGGAAAGGGAAATATTCTTAGGGAAAAAAGTCCACCTGTTAGCTGAAATCTTGTCGGTTTCTGCTGTGTTAACCAATAAACTTATATCCTATGACAACAAAAGCTACACTATCTTCTTCATCCACATCACGTGTTCGTCGTACCAATGAGCAAGTTCAGGCGGCTATTCTTTCTGCCATCAGTGAAATTTTGTGTGAGAAAGATTTCAGTCATATAACACTGATGGATATAGCCCGCAGGGCAAAAGCTGATCCTAATGTAGTACTGCGTCAGTTTGGTTCAATAGAGCAGGTGTTTGACCGTTATGTTCATTCTACAGATTACTGGATGCGTGATTTGCTCGACAATGAAGATTTGAAATTGGGACAACGGGCTGATTTGGAGCGTATGTTTTCACGTATGGCCGATTTTCTTTATGACAATCAAGAAATGCAGCGAATCTTGTTGTGGGAACTGACGGATGTAAACGATACTACGCATACGATAGCCGGAAATAGAGAGCAACATTATGCCGGTGCTTATGCGGTCTATGAATCCCAGTTCACTGCGGCTTCCATTCCGTTCCGGCAAATCGCTTCTCTGATGGTGGCGGGAGCCTATTATTTGGTACTCCATCGTAATACTTCCACTTTTGGAGGAGTAGATTATAGTTTACCGGAAGGAAGGGTTAAGTTGCGGGAAACCTTGCTTGCTTTGCTCGACTTGATGTATCGTCAGCTTGAACATCGGCAGCGAGTGAACGAAGCTGTCAGGAAACTCCGTGAATGTGGTGTAAGTGAGCAAGTGATTAAAGACTGTTTAAATGGTCTTTAAAAGACGGAATTTTCACGAGGTAAATAAAGAAGCTTGTTTCAATGCCTAAGACTCAATAAACAAAATTATTTTAGCATTCAAAAACGTATAAGTTATGAAAAAGTTGTTCGTTATCATTGGCTTGTTAATCGGATGTATAACTGGTCAAGCTCAGATTATGCCTGATTCTACCGTTCAGATTTGTGCCTATTGGACACCGGGAGATAAGTATGCTTATAAAGCAATAGAAGAAAAGTTGAAGATAGATGAAAAAGGCGATACAACCTTGGTAAACCGTGAATCGGAAGTCCGTACATTTGAAGTATTGTCGCAAACAAAAGACAAATACCTTATCCGTCTCACTTATAGTGATTATGAGAGCATGGACGAGGAAGACCAGCTCATAAATGATGTAACCGTAAAAGCCTCGGGTCTCAGTGTGGTGGAATTTGAAACGACAGAGACCGGGGAGTTTATTGGAGTAACCAATCTGGATGTTTTGATTCGTCAGGGAAAGAAAGCTGTGAAGCCCGTGATGGAAGCTTTATGGGAAAGAATGGGGGAAGAGCGGAAACTGTTTTCAAAGAAAGCTTTGCAAAAGCAGCTGTCTTCTGCTATGGAAAATCCCGACCTTTTGACTGCTTATGTTTATAAAGACTTAGACCGTATGCTCTTTTTTCACGGAACGCGTTTGGATACCATACAAGTATACGAGGTAGAAGAACAATTCATGTTGCCTTGGGGAGACGGAAAGCCGATAACAGGAACAACTTCTCTGTGGATTGACGGTAAGCAGACAGATGAATATAGTGCGGTTTGCCTGACCAGTACAGAGATTGAAGCGGGTGAGGCAGTTCTTTCAGGAATAGCCAATTTATCCCAGTTCTTGAATTTGAAGAAAGACCAGAAGGATGCATTAGGCGATTCCATTCAGGCAGGTCTGAAAGATATAAAAGCCCGCATGGAGCAGTTCACGGGCGAGGAGGTACATTTGGAAACGGGAGTTCCGCTTAAAGTGTTTATGGAGCGTACGGTTTCGGTATCTGCCGGTAAGCGGAGTTCGAGTGTCGTTGTCCGTAATACCGTGAATCTGATAACTGAAGATGATAAAAAGGAACAATAAGTGATTATTGTTTGTTGAAATTACTTTAGGACATCCTTCAGTGGTTCCGGTGATGCTTTCATATGCTGAAGCCTTGTATAAAACAGGAAATGAGCCGGAAGCTAAGAAAAGATTGGGAGAAGTACTTAATGCGAAAGGTATTTCAGTTTCCGATGGAGATTTGATTACACAGATAACCGAAGCCCGTATGCAATTGCTACTTTATGGCTTAGGCAACTGGGCTTTCTTAAAACGGAACGGATTGGGCGAAAAAGTGTATGGAGTTGAAACCTATCGTTTACTCTTGCCTATTCTTTGGACGGAAATAGACGTTAATCCGAACTTCACTCAAAATCCCGGATATAAAAGATAAGATGTGAAAACAAAAGACAGAAACACCAAGGTGCTGAGGCATATTTTCCCTCTGCGCCTTGGTGTTTCTGTCTTTATTTGATTTCCTCAAACTCCACATATTCTCCTTCATCGCTGTCGAATATCTTTTTGCGTGAAGCTGTCTGTTGATTTGTCTGACTGGATGTTTGTTGTGAAGAAGAGGTGTTCTTGGTTTGATTTGAGTAATTACCGGCAGATGAAGCAGCATCTTTCATGCGGCGACCGGCGCGGGTAACGGTTCTGACAATTTTAGCCAGAATAACCAAGCCAATTACGAATATAATCAGTACGATGAAAAATAGAAAGCTTAAAATATGCAACATAAGTAGTAAGTTCTTTAGTTTTTTGAGTTCTTAAGTTTATAAGTCTATGAGATGAAAAGGCTTTGTTCTTCAAACTTGCAAGTTTATGAACTTAAGAAATTACTTATGAATGAAATTACAATAACCGTGCCACGACTGTTGTTTTAAGACTTTTTACGGGTAAGTACTGACAATACGATGTACCATAAGATAACGGCAGCAAATCCGTTCAGTTGAAATATGACAAGAAGAGGGATGCTGACGATAAGGAAGGTATAGCTGACTTTATTCTGTTGCCATGAAAGATTCTTAAACTTAAGTGAGAACATGGGTAACTCTGCCACCAGCAGTAGCGACATGATAATCACCAAAATAAAAAGATAAATAGCATTAAAGCTTGTTGAAGTCAGGAAGTCGTGAGCACCTACGGTAAGCGAGCCCCAGAACAGGGCATTTGCCGGAGTAGGCATACCGATGAACGAACTGGTCTGGCGTTCGTCAAGATTGAACTTTGCCAGACGGAGTGCTGAAAAGACAGCAATCAGAAAAGCAGCATAAGGCATTATATCGGTTATCGGAGCTAAAAATGCTGGATAATGTACTTCCTTGAACAGTGAGAATACAATGGCAGCAGGAGCCAATCCGAAAGTCACGTCATCAGCCAGTGAGTCAAGTTCTTTTCCTATGGGAGATGATACATGCAGCAGTCTTGCAGTCATGCCGTCGAAGAAATCAAACACAGCTCCCAGTATGATAAACAGCAGAGCGAGTTTATAATTCCCTTGAAAAGCCCAGTAGCTGGCTATGCAACCGCAAAACAAGTTGCAGCTGGTAATGGTGTTGGGTATATTTCGGATAATAGCGTTTGCCATGATTCTTGTAATTAGTTAAGTTTGGCTATAACGGTCTCATTTCCGGTAGTCTTCTGTCCCATAGTAACGCATACCTGAGTTCCTAACGGGAGATAAACATCTACACGTGAACCGAATTTAATGAATCCCATGTGTTCGTCAATGTAGCAGTCTTCTCCTTTTTCTGCATAGGTTACGATGCGGCGTGCCACAGCTCCGGCAATCTGGCGTGCCATCACTGTGTGTCCTTCCGGAGTTTCAATTACCACCATGGAGCGTTCGTTTTCGGTACTGGCTTTTGGTAGCCAGGCTTTCATGAAGCGTCCGTTATGATGGTCAACATGCTTGATGACTCCGTCTACCGGATACCAGTTGGCATGTACATTTGTTATATCCATGAAAATAGAAATCATGAGTCGGCGGTCATGAAAATACTCATGCTCGTCTACCTCTTCTATGACAACAATTTTTCCATCGGCTGGTGCTACTACGGTTTTTTCAGTATCTCCTTTAAATAAACGTATCGGGCAACGGAAAAAGTTGACCATGAGCAAGTAGAGAACAAGGCTGATGGTAGCCGAGGTGTAGAAAGGAATCTTGCACTCTATTCCCCAATATAATGCAGCATTGATCAGAAGCAGCAAAATGGCACTGGTAATAAGAATGTGAGTTCCTTCATGATGTATTCTGATTTTTTTTAATTTCTTTATTTTATTCAGTTGGGCCATAACAAAGTTGTACTTATAGAATTATCACGCAAAAATATATCTATTTTGAAAATCTTGCAAATAAAAGCTATTAAAATTGGGGAATTTAAAAAAGGAGAGGTATCTTTGGTTCGTTTTTCACTTAACAAGATAATCATGCAGGATTTTGTTCATTTACACGTTCATACTCAGTATTCTATTTTAGATGGGCAGGCTTCTATACCTCGCTTAGTAGATAAAGCCATGGCTAACGGCATGCGGGGAATCGCGGTTACTGACCATGGTGATATGTTTGGTATCAAGGAGTTTTTTAATTATGTAAATAAGAAAAACGGAGGGACTAACGGTGAAATAAAAGACCTCAAGAAGCGGATTGCAGCCTTGGAAAGCGGTAAGGAAGAGGTAGAAAACCCACAGGAAGAGATTGCTGCATGTAAGGAAAAACTGGAAGCAGCGAAGAAAAAACTGTTTAAGCCGATTTTTGGCTGTGAAATGTATGTAGCTCGCCGCCGTTTGCAAGATAAGGAGGGAAAGCAAGACCAGAGCGGGTATCACTTGGTGGTACTTGCCAAGAATCTGAAAGGATACCATAATTTAATCAAGTTGGTGTCGAAAGGATGGACTGAAGGGTTTTATATGCGTCCGCGAACCGACCGGGTGGAACTGGAAAAATACCACGAAGGGTTAATCGTATGTTCAGCCTGTTTGGGTGGAGAAATACCACGGCGTATTACTGCCGGACAGTTTGAAGAGGCTGAGGAGGCTATACAATGGTATAAAAACTTATTCGGAGATGATTTTTATCTGGAACTTCAGCGTCATAAAGCTACGGTGCCACGGGCGAACCATGAGGTTTACCCCATGCAGGAGGCGGTAAATAAGAAATTGCTGGAATATTCCAAGAAATATAATGTAAAGCTGGTATGTACCAATGATGTACATTTCGTGGATGAGGAAAATGCCGAGGCTCACGACCGCTTGATTTGCTTGAGTACGGGTAAAGACTTGGATGACCCCAAGCGTATGCTTTATACCAAGCAGGAGTGGATGAAGACGCGTGAGGAAATGAATGAAATCTTTGCGGATGTGCCGGAAGCATTGGCTAATACGGCTGAAATTTGTGATCAGGTGGAGTTTTATTCCATAGATCATGCTCCGATTATGCCTACTTTTGCCATTCCGGAAGAGTTTGGAACGGAAGAGGAGTACCGGAAGAAGTTTTCGGAGAAAGATCTGTTTGATGAGTTCACGCAAGACGAAAATGGCAATGTGGTGATGGACGAGGCTTCTGCCAATGCCAAGATAGAGCGTCTGGGAGGATATGATAAGCTGTACCGTATCAAGCTGGAAGCTGACTATCTGGCAAAACTGGCTTATGACGGAGCGCGTCGCCGATATGGAGATGTGCTTGATGAGGAAAAGACGGAACGTATCAAGTTTGAGCTTCATATCATGAAGACGATGGGTTTCCCCGGTTACTTCCTCATCGTGCAAGACTTCATTAATGCTGCCCGTGAGCAGTTGGATGTTTCGGTAGGTCCCGGCCGTGGTTCGGCTGCCGGTTCGGCTGTGGCTTACTGTTTAGGTATTACACAGATTGACCCTATTAAATACGACTTGCTGTTTGAACGTTTCTTGAATCCTGACCGTATTTCACTTCCTGATATTGACGTGGATTTTGATGATGACGGACGTGGACGGGTATTAAACTGGGTAACTGAAAAATACGGACAGGAAAAAGTGGCTCATATCATTACCTATGGTACCATGGCGACCAAGCTGGCATTAAAGGATGTGGCGCGTGTGCAGAAGCTTCCCTTGTCAGAATCAGACCGCTTATGTAAGCTGATTCCGGACAAGATACCCGATAAAAAGCTGAATTTACCCAATGCGATAGCGTATGTACCTGAACTGCAGGCGGCAGAAGTCTCACCCGACCCGGTGTTGCGTGATACGATTAAGTATGCCAAAATGCTTGAAGGCAATGTGCGAAACACAGGTGTACATGCTTGTGGTACGATTATTTGCCGGGATGATATTACTGACTGGGTACCGGTAAGTACAGCCGATGATAAGGAAACAGGCGAGAAAATGCTGGTTACACAGTATGAAGGTTCGGTAATTGAAGATACCGGCTTGATTAAGATGGACTTTCTGGGGCTTAAAACCCTTTCCATTATCAAGGAGGCATTAGAAAACATAAAGCAAAGCAAAGGAATAATTTTAAATATAGATGAAATACCGATTGATGATCCGGCTACTTACCGTCTGTATAGTGAGGGGCGCACCATCGGAACATTCCAGTTTGAATCGGCTGGGATGCAGAAATATTTGCGTGAACTTCAGCCTTCTACCTTTGAAGACTTGATTGCCATGAATGCGCTTTACCGTCCGGGACCGATGGATTATATCCCCGACTTTATTGACCGTAAGCATGGAAGAAAGCCGATTGAATACGATATTCCGGTGATGGAGAAGTATTTGAAAGATACTTACGGAATTACGGTATATCAGGAACAGGTGATGTTGCTTTCCCGCTTGCTTGCCGATTTTACCCGAGGTGAATCGGATGCCTTGCGTAAGGCAATGGGTAAGAAACTGCGTGATAAGCTGGATCATATGAAGCCGAAGTTTATTGAAGGGGGAAAGAAAAACGGACATAACCCCCAGGTGCTGGAGAAAATCTGGGCCGACTGGGAAAAGTTTGCTTCATATGCATTTAATAAATCGCATGCCACTTGCTATTCGTGGGTAGCTTATCAGACGGCCTATCTGAAAGCTAATTATCCTTCTGAATATATGGCAGCCACCATGAGCCGGAACATTGCCAATATTACTGAAATCACTAAGCTGATGGATGAGTGTAAAGCTACGGGAATCAATGTATTGGGACCGGATATCAACGAAAGTTCGCTTAAATTCTCTGTAAACCGAAAAGGAGATATCCGTTTCGGGCTGGGAGCCATTAAGGGAGTAGGTGAATCGGCGGTGCAGAGCATCTTGGCTGAGCGTGAAAAGAATGGTCCTTTTACCTCTATTTTTGACTTTGTGCAGCGGGTGAATCTTTCAGCTTGCAACCGAAAGAATATTGAAAATCTCGCCTTGGCAGGAGGATTTGACGGCTTTAAGGAGATAAGACGCGAGGATTTCTTTTTGAAGAATGCCAAGGATGAAACGTTTGTAGAAGTGCTGGTGCGTTATGGCAATAAGTACCAAACAGACAAGGCGGTAGCTGTGAATTCTTTGTTTGGAGGGGAACATGAAGTGGCTGTGGCTACTCCGGAAATTGTTCGTGCTCCGGTATGGGGCGATTTGGAACGCTTGAATAAAGAGCGTGAGCTGGTTGGTATTTATCTTTCAGCGCATCCGTTGGATGAGTTTGCTGTGATCTTGGAAAATGTTTGCACGGCTCATATGGCCGACTTGTCTGATCTTACCCCTCTGCAAAACCAGGAACTTACCCTGGGAGGTATTGTAACCGGTGTGCGTGAAGGATATACCAAAACAGGAAAACCCTATGGCATAGCCAAGGTGGAAGATTATTCAGGAGTGGCAGAGTTTCCCTTTTTCGGAAACGAATGGGTGGAAAAGAAGAACTACTTTATGGAAGGAATGTTCTTGTTTATGCGGGGAAAATGTCAGCCCCGTCAGTGGAGGCAGGAAGAATGGGAGGTTAAAATTAATTCCATAGAATTACTGCCGGATGTGAAAGACCGGGTGATTGAAAGGCTGACCATTACCGCACCGCTGTCGGCGGTAGATGACCAGATGATAATGGAGCTGTCTTCGCTTGTAAAAGAGAGTCCGGGAACCGCTGAATTATGTTTCTATATCAGAGACGAAGACGGTCAGATGCATGTCAGTTTGATGTCGCGCACCTTGAAAATATCTGTCCGGAAAGAGCTTGTGAATTATTTGAAAAGCCAACCATTGTTGGACTATAAAATAAATTAGTTATATTTGCGTAGCGTAATAATTAAAAAACAAGAAACTATGGCACTCAACATTAGTGATAGCAATTTTGAATCAATTCTGGCTGAAGGTAAGCCGGTAGTATTGGATTTTTGGGCTACTTGGTGTGGTCCTTGCAAGCAGGTGGCTCCTCATATCGAAGAGCTGGCGGAAGAATATAAAGACCGTGTTAATATCGGGAAATGTGATGTAGACGAAAACTCTGAGCTTCCGGCACAGTTTGGTGTGAGAAATATTCCTACTATTTTGTTTATTAAGAATGGCGAAGTGGTTGACAAGCAAGTAGGCGCAACAACAAAAGCTGCCTTGCAGGCAAAAATAGAAGCGATTTTGTAAAAATATTCATGATTTAAACCCTTAAGACTATGGCACTGGAAGACGATTTCTTATTGGAAGATGAGGATGATGAAAAATGTGTAGAGTTCATCAAAAATTATTTGCCTCAAGATTTGAAAGATAAATTTTCGGATGATGATTTATTTTATATCCTTGACTTGATAGTAGAATATTATACCACGAGCGGATGCTTGGATGTTCAGCCTGATGACGAAGGTTACATCAATATCGACCAAGATGAAATAGTAAACTACATAGTCAAAGAAGCTGCAAAAAACGGAATGGGTCCTTATGAATCGGATGAAGTATTTTTTGTAGTTCAAGGAGAAATGGAATATGGAAACTCTATCGGTCAGGTGGAATAATCATTGAAACCGGTTAGAATAAGAAAGCACAGAGCGAATCTGTTTAGATGGCTCTGTGCTTTCTTTTATTTATTTTATTGGGAAACAGATGCTGTTTCTGCTTTTTCCTTTTAAGGTTTGACCAACCGGATTCCGGCATCGTTTATTCCGGGCAGCGGATCTTGTTTCATGAGATGAGTCATCTGTAATACGTTGCTTGAAGAAGGGTGTATGGTGAACGTCTTTTCACAGAAATAGGTATGTTGGAACAGGCTTCCGGTATTTCCTCCGCTATTCCATTTTCCTTGCTCGTCGGCCAGATAAAAATGCAACGTATCTGTTTGGAAAACGAGGCTGTCTTTCCAGTTATGTCTGATGCTCAGCCAGATGTCACGAAAAGGATATTGGTTGGTATTTCTGATACCTACTTCCAGCCGATAACCTTCTCCTTCAATCTGTTCAGGCAGTTGATAAGATAAGGTGTCTTGTTTATGCCATCCGTCGGGAGTGGGAATTGCCAGATAGGTATGGTAGAGTGTATCCTGCCGACAGGATACTCCTAAGAAAAGGAAAACGGTCGGCAAGATAAACTGCAGATTATGCCTGAGTGTTTGAAGCCGGTTTAGCTTCATGTTCAGGTGTTTTTTTTGCTTCATTTTGCTCATTCGGATTCGATGGTTTGTTTCCGTTATTGCGTCGGTTGTTATTCCGGTTATTTCGTCCTTGGCGTGGGGGGCGTTCATTGCCATCCCGTTTCTCTTGTGTGGGACGTTCCCCCCGGTTACCTTCAGCTGTATTGGGCTTATGGGTCTGCTGAGGTTGCTGTGCAGAGCGTGAAGCACGGTTTTTGGCTCTTGAAGAACGGTTTTCCGGCTGTCCTTTCTGGGTATTGGCATTCTCTTGACCGTTAGCCGAAACAGAAGAAGCAGCTGCTTCTCCATTTGCAGGAGCATTGTTTTTTTGTTTTTTCTTCTTGCCTTTACCGTTTTTGCTTTTGTCAAAGCGGGTTAAGCTTTCCTGCTCCAGTAGGTCTTTCGGCTGTTTAGCCTCGCGTTCGTTATACTCTTCTATCAGTTTTTCCGGTTTTTCGCCCCGTTTGTTCATGTTGATGATTTCAAACGCTCTGCGTGCAGTGATGGTTGCTTCATTGGCAAGGAAACTCTTGTCAGTGCTGTATGTTATCGTATTTTTAAGAATGTCTGCCTTGAAGTAAAAATAAGTAGCGTCGGCTGTTTCAAGCGTGATTTCCTTGCTGGGAAGACGTTTTTGGCATTCTACATACGCATCCACCTCATAGTTCAGGCAGCATTTCAGTTTGGCACACTGCCCTGCCAGTTTTTGCGGATTCAGTGAAATGTCTTGAAAACGGGCTGCACTGGTTGATACGGAGATGAAGTTGGTCATCCATGTGGCGCAACAGAGTTCCCGTCCGCAGGGACCGATTCCCCCGATTCGTCCTGCTTCCTGACGCGCTCCGATTTGCTTCATTTCAATGCGGACGCGGAATGCTTCAGCTAATACTTTGATGAGCTGGCGGAAGTCAACTCGTTCGTCGGCAATGTAGTAGAAGATGGCTTTATTTCCATCACCTTGATATTCTACGTCGCCTATTTTCATCTGCAAGCCCAGGTCTTCTGCTATTTTGCGTGAACGTATCATGGTATCATGCTCGCGCGATTTGGCTTCTTCATATTTTTCCATATCTACGGGTTTGGCTTTCCGGTAGATACGGCGAATCTCCGTGTCTGGCTTGATGTTTGCCTTTCTCATTTGCAGGGGGACCAGTCTGCCGGTCAGGGTCACAGTTCCGATGTCGTGTCCGGGACTGGCTTCTACGGCCACGATGTCTCCTTTTTCCAAAGCCAGGTGGTTGCTGTTTTTAAAATACCCTTTTCGGGTATTCTTAAACTGTACTTCAACGATGTCTTGCTCGTCGGTATTGCCGGGAATATCGGCAAGCCAGTCGTAGGTGTTTAGTTTATTATTCTGTCGTCCGCAGCTGCCGCAGCAAAGGCGTCCGCTTCCGTTCTTCAGTTTAAAATCATTATCCATTGTTATATTATTGCTTTAGTTCAACAATCATCCGCAGGGAAAGATCAAAGAAAATCATTTTAGGATTTACGTTTTGCTCAACATGCAGCTGGGCTTCTTCCAAAAGGGCGGTGATTGAGAAGATATTTTTTTCATTAATAAAAGGCGCAAAGCGCGTGGAAAACTGGTTTTCATCCGGACTGAGATAGCTCATGTCTGCTTGATGGAAATTGTAGATGAAGTTTTCCCGGATCATGCGCTGGCAATATTCCAGAAACGACTTTTGGCGTTCGCGTCCCATACCTGCCACTTGTTCGCTCCAGGCCTTCAGTGTACGGATGTCACGTTTATATGCAGTGCGCATCAGGTTGATGAAGAGCTCAAAACTGTTTCTTTGTTCTTCACTTAACTGAATATTTTCCAAAGTCCGTAACAAGCTGCCTCCTGAGCGATGCGCAATGTCTCTGGCATCATCGGGAGGTAAGAGGTAGCGTTGCTTCAGATAGTCGGCCAGAATATCTTCGCTGAGCGGATGGAGATGAATACGCTGTGTACGGCTGATTATGGTGGGGAGAAGGGCTGTAGGGTCTTCGCTTACCATAAGGAAGACTGTTTGCCGTGGAGGCTCTTCCAAGAGTTTCAATAATTTGTTTGAACATTCTATGTTCATTTTCTCCGGCAGCCAGATGAGCATTATCTTATATCCTCCTTGATTGGATTTGAGTGATAATTTGCGTTGGATCTCATCGCTTTCGCGTACGTAAATTTGCGGTTGCTGGTTTCCGGCATCAAGCGCGGTCATCCATTGGTTTAGGCCCACATAGAGCTGGCGTTGAAGCATTTCTCGCCATTGGGGGAGAAAGTCATCGCATACAGAGTCTCGCCCGGCTTTTCGCTTGATGATAGGAAAGGCGAAATGCAGGTCGGGATGTGCCAGGCGGTTCATCATGGCGCATGACGGACACTCACCGCATGCGTCATTTTCATGCGGATGCTGGCAGAGCAAATAGCGGGCAGTGGCAAGGGCAAGAGGCAGTTTCCCGCTTCCGGAAGGACCGGACAGTAGGAGTGCATGAGCCAGTTTGCCTGTTTTCGCTCCTTGTATGAGCTGTCGTTTCGCATCTTCTTGTCCGAGTACGTCTTTAAAGAAAGGCATGGCAGTATTTTTGGGGTTAGTAGATTGCTTTGGCTACGTTGCGCACGGCTTCGGTAGCTCCTACGGTGTAGAAGTGGATACTGGGAACTCCTTGCTTGATGAGTTCGCTGCATTGATAGATACACCATTCGGTACCTAAAAGACGTGCTTCTTCATCGGTTTTACACTTGATGACTTCTGAAGCCAGTTCTTCCGGCAAATCTACCTTGAAGGTTTTGGGTACTACTGATAATTGAGACAACTTGGTGAAGGGCTTGATTCCAGGAATAATCGGAGCCTGAATACCTGCCTTACGTGCGCGGTCAACAAAGTCAAAATAGTGCTTGTTGTCATAAAAAAGCTGAGTCACTGCATACTCTGCTCCTGCTTCTATCTTGCGCGATAACCAATATAAGTCTTGTTCCGGATTGGGAGACTCTTCATGCTTTTCGGGATAACATGCCACTCCGTAGCTGAATGGCTGTAGAGGAGCTTTGATGGGAGAACCGTCAACAAAGACTCCTTGGTTGAAGTCATTGATTTGCATTTCAAGGTCAATGGCATGTCGGTTTCCGCCGGCTTCCGGGGTAAAAGACGGTTCATGCTTGGCTTTATCTCCGCGTAAAACGAGCAGGTCGGTAATGCCCAAGAACTGAAGGTCTAACAATACATATTCGGTGTCTTCTCTGGTAAATCCACTGCACAGCATATGGGGTACCACGGTGATGTTATAGCGGTTCTGGATGGCAGCTGCCACTGCTACGGTTCCCGGACGCCGGCGAAGGCGGTCGCGGCGGAATAATCCGTCTCCCAGTTCGCGGTAAACGTATTCACTTCGGTGAGTGGTTATATTGATGTACTTCGGGTCGAATTCACGCAATAGGTCAATATCTGCATATACTTTTTCAATGCCTGTCCCTTTGATGGGAGGGAGGATTTCGAATGAAAAAGCGGTCTTATCGGTTGATTTGATTAAATCTATTACTCTCATTTTATCACGTTAGTAGGTTCTATTGCCTAATTAGTTATTTGGGCAAATATAAGAAAAAACTGCCGAACTCCATGGAAAATGGTTTTAATTTTATCGGACGGGAGTGTTTGATTTTACAAATGAAGAGGTAAAAGAGGGGAATATGAAACCATGCAGAGGGGAGATGTTGGGGTGGCAGCTGGTTTGAGTGACTGGCAAACAGAACACCTCGGCGTTTCCCGTGAAACGGGTAGGCGTAGTAAACCTTTCACCGGGACGTTTAAACGGTCATGCCTTGGCGTTTTTTTTAGTCAAGGCATGACAGGGGTGTAAAGTTGGGGCTGTTTTCTTTTAAATGTTTAAATAACAGGGGTGAACAGGTTGGCAAACCATCCCACGAACCGCCGCCATGCAGAGCGTTTTCTGTATTCTTCGCGTGTCATGATGGTGCTGCATTGCTTGTCTTCGCGGAAAATATGACTGAGTTCGTCGGTGAGGGGAAGGTCGAAGATAAACGCATTGATTTCGTAGTCATAGCGAAGGCTCCGGCTGTTCAGATTTGTACTTCCTATGGTGCAGAAACGGTCGTCTACTATCATGATTTTGGAATGATGGAATCCTCCGTTAAAGACATAGATATGAGCTCCGGCTTTTCTCAGCCGGTTGGCGATATAGAAGCCGGCATCGGGGGTAAACGGAATATCCGATTTTCCGGGAATCATAATTTCCACTCTGACTCCTCTTCGGGCAGCGCGCTTGATGGCTCTCCGTATGCTGGAGGTGGGGGTGAAATAAGGATTGATAATTTGTATTTTATGTTCGGCTGCATCGATGGCTGCGATATAAGCTTTACGTATGATATCAGGGTTTTCATGCGGCACACGCTGCACGATAGCTACTTGATTTCCAGCACCTGCGGGCAGACGGTCTAACGAGTCTTTGCTGAAGGGGAAAAATTCTTGTCCGTTTACTTTTTGTTTGGTTTCCTTGTTCCATACATGTAAAAAAGCTTGCTGGAGCTGTTCCACAGCTGGTCCTTCTATGCGTATGTGCATATCGCGCCATGCTCCTATTTCAGGCAGTCCGTTGATGTAATAATCGGCTATGTTCATTCCTCCTGTGTAGCCCACTTTCCCGTCGATGATGACTATTTTCTGGTGGTCTCGGCAAAATACATGATTGATATACGGGAAGCGTATCGGATCGAACTTCACGATTTCAATGCCTCGTTCGTTCAGCATTTTCAGATGTTCTTTTTTCAGCGGACGGTTATTGGAAAAATTGCCGAATGCATCAAACATGGTTCTTACCTTTACCCCTTCTTTTGCCTTTTCGGCGAGAAGGGTAAACATTTCTTTAGCTATAGAATCACTTCGGAAGTTGAAGTACTCCATATGAATGTGATGCTTAGCCTGTTTGATGGCTTCAAACAGGCTGTTGAATTTTTCCCTTCCGCTGGGAAGGAGTTCCAGTTGGTTATGTTGGGTTAAAGGAATGTTTCTCTGTTTCAGAAAATGAGCAAAAATAGAATCAGCCGGAAGATAGCTTTGCAAGCTGTCTGAATCTTCATTTTCAGTTGAAAATAAAAATGTGGAAGCTGAGGCCGATGTGCTTAATCCGATGAGAAAAATACATATAAAGTATAGTTTATATAGAATTGTTTTCATGTTTTGGCGTTCTTGCTGGCGCAAAAGTATGGAATATTTTATAATTCAACAATGAAAAAGGTGATTTAAACTATAAAAACAGACAAGGTGACAAGTAGAAAGAGGAACTTGTTGATAGGGAAAAGGGTTTTTTTATAGTTTCTTGTCAATGTGTGGGGGATTATACTCTTTATTGTAAATCAAATTTTATACTTTTGTGGTCTTAATGGCTTTTGGATATGAATATTATTCGATTTTGTAAAAACTGGACACTTCCTATTGCTATGCTGTCGGGGGTAGTCCTTTATTTTATTTATGTAAATGTTCCCTGGCTTCTTTCTACAAGAGAAGTTGTGGGAAAGGTGGTTGATGTCATTCAGCCGGTGTTGATTTTTACGATGCTGTTTCTTACTTTCTGTAAGGTAGATTTCAGTGAGTTGCGTTTCTGTCGCTGGCATGTATGGCTGTTGCTTATTCAGGGAGGAAGCTTTGCCCTGCTGGGTGTGTTGCTTGTTTTGCTTTCTGATTTTCCAGCCCGTATCATCATGGAGGGAGGAATGTTGTGTCTGATTTGCCCCACGGCAACGGCTGCGGCGGTTGTGACCCGTAAGTTAGGTGGCGATGCCGGGCATCTCACTGCGTATACGGTATTCATTAATTTGCTGGCAGCTTTTTTTGTACCTCTTTTGTTGCCGGCAGTACATCCTCAGCCGGGTCTTAGCTTTGTCGGTTCTTTCAGCTTGATTTTAGGAAAAGTGTTTCCTCTTTTGTTGGGTCCATTTTTGGCTGCATATCTGATACGTCGGTTCTTGCCTGCCTTTCATGCGTATGTATCTCGGTTTCATGAATTGTCTTTTTATCTTTGGGCTGTAGCGCTGACACTGGCTATTGCCGTGACAACAAAGAGTATTGTGCATAGTGAGGTTTCTGTGGGACTGCAGGTAGGTCTGGCTCTTGTTTCCTTGATTTGCTGTGCGGTTCAGTTTTATCTGGGCAAAAAAATAGGACGCGTTTATGGTGATGAAATAAGTGCAGGGCAAGCTCTGGGGCAGAAAAATACGGTTTTGGGAATTTGGCTGGGATATACCTTTTTTACTCCGGTTACGGCGGTAGCTGCGGGATTTTACAGCATTTGGCATAATGTGTTTAATTCCCGCCAGCTTTATCTGCAGCGGAAAAGAGAAACTTCGGCGTAGTCGGTTTGTTTTTTACCGGGCATGAATAAACCTTCGGGGTTGATTCCTTCTAATGTAAGGAGCCGGAGCTTATTGTAAATCCCGCCGGCGTATCCCGTAAGGTTTCCGTTGCTTCCTATGACCCGGTGACAGGGAATAATCAGGCTGATGGGATTTTGTCCGATGGCTCTGCCTACAGCTTGTGCCGACATGCACTTTATTTTTCTGATTTGTGCTATTTCTCTGGCAATATCTTTGTAGTAAACTGTTTCTCCATAAGGAATCGTTTTTAACAGGTTCCATACTTCAAGTTGAAAGGGAGTTCCATCAAGAATTAAATCGGGAGTAAAGTCGGGGCATTTTCCTTCAAAGTAACAGTCTAACCAAGTTTTGACCGGTTTGAATACACCGGGTATGGTTGTATTTTCGGACAGGGGGAATGAACTGGGTGTGAAAGGTTCCTGCTTATCCAGCCATAAGCCGGTAAGTTGTTTGCCGTTGCTGCTCATTGTGATTTTGCAGAAGGGTGCTTGATAGCTGGTTGTAAAAAGCATAGATAGGGTGCAAATGTTTCGTGTGCAAAAATAAGCGAAAAGCCGGAGATGAGCAATTCAAGTAATTCTCTTTCTCCGGCTTTGGTGTGTGTATAGATTTAGTTATTCGATTCGTTAGATACGTTCTTCAGCCAAGGCTAGTTGCGACAAGTCTTGTGATACATAGTCGGCTTGGAAGAAACGGCTCGCACGGAGCAAGTGACGCCAGATACTTACCAATTCCTGGGTTTCCTGAAGAATGTTCAGATAAACCATCGAAGCCTTCAAGCTTTCTGTTCCGCCTTCCTGCATGCGGTTCATCTGCTGTTTGCGCAGTGAGGAAATCATATTCTTCAGTTCATCTCCTTTTTTCAGGATGTCATCGGCTTCATCGTAGTTGTTGGTATCAATAGCCTGTCGGGTGCGGTCCATCAGTTCGCAAAGTCTTTCTCTTACCGGCAGGAACTCCTGTACACACTCTGCCGAAATCGGGTTGAAGTTGTTGTCCACGTGTTCTTTACAAGGCTCGCAGATTCGTTTCAAGCAGTAAAGCATCTGTTCGCAGCTATTGCTTCCCAAGTGGAACCAAGTATTCTTTTCGATAGCGATGGTGATAGGAATGCGGCGCAGACCCAATATCTCTTTGCGGCGGCGTTTTTTCAACATCTTTCTTTGTTCTTCAGTGGTGCTCATGGCTTTACGCAGGTCTTTCAGATTTTCGTTGATAAAACCGTTGGTAGCTTGAACGTAAGCCGTTTCGCTGAAGTTGATATAATCGGTAAATGTTTCTTTTACGTGCTGGCGTAACAGAGACAAGGTTTCTGTTTTGTCTTTGCTTGCCATCATGCGTTTGAATACATCGTCTTGGCTTTCCACTTTTTCTTTTTTGCTGTACTTGATGTTACTGCGAACCAAAAGGAATACAGCTAAAGCAATGAAACCAAGCATTCCCACTACATTGGTGTAGAACATAACGAACGTAACAATGGCACATACGGTGAAGGCTACAAATGCGGTGATAAACCATCCTCCGATAACTGAAAGTACACCGGTGATACGGTAAACGGCACTTTCACGGCTCCAGGCGCGGTCGGCCAGTGAGGTACCCATCGCAACAATGAAGGTTACGTAAGTGGTAGAGAGGGGTAACTTCATGGTTGTACCGATAATAATCAGCAATCCAGATAAAACCAAGTTAACAGAAGCACGAACCAAGTCGAAGGCTGCATCGTTTTCCATGATTGATTCTTCTTTGTTGAAGCGGTTGTCAATCCAGCGGCGGGTGCTTGCAGGAATTACCCGTTTTAAGAAATCGTTGATATTGTTCGCACGGCGTACGATGGTACGTGCCAGAGCCGATGAACCGAACATTTCGTCACCTTCTTCCTGACGGGCCAGGTCGACAGAAGTTTTAATTACGTTTTTGGCCTTTTTAGAAGTAGCCAGAGCATATACCATGATGATACCTGAAGCAAACAGGAAGATGGCAGGTGTTTTGGCAGATGACATAAGCGACGACATCATGAAGTCGTGTACGCTTGCTCCGTTTGCGTTGGCGATGTAGTCTGTATAAGCAGAGAATCCGGCAAGAGGTACACCGATGAAGTTTACCAAGTCGTTTCCGGCAAAAGCAAGAGCCAGCGAGAAGGTTCCTAAAAGAACGATGATCTTAAATACATTGACTTTAAGCCAGTGTAAGATTTGCATTAAAATGGTGAAGAAGACGAAGCATCCGGTAACCAGCAGGGCGGTATTGCTTTGAATCCATGCCAATGATTCGGCAGAGATGAAGGGAGCGCTTTTTAATCCTTTGATTAAGATAAAGTATAAGAGTGAAGTAACGGCTACTCCTCCGAATATGCCAATAGTCCAGGAAAGGTTCTTTTTATAATTGAAACTGAAGATGAGTCGGGAAATGTATTGTACGAAAGTACCGGCTATAAATGCGATAGCAACCGAAAGGAAAATACCCATGATTACAGAGAGTGCTTTTTCCGTGTTCATCATGTCGCCTAAGCTGAGCATTCCGGTTTCATCGCCGATGATTTTCAGGATAGCTAAAATAAAGGTACCTCCTAAAAGTTCAAATACCATTGAAACCGTAGTAGATGTAGGCAGTCCTAATGTGTTGAAAACATCCAGAAGAACAACGTCGGTCACCATGACAGCCAGCAAGATACACATGATTTCATAGAAGCTGAAATTGACAGGTTGGAAGATTCCGTGTCGGGCTATGTCCATCATGCCATTACTCAGTACGGCTCCGGCAAATACACCGATGGCGGCTACAATGATAATGGTTTTGAATTTTGCGACTTTTGCCCCTACGGCAGAACTCATGAAGTTTACGGCATCATTGCTGACCCCAACTAGCAAATCAAAGATTGCCAGCATAAACAGGAATATTACAATTCCTAAATAAATAGTTTCCATACTTGTTTTGCTAAGATTTTATGGTCGCAAAGATAAAAACGTTGTGTTATATAGGAATGTCATACATGTTACAATTTCGTTACATTTGCTTTTTTGCTGTTCTTTAATAGAAAAAAAGCATTTTTACTTTAATAAGGATGGATTTATCGGCTGAAAATTCGTAATTTTGCACCCAGCTATTTAAACCCAACAATTTAAAGATACAGTTATGTCAGAATCTAAGAAAATTAAAACCGCATTGGTTTCGGTTTATCATAAGGACGGATTGGACGCTATCTTGGCGAAACTGCATGAAGAAGGAGTTCAGTTCTTGTCAACAGGTGGAACACGTGAGTTTATCGAATCTTTAGGATACCCTTGCCAGGCAGTAGAAGATGTTACTACTTATCCTTCTATTCTGGGTGGTCGTGTGAAAACACTTCATCCGAAAATCTTTGGAGGTATCCTTTGCCGTCGTGAGCTGGAAAGCGACCAGCAGCAGGTGGCTCAGTATGAAATACCTGAAATTGATTTGGTCATTGTTGACCTTTATCCGTTTGAAGATACTGTGGCAAGCGGAGCAAGTGAGCAAGACATTATTGAAAAAATCGATATAGGTGGTATTTCATTGATTCGTGCCGGTGCTAAGAACTTCAACGATGTAGTGATTGTTGCCAGCAAGCACCAGTATCAGCCGTTGTTGGACATCTTGAATCAGCAGGGTGCTGTTACTACCCGCGATCAGCGTCGTTGGTTTGCAGGAGAAGCATTTACCGTATCTTCTCATTACGACTCAGCTATCCGTGATTACTTTAAAAAATAATTTTCAATAAAAGATAAAAGAAAAGAATGGGTTTATTCTCTTTTACTCAATCCATTGCGATGGACCTTGGTACAGCCAATACAATTATTATCTGCAACGATAAGATTGTTGTTGATGAGCCGTCGGTAGTAGCACTTGACCGCCGTACGGAAAAAATGATTGCTGTGGGTGAACGTGCCAAGCTGATGTATGAAAAGGAAAATCCGAATATCCGTACTGTCCGTCCGCTGCGTGACGGAGTGATAGCCGACTTTAATGCTTGTGAGCAGATGATGCGCGGTTTGATAAAGAAGGTAAGCAAGGGACGCCGTCTGTTTACTCCTTCTCTTCGTATGGTTATCGGTGTGCCTTCCGGATCTACAGAGGTTGAACTGCGTGCCGTTCGTGATAGTGCTGAGCATGCAGGTGGGCGAGATGTATATCTGATATTCGAGCCAATGGCGGCGGCTGTCGGTATTGGTTTGGATGTGGAGGCTCCTGAAGGAAATATGGTGGTCGATATAGGTGGAGGTTCTACTGAAATTGCTGTGATTTCACTGGGAGGTATTGTATCAAATAACTCGATACGTGTAGCAGGCGATGACTTGACAGCCGATATTCAGGAGTATATGAGCCGTCAGCATAACGTAAAAGTCAGTGAGCGTATGGCAGAGCGTATTAAAATTCACGTGGGAGCAGCGTTGACCGACTTGGGAGATGAAGCTCCGGAAGATTATATTGTACGCGGACCGAACCGTATTACTGCGTTGCCGATGGAAGTTCCTGTATGTTATCAGGAAATTGCGCACTGTATGGAAAAGAGCATTGCCAAAATAGAAATGGCTATTTTAAGTGCACTTGAAAATACCCCTCCTGAACTTTATGCCGATATTGTAAATAACGGTATTTACTTAGCCGGAGGAGGTGCCTTATTGCGCGGGCTTGATAAACGACTGACAGATAAAATTAATATTCCGTTCCATATTGCGGAAGATCCGTTGCTGAGTGTTGCCAAAGGTACTGGTATTGCGTTGAAGAATGTAGATCACTTCTCGTTCTTGATGAGATAAATTGCGATACTGGTTTTATAATATCAGGAACGCAGAGATGTAGAAACACGAATTTCACCTTCTTGGCTGGAAACAGTGTCTCTGCGCCTCTGCGTTCGTTTACTTTTAATTTAAAGCTAAATCTGAATGAGAAATCTGCTCGATTTCCTCCTGAAATATAATTACTGTCTGTTATTTGTATTGCTTGAGGTTATTTGCTTCATTTTGCTGTTCCGTTTTAACAGCTATCAGGGAAGTGTGTTTTTCACTTCGGCAAATCGTATTGCCGGAGAAATATACGATTTGTCGAGTGAGGTGACTCGTTATATCGGTCTCGGGGAGGTGAATCGTCAGCTCACCCGGAGAAATGTGGAGCTTGAACTGGAAGTAGAAACATTGCGCCGTGCGGTAACGGCCTATACTCAAGATTCTCTGAAGGTAGAAAAGATGCTGGATGAGGCTAAAAAAGGGTATCAGATTCATGATGCGCGTGTAGTGAACAACAGTGTGACCCATGCCGATAACTACATCACGATAGACAGAGGAGAAGAGGATGGAATACGTCCGGAAATGGGTGTGGTATGCGGTAACGGTGTCGTGGGCATTGTGTATATGACAGGAAGTCATCATGCTCTTGTTCTTCCGGTTCTGAATTCGAAAAGCAGTATCAGCTGCAAAATCAAGCGGACCGAATACTTCGGTTTCCTGAAGTGGGAAGGGGGCTCTTCTCAGTATGCGTATGTGAAAGACATGCCGAGGCACTCAGAGTTTACCTTGGGCGATACCATAGTGACCAGTGGTCATAGTGCTGTTTTCCCTTCGGGTATCCCCGTAGGTACCGTTGATGACATGGTAGACAGCCATGACGGTTTGTCTTACTTGCTTCGGGTGAAGCTGTTTACTGATTTTGCCCGCCTTACCGATGTGCAGGTAATTGCTCCGGTAGGAAATGAAGACCAGATGGCTTTAGAAAGAAAGGCGGGAATTTAATTTAAGCGAAAGAAGATTGTTTATGCAAAAAATACAGCGTGTCCAGTGGTTGGTTTTTCTGGTGCTACTTCAGGTACTGGTGCTAAACTATGTGCATATTGGTCAATATGCCACTCCTTTATTTTATATCTACTTCATCTTGAAATTTCATACAGATACCGGTCGGAAAGAACTGATGCTTTGGTCTTTTGCGATAGGATTGTCTATTGATATTTTCAGCAATACTCCGGGAATGAATGCCGCCGCCGCCGTCTTATTGGGTTTCTGCCGTCCGCTTTTATTGCGGAGTCAGCTTTTAAGGGGAAGCACTGATCTCTTTGAGCCGGGAATCCGGGTAATGGGATTCTTGCCTTTCTTGCGATATGCTTTTGCCGGTGTGCTGGTTCATGTAACGGCTTTGGATATGCTTGATGTTTTTTCATGGGCTCACTTCGATGTGCTCATCTTGAAAATAGTGAGTGATGTGGCTGTTACCTTGTTTTGTATTTTATGTGTTGATGCAGTAAGGAGGAACAAATAGTGGAACGCAACTATAATCTGGAGAAGCGGAAATATGTGATAGGAGGAGCTGTGATATTAGTGGTGCTGGTTTTTATGATTCGTTTGCTTGCACTTCAAATCATGAGCGATGATTATAAAAAGAATGCCGACAGTAATGCGTTACTGAAAAAAATACAGTATCCCAGCCGGGGAATAATCTATGACCGTAATGACAAACTGCTTGTTTTTAATCAGGCAGCCTACGATATTATGGTTGTAATGAAAGAAATCACCTCGTTAGACACGCTTGATTTATGCCGTACGCTGAATGTTACGCCCGAATTTATGCGTAAGAGATTGCGCGATATCAAAGACCGGAGGTTAAACCCCGGTTATTCGCCTTATACCAATCAGGTCTTGCTGACCCAGTTATCGGCCGAAGAGTGTGGTGTCTTTCAAGAGAAGTTATTCAAGTTTCCGGGTTTTTACATTCAGCGCCGTACCATTCGTCAGTATAGCTCAAGTGCCGGAGCACATATTTTGGGCGACATCGGTGAGGTCTCGAAGAAAGAGATGGAGAAAGACAAGTATTACATTCCCGGCGACTTTATCGGAAAACAAGGAGTAGAAAGCTCGTATGAGGAGAAGCTCCGGGGAGAAAAGGGGGTGGAAATCTTGCTCCGCGATGTGCGTGGCCGAATCCAGGGAAGCTATATGAACGGAGAGTTCGACAAGGCTCCTGTTGCCGGAAAGAACCTGACATTGAGCTTGGATATTGACCTTCAGATGTTGGGCGAGCGTTTGCTGGAAGGGAAAATTGGAAGTATCGTAGCCATCGAACCTGCTACGGGTGAAGTGCTTTGCATGGTCTCTTCTCCAACGTACGACCCTCAGTTGATGGTGGGGCGTAGCCGGGGAAAAAATCATTTGATGATGGCAGCCGACCCTTGGAAGCCGCTGCTGAACCGTGCCATTATGGGAACCTATCCTCCCGGTTCAACCTTCAAGACTACGCAGGCACTGACTTTCTTGCAAGAAGGAATCATCGTACCCGGTACTCCTTTTTCTTGTGCGGGAGGATTCAATTTCCGCGGACTGCATGTGGGCTGTCACGGACACCCTTCTCCGCTGACCCTGATTCCTGCCATTGCTACTTCATGCAACGGTTACTTTTGCTGGGGACTTTATCACATGATTGGTGCCCGCCAGAAATATGGTTCCGTGCAGAACGCCATGAATACCTGGCGCGACTATATGGTTTCAATGGGATTCGGCTATACGCTGGGCATTGACCTTCCCGGAGAAAAGCGAGGCATGATACCGAATGCGGCTTTTTATGACAAGGCCTATCGGGGCTCATGGAACGGACTTACCATTATCAGTATCTCCATCGGACAGGGAGAGGTTACAGCCACTCCGCTTCAGATTGCGAATTTAGGTGCAACTATTGCCAATCGCGGATACTATATCACTCCCCATGTGGTGAAGCAAATAGAAGGAGAACCGCTGGATGAGGCTTATACAAAGCGTAATTATACAAAAGTAGATGCTTCGCATTATGAAGAAGTAGTTCAGGGAATGCGTGCGGCTGTATTGGGCGGAACGTGCCGTTTGGCTAATCTTCCCGATATTGAAGTCTGCGGAAAAACAGGAACAGCGCAAAACCGAGGAAAAGACCACTCGGCATTTTTAGGCTTTGCCCCGATGAACAACCCCAAGATAGCGATTGCCGTTTATGTGGAAAACGGAGGATGGGGAGCCACTTACGGAGTTCCGATCGGGAAGTTAATGATAGAACAATATTTGAAAGGCGGTCTTTCACCGAATGATGAGGTGCTTGCTGCCGATATTCAGAAAAGACGAATTGATTATGGCATACACGAAAGGTAGTATATGGAAGAATGTAGACTGGTGGTTGGTCGGTCTGTATCTGGTACTGGTTATACTGGGCTGGTTTAGTGTATGCGGCGCGAGCTATGACTATGGAGAGCCCGATTTCTTTGACCTCTCTACCCGTGCCGGTAAGCAAATGATGTGGATCGGTTGCTCGTTGAGTTTAGGCTTCGTTTTGATGATGCTTGACTCCCGTTTGTATGACACGTATGCCTACCTCATCTACGGTTTGATGCTGGTGGTGCTGCTCGGTACCATTTTTAATCCGCATGAAATCAAGGGCTCCCGTTCCTGGATTGTATTGGGGCCAGTCAGCATCCAGCCTGCCGAGTTTGCCAAGTTTGCCACGGCATTAGCCTTGGGGAAGCTGATGGGCGAATACACCTACTCCATCAGCCGGGGGCGTGATATGATGCTTTCACTGGCTGTAATCTTATTACCCATGCTGCTTATTATCTTACAGCGGGAAACCGGTTCAGCCTTGGTTTATCTGTCCTTCTTTCTGGTACTCTACCGGGAAGGAATGACGGGTGCAGTCTTATTCTCCGGCATCTGTGCAGTTATCTTTTTTATTGTAGGTATTCGTTTCGGATCCGATTTCATGATTGACGAGATGACCTCGTGGGGCGAGTTTATCGTAGCCTTGCTTATCGTCTTGCTCACGGCTTTGCTGGTGCGTCTGTATTGCCGTCAGGGCGGACGGCTTGTTTCTGCCTATATAGCCTGGATTGGAGGAGGCAGTATTGTAATCGGTGTATTGTTCTCCTGTAACGTGATACCGTTCGATGTGACCTACCTTCTCTTGGCTGTTTATGCCGCATTGGCAGTTTACTTGGGCGTAATGTATCTTCGGGAGCGTTTTGTCAACTACCTTTATACGCTGATGTTTGTCATCGGTTCGGTTTCCTTCTTTTTCTCCACCGATTATGTATTTAATCAAGTGCTCGAAAACCATCAGAAGACCCGTATCGAAGTTCTGTTGGGGATGAAAGACGATCCGGCAGGTGCAGGATACAATGTCAACCAAAGTAAGATAGCCATCGGGTCGGGCGGATTGCTGGGCAAGGGCTTCCTGAACGGAACCCAGACAAAGCTGAAATACGTTCCGGAACAAGACACCGACTTTATATTCTGCACCGTAGGCGAAGAACAAGGCTTCTTCGGTTCCGCCTTTGTGCTGCTGCTTTTTGCCGTATTGATTCTTCGGCTCATTTATTTGGCAGAGCGGCAGAGCACCCGTTTCGGCAGGGTTTACGGCTATTCGGTGGCAAGTATTTTCTTTTTCCACCTCTTTATCAATATCGGCATGGTGCTCGGACTGACTCCGGTTATCGGTATTCCGCTGCCTTTCTTCAGTTACGGAGGTTCGTCGCTGTGGGGATTCACCATTCTGCTGTTCGTCTTTCTCCGGATTGATGCAGGAAGAGAATGATTGAGGGAAAGATAGGATGCGGTTCGGCAGTACATTCGCTCAAAAGCCAGCTTTTAGCTTGGTACTGCACTCATCTTTCACTATCTTTGTGAGCAAGTAATCAGCAAATAATCAGTAAATATCAGCAAATAAATATAGAATAAATCAGTATGGTATCAGTAGATGGATTAACCGTTGAATTTGGCGGAACCACCTTGTTTAGTGACATAAGCTTTCAGATTAATGAAAAAGACCGCATTGCGTTGATGGGAAAGAACGGTGCGGGAAAATCTACCTTGTTGAAAATTCTGGCAGGAGTACGCCAGCCTACCCGTGGAAAGGTAACTGCACCGAAAGATTGCGTAGTGGCTTATTTGCCCCAGCACCTGATGACAGAAGACGGGCGCACGGTGTTTGAAGAAGCTTCACAGGCCTTTGCTCATTTGCGTGAAATGGAGCAGGAAATTGATCGGATGAATAACGAACTTGCCACGCGGACTGACTATGAAAGCGACTCGTATATGGAACTGATTGAAAAAGTAGCTGCCATGAGCGAGAAGTTTTATGCCATCGATATGACGCATTTTGAAGAGGATGTAGAGAAGGCTTTGCTGGGTTTGGGATTCATGCGCGAAGACTTCCATAAGCAGACCAGTGAGTTCAGTGGCGGATGGCGTATGCGTATCGAACTGGCTAAACTGCTTTTGCAAAATCCCGATGTGTTGCTGCTTGATGAGCCGACCAACCACCTTGATATTGAGTCCATTCAGTGGCTGGAAGACTTCCTGATTTCCAGTGCAAAGGCTGTGGTGGTAATTAGTCATGACCGTAAATTTGTAGATAATATTACGACACGTACCATTGAAGTAACCATGGGACGTATCTATGATTATAAAGTGAATTATTCTCAGTATCTTGTATTGCGGAAAGAACGCCGTGAGCAGCAGATGAAGCAGTACGAAGAACAGCAGAAGATGATTCAGGAAACGAAAGACTTTATTGAACGCTTCAAAGGAACGTACAGCAAAACGCTTCAGGTGCAGAGCCGGGTGAAGATGCTGGAAAAGCTGGAGCTGATAGAAGTGGACGAAGAAGATACTTCCGCACTCCGTTTGAAGTTCCCTCCCTCGCCGCGTAGCGGAAGCTACCCGGTAACGATGGAAGGCGTAGGAAAATCTTACGGCGAACATGTGGTGTTCCGTAACGCATCGCTTACGATAGAACGCGGCGATAAAGTGGCTTTCGTGGGTAAAAACGGAGAGGGTAAGTCCACGTTGGTGAAATGTATCATGAATGAGATTGACCATGACGGAACGCTGACGTTGGGGCATAATGTGCAGATTGGTTATTTTGCCCAGAACCAAGCTTCACTCTTAGATGAAAACCTGACCGTGTTTCAAACCATCGACGATGTAGCGAAGGGAGAAATCCGCAATAAAATCCGAGACCTGCTCGGAGCCTTCATGTTTGGCAGTCCGGAGGCATCTATGAAGAAAGTAAAAGTGCTTTCAGGAGGTGAACGCACCCGTCTTGCCATGATTAAGTTACTGCTTGAGCCGGTTAACCTGCTGATTCTGGATGAGCCGACCAATCACCTTGACATGAAGACCAAGGATATTCTGAAACAGGCATTAGTGGACTTTGACGGCACGCTGATTGTGGTTTCTCATGACCGTGATTTCCTTGACGGACTGGTAACTAAAGTTTATGAATTTGGCAATCAGCGCGTGAAAGAACATCTTTGCGGTATTTATGAATTCCTGGAAACAAAGAAATTGGAAAACCTTCAAGAATTGGAACGTACTAAAAAGTAAACAGTTATGAATTTTCTTGATTTAGTAAAAGCACGCTGTTCGGTGCGGAGTTATGAACCCCGTCCGGTAGAACAGGAGAAATTAGATTATATTCTGGAATGTGTACGTCTGGCTCCCTCGGCAGTAAATTTTCAGCCTTGGCGTTTTGCGGTAGTAACCGATCCGGAACGGTTGGCTGCATTAAAAACGGCTTATCCCCGTGAATGGATTCAGACAGCTCCCTGTATCATTGTAGCTTGCGGCAACCATGAAGAAGCTTGGCACCGTAAGCCGGATGGAAAAGATCATACCGATGTTGATGTATCTATTGCGGTAGAGCATCTTTGTCTGGCGGCAGCCGAGCAGGGCTTGGGCTGTTGTTGGGTTTGCAACTTTGATGTGCCTCGCTGTCGGGAGGTCATGCATCTGCCCGATTCGCTGGAACCGATTGCCCTCATTCCGCTGGGTTACTCATCTGCAACTGAAATGCCGGAGAAAAAACGCAAATCTTTACAGGACATTTTACTTTAGTCAGACGGGAGAGCTGAAGTAGAAACCGATTTCCATCCTGCTCCCTTTCGGGATAAGGTATTGTGCCTGTTAGGCTTCTACTGTTTTCATTCTGAAAAATAACAAGGCGTTTCATCTGAAATGATTATTCGTTTCAAGTGAAACGCCTTGGTGTTTTTATTATGTAGATGACAAGGCACGGCTTTTTCATTTAACATGCTTTCAGTACTTCCTTGGCAGTACTGGCTTTAAATGAAAGAGCCATGATGCCAATGACGAATTGAGCGTCCATAGAGAAAGACTTTCTCGAAAAAAAGTAGTATCTTTACACCCCGAAAAATCAACTGTATGAATAAACCGATACGCTATAATGATTTTGCCGGTTTCATGGCTGAACAATTTCCGTTCAAGGTGCAGAAAATATCTGTCAATGCGGGATTTACCTGCCCCAACCGTGACGGTACAAAAGGCTATGGAGGCTGTACGTATTGCAATAACCAAACATTTAATCCGGCTTACTGCCGAACAGAAAAATCGGTAGTTGCCCAGCTTGAAGAAGGGAAAGCCTTCTTTTCACGCAAATATCCTCAAATGAAATACCTTGCTTATTTCCAGGCCTATACCAATACGTACGGCGAACTGGAAACCTTGAAGCGCATGTACACTGAGGCTTTGCTGGTAGAAGATGTGGTAGGACTGGTTATCGGTACCCGTCCGGACTGTATGCCCGACAGCTTGCTTAACTGGCTGGAGGAACTGAACCGACAGACTTTTTTGCTGGTTGAATACGGAATAGAAAGCACAGACGACCATACCTTGCAGCGTATCAACCGGGGACATACATTTGCCTGTACCGTCGATGCTGTTCACCGGACAGCAGCCCGCGGCATACGCACGGGCGGGCATGTCATTATCGGATTGCCGGGTGAAGAAGGAGAGGCTGTGTTCAGACAAGCCGAACAGCTGTCGGCTCTTCCGCTGACCACGCTGAAAATGCATCAGCTTCAACTGATTCGCGGTACGCGCATGGCGCATGAATATGAGTTGCATCCCGAGCATTTTCATCTTTATTCGGCCGATGAATACATTGATTTGGTAATAGATTACATGGAGCGTTTGCGTCCCGATTTAGTCTTGGAACGTTTTATCTCGCAGTCGCCGAAAGAACTGCTGATTGCGCCCGACTGGGGACTGAAAAATCATGAGTTTACCGACCGCCTGAAAAAGCGCATGAATGAGCGTGACACGTGGCAGGGAAAGAACTATCATCCAGCTTCCGGCATGGATTCAGGCAAGGGGGGGGAACTCTAAGAACGTATAAACTCAAAACTTACAAACTTAATTTAGATATGGAATTAAAAGGAAAAGTACATTATGTGGGTGTGAACGACCGCACCAAAGCATTGTTCGAAAATCTTTGGCCATTGCCTTACGGGGTGTCTTATAACTCGTATCTGATTGCCGATGAAAAGGTAGTTCTGGTAGATACTGTTGATGTGGCTTTCTTTGAAGTTTACCTGAAGAAAATCCGCAATGTCATCGGAGACCGTAAAATTGATTATCTGGTGATTAACCATATGGAGCCCGACCATTCAGGTTCTATTTCTTTGATTAAGCAATATTATCCGGAAGTGGTATTGGTAGGTAACAAGAAAACCTTTGATATGGTAGACGGATATTACGGAACAGGCGGCGAACGCTTGGTGGTAAACGACGGCGATTCTTTGAATATCGGTCATCATAACTTGAATTTCTACCTGATTCCGATGGTTCACTGGCCCGAAACGATGGTAACTTTTGATTCTACAGAAGGAGTACTTTTCTCAGGTGATGCATTCGGATGTTTCGGTGCACTGAACGGCGGCTGCGTAGATAAGTACATCAATACAGATATTTACTGGAATGAAATGCGCCGTTATTACTCAAACATTGTAGGTAAGTTTGGAAATCCGGTTCAAAAGGCTTTAAAGAAATGTGGCGGATTGCCTATCAAGATGATCTGCTCAACTCACGGTCCGGTGTGGGAAGAAAAGATTCCTCAGGTAGTTGAGATGTATGACAAGCTGAGCCGCTATGAAGGTGAAGAAGGAGTGGTAGTGGTTTATGGAACCATGTATGGCAACACAGAAGAAGTGGCAGAAGTCATTGCAGAAGAATTGAGTTTGCAGGGAATCAAGAATGTGGTGATGCATAATGCTTCACATACGCATCATTCTTATATATTGGCAGACATCTTCAAGTATAAAGGTCTGATTGTAGGAAGTACCACCTATAACATGAATCTTTATCCGGAAGTACAGTCATTGCTTGACAAGGTAGCAGCCCGCGAAATGAAAAACCGCATTATGGGATATTTCGGTTCGTTTACTTGGGCAAGTGCAGCCGTGAAAAAGTTAGGCGAATACACCGAAAAACTTAAATTTGAAGTGGTGGAAGCTCCGGTGGAAATGAAGCAGAGCATGAGTGCTGACTGTGGTTCACAAGCCCGTATGCTGGCTAAGGCCATGGCCGACCGCTTGAAAGCCGACCGCAACTAAGTTTAGCTTCTTGTCATAAAAAGAGAGCCATAGCATGAAGTTCGTTTCTGATATTCAGAAGAACGAGTTATTGCTATGGCTCTTTTATGTTTATCAGCGGTAGGGCTGATTAGTTTCCCTGATGTACCGTAAGTTGCGGGAAGGGGAATCCGATGCCTTCCTTATTGAAGGTATCATATACGATTTTGTTCATATCGAAGTAAACATCCCAATACGCTTCAGTCTTCGTCCATACACGTACTTTAATATCTACGCTGCTTGCTGAAAGCGAGCTGAGGCCGATGAACGGTGCCGGAGTCTTGAGAATACGTGAATCGGCTTCGATGATGCGTTCAAGTACCGCTTTCACCCGTTCATAATCTTCACCGTATTCCACTCCGAAAGTCCATTCAGCGCGGCGTGTTTCCTGGCGGCTGTAGTTGGTGATGGCATTCCCGCTGAGGGCACCGTTAGGTACGTAGATAATGCGGTTGTCGAGTGTGGTAAGGATGGTGTGGAAGATCTGGATTTCCTTTACCGTACCGTTTGCTTGCGAACTTTCAATGTAGTCGCCCACTTTAAACGGCTTGAAAACAAGCACAATCAGTCCGCCGGCAAAGTTGGAAAGATTTCCTGAAAGCGCCATACCGATAGCCACACCGGCAGAAGCAAGAATGGCTGCAAGGCTGGTGGTTTCCACTCCCAGTTTGCTGATGATGGCAAATGCCAGAACCAGATTCAGCAGGAGGTTGACAAGACTTTTCAAGAAAGTCTGTACGCTGATTTCAAACTTCCGCTTCTGAAGAATCTTGGCTAAGAGCGTATTGATTTGTTTGATGATAAAGCGACCGATAACGTAAATCAGAATGGCTGCAACAAGAGCTTTTCCTGTTTCCACTCCCCAAGTAATCAGTTTTTCAAGTACATGTTCCCAGTTAATGTTTGCGGTGGCTTGGCTTACCGCTGTACTCGCATCTAATAGCATGTGTAGCATGAATTTGAAGTTTTAAAGTTAGTATTATTTTTTTTATTCTGTTAATGTTTCGTGTTAATTGGTTTCTTGCATGGGTTTCCTTTTTACAGATGCAGCTTGCATGGGATAGGGAGACTTTTCCTTTTCCGGCTACAGACTGACCGTCCCCTTTCCCTGTCTTATAATTTCCGGCTCATCCTCTCGGCAGTCGATGACGGTAGAAGGTTCGATGCCACCTATTCCTCCGTCGATAACCAAATCAACTTTTTCGCCGAACTTTTCATCTATCAGCTCCGGGTCGGTCAGATACTCTATGTCTTCCCCCTCGGCAAGCGGTAGGGTAGTGGTGAGTATCGGAGCATCCAGCGTACGGCATATTTCCTGAATAATCGGATTATCCGGCACTCGGATACCTACCTCCTTACGGTTTCTGAAGAGTTTGGGCAGCCGGCTATCGGCATTCAGAATATAGGTAAACGGACCGGGTAAGGTGCGCTTCATCAGTTTGAAAGTCGCATTGCTCACACGGGCATATTCGCTGATATTGCTCAAGTCATAACAGATGATGGACAGATAATGCTTACGTGGATCGATGCCTTTCAGTTTACAGATACGCTCAATAGACCGCTCTTTCAGCGCATGACATCCCATGGCATACATGGTGTCGGTAGGATAAATGATGATTCCTCCGTCGTTCAGCACGTCGGCAATACGCTGCAAATCGTCTGGACTGTTATTCTTGTCGTAAAGTTTCAGTATCATAAGTTAATGCGTGCTTAGAATTTTTTGATACGGATATGGCAATAAGGTTCTCCTCCTGTTTTGTCATAATAATGCTGGTGATACGCTTCTGCCTTCCAGAATGTAGAAGCTGGGGTGAGGCGGGTATTCACTTCATATCCTTTTGCGCGGAGCAAGCCGATTACTTCTTCTGCTTGTTTTTTCTGTTCCTCATTGAAATAGAATATTTCACTCCGGTATTGCGGTCCGATATCGGGACCTTGTCCGTCGGTTTGAGCCGGGTCGTGTATCTCGAAGAACAGTTTGCAGAGATCGGAGTAGGAAATCAGTTCCGGATTAAACACCACTTCGGTTGCCTCTGCATGTCCGGTGGTATGTGCTTTTACTTCCGGATAGGTGGGATTTTCTTTATGTCCGCCGATATAGCCTACAGTAGAACTGATTACACCGTTGGCACGTTCAAACTGATGCTGGGCACCCCAGAAGCATCCGCAAGCAAAAATGGCTTTTTCTGTATTCATTTGACTGGTTATTTAGTATAATGATTGTTCAAACTTACAAAAAGTTTTTAATATAGCCATCATTCCAGGAGAAATCTGTTACTTTTGTATGGCTTTGAAGCGGTTGAGTCAAGGTTTGAAAACACGGAGCTCGTTTGGTCTTGAACTTTCCTTATCATGAAAACTCAACAACTCAACAACTTAAAAACTCAATAACTTAAAAACTCAACAACTCAACAACTCAATAACATAACAATGAAACGTATCTTTTGCCTCGGAATTTTTTGGTCACTCTGCTTAATCATGCAGGCACAATCTTATAACAAGTTAGTTGAACAAGCGATGGAATATACCCGGAAAGACAGTCTCAAACAAGCAGAACAGCTGTTTCGGCAGGCTTTGAAGGTAGATGCTTCGAACGCCCGCAATGCGTTGGTGTTTTCTAATCTCGGAACCATCTTGAAAAGACTGGGAAGAGTGGATGAGGCAGTCGATGCTTATACCATGGCATTGAATATTACCCCTTATGCCACTTCTATCTTGCTGAATCGTGCCGCTTTATATTTAGACCGGAACTTGCTGGACAAGGCTTATGTGGATTATTGTAATGTGATTGATTTGATTCCGGAAAACCGGGAAGCCCGACTGTTTCGGGCTTATATCAATATGCAGCGCCGCCAGTACGATGAGGCACGTATGGATTATAATACAGTGTTGCTCAAAGATTCAAAAAATCATACAGCCCGACTTGGACTTATTATGCTCGACCAGAAAGAGGGGCGGCTGTTGGCTGCCCGTGATGGACTGAATCAGTTAATAGAGGAATCGCCACAGGATGTTTCGTTGCTGAAGATGCGTGCTAATCTGGAGCTGGAACAAGGTTATCCGGATGCGGCACTGGCATCGGTGGATGAAGCGATTGAAAAGGCTCCGGAAGATGCGGATGCTTATGTGATGAAAGGCGATATTTGTTTGCTTCTGAAGAAAAAGAAAGAAGCGCGAAATGCCTATGAACGGGCGGTTGAATTAGGCATTTCGCGTGTGGAGGTAATGGATAAACTGCGTGAATGCAAGTAATGTAAACAAGTTCTTTTATTGCAGTTTACAGTCCACTGATGTATTCATAAAGTTTCTTGTAGAAGGAATGGCGGGTCAGGGTAGCGGCATTGCCTAAAATAATCAGTTTCATGCGCGCCCGGGTGATGGCTACATTCATGCGACGTAAATCTCCCAAGAAACCGATTTCTCCTTTTTCATTGGCACGCACCAGACTGATGAGAATTACATCCCGTTCCTGTCCTTGAAAGCCATCTACGGTGTTGACTGTAATCAGCTGGCGGTAAGGTTTGAAAAAGGCATCTTTTTTAATCAGCTGCCGCAGGTATTGCACTTGTGCTTTATAGGGCGAAATTACTCCCACATCAATCTGTTCGTCTAAAAAACGCTCGCGCCCAATCTTGGTGATGTATTCTTTCAACTGGCTGATGGTCAGTTCGGCTTCCGGCTTGTTGATGCGTCCGTAACTCTCGCCTATAAACTCCTCGTTGCAATTCATCTCTTCGGTATTCACCCAAGTAATAGGCGTATCAAAGTCGAGGATGCTCCGGTATTTTACTTCCGGAGCCGACTGCAGCATTCCTCCGTAGAACCATTCGGAAGGGAAGCGCATGATTTCATCGTTCATGCGGTACTGAAGTTTGAGCAGGGAAACGGCATCCGGCTGATTGTTGGCAATGGCTTGCAGGAGCGTATTACCTAATCCCTCGCGCAAGGCTTGGGGCGATTTTACGGTAGGAGGCAGCTGAAAATGGTCGCCTGCCAAGATCACGCGGTCGGCTTTGCGGATGGGAATCCAGCAGGCAGCCTCTAATGCCTGCGCTGCTTCGTCGATGAAGAGCGTTCCAAACTTCTTTCCGGTGAGCAGTCGGTTGGCACTGCTCACCAGGGTACAGGCTATGACACGGGCTTCACTGAATAAAGCCTCGTTGATTCGGATTTCAAGTTCAGTGGCACGGTCTTTCAATGCATTGATCTTCTGGTGCATACTTTCCCGGTTCGCTCCTTTCCGGTTTTGCGAATACAGTTCCCGGATGGCCTTGCGCAGGCTCCAGAGCTGGGGGTAATCTGGATGCGATTCAAAACGCCGTTCATACGTAAACGAAAGCATCTTGTCGTTTACTCGGCTCGGGTTCCCGATGCGCAACACATTCACTCCCCGGTCGGTGAGCTTTTCGCTGATCCAGTCGACAGCCATGTTGCTTTGTGCACAAACCAGCACTTGGCTTTCGCGGTGCAGGGTTTCATAGATGGCTTCCACGAGGGTCGTGGTTTTACCGGTTCCCGGAGGTCCGTGTACGATGGCTACATCTTTGGCATGTAAAACTTTATTTACTGCCTCTTCTTGGGTCCGGTTGAGCCAGGGAAACCGTATAGGCTGGAAAGAGTACGAAGAAGTTGGTTGTTTTCCATGGAATATATCCCTTAATTCAGCCAAACGGTTGTTTTTGGCTCCGATAACTTGCTTGAGGGCTTCAAACATGAGTCGGTAGCTTGTTTCGTCAAAATAGAGTTGAACTCCTAATGCTTTGTCGGTCTGCAGACTTGCCAAAGCTTCCGTTCCGGGAAGTACCACAACCATACGGTCTTCATCTACATAGCTGACTGTAGCAGTAAAGTTCAGATAATTCAACTTTCCGAGCGGATCTTGGGTGAAGAAGCAAACCGGACGGCCGTATTCAAATATATGTTCTATTTCTTTGTCTTCTTGCCGTTCCACCTCAATGACCAGCTGGTTTAAGGCATTGTAATAGCTTCTGCCGGTATGGAGAGGAAACCAGCACATGCCCCGTTTGATTTTCCGTCCCAGTCCCATCAGTTCGGTTTGTTGCTTGAACTGTTCTTTTTCGTACTCATATTCTGTTTGTAGTGCTTCGTATAAGTGTTGCAAATAAAGAACAGGATTTTGTATTTTGTTTTCTTTCATTGCTTAGTTTTTTTCAAAGATACGAAGAAATCGTTTTGTTTGCGAACTGAACGTTTTTTTTCTTTTGCCTCTGCGATCACCTTTCACTATCTTTAAATAAGATAGGATGCGGTTTGGCAGATTCAAATTAGAAAAACAAGTTTTTCTTTTGCCTCTGCGCTCACCTTTCACTATCTTTAAATAAGATAGGATGCGGTTCGGCAGTATTTTCGCTCAAAAGCAAGCTTTTGGCTTGGTACTGCGCTCACCTTTCACTATCTTTAAATAAGATAGGATGCGGTTCGGCATAGTCAAATTAGAAAAACAAGTTTTTCTTTTG
>CAUDXH010000014.1 GCA_958453305.1 uncultured Bacteroides sp. | reverse complement strand
GCTGTCTGCTTCTCAATTCTTTTACAACACCTGTTTTTTCAAATTTTCTTTTAAATTTTTTCAGCGCTTTTTCAATGTTTTCGCCTTCTTTTACTGGTACTACAATCATTTTTTTAATTATTAAAGTATGTTGTTATTAAATTATTTACAGTTGAAATGCGGCGCAAAATTACATATACTTTCTTTATTTACAAAACTTTCC
Source organism: uncultured Bacteroides sp. (assembly GCA_958453305.1). Lineage (GTDB taxonomy): Bacteria > Bacteroidota > Bacteroidia > Bacteroidales > Bacteroidaceae > Phocaeicola. The sequence continues at coordinate 49,521 of CAUDXH010000014.1, read as the reverse complement.
GCTATATTTTATTGAAAATAACACAGAAATTGTACCTTTGCTTTTCGGTTCAACTTTTAATTATAACACTCTATGAAACATAAAATAAGAGAAAGAGTTGCTTTGCTACGTACTTTCATGCAAGAAAAAGGAATTCGTGCATTCATCGTCCCCAGCACCGACCCTCATTCAGGTGAATACGTTCCTGAGTTTTGGGAAAGCCGCAAATGGATTTCAGGCTTTACCGGTTCGGCAGGTACAGCTGTCATAACCGATGAGCAAGGAGGGCTTTGGACTGACTCCCGCTATTTCCTGCAAGCCGCCTCTCAGTTAGAAGATACAGGAATTATGCTATTTAAAGACCGCCTCCCCGAAACACCTTCTGTTGCAGAATGGTTAGGAAGCGTCTTGTCGCCCGGAGACAAAGTCGGCATCGACGGATGGGTAAACGCAACGGCAGAAACTGAAAACTTACAAAAGCAGCTTCAAGTTTATGGTCTACTGCTCGTTTCTACAGAAGACCCCTTCCAGGGAATATGGAAAGACCGTCCTTCACTGCCGCTTAACCCTCCTTTTATTCTCCCTTTATCTTATGCAGGGAAGAGCTGCACGGAGAAGCTGGCTGAGATACGTGAGCAAATTCATCTTAATCATGCAGACGCTATTCTTCTTTCAGCTCTTGATGAAATAGCCTGGACCTTAAACTTACGCGGAAGCGACGTACATTGTAACCCCGTATTCGTCAGCTATCTTTTTGTAACCGATACAACCACCACGCTATATATACTTCCAGAAAAAATCACCCCTGAAATAAAGCAGTACTTAAGTGATAACCAAATTGAAATAAAGCCTTATCAGGCAGTAGAAACCGACTTGTGCCACTATACAGGAAAGGGAATCCAGCTAGCTCCCGGAACCAATTATGCACTTTACCGAGCGGCTTCTCACAATCAGGTCGTCCGCCACGAATCACCGGTTCTCTATATGAAAGCCATCAAAAACGAAACAGAGATTCAAGGATTCCGCCATGCCATGATTAAAGACGGAATCGCGATGGTAAAATTTCTGTTCTGGCTAAAAAACACAGTTAAGAATAACCAAGAGACAGAATTAAGTATTGACCGTAAGTTACATCATTTACGCGCTGAGCAGGAAGACTTCAAAGGCATTAGCTTTGACACCATCGCCGGCTATCAGGCACATGGTGCCATCGTTCATTATGAAGCCACTGAAGAGACGAATGCTACGCTGCATCCTGAGGGCTTACTGCTTTTAGATAGTGGGGCTCAATATTTAGACGGTACTACAGACATTACACGAACCATCGTATTAGGCCCTGTTTCGGAAGAACAGAAAATAGATTTTACTCTCGTACTCAAAGGCTTTATACAGCTTTCAATGGCAGAATTTCCGCATGGAACCTGTGGAACACAGCTCGATGTGCTTGCACGTCAGTTTATGTGGAAGTCCGGCATTAATTACGGGCATGGAACCGGACACGGAGTTGGTCATTTTCTGAACGTACATGAAGGGCCTCATCAGTTCCGCATGAACCACATGCCTGCCTTGTTGCTTCCAGGCATGACTGTAACAAACGAACCGGGTATCTATAAAGCTGGAAAACACGGAGTGCGAACCGAAAACACCATGCTTATCGTAAAAAGCAAAGAAACTGAATTCGGCGCTTTTTACAAGTTTGAGCCACTCACGCTGTGTCCGATTGATAAAGAAGCTATACTTCCCGAAATGCTTAGTTACGAGGAAAAACAATGGTTGAATAACTATCATTCACTTGTTTATGACCGTCTCAGCAAATCGCTCAACACCGATGAGCAAGCTTGGCTTAAAGAGGCAACCTCCCCTATTGAATAATCACCCGATTAAAAAAGCAACGATTATGGCACTCATTAAATCAGTACGGGGATTTACTCCTCAAATTGGCGAAAATTGTTATCTTGCCGACAATGCCACCCTCATCGGAGATGTAATCATGGGACGTGATTGCAGCGTATGGTTCAATGCCGTATTACGCGGTGATGTAAACAGCATCCGTATTGGCGACCGTGTGAATATTCAAGACGGAACCGTACTCCATACGCTTTATGAAAAGTCAACCGTTGAGATAGGAAATGATGTTTCCATCGGACATAACGTAACCCTGCATGGAGCATGCGTAAAAGACAATGCCCTCATCGGAATGGGTTCTACCCTTCTTGACTATGCCGTCGTAGGCGAAGGCGCCATTGTAGCCGCAGGTGCTCTTGTACTGGCTAATACGATTATCGAGCCACACACGCTGTGGGGAGGGGTTCCGGCGCGATTCATTAAAAAAGTCGACCCGCAGCAAAGCAAAGAGCTAAACCAAAAAATTGCAAACGGATACCTGATGTATGCTTCTTGGTTCAAGGAAGAATGAAAAATAACCTCAGCAGGCCATAACTTTGCCAACGATGGTGAGAGGAGGTGTCTACACTCTTTCACCATCGTTTCATTAGAGCAAATCCTCATGTAAACAAAAACAAAACGTACTCTACCCTTCTCAATAAAAAACAGTCATGGAAACAGAAAAACAAAAGGCAAAAGCAGGAAAACTCTACAATGCAAACTATGACCGAGAGTTAATCATGGAACGCAATGCATGCAAAGACCTATGTCATGACTATAATCATTTAAAGCCATCACTGAAGGATGAAAGAGAAACAATCATCCGAAAGCTATTCGGAAGAACAGGCAAACAATTTCTGATAGAGCAGCCTTTTTACTGTGACTATGGATATAACATCTTCATCGGAGAAAATTTCTATGCCAACGTAAACTGTGTGATTCTGGATGGCGCGGAGGTCACTTTCGGAGACAATGTCTTTATTGCCCCGAACTGTGGGTTTTACACGGCTGGACATCCGCTTGATGTACATCAGCGTAACACCGGACTGGAATATGCCTATCCCATCCGCATAGGCAACAATGTATGGATAGGTGCAGGGGTCTCTGTTCTGCCCGGTGTCACAATCGGGAACAACTGTGTGATAGGTGCCGGCAGCGTAGTGACCAAAGATATTCCCGACGGAGTCTTGGCGGCAGGAAATCCTTGTCGCATTATCCGAGAAATTACAGGAAAAACGCCTTGATGTTTTCCGTAAAACACCTTGATATATTCAACAAAACGCCTTGACATTTAAAAAAGCCACCTCATCGCTTCCGAAATCACAGTAACAATGAAGTTCAGTCATAGTAACGGCCATAATGATTTATTACTATAACCAAACGGAATGTAGAAAAAAGTTCTCTCCTCCCCTCAAAAAAAGTTTTTGCAAAATTTGCCTGCACCCTACACGTTTTTGGGGTTAATCATCAGGCAAACAAAAGATTACAGCGTGCAGGGTGCAGTGTAGGACGGTGTAGGACGCACAGGTACCCTACACGTGCCCTACACGCTTCACATTGTTTTCATATTGAAAATCAAAGCATTATAAACACACTCTTTCTCTCAGACAAATACACTTCAAGAAAGCTTTCCATCTTCTTTTAATACCAATCCTACTCCTTTCACCGTTTTTATCTGAACTGAATCATCTTCCGACAAGAGTTTGCGTAAACGTGAAACAAAAACATCCAGACTACGCGAAGCAAAATAGTCGTCATCCGTATTCCACAGTTGCGAAAGAATCATTTCCCGCTTTACCACTTCCCCCTTATGCTCACAAAGCATACGCATCAGATGTGCCTCACGCTCGGTCAAAGTCTTTTCCTCCCCGTTCTTCTGTCGCAAGATAGCCTGTCCGGCATCAAACTCATACAAATAGCCTATTGCATATACCGAACTGACATCACATGAACGAATGCCATTCGTCAGACGGAGCAATGCTGTGATATGTGCATTCAGCTCCTCGGCAAGGAAAGGCTTCTTTATATAATTATTCACGCCCAGTTCATACCCCTTCACCACATCCTTCGGCGAAACCCTTCCCGAAGTAAAGAGAATCGGAATGATTCCATCTACCTTACGGATGCGTTTCACCATCTCATACCCGTCCATCACAGGCATTTCAATATCCGAAACAATTACATCAGGCTTCCATTCGCGCCACAAGTGGATACCTTCTTCGCCGTTTGAGGCAGTCTGCACCTCATATCCACCAATCATGTCTTCAAGTCCCCCTTGAATGATATAACATAAATTGGCATCGTCTTCCACCAATAGTAGCTTTATCATAGGTTTTGAGTTTATAAGTTTTGAGTTTATGAGTTTATGAGTTTCCAGCTCTTGGATTCATTATTTTTGAAGAGGCATTCCATCCTGTATTTCCTCTCCCCCTCCCGTTTCCATCTCGCTCTCCGGAAGATAAATGGTAAAGATACTATACTCCCCTTCCACACTTTCCACATTTACACTGCCTCCATGTGCTTCTGCCACACGAAGTACATAGTTCAACCCTAATCCAAATCCGGCAGCCCCTCCGTCACGGCTACGTGTAGCCGCCAAAGCACGTTCGTACTTTTCAAATATCTTTGACTGATCTTTCAACGGAATACCGAAACCGTTATCACACACACTTACATAAGTCATTCCATTCCGGCTCCTGCCCGAAGCAAACACAATTTTCACCGTCTCACCCGAATACTTCAGTGCATTGTCAATCAGGTTACTTAGTGCTTCTTTCAGGAACTCCTCATCTGCCTGTACGGTAGCCTGTTCCAGCCTCCATTCATAAGTCACTGCCTTACCCGCTTTTACTCGATACTTTTCTGCCAAATCCTCCAGCATCGGACGTAACTCGCAGGCTGTCTTCACCAGTTTCAACTGATGGTTTTCCAATTTCGACAGCGTAAGCACCTTATTAGTCAATGACAGTAAATGCTCGCCCTCTTCCTTCAAGATACGGAAATAGCGTGCCTTCTTCTCTGGCTGTACGTCAAGTTTTCCGGTTTCCAGAATCTGAGCCCCCATAATAATAGAACTGAGCGGTGTCTTCATGTCGTGAATCATGGCATACGAAAAGTCCTCCCGCAAGCGGGCAATCTTATCCTGCCGGATGATAATACGAATCTGATAAACGATACAAGCTACAACCAGTCCCATAATCAGTACTGTGGCTATGAGCAGCAAGGTCATGCGCTGAAAGATTACCCAGTAAGGATTGATGATTATCCCTTGCAAAAAACGCGTCCCGGCAAATTTTATCGGAACAAGAGCCGTTCGCAACAGACCTTTTCCTGCAAATTCCTTTCGCCCCGAAGACTGAATAACATTACCCGCAGAATCAATGACACAAGACATTATCTGAGCCTTAACACCAACAGAATCAAGCAAATGCGTATAAATGGAATCCAAATCCGAAAGACAAACCTCTTGCCCGAACTGCTTCACAGCTGTTTCTTGAAATGAAACATGCAAAGTCGACATTAACCATTGATTCACATTGGCAGACATACCTGACTTCGAAATTGTATCTGCGCTCTCTTCCAAGTCAACCTTCATTACCAGCGCAGAATCTTCGGGGAGAGTTTTCTTGTATTTCTCCATACGCAGAAATACCTCTTCCAATGCTGCATCATGAAAAAGTTCGTCGCTTTTCATTTGGATACTTTCCTTTGTCAGCTTGTAGGTATTGACAAGCCATACATATTGCAGTTCGATGATTGCCAGCAAACCGATGACAGCTATCCAGCGGATATGTTTTATCTGCATAAGTTTAAGTTTTTGAGTTTTCAAGTCTTTGAGTTGATAGGTTTGAGTCCTGAAGTTTTTAGGTCGATAAGCTTATCAGCTCTTAACGCTTACAAACTTACCCTTAACGTAACGTTAACGTCGCATTAACCCAAAAAGAAAAACAGACTCTCTATTTTTGCAGTACCAAAGATAGCGAATTAATGCTGCTTTTGTACGCACAAGATAAAAAAATCAAACTAAAAAATCAAACTAAAAAATCAAACATATGAAAACGTATTTTTTAACGAACATATTGCTACTTCTCGGAACCATGTTCGGAACTGTTACAGCACAAACCATTCAAGGAAAAGTAACAACATCCGAAGGCAAGCCGATTGATGGGGCTACGGTTGTCCTCCAAACCTTAGATTCAACCTTCGTGGATGCCACCATTACGGAAACTGACGGCAGTTTTCTTCTCAGCCAAGAACCGGAGCATTACCGCCTCATCTTCCAGCATATTCTTTATAACACAGCCGAACGCGAGGGAACGGGAAGCGATGCAGGCATCATCACCCTAACCCCAAAAGATTATGCACTGGGCGAAGTAATAGTAAAAGGTGAACGCCCGCTGGTAAAAGTAGAGTCCGGCAGACTGACTTATGATATGCCCCAACTTACCGCAAACAAATTAGTAACCAATGCCTACGAAGCTATAAAGCAACTACCTGGCATCATTGAGCAAAACGATGTACTGGCGCTGGCTGGCAGCAGTTCGGTAAGCCTTATTCTGAACGGTGCTCCTTCATCGATGACTTATGAACAACTGATTTCTCTCTTAAAGAGCATGCCGGCATCGCGCGTGGAACGCGCAGAGGTAATGTACAGCACCCCTCCACAGTTCCACGTGCGCGGTGCGGCTATCAACATCGTGCTGAAAGGCTACAAACCGGGCGAAAGTACCTTTCAGGGAGAGGTAAACGGAACTTACACTCAGCTGAAAGAAGCCGGAGGAGAAGGAGGGATTACCCTAGTCTACACTACGCCCAAGTGGGAAACCGACTTTATGTATAACGTCCACTCACGTTACAGCCGACAGTCAATGGATTTTTTTGCCCGCCACACGGTGGAAGACCAAGTTTACGATGTCTCCCTCTACGATGACGGACAAGGACGAGACTTGGCGCATCTGATCCGCGTCGGTGGTACCTATAAGTTCGATGAAAAGAACCGACTCAGCCTAAGCTATACCACAAACTTCACACCCAAAGGCACAAACCATCTGAAAGCATGGGGTAACCTGACCGACTCGTACAACAATCACCGTAGCAACGAGCAGATGCATAATGCTACGTTAAACTATACGACAGGGTTCGGACTGAAAGCAGGAGCAGACTATACTTATTATTCGAGCAAAGACACACAAGACTTTACCGACAAGACTCCATCCGGAACAGAAAACGCCTTTGTCAGTACCTCCGATCAACGCATCGACCGCTGGAAAGTGTATGCCGACCAAAGCCACAGCCTTGCCAACGCGTGGACACTGAACTACGGAGTTTCATTTACCTATGTGAACGACCGCAACACGCAGCTCTATGACCGCCCCAACATGACAGAGAACAATACGGAAAGCCGTATCAACGAATATACTTATAACATCTATACCGGATTCAGCAAGCAGCTGAACGAACAATGGAATTTAAGCGCATCGGTAGCCGGAGAGTATTACAAAATGATGGATTACAAGAAATGGGCAGTTTATCCTACCTTTAGCTTGAACTATATGCCTTCCGTGTCGCACATTTTCCAACTGGAATTCAGTTCGGATAAGACTTACCCCGACTACTGGACATTGAGCGGCACTATCGGTTATCTGAACGGTTACCAGCAGTCCATCGGCAATGCACTCTTAAAGCCTTATGCCGACTATTCTGCTGCATTGGTCTACATTCTAAAGCAGAAATACATCTTTCAAGTTGGCTACAGCTATCAACCTGATTATTTCATGCAGATGGTTTACTTGGACACCAATGAACTGAAATCGGTTTACAATTACCAGAACTGGGACTACTCGCGAAACTTCACGCTTACCGCCGTTGTCCCGTTCAAAGTAGGCGAATGGTGGGACAGTAACCTGATGCTAACCCTTCTGCTGAAACGCGATAAAGCAAGCAACTATTTTGACGCTCCCTTCGATAATCAACAATGGTCGGGAATCGGGAACTGGAGAAACACCTTCACGATAAGTAAACAGCCGAACATCAAACTGGAAGTCTCGACCTTCGGACAGACGAAGGCTATCCAAGGAAGCTATTACATCCAACCCATCGGGGTCATTGACGCTGCCGTTCGCTACACCTTTGCGGGAAACAAAGCCATGATTCAAGTGAAGGGCAATGATCTTTTCAACGGTTACAACCATCTTAATACAAAAGTGCGTAACGGTTTGCAGCACCTCAACATGAATGTAGCAAACTACCGCCGCAATCTGACAGTGTCACTCAGCTATAAGTTCGGAGGATTTAAGAAAAGAGAAGTAAAGCATGTTGATACTTCACGATTCGGGCTGTAAGAAAAATCAAAGTACCTCATCACAAATCCTCCAAGTAAGAAATAGTATTTTCATATACAAATGGAGCTGCTTTAAGCAATTCCATTTATCAGCTAAAACAGATATTGAAAATCAAATCGAACGGATATATTCCACCAAATCATCTTCTGATGAAAGTCCCAAAGACTTTCGCAGGCGATAGCGATTCATATTAATCGTTTTAGGGGTGGTACCCGACAGCATCGCTATTTCCTTAGTCGACAATTCTACCCGAAGCAGGGTAGCCAAATGACGCTCTCCTTGAGTCAGACCCGGATGACGTTCCACCAGACGCTCTATAAATTCTTGATTCTTTTCATCAATATGTTGCAAGGTCAAACTGCTTGTCTTATCACCGCTCTGATGCTGGCTGATAAAAGCATTAATTTTTTTCAGATGAGCCAGCAGTTCAGAACCCTCCATTTTATAACCTTGCCTGATTAACTCACGTATTTTATCCAACAGCTCGTTCCTGCTCTGAAGAAAAACGGCAAAATTCGTCATCTCCTGCTTGTTGTTTTCCAAAACCGACTGTACATGCAGAAGCTCCATTTCCTGTTGATGTACCTTTAGCTTTGCTACTTCATGTTCAGACTGTTCCAAACGGTATTGCGTATTTATCAGCTGCAGTTTTTTCTTACGTTTCACACGCTGATGAAGAAGCCATCCAATAATGGCCAGCGAGCATGCAACAACCAGCACCAAAACAATATTTCTTCTCAACTGGGCTATTTCATACTCCTGCTCTTTACGCAGATTCTCCTGCCGCTGGTATTCCAAGCGTTCTCTTGCTACATTCTGCTCCACATTACGCAGTTTTGTTACATTTTGTATTTCTTTATTCAAAGCATAAAGGGCAACCTGCTTTTCGTAAGCCTTTTTAAACTCTCCCGTTGCAGCATAAACCCAAGAAAAATATTCATAATTATCGCATATCAGCCCTTTGGCACTAATCCCTGATGCCAACTGATAAGCTTTATTCAAAACAATAACGGCTTGTACATATTTCTTTTGGTAATAATACAGACGTCCCAAATTATTATAGTTCTCACTTAATGACCATGTAGCATTTAAGTTCCGATTAATCACAATGGCCTCACTAATCCAACGTATCTGAGTAGATAAATCGCCCGGATACAGACAAAGGTTATTTAAATTTGCAGCTATCTTCTTCAGGTTTTTATACTTCCGGTTAATCTCTAACGCCTGCATAAAAAAGCGATCGGCTTGCACATACTCATCCAAATGTGAATGAATAATTCCACGGCTATTATAGGCCTGCGCTAAGCTGACAGAATCATTTTCTGTTTTAAACAGGCTAATAGCCAAGTCGCTCAATTCTATCGCCTTCGTATAGTCACCTAACAGGCAATAGCTTCCGCTCATCTGATTATATAATGCCCCTCTTAACCGCGTATCGGTCTTTGAAATCAGTCTGTCGGCTTTAAACAAGGCCTGAAGACAGCCGTCAAAATCGCCCAACATTTCCTCTGCCTGTGCATAAAGCAAAAAAGCGCGCACACGCTGATCATCAGAGAAAGCTATCTCCTGAACCTTTGATGAACAATATGCCGATTGACGAGGATTAGAGTACAGTTCCTGAGTTGCTTTCATCAGTAATTTCTCCACTTCATCGTTCGTTGCTGCTCCCGACCGAAGGCTTACAAAAAGGAATGCTACAGACAATATAAAATAATAAAAATGTTGCTTCATACAGTATTTAGATTGCTTTCTTGCAAAGTTATAAAAAGTTCGTGAAAAAGCGAAGCGCACTTTTGCGTCTCCATGTTTAAATATTAACTTTGCGCACAAACCAACCTATTATTTATATATATCATGAATATATTCAAGAAGATTTCGGCTGTAACCGTGTTTTTCCTCGGTGCAGGGTTAATATCCTGCGGGAACAGTTCTAAAGCCAGTAGCAAAACTACTATAGAGAATAGCGAAGAGGCATTCGTTCATCCTCCTACATTTTCGGCCGACAGTGCCTACTTATATATACAAAACCAAGTCAACTTCGGACCACGCGTCCCCAACACCCAAGCTCACCGAGACTGTGGCACATACTTGGCTGCAGAGCTGGAACGCTTCGGAGCTAAAGTATATAACCAATATGCAGATTTGGTAGCATACGACGGAACCATACTTAAAGCCCGAAATATCATCGGAGCCTATAATCCCGAAAGCAAGAAACGGGTTCTTTTATGTGCCCATTGGGACAGCCGCCCGTATGCCGACCATGATGATAAAAAAAATCACCTTCGCCCCATAGACGGTGCCAATGACGGAGCAAGCGGTGTGGGGGTATTACTTGAAATAGCCCGCCAAATCCAGAAACAAGCACCTGCCATTGGCATTGATATTGCCTTCTTCGATGCAGAAGACTATGGAACTCCTGAGTTTTACCAGGGAATGCACAAGCCGGATACCTGGTGCCTCGGTTCGCAATACTGGGGACGTATTCCACATGTTCCCGACTACAAGGCACGCTATGGTATCTTATTAGACATGGTAGGAGGAGAAAATGCTACCTTTTACTACGAAGGCTATTCAAAACGAACAGCAAATCATGCCATGAAAAAGATATGGAAGATGGCAGACAAACTGGGATATGGCAATTACTTTATCAAACAAAACGGAGGGGAAGTAACTGACGACCATATTTATGTAAACCAATACCGCCAGATTCCATGTGTAGACATCATACACTATGATATGCAAGGGAATACCGGATTTAACCCTACATGGCATACCTTGAATGATAATATGGAACATATTGAGAAGGCTACTCTTCAAGCCGTAGGGCAAACGGTGTTGGGAGTAATCTATAACGAAAAATAAACAAAAAAGAACGATAATGAAAACAATTAACGATTTACAAGACGAGGTTATCGAAGAATTCAGCGACTTTGATGACTGGATGGATAAATATCAATTGCTGATTGATTTAGGAAATGAGCAAGAGCCGCTTGCTCCTCAATATAAAACTGAACAGAACTTAATTGACGGATGCCAAAGTCGGGTATGGCTGCAAGCCGACTTGACAGAAGACGGTAAGGTTGTCTTTCAGGCTGAAAGCGATGCCCTCATTGTTAAAGGAATCATTACGCTGCTCATCAAAGTGGTATCAGGTCATACTCCCGATGAGATCTTAGACTCGGAACTTTATTTCATTGAAAAAATCGGACTGAAGGAGCACTTGTCACCTACCCGAAGCAACGGACTGCTTGCTATGGTAAAACAAATGCGTATGTATGCACTTGCTTTTAAAGCAAAAATGGCTTGACGGAAAACAGGTTTTCCCTCAACTATATTACTTTTTTACAACCGAAAATTCTACAGCCCATAATAGTGGGTCGTATAACCCATAATAGTGGGTTGTATAACTCACCATTATGGGTCATATAACCCATAATAGTGGGTTATAAAATTCATCAGCCTGAGAACACAAACTTCTTATTTTCGGGAAGACAAAGACAGTCTGTAAAAACACAAACACTACAGTTCCATAACCTCTTGCTCAAAGCCTTCCTTATCCCCCTTCGCCCGGTTGCGGATTTTGCTCCGGTAATTATAAACGGTGGCAAGTGAGTAACCTAAAAAATGAGCGATACGGTTCGCATCGGTCACCCCTAAACGAATCAAGGCAAATATACGCAGTTCAGTATTCAAGAGTTCCCCCGGTTTGGGATATACCTTGCCCTCCTCAACCAACAGGTCATTAAAGTCAGCAATGAAATCTGGGAAAAGTTCAAGGAACGACTTATCAAACTCACTGTAAAAGGATTTACGTTCATCACGCAAAAACTGTTCCGAACGAATTGCCTTAAACAAATCCTCCATACGCGATGCCATTGCCAGTTTCTCCAATGAGCGGCGATACTGCTCCAGTTTATCCAAATAGCTCACACAGCGGTCCAGATAACGGGCAATGTATACTTCTTTTATTTTTCCTGTTTGTTCCAAAGTTTCATTGACCACCTTAAGTTCTTTATTCGCAACCGATAAATTACGCCGCATCAACGACAGCTTTTTCATTCCATAATACAAGTAAATAGCCAAGACTATCAATAAGAGAGCCAATATACTTACACTCAGAAAGAGTATCCAGCCCATTCTCTTTTCCTGCATAACCTTTTCCGAATAGGCACGGTCGATAATGGGATAAAATTCGGTCACCTCCAAGAAACGCAAACGGGCATTACATGCCACAGCATCTTCCATTGAACAGCTCAAATAGCGATAGGCTCTTTCCAAATCTCCCTTCTCATACATCAAACGTGCCAGTTTTTGTAAAGAGGCATATTCACGTACCGCTATTTTCAAGTCAGTTATGGCAGTCTGAGCCAAATAAAAAATCTGCATATCCACCTCTCCCTTTGCCTCATAGGCTGAAGCCAACGTAAAATTAATATAAGCTTTCTGCTGCATTTCCATAGGCGTAGACAGCAACTTGGTTACAATCGCAATCGCCTCATCCGGTTTACTGCTAAGCAAAGCTTTCTCTGCCTGTGCAAGACTCCGGTTGATGCCTGGAAGCGAGGTAATGAGAATAGAGTCACGGTAACAGTCGGTAAGCTGCCTGTACTGAGCTTTAGCCTGTTTCTCTACCGTATAATCTGCCAGCCAGCCGTAACAAGTACGGAACGTATGATAATAATACCGTTTCGTATCTTCACTCAGTTCGTCTACCTTGAGTTTCCGCAGTTCTTGCAAAGCCTCATTATACATTCCCATTAGTCCCATCACTTCTGCCCGATTGATCACCAAATCCGGGTTAAGGTCTTTATGGTTCATCTTCTCCCAATAATTGGTTTTCCTCTTTAAGTAATAAAGGGCAGAATCTGCCTGGAAATGCAGATAAATCCGAAAGAGTTCTCCACACAGTTTGTAAGACTCCACGGCATCTGGAGCATTCGAAAGGAACAGTTTCAGTTGGCTGATGGTTTGTTCCCGCTCAGCCTGATACCGAGTTTTCTCACCGATTACCTCATCGAGTGACTCCAACGACTTTCGGTAGGAAGCATCCTTTGCCTGCAAAGGAAGAACATGGCATACCATCCAGCCTATCAATAACAGAAAAAATCCTCTTTTCATATTTCCATCCAGTTAAAAAGGCATTATAAAAAGGCTCTTCACTAATAAAGAAGGGCACTAGAGCATTTATATAAATCAGATACAACTAACAAGAAAAAGTCTTTATTAACAAGGTTTTATCTTTTTCTATTACTTATATTTTATTTCCAAAGATAAGAAAACTTTCGGCAAGTATCTACTTTTGCGGTGAAAAACATTTAAACCTTTATTATCATGAAACATAAATGGCTTTTATTCGTATTCGCACTAACTTGCCTGAACGTATTCGGCGCACAGGGCAGTATCATAAAAAAAACAGCCCCAGAGTTTTGGTGGGCAGGAATGAAAAATCCGGAATTACAGATTCTGCTATATGGGGAACAGATCAGCAATGCTGATGTAACTCTGACAGGCAAAGGAGTTATCCTCAAAGAAGTGGTAAAGCAAGAAAACCCTAACTACTTGTTGCTGTATCTCGATTTGACAGAAGCCGATGCACAGACTCTTACCATTCGTCTTAAACAAGGAAAGAAACTGACAGAAATTCCTTATGAACTGAAAGCCAGAGTCCGGAAAGGAGAAGACATTAAAGGTTTCACTGCTGAAGATGTACTTTACTTGATTATGCCCGACCGATTTGCAAATGGTAATCAAGAAAACGACATCATCAAGGGCATGAAAGAAAGCACGACCGACCGCAACAATCTCTATGCCCGCCATGGAGGAGACTTGCAAGGCATTGCAAACCACCTTACTTATATATCCGACTTGGGAGCTACTGCCATCTGGCTCAATCCCACTCAAGAAAACGATATGAAAGAAGGATCTTACCACGGATATGCTATCACCGATTATTATCAGATAGACCGTCGCTTCGGCACCAATCAAGAGTTTAAGGATCTGGTAAAACAAGCGCACAGCCAAGGTTTGAAAGTGGTTATGGACATGATATTCAACCACTGCGGCAACGAAAATTACCTGTTCACTGATAAGCCCTCAAAAGAATGGTTTAACTTCAGCTCCAATTACGTTCAAACTTCTTTTAAAACAGCAAGTGTCATGGATATTCATGCCAGCAACTATGAACGCCGCATTGCTACCGACGGATGGTTTGCCTCTGTCATGCCCGACTTTAACCAACGCAACCGTCATGTGGCGCGTTACTTGATTCAAAACAGCATCTGGTGGATTGAGTATGCCGGCATCAACGGAATACGCCAAGATACTCACCCCTACGCCGACTTTGATTTCATGAGCCAATGGTGTAAAGAGGTAAATGAGGAATATCCATATTTCAACATCGTGGGAGAAACTTGGCTGAACAGTAATGTGCAGATTGCATACTGGCAGAAAGACAGCAAAATAGCTGCTCCGAAAAACTCTTATCTGCCCACCGTCATGGACTTTCCTCTACAAGGACTGATGAATCAGGCTTTCGATGAAGAAACCGGTGAATGGGGAGGTGGTCTGTACCGCTTGTATGACTATCTTTCTCAGGACTTGGTTTACGCCAACCCTATGGGACTGCTGACTTTTCTGGATAATCATGATACATCCCGCTTTGCCTCTGACGAAGATAAAGCGAACAACCTGACTCGTTACAAACAAGCTTTAGCCTTCATGCTTACCACACGTGGAATTCCACAGATTTATTATGGAACCGAAATTCTGATGAGTGGCAATAAAGGAAATGGAGACGGTGCGCTTCGCCGCGACTTTCCCGGAGGATGGAAGGGAGACGAAATAAATGCTTTTTCAGAAAAAGGACGTACGGCTTTGCAAAATGAAGCATTCAATTATACCCGCAAGTTGCTTCAATGGCGTAAAAGTAACCAAGCTGTTACGAAAGGAAAGCTGAAACACTTCTCCATCCGCCAAGGAGTCTATGTGTATCAACGTGAATATAACGGACAGTCGGTAGTGGTTTTCATGAACGGAACCCATTCTTCTCAAGAACTGGATCTTACTCCGTACCGTGAAGTATTGCCTTCAGACATCAGCACTGATATTTTGAGTGAGAGAACCATAAAACTCACAGATAAATTAAGTCTCAGTCCTCGTGAAACGCTCATTCTAACTTTCTAATCCATTTATATTTATATGAATTAGAAATCATATAACTATCGGTTTATCAATAAATTAAATTTTTAACTGTTTATATTTTCTCTTTTAAGAGGAAAAGTGAATTGCAAGAAACCTAACTTTGCTTGTAAACACACCAAAAACCATTTTCAAAGCAATTAACCTCAACTTTTTATAATCATTATACCTGAAAACTATGAATATAAAGAAAATGCTTTCCCTCGCAGCTTTATGTTACTGCGTCACAGCCAGTGCTCAGCAGCTGGTTTCGCCCAACGGAAACTTTATCATGAACTTTCGCCTGAACGAAAATGGAGCTCCTGAATACGAACTCTCGTTCAAAAGTCAATCCGTAATTAAGCCCAGTACCTTGGGGCTGGAACTTAAAAGAGAAGATCCGGAAAAGAAAATCGGATTTGAGTGGACGGAGATGAAACAGAAAGAAGGTGTAGATGCCCGCACCAATCTAATGACTGGATTCAAAATAAAAGAAACCAAGACAGCTTCTCTGAATGAGAGCTGGAAGCCGGTATGGGGTGAAGAGAGCACGATTCAAAACCACTACAATGAATTGGAAGTAATGTTAGAACAACCGGAGACCGACCGACAAATGGTCATCCGCTTCCGTCTGTTCAATGATGGTTTAGGCTTCCGGTATGAATTCCCGCAACAGCAAAATCTGAATTACTTTATCATCAAGGAAGAACATTCACAATTTGCCATGGCCGGTGACCATACAGCTTTCTGGATTCCGGGTGACTATGATACACAAGAGTATGACTATACCACTTCCCGTCTCTCTGAAATCCGTGAAAAGATGAAAACCGCCGTTACCGAAAACTCTTCACAGTATGTATTCTCACCGACAGGCGTTCAGACTGCACTGATGATGAAAACCGACAACGGACTCTATATCAACTTGCATGAGGCTGCACTGAAAGATTATGCCTGCATGAGCCTCAACTTAGATGATAAAAACCTGATTTTCGAATCTTGGCTGACTCCCGATGCCAAAGGCGATAAAGGATATATGCAGACTCCTTGTACCTCACCCTGGCGTACCGTCATTGCCAGCGATGATGCACGTGATATCTTGGCCTCACGCATTACTTTAAACTTGAATGAGCCTTGCAAAATTGAAGATACCTCGTGGATTCATCCGGTGAAGTATATCGGTGTATGGTGGGACATGATTACCAATAAAGGAACCTGGGCATACACGAATGATGTGCCGAGTGTGAAATTAGGACAAACCGACTATACAAAGACAAGACCTAACGGAACACATTCAGCTAACACAACCAATGTAAAACGCTACATCGATTTTGCCGCCCAGCACGGGTTCGATGCCGTTCTGGTAGAAGGATGGAATCAAGGTTGGGAAGACTGGTTTGGTAAAAGCAAAGACTATGTGTTTGATTTTGTGACACCTTATCCAGACTTCGACGTAAAAGAAGTACATCGCTATGCAGCCTCAAAAGGCATCAAAATGATGATGCATCACGAAACCTCTTCTTCTGTCAGAAACTATGAGCGCCATATGGATAAAGCGTATCAGTTTATGGTAGAAAACGGTTATAACTCGGTTAAGAGCGGCTATGTGGGCGACATCATTCCACGCGGTGAACATCACTACGGTCAGTGGATGGTTGATCACTACCTCTATGCGGTAAAAAAAGCAGCTGAGTATAAAATTATGGTCAATGCACATGAAGCGGTCCGCCCCACAGGTTTATGCCGTACGTATCCGAACCTTATCGGCAACGAATCGGCACGCGGAACTGAATATGAATCATTCGGTGGAAACAACGTAAACCATACTACTATCCTTCCGTTTACCCGCCTCATCGGTGGTCCGATGGACTATACTCCGGGTATTTTTGAAACCGACTGCAGCAAGATGAACCCGAACAATAAATCACGTGTTCGCACTACCATTGCCCGTCAGCTGGCACTGTATGTTACCATGTACAGCCCGCTGCAAATGGCTGCCGATATCCCGGAGAACTACGAACGCTTCATGGATGCATTCCAGTTTATTAAAGATGTTGCCATCGACTGGGATGAGAGCAAATATCTGGAAGCAGAGCCGGGAGAATATGTAACCATTGCCCGCCGTGCCAAAGGCAGCAACGACTGGTTTGTGGGATGTACTGCCGGATATAATGGTCATACCTCAAAATTGAGCCTTGACTTCTTAGACGCAGATAAGAAGTATGAAGCAACAATCTATGCCGATGCCAAGGATGCAAGTTGGGACAAGAACCCGCAAGCCTATACCATCACCAAGAAAAAAGTAACCAGCAAAACCAAACTGAACCTGAAAGCTGCCGTTGGTGGCGGATATGCTATTTCTATCAAAGAAATAAAGTGACGGGCAAAACATTGAGTTCTTCAGTCTTGAATTAAGATACTCAACGACTGAAGAACTTTGTAAAAAACGAATTAAAACTATACTTGTTTTCAATAAGTGTCATTAGGTCCAAATACACTTTAACTTAATTAAAATAATATGAAAAAGACAATGAAATCAACAAGCAAATATCTGCTGCTATGGATAGCAGGTATGCTGCTTTCTGTGCAAGCTTTTGCACAAGCCATAGTTGTAAACGGAACTGTGGTCGAAAAAGACGGAGAACCAATTATCGGTGCGAATGTATTGGTAAAAGGAACTACCAATGGAGCAATTACCGACTTAGACGGTAACTTTACTCTTAATGCTCAACAAGGAGATATATTAGTTATTTCTTTTATCGGTTATAAGAATCAAGAGCTTCCAGCTTCTGCCAATATGAAAATCACCCTACATGAAGATACTGAAATACTTGACGATGTTATCGTCATCGGTTATGCAACAGGCAGCCAACGTACTGTATCTGGAGCTATCCAACGTGTAGGACGCGAAGAAATGAACGCAGGAGTAGTTACCAATCCACTGCAAGCCATTAAGGGTAAAGTAGCCGGCGTAAACATCACAAAGACAGGAGGTGACCCTACCGCTTCGGCTTCCATCCGTGTGCGAGGAACCACTTCGCTATCGGGCGGTAATGACCCATTGGTTATCGTTGACGGTGTATTCGGTGATTTGAATATGTTGAATGCCATTGCTCCTACCGATATTGAAAGTTTCACCATATTAAAGGATGCCTCCGAAACTGCACAGTATGGCTCACGTGGTGCCAGCGGGGTAATCGTAGTCACTACTATCAAGGGAAAGAACGGCACTAAATCACTGAGCTATGACGGCAGCTTCGGTATTGAAACAGTATACAAGAATCTGGAAATGCTGGATGCTAATGCCTATCGCCAGATAGTAGCCGACCGCGGTTATGCCAATGCACTGGATATGGGTCATGATACCAATTTCATTGAAGCGATGCAACAAACGGGGTATACCCAAAATCACCGCCTCTCGTTCGGAGGAGGTTCTGAATCATCGAACTATCGCGCATCTATCGGTATCATTGACCAGAAAGGTATCATCAAAGACAACTATATGCGTAACTATACAGCCAAGCTGGATGCTTCACAAACTATGTTTAATGACAAAGTGAAAATTGACTTCGGCATGTTTGGTTCAAAAGTAGACAAACGTTATCTAAATGATTACCAGAAAACATTCTATTCAGCCGCTGCCTTCAATCCTACCATCCCCGACTTTGCCAACGAAGACGGGACATGGCCGGAAGATCCCAATGCCAATGAGACACAGAACCCACTCGGACGTTTAACCATTAAAGATCAAGAATCAAGCAGTTATATCAATGCTAATGCACGCATCACATGGACTGTGATTGATGGTTTGAAACTGAGTGCTTTCGGTTCATATACCTACAATGTGAAGGAAAACTCCAGATACTTCCCGAACAACATCAAGGCGAATATGGGAACCAATGGTCGTGCCGAAAAAGAAGATAACAAGAGCGGTGTATTGCTGGGCAACTTTACTGCCAACTACAAGAAGGCTTTCGGAAAGCACTACATCGACATATTGGGACTGGCTGAATTACAGGACTACCGCTATACCGGTTTCAAAGCAGCAGCCAAACAATTCGGTACAAATTTCTTCGAATATGACAATTTAGGGGCAGGAGCCGAAGTGAAGTATGGTGACGTAAGTTCATACAACAATGGTTACTCTATTGCCTCTTTCATGGGACGTTTCAACTGGTCGTATGCCGACAAGTACATTGCTACTGTCAATATGCGTACCGATGGTTCTTCCAAATTGGGAGCTAACAACAAATGGGGCTTCTTCCCTTCTGCTTCACTGGCATGGGTGCTGAAAGAAGAGTCTTGGCTGAAGAATGTGGAATTTCTAAGCAACTTGAAATTACGTACGGGATATGGTCTGACTGGTAATCAGGATGCTATTGCCGCATACAACTCTCTGAAACTAATGAGTCCGACTGGAGTAACCACCATCGACGGTAAACCCGTTGCAACCTATGGCATCAACCGCAACGACAACCCCGACTTGAAATGGGAAGTAAAACGCATGTTCGACGTAGGTGTGGACTGGGGATTCTTCGATGACCGTTTGAGCGGTACCGTAGATTACTACTACTCAAAGACCAGCGACCTGCTTTATAACTATGCAGTACCTGTTCCTCCATTTGCATTCAACAGCCTACTTGCCAACTTAGGTGAAATGGAAAATACAGGTGTTGAAATTGCTGTAACCGGTGTTCCCGTAAGAACCAAGGATATGGAACTGAGCATCTCAGCTAACTTCTCTTGGCAGAAGAACAAACTGCTTTCACTGGACGGAACCTACATGGGACAAAACCTAAGTGCCAAGGAGTATATGAACCTCGGTGGTATGAATGGCGCCGGATTTATCGGTGGAAACAACCAAGTGATCTATCAGATGGTCGGACAACCGGTAGGAGTATTCTATCTACCTAAATGTGACGGTCTGATTGATATGAAGGGCAAAGGTGAATACACCTATCACATATTGGATATTGACGGACAAGAAGGTATTGACCTTTCCGATGGAAAAGACCGATATGTTGCTGGTCAAGCTATGCCAAAATTCTATCTGGGAGGTAATATCAACTTCAGATATAAACAATTCGATATTCAAACTCAATTCAGCGGTGCTTTCGGACATAAGATTTATAACGGTACTTCACTGTCATACATGAACATGAGTCAATTCCCTACTTACAACGTAATGAAGGAAGCTCCCGAATTGAACATTTACGATCAAACCGTAACTGACTACTGGTTGGAAAGAGGTGACTATGTGCATATAGACTACATCACTCTGGGATGGAACTTAGACACAAAAAAACTGAAAAACATCAACTCACTCCGGTTGACTTTCTCTGTAAATAATGTCGCTACTATCACCAACTATTCCGGTTTATCACCGATGATTAACAGCTCTACAGTAGGCGGAAACCTGGGATTGGACGACAAACAGTTCTACCCCTTAACCCGTACTTACTCACTCGGACTCAGTCTTAACTTTTAAATAACCGAATACCATGAAACGTAATATACTTTATACCTTTATCATTGCAGCTGCAATGAGTATGACCGGATGTTCTTCATTTCTTGAAGAAGACCCTAAAGATCAGATGCCTGAAGAAGAGGCATACAAAAACCCACAGATGATTTATCTGAATACAGTAGCCAATCTCTACACAAAAATTGGAGCAGACGGAGGAGGTAATGGTCTGGCTGGAACTGACCGAGGATTATACGACCTGAACACCTTTACAGCCGATGATGCCATTCTACCTACCCGCGGCGGAGACTGGGATGACGGAGGTTTGTGGAGAGATTTGTTTCACCATAACTGGGGAATAAACAACGGATTGATTATCTCCACTTGGGACTATCTGTATGGAGTCATTATGCAGTGCAATCAGTCCATAGACAAACTTATCAGCTTAAAAGAAGCAGATCCAAGCAACGAATACTTCGATATCTACCAAGCTGAAGTACGCGCCCTTCGTGCCATGTATTATTACTATCTAATCGACATGTTCGCCCGTGTACCAATTGTTGAATCCTCAAAGACTCAAATGGCAGACGTGGAGCAATCGGAGCGCAGTGAAGTATTCGCCTTCATCAAGAAGGAATTGGAAGAAGCCACCCCGTTGTTAGTAGAAGCCAAGAGTGCAGACAACGGCGAATACTATGGTCGTATGACCAAAGCTGTAGGCTACTTCTTGCTGGCTAAACTGGCTTTGAATGCCGAAGTCTATACAGATGATAATTGGACCGACAACAATAGGCCAAATGGAAAAGATATCAAATTTACCATCGATGGACAAGAAATGAATTGTTGGGAAGCAGTCGTTGCTTATGCTGATAAGATTAAAGCCTGCGGTTATGAATTGAATCAGGGAACCAGCGGATTCCTTTCTAACTTTGAAGTGGAAAACGAAGGATCAAAAGAGAATATCTTCGTCATCCCTATGGATCCTTCACTCTACAAAGCACGCAACATGTATCTGGTACGCTCGAACCACTATGATGTAGGTAAGGCACTCGGATTCGGTAATGGAGGATGGAATGGTGCTTGTGCTACCATAGAAGCAATGAATACCTTCGGGTATAACACGGCCAATCCTGACCCAAGAATGAATTTAACTTATTACACCAAAAACGTTGAAATCAACGGTAAAAAAGTAATCAACAGCGATACAGGAAAGCCACTGGAATATCTGCCCATGGCTGTCAAACTCCAGTTTGACAAGAGTGACACAAACATGAAGATGGCAGGTGCACGTATGCATAAATATGCTTACGACCGCACTGCAACAGAGGACGGTCAATGCCCACACAACGACTGGGTACTATTCCGATACGCAGATGTTGTACTGATGCGTTCTGAAGCACTGGTACGTAACGGACAGAGCGGACAAGCCGATTTAGATGAAGTACGTAATCGTGTAGATGCCACACATGCAGACGCTACACTTGACAACATCTTGAAAGAACGTCTGCTGGAACTGGCATGGGAAGGCTGGCGCCGTCAAGACTTGGTTCGCTTTGGTCGCTTCAACGACAAAATTACCGATCGCCCGCAAACCGAGAAATATTTGCAAGTATTCCCGATTCATGCCAACACTTTGGCCGTAAACAAAAACTTGACTCAAAACCCGGGTTATCCCCAACAGTAAACAATAAACAAAATATTTCTAAAAAAGAATGACTATGAAAACTTATATCAAAAATATTCTAACCGCCCTGATGCTCTGCTTCGTAATATCAAGTTGCCAGGACAATGAGAACTGGAGAATTATTCCGTATGAACCCGAACCGGAAGTTCCGGCCGAAGGACCAGCTGAACTACGTATCGCAGGCGGTCATCAGGGATGGAAACCAGAAGCCGAAGTCATCGGGAAACTCTATCCCGTGAAGAATGATGCAGGAGAGATGGACGGCGACTATGCCGGATACGTTTATCTCGGTACAGAATTCAAAATTTGCCCCAATGCAGGTTGGGACGGAGCTTTCGGTACATCCGACAACACTCCGGAGGGTTCTATGGTAACTGGAGATGGGCTGGGTAATCTGAAAGTTGCCACCGAAGGATACTATTACGTAACCTGCAACATCAAAGACCTGACTTGGAAAGCAGATCCTTTGAACTTCGGAGTAATAGGTGACGCTACCGGCAGCTGGGATATAGACAATCCCTTGACATACGATGCAGCCGATTTAAAACTGAAAATCACAATGGACTTAGTTGACGGTAAAATCAAATTCCGCGCCAATGGTGCTTGGGGAGTTCCCAATGGTGAATTTGGCGGTGGCGACGAAGAAGGCAAACTCTTTCCTAAAGGTGCAGACATACCCGTTACAGCTGGCAAGTATCAAATCATAGTAGATCTGTCTACAACCGACTATACCTACAAACTGATTGCTCAATAAGCATAATAACTAAACTGTCTAAAGGGGCATGCCTGAGCATCAGCTCGGTATGCCCCTTTCCTTCTTATCCTACAGCTTATGAAAACCACTTTACTACAATTCGCACTTCTTGTTGTGCTGACCGCCTTTTGGTCGTGTTCCGACCACGAAGAATCCACCCCCGAAGTTCCTCCTGCCAATATTCCTGAAGGATGGAGTTGCTCATCGGAACAGGCAGACGCAGACCAGACAATCACCATCACTTTCAAAGCACCGAAAAGCTCCGCACTCTATGGCTACGAAGGAGATGTATACCTTCATGCCGGAATCATCAACGAAGGAAACTGGATGTATGTACCTGCCGACTGGAACGAGAATATCGACAAGTGTAAATGTACTCCTACGGATACTAATATCTGGAGCATCACCCTCTCGCCATCCATCCGTGAATGGTTCGGATCAGGTACAACTCCCGTCAAACAATTGGGACTGGTGATACGCAGTGCCGACGGAAGCCGAAAGGGACAAGATGAGGATTATTTCATCAACATTACTGACAGCAAGTATCAAGGCTTCCAACCCGCTCCCATCAAAGAACAGTCCCTACCCACCGGCATGCAACATGGCATCAATACGGACGCACAGACCAACAGCGTAACCCTTGTGCTCTACGATCGCGCCACAGACGGCACATACAAAGACTATGCCTATGTGGTGGGTGACTTCAACCAATGGACACTGGCCAACAATGAATCTTCACAGATGTACCGCGACCCGGCAACCGGATGCTGGTGGATTACATTGGGCAACCTCGACCCGAAGCGTGAATATGCTTTCCAATATTATGTAGGAACAACCGGTGGCAATGCCATACGACTTGCCGACCCCTATACTGAAAAGATTCTCGACCCCGATAACGATAAGTATATCGCTGCATCAACCTATCCCGAGACAGAGCGCAACTATCCCGAAGGAGGAAATGGCATCGTATCTACTTTCCGTATCCACCGGGAAAACTTTGCATGGAGTACACCTGATTTTAAAGTTTCTGACCCCACAAATTTGATTATCTATGAGCTGTTATTGCGCGACTTCACAGCAACAAAAGACCTGAACGGCGCCATGCAGAAACTGGACTATCTCAAGCAACTAGGAGTGAATACCATTGAACTGATGCCTATACAAGAATTCGATGGAAACGACAGTTGGGGATACAACCCATGTTTCTACTTTGCTCTCGACAAATCTTATGGTACACCGCAGCAATACAAGGAGTTTATAGACCGTTGCCATAGTCTGGGTATCGCCGTATTATTAGATGTAGTCTATAATCATGCCACAAACAATATGCCTTTCGCACGTATGTACTGGGACGGAAACCGACCTGCAGCCAACAACCCGTGGTTCAACCAGAAAGCTCCTCACCCGTATTCTGTATTCAATGATTTCAACCATGAATCCAGACTTACTCGTGAATTCGTAAAACGCAATCTGAAATACCTGCTAAATGAATACAAAATAGACGGCTTCCGTTTCGACCTGACCAAAGGTTTTACCAACCAAAATAGCACAGAGATGACCTCAGGCAACTACGATGCCAGCCGTATTGAAATCCTAAAGGATTATCACCAGACCATACGTTCCACCAATCCTGACGCACTTATGATTTGCGAACATCTGGCAGGAAAGGAAGAGGAAAGTGAGTTGGCAGCCGACGGAATCAAACTCTGGCGCAATCTAAACAATGCATATTGCCAATCTGCAATGGGATGGTTAGAAAACAGCAGTTTCGAAGAACTCATCACTTGTAACAACGGCATCATTGAAAAAGGATGGATAGGTTATATGGAAAGCCACGACGAAGAACGCTGCGCCTACAAACAAATTCGCTGGGGCAACGGTATCCTACAAACAGATCAAACTGCACAGATGAAACAACTGGAGACAAATGCCGCATTTTTCTTTTCCGTACCTGGACCGAAGATGATCTGGCAATTTGAGGAATTGGGCTACGATATTTCAATCAATGCCAATACACAAGGCGAAGTCATTGAAGGTGAAGAACACCGTACAGATCGTAAGCCACTCCACTGGGAGTATTATACAGACCCGGCACGAAAAGGTTTATATGATGTCTATGCTAAATTACTGAATTTGCGTAAAACACACGCCAACCTCTTCCAGGCAAACAGCACTTTCTCTTGGAATGTGGATAATAACTATTGGAGCGGCTCTACGCCACGTAGCATCACATTGAAAAGCGGCCATGATATGTTATACGTAATCGGTAATTTCGGAGAAGAAGATGCCAATGCTATTTCTCTGCCCGAAGGTATACAATATAATTATATGACTGGAGAAGAAGTAAGTGGCAATATCACCGTACCTGCCCATAGCTTCTTCCTGGGTACAAGCTTTATGCCCCAATAACCGAGGTCCGAAGCACTCATGATGTTACTTATATAATTCAAAAAATCCCCCAAGCGTTTCAAGCTATTGCCTGTATGCTGGGGGATTTTATCTGTTTCAGTAGATTTCCGTTTTATCAGGGCTTTTTTCCTAACAAGAACTCATCGATTGCTTTTTTCAAAGTAGCCTTAGGAAGAGCTCCCTGAGCTACTTGAGGATCTCCTGTTTTCGGTATAAACAGCAAGGTAGGAATGCTACGAATACCAAATGCGGCAGCCAATTCCTGCTCTTTTTCCGTATCAATCTTATAAATCACAATCTGCCCGTCATATTCCTTGGCAAGTTCTTCAAGAATCGGAGCAATCATTTTACAGGGTCCACACCAAGTGGCATAGAAATCAATGATTGCCGGTTTATCGCCTTCATATTTCCATTCACTGGGATTCTTCTCGTAGTTATAAACTTTAGCCAAAAAATCGGCTTTGGTAAGATGTACCACTTTTGCATTTTCTGCTATATCCATACTTTTACTCGTTTCTGACTGGTTGTTTGATACATTACTACTACATGCTGTATTTACTATAAATACAGCCAACATAAGGAATAAGATTTTTTTCATCATTCTACTTCTTTATAAACAACAATTCTACAAAATATAAGTTCAGTGAACTACCGCTAAACTAAAGATTTAACGGCTTCGGAGATACCAATACCTCCTCTTTTTTCCTGCTTCTTCCTGCCACGGCTTTTTAGGACACGGGGTCGTTCATCCACCGTTGGGCAGTCCACAGGCTTGACATCCCCTCGCTCCGAGGGTAGGGCTTTCAAGCCAAATTCCTTTATGTTGCAAGCTGCATTGAAGTCCCGCTACCCCGCATTTTTCATCCCCTAAACTGAAGATTGAGGGGTTTTCAAATGCGAGCCCCTATAAAAAGAACAATGCATCACTGCGATTTACTTAATTTCGACAGTTCGTCAATCAAAGCCGGTCTCCGGGAGCGACGGGCTTTCTGCTGCTCGATTATTTCATAGGCCTCCCGACGGGCTCCATAGCCGATAAGCGTTTTCAACATAGAAACTCCATGTTGATAGGAAGAACGGTCTGATGCTCTCCGAAAATGGTTCTCCACACATCCAACATACAACTCAATGAATTCGTCTTTATAGCATTCGAGAACTTGCTTGGGAGCCTCCTCCAAAAGATGCTGTAAAGGATATTTCCGAAGATATTCCATATACCTACTCCACATTTTTTCTTGAGTATACATGTATAGGAGTAAAATCTGATTCCCATCTGCATCAGCAATTAATGATTCTACCCAGTCCTCCCAGGTTGTCGGGTCTATTTTACTTTTCATCAACGAATACATCGCCTCCATCGAAAAGTCCATACCTTCCCATTTGCCAAACCGAACCCTATTTCTTAAGAAAAAATCACGGGCCAGACGAATAATCTGAGTCGTATCTTCTCTTTGAAGGTAGACTTTCATCTCCCACTCTTTCCATTCACAAACAAGTCCTTCCAGCTCTGCATTCTGTTCAATGCCCTGCACTGCTATCCGGAGAACTTCATCGAGATTATCTTCCTTCCATGCCATCTGAAGGAGTTTACGGCGAAACTCTTCATTCTCAATATGGTCATACATAAACTTACGCTGCTCTTCTGACGTACCACAGCGAGCCATCATCTTCAGTTTATATAACTGAGCCTGATTATAAGCATATTTCTGACTCCAATCATCCTCATGAGGATTTTTTATTTCATCTAATGCTGAAAGTACTTCACCTTGCTGTTCTGGAGTATCTGCCAAACTGATAGCAAATTGAATCCAACTCCACCACCAGTCCCAGCCAACCAAATTCTTCTCTTTAAATCGAGTCAATGCCAGTTTGAATAAATCAAACTTCATCTCATCAAGCAGTTCCTTTTCAATAAGCAAGAACC
Source organism: uncultured Bacteroides sp. (assembly GCA_958453305.1). Lineage (GTDB taxonomy): Bacteria > Bacteroidota > Bacteroidia > Bacteroidales > Bacteroidaceae > Phocaeicola. The sequence goes on along the minus strand of CAUDXH010000014.1, from coordinate 21,909 downwards.
ATTTCTCAAAGCAATAATCAACTATTCCACTAAGTTCCCCTGCGCTGTCATCTCCACTGTTGACTGTTCATGGCTTCATCTGCTTCTTCAAGTATCTGATTCACACTTGAATTAAACTCAAAACTATCACGATAACTAATATAACCGTGACGACTATAATCTTCTATCAACCCTTCAATGAGAGAGGAATACCGCCCAGGATTAGAAACCAATCTTTTATCAGTACCCAATGCAAGAAAACGATTGCAAACCTGCACGTTATTTTCACATTCTGCCCTAACAAACTCTTCCAGTTGCCTCTTTTCAAGAGATACCAAAAGCCTATCAATTCTTGATTTTATGTTTTTTGATTTCATCCATCAATTTTCTTATGCAAATTAATATATAGCAAGGTGAAACCAGCCTTTTACATAACTTTTTGCAATATGGCAAAATCTCCCGAAACCTGCAAACAGATAAATCAAAATGAAACTAAAGCATCCTTAAAAAAACACCAGCGCAACAAACAAGTTATTTTTGTTCATTGCGCTGAAGCCTAATTATTCAACCTATTCCAAGATTATTAATATTCTTCCTCGTTGAAAAAGAAATCTTCTTTACTTGGATAGTCCGGCCAGATATCTTCAATACTTTCGTATATTTCACCTTCATCTTCCATTTCCTGAAGGTTTTCAATTACTTCCAAAGGAGCACCTGAGCGCATTGCATAGTCAATCAGTTCATCTTTTGTCGCAGGCCATGGAGCGTCTTCCAGCTTTGAGGCCAATTCCAATGTCCAATACATATTATATCAGTTTTTAAAGTTTAACATCTTGATTTATTGAGCCACAAAAGTATAATAAATTCTTTCACTCACAAGTCTTATCCCAATAAATTTCATCCGACTTTGTTAAATAGTTTAACTTTCGGCTCAATACGAACAAATAATCCGACAATCTGTTTACAAATCGCTTCACGTTACCATCTATTTCTTCTACCCCGATTTCCTCTAAGGCATAGATTCTACGCTCGGCACGCCGGCATACGGTACGGCAAACATGACAGGCCGCTGCCGCCTGCGAGCCACCGGGAAGAATAAAGCCAGACAATTCGGGTAAATAAGTATGCATCTCATCTATTTCTTGTTCCAAACGAAGAATATGTGAATCTGACACCTTACTTTCTATACACAACTCGGTTTTGCTTTGGTCAGTTGCCAGATAAGAACCTATAGAAAAGAGTTTATGCTGAACGGTTTTTAACAATTCATTCGATTGTTCATCCGGACTCACCGCCATCAGCCACCCTATACATGCGTTCAGTTCGTCGATAGTGCCATAAGCTTCAAGCCGGGCATCTGCTTTTGACACACGCACTCCCCCTACAAGCGAGGTCGTTCCTTTATCACCTGTTCGGGTATAAATTTTACTCATTTTCATAATATATCAATTTAAAGAAAGTTCACAATATGATTTTCCTTGGCTCGCTTCTTATCAAAGAAAACCAAGCCTACATCATACAGATCAAACGTAACCCTCACTTGCTGATTTGCAAGCAACACTTCTTTCCACCACCGTTTTTTTTCTTTACTTCCATAGGGATTCGCTACAACCAGACAAGTGCGTTCATGTACAAATGGAAGAATCTTTTCAATTACCTCCCTATAATCAGACGTATCAGCCACATGAACCAGATCAAGCGAAACTTTCGGCGAAGCTAATACCTGTTCCACTTTATCCACCGCATTTCCCGACAGATAGGTAATGTTCGATTGGGAAGAGAATATACGCTCCACAGACTCTTCACGGATATCGGAGATTGTCAGGACGGACGATTTCGGACAGGCTTCTGCAATATAACGGGTAGTCAACCCACTTCCTGTTCCCACCTCTACAATGTTAACCGGCTGCAAATAATTAGCTAAGCGGAATAAAAAACGGTCAACCTTTTCACGATAGTGGGGTAAATGGCATACTACTCTGCGCAAATGATGTAACGATGTAAAAGCATAGTAAGGAGCCTGCTCATAAATAACAAACGTAATCAAGAAGAAATCGGAAGGCGAATGTACCCCATAACCACAACGGTGACGGAAACGCCGACACCAGTTTAAACCTCGTAACCAAATACCTCCCATATTTTTTCTCTGTTATAAATCTTTATGAGAGCAAAGATATAAAAAAATGCTGCTCCGCAATACGAAGCAGCATTTTCTTATTTCCTACAACTATTTTATTTGCGAGAACCTAATTTATCATCCATATACAGAATACCTGCATGGTCTCCGCAACGTTTCAACTTTTCAACAATACCTTGTGCGGTAGCTTCTTCTTCTACCTGTTCACGAACATAGCTCCATAAGAAATCCTGAGAAGCTTTGTCTTTTACTTCTGCAGCTACATTCACCAAGTTATCAATCAGTTCCGAAACATGGCATTCGTGTTTATATACATGTTCAAACACTTCAAGCACACTACCCCATCCCTGCGGGACAACATCAATTTTATCTACCTTAGCCACACCGCCGCGTTTTGCCAGATAATCAGCCAAATCATAAGCATGGGCTAACTCTTCCTGCGACTGAAGACGCATCCAGCGAGCAAAGCCGTCGAATCCTTCGCTCTTCAAGTAGAACGACATTGACAAATAAAGGTTTGAAGACCACATTTCGGCAACAATCTGATCGTTAATCGCTTTTTGTAATTTTTCTGAAATCATAGCTCTATAATTTTAATGATACATTAATATCGGATATTCACTTTTCTCTTCTTGAAGAATGTCCTTTCTTTAGTATAAACAAACCAGATGCCAAAAATCCTCTGCATGAGAAAGATTTTAATTATCTGTCATCTTGGCATGATATTTAGGAAAAGGCTGCATCATCCGCTCCTTCCCCCAAAAATAAGGAGAAAGATGCAAAAAATCAATAACCCATGCCAATATAAAGCAACCTATAAGAGTTATTAACAAAGACATAAACAGGAACAACATACCAGATGAGTCGAAGGCAAATATACCTACCAAAGGCTTTACCGCCATTGTAAAAATGGGAGAAAAAACCAAAAGAACAAAAGTATGCTCCCCTATATAGCAGCAAATCTGCTTTATTTTTTTCGGAAGATACTTCCCTAAAAACAGTCCGATACTTATGGCAAGATAAGTTAGTAAAACTCCCCCAGGAACAGCTCTATCCAGATTATCCGGCGATAAAGCCAACAGGATGAAAGGAATCACTGCCCATATAGAAGGACGGAAGAAATCAAGAAACAGCAGTCTACTCTGCCGCAAAGCAACTCCCGCAGCAAAATAAAGCGCATTAGGCAAGGACAAGACTCCCATCCAAGACCAAACGGCATAACATAATGCCAAAACAATCAAAACTGCCAAATTAGTCCTCCACAAGCCATTAAACCGATTAACCAGATAATAAGTACCTCCACAGAGCATCAACGTGTGTAAATACCAATAAGGTCCTAATGGATGGAGAAGCAACTTGTCAGCCCACAGCAAAAAACTTAAACCTTCCACCCGATCGCGCACAGGAAGAACAGCCGACATCAGCACATAACCTGTTTCCATCAGCGCATAAGGAACAAAAATCCATCCCATCGCACGGAGGTATTGAAATGCCGTTTTCTGTACATTCATCAGATAACCTGAAATAATCAGAAAGGCCGGCATGTGAAAGGTATAAACCAACGACTTTGCATACGGATAGGTATCACCTATATAACGCAGGTGAAACACAATCATCAGCAAAATAAATATACACTTCAGAAAATCGATTTCCTCTACCCGCTGCCTCATATAAAAGTTTGTTTTAATGCTATTTCTAATAGAATTCAAAGATAGTGTTAAAACCCGATATGAGCAAGCAAAGCATTTAAGCCATCTGCTGAATATCTATAAGACAAAGAAAATGCTCTATTCACATATTAACAATTCAAAGGCTTTAAAAAAACAAGTCTACTATTTGTTTTCCCAAATAAAACACTACATTTGCATACCCTTACAACACCTTACTATACTGGATTAAATCACATGAAACCGAATAGTCACATCAGCGAGAAGGAACTTGTTATCCGACTGACAGAAGGAGATGAAGTGGCTTTCTGTAAACTATATAGTTTATACAGAGCACAGCTCACCTTCTTTGCTTTCAAATTCTTAAAATCATCTACCTATACCGAAGACATAGTGCAAGAAACCTTCCTTCATGTCTGGCTCAGCCGAAAGTTCATCCGGACTGACCAGCCTTTCTCTGCCTACTTATACACCATTGCCAAAAACCGTATCCTTAACCAGCTCCGCAGCATGGAGCATCAACAGCTTCTGGAAGAACATCTGCTGAAAAACGCAATTGACTATACAGAAGATACACAAAACGAACTTCTATCACAAGACTTGAAAGAAATCATACAAAAAGCATTCGAGGCTCTGTCACCCAGACAACAGGAAGTTTTCCGGTTAAGCCGGGAAGGACAACTCTCTTATAAAGAAATAGCTGAAAAGTTAGGAATTTCGGTCAATACGGTTCATGAACATATTACTTCATGTTTATACACCATCCGGCACTATCTCATCAAATACAGTAAGGTCAATTCTGACTTGCTCGCCATCCTTTTATTCATTATATTTAAAAAAAGTTAATCCATCCCCCCATCTTCTTTACAGCGGTGTATTTATTATAAAACCGCAAACTAAATACGAAGATGGAGAAAAATCAAGATAAACAGCAAGTACGCCGATACCTGAACGGAGCCTATAACAGCCATGAAGCTAAAGAAATGGCTGAAAGCCTACTGCGTGCCGATAAAAAAGGTATCTTGGACGACTTGGCAGATGAAGTTTGGGAGGAAGCCTTATCATTGCCCGAACCTTCCGGCCAAACCCAAGAACAGTATAAGAAAGAAGCTCAGCAACTGTTGGGCAGTCTGCCGTCAGCCAAACGCTCATTCACCAAGCGGATACTCTATATGGCTACGGGTATCGCTGCATCTATTCTTGTGATTTGGGGAGCCATTACTATGAAACAACAATGGGATATCCAACACATCACAGTAGCTCAAGCAACAACCGGCTTCGGGGAGAAGAAAGAATTGACCCTCCCCGACGGCAGCCAAATCATATTAAATGCCTGCTCAAAATTAGAATATCCTTCCCGGTTTATCGGCAATAAAAGAGAGGTACAGCTCGTAGGAGAAGCCTACTTCAAGGTTCAATCAAACCCGGAGCAACCTTTCCTGATTCAAACCTCAGACTTTCAAGTAGAAGTATTAGGAACTGAGTTTAATGTAAAATCATATGCGCATGACCAGATTCAATCGGTAGAAGTGGAAAACGGAAAAGTACAAGTAACCTTGCCCGAAGACCGGATCCGGCTGAAAAAACAAGAACAAATCTACCTGAATAAACAGTCGGGGGAATACAGCAAGTTAAAAAGAAGTGAAAATAAAGTAGCAGCATGGCGCAATGGAGCCCTGCATTTTTATCAGACTCCACTGACCGATGTAGCAAAAGAACTGGAACGAAGATACCATTGCCAGATATCTTTCCGTCAAGGAGAAGTGTTTGAGAACCTCATCTCCGGTGAACATGATAACCAAAGCTTAGATTCGGTTCTGGAATCACTACACTACATCTGCGGTATCAACTACGAAAAGGATGGCAATCAAATAACATTTTATAAATAATATCAACCTTTATAACCTGAATGCCTATGAAATCATCTCCTTAATTATTACAGAAGTAAAAGTTTAACTCAGGAAAGCTTTTATCTCATCCGATACACTGCCACGGCTATAGCCGATGAGTTGACAGCGTATCCGCTACTTTTACAACCTAAATCTTACCATTAAATCACAGACTTATGAATATGAATTCTATTCTTAAAAAGGAAGGCACACACAACTCTCCTTTTGCTGCTTTTTTACTATTCGTATGCTTATCTGTTATTTCTCTACAGACCTATGCACAAAACGAAAGCAGTTTAACCTTACAAGTGAAAGACCAGAATATAGAACAAGTTTTTACACAAATAACTAAACAAATCGGAATAAAGTTTTTCTATGACTATGAAACAATTCGCCAGGAGCCTCAGGTTAGCTTAAATCTTTCAAAATCACCTCTGAGCGAAGCACTTAATGCCATTAGCCAGCAGACTCAACTGCGCTTTGAGCGTAAGGGGAATACGGTATTGGTCAGCAATAAAACAAAGCAAAAACAAACAGAAACGAAAAAAGAACCCATATCTGTAAAAGGAAAGGTTTCTGCCAGCAATGGAGAGGCCATTATTGGAGCCAGCATCCAAGTGAAGGGAACTGCTACCGGTACCATTACCGATATGGACGGAAACTTCAGCCTTCAGGCAGAAGAAGGGCAGGTCTTGACCATTTCATACATTGGATATGAATCGGTACAAGTAAAAGCCGGACGCATGCCTCTGAACATTACCATGAAAGAAGACGATGTAGCAATGGATGAAGTTGTGGTAACCGCCTTAGGTATCCGCAAAGAAAAGAAAGCATTGGCTTATTCGGTAACCGAAGTAAAAGGTGAAGACATGAACCGCGTGAAAGTAGCCAACCTCGCAACGGGTCTGGCAGGTAAAGTGGCTGGCGTCAATGTATCCAAACCGGCTTCTGGGGTGATGGGCTCCAGCCGAATCATCATTCGTGGTAACGGTTCTCTGAACGGTTCAAACCAGCCTTTATACATCATCGATGGTATTCCGATGGATAATACCAACTACGGACAAACAGGTATGTGGGGCGGTACTGATGGTGGTGACGGTATCTCTTCTATCAACAGTGAAGATATTGAAAGCATGTCTGTATTGAAAGGTGGAACAGCTGCTGCCCTCTATGGTTCTCGCGCTTCGAACGGTGCCATTGTCATCACAACCAAGCGCGGTTCGGTAGGTAAAGTGAAAGTAGAATATAACCTTTCTTATACCAACGAACAAATCATGTTCAAGAACGATGACCTGCAATGGGAATATGGAGCAGGCTCAAACGGAGTCAATGCCGAACAGATGGCTTATGGCGTAGCTATGCAGCAGATACAGCAACAAGGTTATCCAGAATCCATGCTTCCGGTATTGATAGAACAGATTGCTCCGAGCTTGGCTTCACAAATCAACATGCTGTCATTCGGTGGTAAACTGGATGGTAAAGAGGTTATGCAGTTTGATGGCGTACGCCGTCCGTATGTTGCTTCCGGTAAAGACAACTTCAAAAACTTCTACCAGAATGCCTGGTCTCTGACCAACAACCTGGCTGTATCGGGTGGTACTGAAAAAGTACAGTTCCGTATGGCTGCCGGCGATCAACGCTTCCACGACATCATGCCTAACTCGAAACTGGAACGTAACAACATCACCTTAAACGTACAATCTAAACTTGACGAACATCTCACCATCAAAGCAAACGTGATGTATGTACGTGAACGTGCAAAAAACCGTCCGGGATTAGGTGACTTGACCTCGAATGCCAATGCTACTTTATTTATGCTTTCACCCAACACCGACGTACGCTTGTTGGAAAAGAGAGTAGATGACAAAGGAATGGAGTTCCTGCCCACAGGCCAGACTTACATCGGCAACCCCTATTTCATTGCCTATAACCACAGCAACAAAGACAGCAAAGACCGTGTAATCGGTTCTATCGAAGCACAATATAACTTTACCCCGAACTGGTATCTGCGCGGTAAATTCGGAGGTGATATGATTAACCGCCGCAGTGAAAGCATTGTTCCTTATGGTACAGCGGTCGATAACGACGGATCAATCACCAGCAGTTCTATCTACAACGGCGAGTTCAATGCCGAAGCTATTTTAGGATATACCAACTCCTTCCGCAACAACTTGTTCAGCGTAGACGCTTTTCTGGGATGGAACACCATGGGAGCCTGGTATAACCAGACCACTGCTACCGGACAAGGATTCATACAGCCCGGTTTCGAAGCCATGGGAAGCAATACCGTAACAAGCGGAAGTACCTCTAAATCGGAAAGCTATATCAACTCTATTTTCGGTCAGCTGGAACTTTCTTACCGAAGCATGGTTTACTTGACTCTGACCGGAAGAAATGACTGGTTCTCTGCCTTATCATATAAAGGTAAAAACAGCTCCAATCATATTTTCTATCCTTCAGTAGGTGCCGGATTCATCATCAGTGAAGCTGTAAAAATGCCCGAATGGATTCCATTCTTGAAGGTGCGCGGTTCATGGGCACAGTCTGGAGGTGCTGTTGGTCCTTATAACTTGGGATTGACTTACTCTTTCAACCAAAAAATGTACGGTCATCCGATCGGCTTTATCGGACAATCCATCGTACCAAACCTGAACTTGAAGCCGTTGACCTCGAATGCTTATGAAGTAGGTTTGGATGCCCGCTTCCTTAACAACCGTATCGGTATCGACTTTACCTACTATGTACGTAACACCAAAGACGATATCGTAGATGCAGGAATCTCTTCAGCATCTGGTTATAAAGGTGTTCGCATCAATGCAGGTAAGGTGCATAACCATGGTGTGGAACTCTTGCTCACTGCCGTTCCCGTCAAAACAAAAGACTTTACATGGAACAGCTCATTGAACTTCTCATATAACAAGAGTGAAGTGAAAAAAATTACCGATGATATCAATGAATTCATTCTGGAAACAGCCCGTACCGGTCATGACGGCGACAACTGTGGTCCGGCTTTCATCTATCACGAAGTAGGCGAACCTTACGGTATCATTAAAGGAGAATCTTACAAGCGGAACGATAAAGGTGAAATCATGTTCGACGACAATGGTCTTCCCATGAAGGGTGGTATCAAGAAACTGGGTGAATCGGTAGCTCCTTATACCTTAGGTTTCAGCAACAGCTTTAATTATAAAGGCTTCACATTAAGCTTCTTGATTGATGCAAAAATAGGCGGTGACATCTATTCTATGACCAACGCGCACATGTACAGTTTCGGACGCCACGTGGGCACATTACCCGGACGTGAAGGCGGTGTATTGGGACAAGGAGTCAAAGCCGACGGAGTGACACCGAACGATGTAAAAGCTGATGCCATGAAGTATTACATGGCCATGGCAGGAATCACTGAGGAATTTGTTTACGACGCTTCTTTCGTGAAACTCCGTGAACTGTCGTTCGGTTATTCCTTCCCGCAGAAATGGATCAAGAAACTGGGTATGTCTGCTCTTTCTTTAGCCATCGTAGGACGTAACCTCTGGAACATTTATGACGATGTGCCTTTGGTTGACCCGGAAGCCATGCTGAACATTGGCAACGGTCAGGGATTTGAGTCATACGGAATGCCGGCTACTCGCAGCATTGGTTTTAACTTGAATGTGAAATTTTAAAAACGGACAGCTATGTTAACAAGATATTTAAAAGCAACATTGTTTTGTGCTGCAGGTATGTGCTTGACAGCCTGCGATTTTGAAGAAAAAAACTTGAACCCCAATGAAAGTACGGTCATTACTCCCGGTCCGCTGTTAACCTATACGCAGCTGAATACAAGCGTAGACGGTCATACCAAGAATATGCAGATTGGCTGCTGCATGATGATGGTCCAGCAAACCGCTTCGCTGGAAAGTACCGAGGCCGGTGTGGGCGACAAGTATTATATGATGCAGGCTCCTGCTACTTCATATTTTCTTGATTTCTATAGTACAGCCATCAAAAACTGGCGCGAAATGGAATATCAGGCAGCCCAAAAGCCTGAATTCCAGAACATGCAGGCAGTTGCAAAAATATGGGGGGCTTTCCTTTTTCAACGGATGACCGACCTCTATGGAAATGTTCCCTATACTGAAGCGGGATACGGATTCCGTCAAAGTATCTACAAGCCGAAATACGATACACAGGAATCGATCTATGCCGATTTGATTGATCAGGTAAAAGCGGGGGTCAACCTGCTCAATGCTGACAAGCCTGCCATTGAAGGTGATTTGTTCTATAACGGCGACATCGACCAGTGGAAAAAGTTCGGCAACTCCCTGCTACTCCGCCTCGGAATGCGCCTGAGCAAGGTGAATCCGGATTTGGCAAAAGCCACTGCTAAAGCTGCCATTGAGGGAGGCATCATGAGTGAAGCGAAAGATATGTGCCGGGTGAAACACATTGCCGGCGGACGTGATGAAGACAAGAATCCGGTGGCTTTACGCTTCCAGAAAGACGACTACATCGGACAGGGTAAGGTGAAAATAAGCCAGACTTTCATGAATCATCTGCAAGCTACCAAAGACCCTCGTATCGCTGTATTCTGCTCGCTGAAAGACGGCAATGCTGACCCAAGTGTCCAGAAAGGTCTTCCTAACGGTTATGATAAAAATACCATCAGTACCAATTCCGACTATACCGGCAAACTTGAAGATTACTCAAACTTCAATACAAACGTAATCTTGCGCGAAGATGCACCTACCCTGCTGCTTATGCCGAGTGAGAGTAAGCTGCTTCAGGCTGAAGCTGCTCTGCGCAACTGGGTAGCAGGCGACCCGGAAGCTCTCTATAAAGAAGCCATCCGCCTTTCTATGCAGGAGCAGAAAGAGGCTTACGGTGTAAGCATCTCTGAACAGCAAGTAGACGACTATCTGGCACAAAACCTTTTCGCAAATGCTGCTTCGCAAGAAGAAAAGCTGGAGGTACTGGGTAATGAATACTGGGTTACTACCTTCATGAACGGGTATGAAAGTTATGCCAACTGGCGTCGCTGCGGCTATCCTAAACTGACTCCTACCCATTATGCAGGCAATGAAAGCAACGGACAGATACCCCGACGCTTGCCGTATGCCATTGATGAATATACCATCAACAAAGCAAACGTTGAACAGGCTGTCCAGCAACAGGGAACTGACAACCTGAACACCCGTATCTGGTGGGACGTAGCCAATTAATCAAAAGGCAATACTTAAACCATGAACTATAACCTTTAAAAAACAACATTATGAAAAAGGCTTTTTATCTGACAGCCCTTTTGGGTCTGCTTTTCTCCTGCTCACAAACAGATGAGCCCGAGGTTATGACCCAAGATGAACCAACTGCCGAAACACGCGGCTTGTTCACAAAAAATGTGGTGATAGAATGGAATGAAGAGGGACAGGAATTAGACGGCTTCGGTATAGCTGAAGCCGACTGTGCCGCCGATATTTTCACTCATCCCAAAAGAAAAGAAGTCATGGATTTGCTTTTCGGCAAAGATGGGTTGAATATAAGTATGCTCCGCGGAGAAATTTTCCCGCATTACTGGATGAAGGAAGGTGACACTTCTTTTGATACGGATGTAAGAACGGACATGCCGCTTGGTGACCCTTATTTCCAGCAAGCTGAAGCCAACGAACTGAAAAGAAGAGGACAATTATGGGTTACTCAACAAGCCAAACAATTATATCATGTAGATAAGCTGTTCTTCAGCACCTGGAGTCCTCCCGCATGGATGAAACAAGACGGCTACATCACTGAAGATAACTTTGCTTCACATGGTTCGCTGAAAAAAGAATATTACCAGATGTTTGCCGATTATCTGGTTCAGTTCGTACAAGCCTACAAAGAAGCTGGAATGGATATTTATGCCATATCACCGGTCAATGAACCAAACTACGAGGCTAACTGGAACTCATGTAAATGGTCGCCCGAACAGCTCGCCGACTTTATTGCCAACTACATGGGGCCGACATTCGAAAAGCAGTCAGTGAACCCGCAAATCATCTTCGGAGAACTGGCTCAATGGTCCACACTGGTACTCGGAGCATTCAATGTGGTTTCAGCCAAGAAGTATGCCGAAAACGTAATGGAGGCTAATCCTGATGTAATTAAATATGCAGATATTGCAGCAGGTCACGGATATAACATTCCACGCATTCCGTATGAATTTCCTATCGTACCTTATGACAAGGCTGTTGACCAAGGTCTGAAAGTATGGCTGACAGAAATCAGCTCTGCTCTCGACAATTATGACGGTTCTATGGACAACGCCATCCACTGGGCAGAGGTCTTCCATAAATACCTCGCCAATGCACATGTCAATGCTGTATGCTGGTGGACAGGAGCCAGATATACCGATACGAATGAAAGCCTCATCAAACTGGAACAAGGCAACTTCCAGATTCCGAAACGGTTTTATACGTATGGCAATTACACGCGCTACGTGAAAGTAGGCAGCAAGCAAATCCGTACCGACAAGCCTATCTCTACTACCGGAAAGTTGTTACTGACTGCATTCAAGAATAATCGGGAATATGTCATGGTGGCAGTAAACAAATCGAAAGAACCGATCACAACTACCATCCAGGTGAAAGGCGGCAGACCTATCGGAGAGTTAAAGGCATACACCACAGATGCCGAACAGAACTGGAAAGAAAGTACAATAACTAAAGATGAATCGAACATGTATCCGATTACCGTTCCCGCTATGAGCGTGGTAACCTATGTCGGCTCGGTTCAATAAAAAACAATGCGTATGAAATTTCAGCGATATGCAAAATTAATACTGGCATGTGGTATGCTGCAGGGAGCACTTCCGCTCCCTGCACAACCCACCGGTTCCATCACCCTCCGGTGTAACGACTTGCGCCAAACAATCGACGGATTTGGTGTGGGCGAAGCAGATTGGGCAGATGATGTGTTCATTTTCCCGCAACGAGAACAAGTACTTGATGCACTTTTCTCGTCTGAGGGATTAAATGTCAACATTCTCAGGGGAGAGATTTTTCCTCACTATGCCACCGGTGAACTTCAGGCAGACTTTGCCACTGCTTCCGACACCAGTCTGCACGTGGCTCAGCACCCTGAAAAAATAGAGCGGAATGATTTACTGCGCCGGGGACAATTTTGGCTCACCTCGCATGTGCAGCAGAAGTATCCCGAAGTACGGTTCACCTTCTCTACGTGGAGTCCTCCCGCATGGATGAAAGAAGGGAATCGGGCTACCGAATTGTATCCGGCATCTCAAGGAAGACTGAAAAGTGAACATTATCAGCATTACGCAGACTATCTGACCGATTTTTGCGAAGCGTATAATAAAGCCGGCATTCCCGTTTATGCGGTTTCACCTTCCAATGAGCCGGGATATGCTGCTCCCTGGAACTCCTGTTTATGGACTCCACAAGAAATGGGTGACTTTATCCAGAACAACTTGCTACCTACCCTGCAAAAAAGGAACCCGGAAGTCAAGGTACTGTTCGGTGAAAATCCGGCCTGGTCAACTGTATTCGACCGGCTTAAAATGATTTCATCGGCCGACTTTGTCAACAACGTGCTGCAGACTCATGCTGATATGCCCGAAAATAATATCATTGCAGCCGGACATGGTTATGTATTGCCCGATACGATTCCGCTTCCGGCAGAATTGAGACGCACTCCCATCGTTCCCTTTGAAGAGGCTGTAAAACGGAATATTCCGATGTGGGTTACCGAAATAAGCGACATCACCCCGCTGGATGTTTCTATGAAAGACGGGCTGCGCTGGGCAATTGCTTTCCATGAGTATCTGATGGATGCGCAAGTCAGTGCCATCATCTGGTGGCTGGGAGCGCAACCCACCAAGACCAATGAAAGTCTGATTGTCTTGAATCAGCAAGAAGGCAGCTTTATCAAGACCAAACGATACGAAACGTTTGGAAACTATACGCGTTACATTCCACGCGGAAGCCGGGGGATGGGCAACCTGCCGGACGGACTTCCCGAGGAAGTAAGAGTTTCGTCTTTCCGTCATGGCAACCAGTTCACCGTCGTTGTGGTAAATCCTACCGACAGGCAGCTGACGTCTCAGCTTCTGTTTGAAAACGGTAAAGTTGTAAAAGGTTCGTTGAGAAATTATATTACCACTGCCGACAAACAATGGTCGGAAGGTACAATTACAGGAAGTACACTGGAATTCTTGCCGCAAAGTGTAACCACTTTTACCGGGGAATTACAATGACCTGCTTATCGGAACCGGGAAGTTTAATCAGAAGAGTTAATTAACAAAACCCTATTATAATATTGAATAAAGGTTCCCAAAATCAGTTTAATCTTATACGCCGGAACTCACTCTGTGAAGAGAGGTTCCGGCTTTTCTATTTCTATCTCATGAAACATAAGTAACTCCACTTACAAGTGTCCGCATCTTCTGATATACTGCCCCATAACATAAAGGCATTTTATTATAAACACCTTCGCGTTTTTACCACACAGTTAGCTCGCTTATTATCAGAGGAAATAAGTCAGAATATTACTCTTTCATCCCAAACGCAAACGCAAACAACATCAAGTTATCAACAACAAGAGAAAGCCTGTTAATAACTCAAATACACACCCCATACGATTACCCGGTTGAAAAAACGGCAAGACCATTTCCATCAAGCCCTATGATTAGGCTTATGACGGAAAAGAATCAAATGCAGCTGTCAGCTTCTACAATACCATATTATACAAATAGCCCAAAACAATAATAAAAAAGGTTATCAGCCCAAAGAAAATACCAATCAGCCGCCAAGTCATTACTTTCTTTAGCAACGTAGCTTCAGGTAACGAAAGCCCGACAACTGCCATCATAAAAGCAAGCGCAGTTCCTATAGGAATGCCCTTAGCAACAAAGACTTCAATCACCGGCACTATTCCGGCAGCATTGGCATACATTGGAACTGCCAATACGACGGATAAAGGAACTGCAAACCAGTTCTCCTTCGACATATACTGCTCGAAAAATCCTTCCGGCACATAGCCGTGCATAAACGCACCGATACCGATACCGATAAGAATATACAGAAGCACTCCTCTGACAATCCCCCATGCTTCTTGCATGATAATTGGTAAGCGCTTAAAGAACGGAGTATGCTCTTTTTCCCATGTTCCCGAGTCGGAAGTTGAATTTTGCTGGATTTGTTTTACCCAATCACTCAAATAAGGCTCCAGTTTCATCTTCCCCAAAATAAATCCGCCTACCATACCTAACAGAATGCCGCTAATCACATAAATAGAAGTAATACGCAACCCAAAAGAGCCGATAAACATGGCAACAGCAACCTCATTTACCAAAGGCGAGGTTATCAGATAAGCAAATGTTACTCCCAGAGGAATGCCTCCTTTCACAAATCCGATAAACAGCGGTATAGAAGAACAGGAACAAAACGGGGTAATAGCACCAAATACGGCTGCAAAGAAATATTGCAATCCATATAGCTTACGGGAAGTCAAATAATTACGTAAACGCTCTATCGGGAAATAGGCATTGATAATTCCCATAATCACACTGATAATGAACAATAAAATCAAAATCTTTATCGTATCGTAGAAGAAGAAGTTGATAGCTTCTCCTAAAGCGGTTGAAGCATCTAAACCGAAGATGTCATACACCAGATAATCCGCAAATCGTTGTATCATAATCCTATTATTGTTTGTAATAACACGAACATATTACCTGAAAAATTAACGGTTACAAGCACATTTAGGCAGTTCTTGTTTTTTTATCTCTGTAATGTAGAACTTGGCAAATTCATTCTTGATTTCATTACGCACTCTTTCAAATTCGCTTCTGATGAAACCTGTTGTCCCTACTGCTTCCGAGGGGTCATCAAAGCCAATATGCAACCGCTTTCCTACATTGCCCTCAAAAGCCGGACATGTTTCGTCAGCACTGCCACATACCGTTATCACATAATCCCATGAATCACTTAAATAAGCTGTTACATTGGTAGGAATATGCTTACTTATGTCAATACCCACTTCTGCCATAGCCTCAACAGCCCAAGGATTAACTTTCTCTGCCGGATGCGTACCTGCAGAAAACACTTGTATATTCTTGTCAAACGATTGCAGGAAACCATGCGCCATCTGGCTGCGACAGCTATTTCCTGTACATAAAATTAAAATTTTCATATTATACCCCAATTTATCAATCCATAATAAATACCAACCAAAAGAAACAGTATAGCTACCAGCGTATTAAACCACTTCTGAAAAATCTGCACGCAGTTATAAAACGTTCCTATTCCTGCCACACTGTATGCCAAAAACCAAGCAACAAGCATAACGGGAATCCCTGTTGCCAATGCAAAAATGACAGGCAGCAAATATCCCTCACTTTCCATAGCCGACATGGGAATAAGCATGCCAAAATAAAATAGCCCACTGGTCGGACAAAACGCCATGGCAAACAATATCCCCAACAGCAAACTACCCCATGAGCCTTTTAGTTTTTCGGTCTTTTCAGTAGCGGAAAATCCGAACTTAGGTAATTGCAATTTATCTCCGAATAGCATAAACAGCCCTATCAACATCAAAGCAGGAGCAAGCAGCAGTTCCCCCCATTCGCTGATACTTTTTTGTATGGCAAACATATCTGCCCCCTCCCGGAGTATTACAATAAGCAGTGCACCTAATGCAGAATAAGCCAATACACGTCCTAGAGTATATAGAACACCGTTTGTAAATATCCGGTTACGGTTTGTGATATCCTTACTGATGAACCCGACAGCGGTAATGTTGGTTGCCAACGGACAAGGACTTACGGCTGTTAATAAACCAAGCAGAAAAGCGGAAATAATAGGTATCTCACTATTATCTAACCATGTTTGCAAGTATTCCATAAAACCATTTTATTTTAGCAGCTGATTGATTTTCTGCTTTAATTCTTCCTTAAAAGCCATAGTATGGTTTCGGGCATTCTGAAAGCCAAAACGTGTCATGTCGTTACGTTCCTCTTTACCGTTCTTCCACCTATTAACATAAAGAGATGACCAGCTTACACGGTATTTCTCTGCCAGCTTCTCACCTTCGGGAGTTGAAAAATCTACTTCTTTGAAACGTAGTTTACCATTTTTCACCAACTCTGCCAAATCTGTATGGACTACTTCTCTCGTGTATTTCTCAATGGATTTACAAGTCACACAACGTTGTTTCCCATGAAAATAAAGAACTTCCACGTAGGTACCTGCTGCAGCCTGAGCCATCCCCCAGACAGACAACAAACAGGCAACGGTAAGGAATAAAAAGCGCTTCATGATAATCTGATTTACTTGGTTAATACATCTTTTACTTCTTTGGCAGAAAGCTTGCCCTTCGCCACAACTTTGCCGTCAACAACGAGAGCAGGAAGCATCATTACATTGTATTCCATAATCTTCATCAAATCTTCTTCTTTGGTTACTACTGCTTCCAAAGCTAATTCTTTTACCACTTGTTCAACTGTTGCATACAGAGCTTTACAGCCTGCACAACCTGTTCCTAATACTTTAATCTCCATAATTTATAAATTTATTCTATTAGACGTAATTCGCAAAACAACGAACATTAATATTAAAAAAGGGGCAATCAGCAACACTCCCCCGATTTACAGATACATTGCCCGAAAAACTCCTTAAAAAGTTCACGAGCTAACTGCCAATTCTCCCGGTTAATACAATATTTTACTTTGGGAGTTTCAACCTCTCCCTGTATAAGTCCTGCATCTTTCAACTCTTTTAGGTGCTGCGATACGGTGGCTTTAGCAATGGGAAGTTCTTCATGAATATCCCCAAAATAACACGTCTTCTGCTTTGCTAAGAAATGCATAATGGCAATCCGGGCCGGATGCCCTAATGCTTTGGCAAATCTTGCCAACTGCTCCTGCGTGGCTGTATAATCTTTCTTTTCTTCCATACCTCGAATATTGTTCGCAAATATACGAACAATATTGTAAAAACCAACAATACTCCCATAATTTAACAAATCACAGTTATTCTGATTTTATTCTTTTATATTACTTCTTTACGGTAGCTAAATCAGAAAAAAACTGCCAAACAATGGCAATGCTAAAAAATAAAACAAACGAGAATACCAAGTTGGGCAAAGTTAACAAGCTATCAAACGGTAAGACAAACTCCACCGTCTGCGCGGAGGATAAATGAAAAGAGAAAGCAATAGACAAGTTACCCAAGCAAACGTTTTTAACCTTAAAACACTTATCTTTTTAATTATGATGCAGAAAAAGACCTGTAAACATATCAGCACAAAACATAGCACGTTTCAAGCACAAGCCGCACATGCTGTAAGCTTTGTATCATTTCTCACCACTGGCTATCGCAGGCATATCGTAGAGCTCATCAACCCTCTCTGTTATCTGACCGATCGTTTCTTCAAAAGAAAGATACCTGAAAGGAGCCTATCTTCTTTGACGTCGTACATAATCTAAGGCTTTAACCAACTATACACATGAAGGTTACAATACGTTAAATCCAAATTTACGTGAAACTTGCGATGAGAAAGCTCTTCTAGCTCATTATCCCAACCATGCTCCCATGCGCTTCCTCACCAGAGAAGTTTCGCACAGGATACGGATGAACTCCTTCGAAGCTTCCTTCTTATAGACACCCTTCAACATCTGAACACAACCCACCATACGACATGATTCGTGATGGATGGGTACAGTGCAGAGGTCATCGACATCATCAGTCGACGAACCGGAGAGGATGGTACAGAGACCTGTATTACGCACCAAACGCAGCAGGGGTGTGACCTCATCCATCTCGACACGAACGTTCAAGGCTACGTTGCTTCCCGAGAGAATATCCTCCAATACGTTACGAGCTTGCAGTCCTTTAGCGGGAAGAGCCACCGGATAGGTGGACAAATCGGATAAGGTGACTTGTTCTTTCTTGGCCAGAGGATGGTCACGACGCACCACAACCGACAGATGATCTTCAAAGAGGATATGCGACTCAATTTCGGGATAGGAGCCTTGCGGACGGTAGGAAAGCACAAAGTCGAGTTCACGGCGCGACAGGCGGTCCAACAATTCGGTCATAGGCTTGTACACCACCGAGAGACTGATACCGGGATAACGGTGGATAAACTCCTTTAGTGTTTCATGCATCACCATGTTGAAGGAATGGGTAACACCGATATTCAGCGTGCCACAGCGAAGTCCACGCAAATCTTCCATACGGTGGGCACAATCTTCGGCCGACTGCACAGTCTTTTCAGCAAAGGGGAGCAACTCAAGACCGGCTTCAGTAAGCGACACTTCGTGCGAATTGCGAAAAAAGAGAGTACTGCCCAATTCGTTTTCCAGTTGCTTGATGGTCTGCGAAAAGGTACTTTGGGTGATACACATCTGGCGAGCTGCCTCTGAAAAGTTAAGCAGCTTAGCAGCCAGTAGAAAGGATTTCAGATATCTTAATTCCATACGTAAGGGGATGTCCATGGTTGGGATGAAGGGCAAATGTACTTGTTTTTTGGGAAGGTTCCCGTAATTAGAACTTTAATTGCAGATTTTTTAACGACTGGCAGGAAAAAAATATCCGACCGGCCATTTCTGTGCAGACAAAAAAGAGAGCTGTAAAGGTTTATCGGGTAGCCGAAAAGGAAACCTTCTTAAAGCAAAAGATGGGCACAGTGACACCTACAAACATGAGAAGCACAATCAGGGTACACACAAAGCCGTTATAATTAAGCAGGTAAAGCTGGTGCATGAAGTCGCTCTCGGAGGTATGCTGCACGCAGGCCAGAAAGGCTTGGATGGTACGATAAGCATACATACCGGGAATCATGGGCAACAGAGCAGGAAATGACATACTCTCGGCCGGGGCCTTCCAGCGCACCGAAACGGGAATGGAAAGCAGTCCGATAACCAGACCGCCGATAAAACTGGCCCATACGATGGAAATACCCAGCTCTCCCATTAAAAGGGTACGGGTAACATGACCGGCAGCAGCCAGAATAGCACAGCCCGAGAAAGCCTTGACAGGTACGTTGCTGATACTGCCGAAGCCTATAGCAGCCACGGCAGCGAAGAAACAGTCTTCTAGAATCGGTAACATAGAAATAATTAAATTTTTTATACAGTTAAGAACAGATAGGGCTCCATATGTTTCTGACTACAAAGTGACATGCATCAGCAACAGTCCGAGATAGAGTCCTACCGACAGGCAAACTGTCAAAGTGGCAGCATGGATGAACCGGCTGGTAGCACAAATGTAGTGCCCATTGATGAGATCACTTACAGCGTTCAGATAAGGAATACCGGGTACCAGATAAAGCACACTGGTGGCCAAGGCTACATCAGGGGTCTCGCCCCAACCGAACACATAGCCGGCACACGACAGCACGGCTGATACACAACCGGCAATGATGATAGCAGCCCGAAGGTCAAGATGCCATTGGCTGCACAGGGCACCTTTCAGGTAAAAACCGCATAAGGTAGCTACAAAAACGATACCCATCGAAGGCAAATCTCCTTCAAAGAGCCGGCAAAACGAAGCGTTGGCAAGCGAAGCAAGCAGGGTGACTTTTGCTGAAGGAAGGCGCTTCACGCTACAGATATCAGTGTACTGGCGGCGGACTTCCGGCAAAGGGAGACCGTCGTCGATGCAGTTCCAGCTAAGTTTGCTCAAAGCACTGATAGTGGCATAATTAATGCCGCCATGACCAATGGTCTTGCTGAAGATGTTCAGTTCCTGCGTATCGGTCAGCCGTTCCACCACCTCCACATGTTGGGGGTAGATGTTCACTTCCGCCCGACAGCCATAAGCTTCAGCAATGCGTCCTACATTCTTCTCGATGCGTACGGTGGTTGCACCACATTCCAGCAAAGTAGTGGCATAGTCGCACAGGAAAGCACCTACAGGTTGATTCGGCTTATTCATCGTTACCATCATCCCACACATAGATTGAATCGTTGTCCCACTCAATGACATGGTGCTTCTTGTTTAAGATACATAACTTATGATAAACGGTAGAACCGAAAGCCATAAGGATGACCAGCAAAATACAACCGCAGATAAGGAGGGCTCCTTGCGGATTAGGCTGTATGGCTACTTGAGCGGCAGCCGAAGAAGTAGCAGCAGCGTGTACTGTGGCAACAGAAGCTGCTGACTGCAGAAAAGTTACAAATGATAATAACATAATAATCTCGTTTTTTTATTGCGGCGACAAAGGTAGAGCTTACAGCGGGGGACAAAAAGGGTTGGCATACGTTTATACAAATAGTCACTAGTGGAATTTCCGATAAAAACGATAATTCCGTTCCAACCTGCACCGAAACAATAAAACAAAAACAGAATATAGGAGAGGGGAAGAACGAGGTTTCTGCCTCTTTCTAAATAATTTCGGCAGGTAGACTCATTTCTTCTCTCAGAACAATCGTAGGCCGTTTTTTCCCCTAACAAGAGGTCAGTTAATGCAGAAATAACGAAAAATATCAACAAAACATATACCGGAAAGCACTTGTAGGGAAAACAAATTAAGAGATAAAACGTATGGGGTTCATTCTATCTTTAATTTTTTCACTAGCCGCTTTAGTTCTGCAACAAGCAATCTCAAATGCCACTTTCAAAATTGAACAAAGTCCGATTAATGAGCACAAGTTGATGCTAACCATAAACCGGCAGCCAATAGGTGAATGGTTCAAGGAGCAATGGGAGAAATTAAGGCATGGTTTGCGACAAACGGTGGAAAAACCAAGAAAAAATAGAGGATTCAAATTATAACCAACAATAAGCAAAAAAGTGTAATTCAATGATGAATTACACTTTAACTCCCTATATTTACAAAACATTTAAAAAGTTAAGGCACATAAATCAACCACAATGGGCAAAAAAATAATAATTATATTAATTAGTCTAAGCATTTCGATGCTATCTTCTTCTTGTTCAACCATATTAGAAATAATAACAGGAGACAGCAAATGTGCATATCCTAATTGTACAGAACGAGCAAGCAGTAACTCTGCTTATTGCCCATATCATAAACCTTACTACCTAAAATAACACCTCACCTATGTTTGGGCAAGTCTTATATCTCTAAAACATAAAATTGAACCCTTTCTTTTGCGAAGTTTTAAACCGTTCGATCTCCAAAGAAAATGATTTCTTCAACTGTCCTGCCATAAATTCCAAGAAAGGCTGGTTGGTTTCCTCGTCTTGACATTGGCGCAGGGAAAGAATATATTCTTCTCTATCTTCTTTAAATATTTTGG